>QKED01000036.1 GCA_003252455.1 Gammaproteobacteria bacterium
CTACAACATCGGTGGTGATGCCTGGTCCTCACGCATCCTGCTCGAAGAGATGGGCCTCAACGTCGTGGCACAGTGGTCCGGTGACGGCACCGTGGAAGAGATGAAGGCTTGCCCGAAAGTGCGCCTGAACCTCCTGCACTGCTACCGCTCCATGAACTACATCTCCCGTCACATGGAAGAGAAGTACGGCATTCCGTGGATGGAGTACAACTTCTTCGGTCCGACCAAGATCGAGGAGAGCCTGCGCAAGATCGCCGAGTTCTTCGACGACACCATCAAGGCCAAGGCCGAGGAAGTGATCGCCAAGTACAAGCTCGAGTACGAGCAGGTGATCGCCAAGTACAAGCCCCGTCTCGAAGGCAAAAAGGTCATGCTGTACGTGGGTGGTCTGCGCCCCCGTCACGTCATCGGCGCCTACGAGGACCTGGGTATGGAAGTGGTCGGTACCGGTTACGAGTTCGCTCATAACGACGACTACGACCGCACCATGAAAGAGATGGGCAACGCTACCCTGATCTACGACGACGTCACCGGCTTCGAGCTGGAAGAGTTCGTCAAGAAGATCAAGCCTGACCTCATCGGCTCCGGCATCAAGGAGAAGTACATCTTCCAGAAGATGGGCATCCCCTTCCGCCAGATGCACAGCTGGGACTACTCCGGCCCTTATCACGGCTACGACGGCTTTGCCATCTTCGCCCGCGATATGGATATGACCCTGAACAACCCCTGCTGGAACAAGCTCCAGGCCCCCTGGAAGAGCGGTTCCGCAGAGGCTGACAGCAAGGTCGCCTAAGTCCTTCGGGTGCGGCGCAGGTCGCCGCACCCCCTCGTGGGACGCACTCGAATGCCTCAGTGCCGTCCACGTTGTCACCCAGGCCTAACGGTCAGGGTCAGTTAACCCCATACCCGTATGTTCGCGCATGAGCGGCGCGGGAGGAGATACTACGATGAGCCAAGCAGTAGACAACATCAAGCCGTGTTACCCCCTGTTCCGTGACGAGGACTACAAGGCGTCACTGAAGAACAAGCAGGACAACTTCGAGAACCGCCCCTCCATGGAGGTTCTTGAGGAGACCTTCGCGTGGACCACCACCGAAGAGTACCAGACCATCAACTTCAACCGCGAAGCGCTGACCATCAACCCCGCCAAGGCCTGCCAGCCGCTGGGTTCCGTGCTCTGCGCCCTCGGCTTCGAGAAGACCCTGCCCTACGTGCACGGCTCTCAGGGTTGCGTGGCCTACTTCCGCACCTACTTCAACCGTCACTTCAAGGAGCCGATCGCCTGCGTTTCCGACTCCATGACTGAGGACGCCGCGGTGTTCGGTGGCCAGAAGAACATGATGGCCGGTCTTGAGAACGCCAAGGCGCTCTACAAGCCCGCCATGATCGCCGTCTCCACCACCTGCATGGCCGAGGTTATCGGTGACGACCTCAACGCCTTCATCGGCAACACCAAGAAGGAAGGGCACATCCCGGCGGATTTCCCCACCCCCTTCGCCCACACCCCGAGCTTTGTCGGTTCCCACACCACCGGTTGGGACAACATGTTCGAGGGCACCATGCGCTACTTCACCCTCAACACCATGGAGGGTAAGGAAGTCGGTAGCAACGGGAAGATGAACTTCGTTCCCGGCTTTGAGACCTACCTCGGTAACTTCCGCGTGGTCAAGCGCATGATGGCCGAGATGGGCGTCGAGGCCACCCTGCTCTCCGATCCTTCCGAGGTGCTGGATACCCCCGCAGACGGTTCCTACCGCATGTACGAGGGTGGCACCACCATCGCCGAGATCCTGGACGCACCGAACGCCATCAACACCATCTTCATGCAGCCTTGGCAGTCCGATAAGGGCAAGAAGTTCGTCTCCAACACCTGGAATCACGACGTACCCAAGCTCAACATCCCGATGGGCCTGGAGTGGACCGACGAGTTCCTGATGGAAGTCAGCAAGCAGACCGGCAAGCCGATCCCTGCCAGCCTGGAGCTCGAGCGCGGTCGTCTGGTCGACATGATGACCGACTCCCACACCTGGCTGCACGGCAAGAAGTTCGCCCTCTACGGCGATGCCGACTACGTCATGGGCATGACCAAGTTCCTCCTGGAGCTGGGCGCCGAGCCGACCGTGATCCTCTGCAACCACGCCAACAAGCGCTGGAAGAAGGCCGTTGAGAAGGTCCTCTCCGAGTCACCCTACGGTGCCGGCAGCGAGGTCTACATCGGTGCGGATCTGTGGCACATGCGTAGCCTCTGCTTCACCAAGAAGCCCGACTTCCTGATCGGCAACAGCTACGGCAAGTTCATCCAGCGTGACACCCTGAAGAAGGGTAAGGAGTTCGAGGTGCCGCTGATCCGCATCGGCTTCCCGATCCACGACCGTCACCACCTGCACCGCATGACCACCCTGGGCTACGAGGGCGCTATGTACATCCTCACCACCCTGGTCAACACCGTGCTGGAGCGCCTGGACGAAGAGACCCGCGAGATGGGTGTCACCGACTACAACTACGACCTGGTTCGCTAATTCCAGAGAGCCGAAGGGTCCGAGTGTGCGCAAGGGGACAGGGAGGTCCCCACCTCACAGCCCTCGGGCTGTGAGTTCGTTAAAGGGAGTGCGTACAAACTTGGTACGCCTGATGCATACCTCACCCTGCCTTTTAGGAGATCTGGACAATGCCCAGTGTAATGATCCGCAAGAATGACAATGGCGATCTCCTCTTCTACGTCGCCAAAAAGGACATGGAAGAGACCATCGCCACGGTGGAGAAGGACAGCGCGGACGAATGGGGTGGCACCGTGGTGCTCACTGATGGCTCCGAGTGGTACATCGACCCCATCTCACCCCCGCCCGAGTTCCCCACCACCCTGCGCTTCAAACGCGCCTGAACCCAATTAGAGATTCGTAGGAGACTCGTCATGGCCCTGTATATCGTCAAAGAAGAGTGCACCGCCTGCGGCGACTGCGAGCCGCTGTGCCCGACCCAGTCCATCTACCCGCACAAGGGCGTCTACGCCATCAACCCCGACACCTGCACCGAGTGCGAAGGCGACAGCGATGTGCCGAAGTGCGAAGAGGTGTGCACCGTGCCAGATTGCATCCTGCCCCTCGAATGAGGTGGTAGCGGGCCACCGCCCACGGATGGTGCGTAGTGAGCGGAGCACTCACCAAATTGGCGCACAGGTGGCCAGAGTTTGAGGAGAGGATGGTTTTCCATCGGGCCGGAGGCGCCCAGGCAGAGTGGGCTGGCGGCCCACCGAGTCGAAGCGAGACACTCGATGGATAGTGACGATGGGCCGGGGAGTGGTCCAGGCTCGGGCCGAGGCTAGTGGAATCTGTGCAACATGGTCGCCTCTAGACCATCCAGATTCCGCTAGTCCGCTCAAGACTCCAGATCTTTCATTCGCACATTTTTTCGGCATTCAGACGCAGGGTCGGTGATCCGCCCCCTGCAACAGCGCAAGCCCGGCAGCGCCTCATGACCCCGAGTGAGAGGCGGCCACCAACCAGCAGGAGCCGAACCATGACCTCATCACCCCTAAGCGACGACCTGGCACTGCGTATCGGTCTGGCCGCGCGCGAATTGCCCGAGACCGACCCCAAGCGCCTGGTCACCGTACTGCTCGCCCACTTTGGTGGCAGCATCACCGAGGCGGGCCTGGAGGGGCTCAAGGTCAAGGACCTCAAGGGTGCCGCCGATGGCGAGCTGGCCAGCCTGCCCGCCGAGGCGCTGAAGACCGCCACCGCCATCCTGCGCGGTGAGACCCATCTGGCGCCCACCGACGACCTGCCGCAGGTCGAGGCGTACAGCGACGGTGACCTGCCCGGGTCCATCCGCGTCGCCTTCGCCTCCAATCAGGCCGACCTGGTCAACGGTCACTTCGGCTCCTGCGCCCGCTTCCTGGTCTACCAGGTGAGCCAGGAGGGGACGCGTCTGGTGGCCATCCGTGGCACCGACCACATCATGCCGGAGATGGACAAGAACGAAGAGCGCTCCAACCTCATCAGCGATTGCCAGCTGCTCTATATCGCCTCCATCGGCGGTCCGGCGGCGGCCAAGGTGGTGAAGGTGGGGGTCCACCCGATCAAACTGCCCGCCCCGGAGCGCGCCGGCGAGGTGCTCGACAAGCTCAAAGAGGTGCTCGGTGGTACCCCGCCCCCGTGGCTCGCGCGTATCATGGGTCGCGAGACCGGCCTGGAGGAGCGCTTTGCCGAGGATTCGCTGGAGGAGGAGGCATGATCGCCAGCGACACCCTAGCACGCATCGCCGACCGCGTGAGCGCCATCGGGTGCGACGAGTCGAGCCTGCCGACGCTGCGCGACGAGTTCGACCCGGTGCATTTCAGCTACTGCATGGACGACGATGTGGTCGGCCCTGGCCCCGCTTACAGCGGCGCGGGCTTCAACCTCTACCTCATCGACGCCTGCGAACACTGTCTCAAGCTCACCAGCAGCCTGGATAGCGCCACCGGCGTGCTCCTCGCCGAGGTGATCGAAGACGAAGAAGACTGACCGACATCCACCCAACGCCCGCGACGCCCGCCACGCGGGTGCCGAGAAGAGCGAGGAGACCCCATGAGCAGCCCGAACGTCCGCCCGAGTGAGGCACAGCTGGCCGAGATCTGCGCCGCCACACCGACCTCAAGCGGACAACAAAGGTTGCTCAGCGCCTTGAGCGAGGTGCTTGGTGGCGTCGAGGTCGCACTGCGCCTTACCCGCGGTGGGTGGTTTCGCCTCGGGGGCCTGCTCGATAGCGAAAACCAGACCATCGAGCCCGATTTCGATGCCTGGCTGACCCGCGTCCTCGAAGAGCTCGACTGGGATTTGGAGGCGTGGTTCGACCAGTATCAGGATTCGCGCCTGCGCGTCTCACGCTATATCGGCAAGAGCCACTACCTGATTGCCCGCACCGGCAGCGGCCCACTCGACTTCGTCCAGCTCGAAGTGGAGGAGACCTGGGAGGTGCTCGACCGCGAGCTGATCCAGGGTGACCGCGCCCCCGAGGACCTCGACGAGATCCTCGACCCACCCGACTATACCCGCCTGCCCCGCGTGCGCCTGCGCGAGCCCGCCTACCAGCTGCGCCGCGTCACCTGGATGGACGACTTCAGCCAGCGCATGGCGCTGCAGAACCCGGCCCAGAGCAAGCAGTTCAAGCGCTTTCTCTCCGAGTGGGACGCGAGCAGCGCGGCACAGGCCGGTCGTCTCGACCAGCACTTCGCCTTTCGCATCAGCGAGCACAAGGATCGCTACGGCGACCCGCTGCCCAAGCTCACCCCCATCTTCGCCAAAGAGGAGCTGGTGGAGTCGCTGCGCGTGGTGGCCGAGGCGGGCTCCGAGGTGGCCAACCAGGTACATGGTTTCGACCGCCGTGCCGGCTACCCCTTCGCCTGGTACTTCGCCCTGATCACCACCGGTAAGGTGCCCTTCGCCCTGGCCGAGACCGTCTACAAGGACCACCAGGGCGACTTCCAATACCTGCCGGAGCGCGACCTGGCCCTGGTGGAGCGTTGGGTCTATCAGAGCTACGCCCTGAGCGGCCTCTAAATACCGGCGTGATGCGGGCGGGGCCGAGCGTGTATCCCCGGGGGCGTGCCGTGCACGTGCCCATGTGACCGAAACAACCGATTAGGAGAGAGCCATGCTCACCCTCACCGAGAAGGCCGCCAAGGCCGCCAAGCGCTTCATCCGTTACTCCGACGAGCCCTATACCGGCCTGCGCGTGGCCGTTACCGGCGGCGGCTGCAGCGGTTTTCAGTACGACATCCAGCCCACCGTGAACGGTGAAGAGGGCGACACCCTCATCGAGGTGGAGGGGCTCAAGGTGTTCCTCGACCCCACCAGCGCACCGCTGGTGCAGGGCATGACCATCGACTTCAAGGAGACCCTGACCGACTCCGGGTTCGAATTCCACAACCCCAACGCGGCCGCCTCCTGCGGTTGCGGTAAGTCCTTCACCGTCTGATTCGACCCCGCGCGGCCGCGCCGCGCGTGGCATGGCCGCTGTGAGCGGGTCATGCCCCCTGCCTCCCCAGCGGCGCACCGCACCGGTGCGCCCGCGTAGCGACCATTGGTGCACCGCGCACTTGAATCTCACCCCCGCCAGCGTCCAAGATCGGGCCTCTGACGGAGGGTGGCGTTCGTCCCCTCCCCAACCACCGTGCTGCGCCGGGGCCCTGCATGAACACCGCCTACATCACCCACCACGCCTGCGATGCCCACAACATGGGGGCCTACCACCCCGAGTCGCCCGGGCGCCTGGCCGCGATCCAGGACGCCCTCATCGCCAACCATCTTAATGGCCTGCTGCACCATTACGATGCACCCCTGGCCGAGTGGGCCGACATCGAGCGCGTGCATAACCCGGACTATGTGGCCACGCTGCGCGCGCTGAGCCCGAGCGAGGGGATCGTGCACCTGGACGGTGACACCAGCCTCTGTCCGGCCTCGTTGACGGCGGCTCGCCACGCGGCGGGGGCGGGGGTGTTCGCCGTGGATAAGGTGCTCGATGGCAAGGAGAACAACGCCTTCTGCGCCGTGCGCCCCCCCGGCCACCACGCCGAGCGTGGCCGGGCGATGGGCTTTTGTCTGTTCAACAACATCGCCATCGCGGCACGCTACGCGCTGGATGTGCGTGGGCTGGCGCGGGTGGCGATCCTCGATTTCGACGTGCACCACGGCAACGGTACCGAGCAGATCGTGCGTGACGACCCGCGCATGCTGCTCTGCTCCAGCTTCCAGCACCCCTTCTACCCCAACACCCCGCTCATCGAGGCGCCGAACATCCACTACAGCCCACTCAAGGCGGGCGCCTACAGCGAGGACTTCCAGGCGGCGGTGCTGGAGTGGATCCCGAAACTGGAGGCGCATCGCCCGGAGATGATCCTGGTGAGCGCCGGTTTCGACGCCCACTGGGAGGACGACATGGGCCAGATCAATCTGGTCGACAGCGACTACCTCTGGGTCACGCTGCAGATCGTCGAGGCGGCGGCGCGCCTGTGCGACCATCGCGTGGTGTCGATGCTGGAGGGGGGCTACGAGTTGAAGGCGCTGGGGCGCAGTGTGGTCCAACACCTGCGCGGCCTGATGGGGGTGCACGGCTAACCGCCCTGTCACGCTCAGGGGGTATGATCCGCTGGGCCGAGTGCCGAACCGCGCCACCGTCGGCCCCTCTAAGGGGCGACCCATCGCCGCCAGCCCGGCGGCAAACCATCGCAAGGACCCAAACACCAATGCAACTCGACAGTTTCGTCGCCTCCGCCGTGCTGCTGCTGGTGGTCGCCTCCCTGGCCGTGGCGCTGTTCAAACGCCTCGGACTCGGCTCGGTGCTCGGCCTGCTGGTGGCCGGCGTAGTGGTCGGCCCGCACTCCCCCGGACCGGCCATCGCCGACGTGGTGCGCGTGGAGGATGTACGCCACTTCACCGAGCTGGGGGTGGTGTTACTGCTCTTCCTCATCGGCCTGGAGATGAAGCCGAAGCGGCTCTGGGCGTTGCGTCGCGAGGTGTTCGGCCTGGGGTCTATGCAGATCGTCCTCTCCGGTCTGGCCATCGCCGCCTACAGCTCGCTCTATGCGCAAAGCTGGAAGACCGCGCTGCTCATCGGTCTCACCCTGGCCCTCTCCTCCACGGCCTTCGTCATGCAGATCCTGCAAGAGCGGGGTGACATCACCAGCCGCCACGGCTCCACCGCCTTCGCCGTGCTGCTGATGCAGGACCTGGCCATCGTGCCACTGCTGGCCCTGGTGCCGCTGCTCTCCGAGCAGAGCGCCATCGCCGCCGTGCCGCTCTGGCAGCAGTTGGTGATCATCTTCGGCATGCTCAGCCTGGTGTGGCTCTTCGGGCGCTTCGTGGTGCCCTTTGCCCTCACCCGACTGGTGCGCCAGGGCAACCGCGAGGGTTTCACCCTGGTGGTCTTCCTCGCCGTGTTTCTCGCCGCCGCGGCCATGCACCACGCCGGTCTCTCCATGGCCCTGGGGGCCTTTTTGATGGGCATGCTGCTCTCCGAGAGCCGCTTCAACTTCCAGATCCAGGCACATATCGAGCCCTACAAGGGCCTGCTCATGAGCCTGTTCTTCGTCGCCGTGGGCATGTCCATCGACCTCAGTGCCATCGCCGACAAGCCGCTCTCCTTCAGTGAGCACGTGCTGGCCATCGTCGGCCTCAAGCTGGTGGTGATGTACCTCCTCGGCCTCTGGTTCGGCCTCGGGCGCAGTGTCGCCATCCGGGTCGCCTTTCTGCTGGCACAGAGCGGGGAATTCGGCTTTGTGCTGCTCGGCAGCGCCAAGGCGCTGGGGGTCATCTCCAACACCACCTTCATCGTCGCCGTGGCCACCATCTCGGTGAGCATGCTGCTCACCCCACTGCTGGTGCGTATCGGCGACCGCCTGGCGCAGCGCGCCGAGCAGCGCGCCCTCACCGAGGGGCCGCCGGAGCGCTACAGCTTCCACGCCGAGGGGCGTGAGAGTCAGGCGCATGTGGTCATCGCCGGGTATGGGCGCGTCGGCCACACCGTGGCCACCATCCTCGAATCGAGCGGCATCCCCTACCTGGTGTTCGACACCAACCCGGTGCACGTGGCCCAGGGCAAGAGCGACAACCGTCCGGTCTACTACGGCGACATCGGTGACCTGGAGCTGCTACGCGCCACCCACCTCGACCGCGCCAGCCTGGTGGTACTGACCATCGACCACAGCCCCTCGGCACTGCGTGCCGTGTCGCACATCCGTGTGATGAACCCGACGGTGCCGATCATCGCCCGCGCGCGCGACCTGGAGGTGAGCAGCGCCCTGCTCGCCGCCGGGGCCACCAGCGCCTACCCGGAGGCCTTGGAGAGCAGCCTGCGCCTCTCCGCCGAGGCGCTGCAGATGGTCGGGGTGCAGAACGAGATGGTCGGCGAGTTGATGAGCGAGATGCGTGGCGCCGGCTACGCGCCGCTGGTGCGCGAGCACGGTTGAGGCGCCCTCTATCACCGGCCCCTCGGGGCCCCCAGAACCCGGAGTCGCCCCATGTGCCCCGCCATCTACCTCGGCCTCATCGCCCTCGCCCTCTACTACAGTGCCGCCCGCCTCGATCAGCTCGCCCTCAGCGAGGCGGTGGGTGACGGGCAGTGGGTACAGGTGGCCAGTGGCTGGGCGATCGCCACCCAGCTCTGGCCGCTACTGCTGGCGGTGATGCTGCTGGCCAGTGGTCTGACGCTGTTCGTCGCCCGACGCCTGCACGCGCGCGGCGGGCGCGCGGGCGAGGCTGGCAGATAGTTTGCATAGCTCGGTTTACCTTGGCCCATTGTAGGAGTGAGAACATGCAGCTACGTGACCTGCAACCCGGTGACATCATCTATGCCGCCGTGACCATCGAGAACGACGGCGGTATCCCGGACCTGCCCGAGGATGCCCTGCTCGCCCAACCCGGCACCCGCGGTGTGCTGGTCAATGTCGGCCACGTGGAGATGGACCCCGACACCGAGCTGTTTCTGGTGCGCTTCGAGGATGCCGCTGGGGAGCTGGGTCCGCCGGTCGGCTGTCTGGCCGAGGAGCTGACCGCCATCGCACCCGGGGCCAAGGCATGAGTGAGCAGCTCCCCCTCGCGGCGGCCATCGCCGAGCTGTGGGGGCGTCGCGAGGCGCAGAAGGTGAGTCTGGCTGCCGCCCCGGATGCGGAGCGGCGACGCGCCCTGTGGCGCGAACTGATGCGCATGGACGCCGAACTGAGCCGCCTCGACGACGCCTACAAGGCACAGTGGGACCAGGGGCAGGGGCCGAAGAGGCGACCTGCACGCCACTAGCCCCCTCACGCGTGCCCGTGGCGCAGGCCACGGGCACGCACTACCCCGTCGCGCCTGGCGTCTTTGGCCAGGCCTCGCCCTGCCCCCGCGCCCTACGAGGCGTTATGGCGCACGTGCCACTCGGCCAGTGCCGCCTGCTTGTCCCCCTCTGCGCCGATCCACTCCCAAAAGCGGGCGAAGTCCGCCTGCGCCGTCTCCAGTGAAAAGTGCATCTGATGCGGTTTGTCACGTAGAAAGTGGCGAATGTTGCTGTCGATGGTGTGCAGATAGTCCTTGGCCACCGCCAGGGGCTCGGCCCCCTCTGCGCCCATCAGGATGCCGTGCTGGTAGGCGGGCATGATGCCGATATCGAGCGTGAAGCGGCGGCTGAAGCTGGCGGCGGTGGGGGCCAGTGCGCGGGTCTGGTGCACGTAGTAGGCGCCTGCGCCGTAGGCGTCGTCGAGGCGCCCGAGGAGCCAGCTGAGGCGGTTGTCAGCCTCGATGTGGCGCGGCGGGTAGGCGAGGCGCTCGGCGCCGAGGCGTGTGGCCAGGCTCTCGTGACCGGCGCTGAAGTTGCTGATGTGGCGGCACGCCTTGATGAAGGTGGCGGAGCCGCAGCGACCGCTGTTGAGCACGAAGACGTTCATGGGCATGGCCCCAGTCGGGTGAGGAGGGTGCGCCAGGTGCGGCGCAGGTCCGGGTAGGCGCGTAGCGCCTCGGCCAACTGGGCACGGCGGCTGGCGCGGTGGGCGGCGTCCTGCACATAGGCGAAGCCGCGCGCGTCGCGACCGAAGTTGTGCTCCATCTCGGCCAGAAAGCGCTCGATACGCCCGCGCGCCTCGGCCAGCGCCGCCACCCCGTGCCACCACTGGTCGGGCGTGGCATAGAGTGCGCGCAGGGCGTCGAGGCGGGTGTGGCGCTCGGCCTGCAGCTGGGCGTAGTGGCCGAGTAGCTCCCCCTCCACCGCCTCCAGGGTGGTGTCGATGGGCGCCGCGTCGACCTCGGGGTAACCGGCGGCGGCGAGTCGCTCCACGCTGAATAGCATCACGTCACCGAAGAACTGCCGCTCGAACTCGTCGGAGATATCCACCCCCTGCGCCTCTCGCGCCACGCCGGGGCGAAACTCCGCCTGTCCCAGTTCGGCCACCGTGCGGCGGTGCAGCAGCGGCAGGTTGGCGGAGGCGAAGGCGGGGCCGCGTGACGCCTTGAGCAGGCGCCCGAGGGTCGGTCCGGCCATGCGCAGGCGCAGCGGGGCGAAGGGGATGAAGTCGTCGAGACCCTCGGCACGGATGACGTAGTTGCCGGTGTAGAGGGTGCGTGCCGGGGTGCGACTCGCGGCGGGGCTCTGGTAGCTGTACCAGGTCATGCGCGTGGGGTGGGCACCGTCGTGGAAGGCGTCGAGCTGGGCGGCGAAGTGGGCCAGACAGGCGATGTGGTCGTGTGCGCCGTCGAGCGGGCAGTGGTAGGCGAGGCCGCTGGCCGCCTCGCTGAAGCCGAACATCTGCGCCAGGTCGTGGTAGCCGGCGTCGTCGCCCAGGTGGCGCTCCTGCGGGTGCAGGGTGCAGGGGGCCGTGCCGTCGAGGGCGGCGAGGGCGGTGAGGGTGGCGTGCAGGTCGAGCAGCAGCTTGCCCGCCATCACCGCCGGGGAGACCGGCGGGTCGCCCACCACCTTGCCGGTGAGTAGGGCCAGGTCGGGGGCCTGGAAGAGCCGGTCGAGGTGGTGCAGGTAGTTCACTGCATAGGGCTCGGAGCCATCCTCGGCGAGGCGGATGCGAAACTCCTGGTCGCTGTCGATGAAAAAGTAGAGCTGTGGGGTGCCAGGCCGCTGTTGTTGACGCAGGCGCAGGTAGGCGATGTTGCGCATGCGCGAGGGGCCTTTGTGGCCGAACTGGGCGGGATCGTCGGCTAAGGGGCCGAGAATCGGCTCGATGGCCGCGCGTGTCTCGGCGTCCAGCGCGGTCAGCAGGGCGAGCTGTGCCGCCGGGTCGAAGTGCTCGCAGGCGAGCCCCGCGGCGCTGTAGTGTCGGCACAGCGCGGCATGGGCGGCGAGGCTCTCGGGCTCGGCGGAGTCGTCCGCCACCAGCACGCTCACCTTGCGCCAGTTTCCGGCATCGTCCTGCCCGCCGTAGCCGAAGGCGCGACAGAGGTCCAGCAGGCTGCCGAGGCAGGCGTCGAGGTGGCGCGGGCGGTCGGCCACCGGGATCACCACGCGGATGGCGTGGCCGGGGTGGTCGGTGCCGCGTGCCGCCTCGTAGGCGCGGCAGGCGGCCTGGTAGGTGCACAGGCGCTCGGGGTCGAAGGGGTCTTGCCAGAGGGCCGCCTCCTGGGCGTCCAGCTCGACCAGGGTGGGGGCCAAGGGCGGGGTGTGGCGCATGGTCAGCGGCGTGAGGAGTAGTTGGGGAAGAGGTCCTTGTCGATCAGCACCTCGATCAGGTTGATGCTGTGGTGCAGGTCGGCGCTGGCGAAGAGGCGGTCCACATCGGTGGTGGTCTCGATGCGGTGGTGTTGGATGCCGAAGGCGTGGGCGAGGAGGGCGAAGTCGGGGTTGACCAGGTCGCTGTTGAGGTAGCGCCCGCCGTAGTGCTGCGCCTGGTTCTTGCGGATCAGCCCCATGGTGCCGTTGTTGAGCAGGATGACGTTGAGCGGGATGGCGTAGCTCACGGCGGTCATCAGCTCCATGCAGCACATCTGGAAGCCGCCGTCGCCGATGATGGCGAACATGGCGTCGTCGCAGGCGAAGCGCGCGCCGATGGCGGCGGGGATGGCGTGGCCGAGGGAGGAGATGCCGGAGTTGGGGTGGTAGTGGTTACCGGCGCTGACGTTATAGAAGTTCTGCGCGAAGATGATGTTGTCGTCGAACAGGGTGGCGCCGCTCGGCAGCGCCTGCTCCAGGCGCTGGAACAGGTACTCGATGAGGGCGAAGCCGGATTGGAAGATGGCGTAGTCCTGCTGAGTCACCGATTTGCGCGCGGCGACGCGCGTGGTGGGGCCGTCGCTGCCCTCCGCCTGGGCCTCGTCGAGCTGGGCGAGGAGCGCCTCTAGCAGCTCGCGTACATCGGCCTGGATGGCCAGGTCGGGGCGGAAGGTCTTACCCAACTGCTGTTCGTTGATGTCGACCTGCACCAGAGTCTTGCCGGCGAGCAGGGCGTGATCCCAGACGTAGCTGGTGCGCTCGTTGAAGCCGGCCCCGAGCAGCAGCAGCAGGTCGGCCTGGTCGAGGATGTAGCGGTAGGCCATGCCACTGGAGGTGACGCCGAGGCTGCCGAGGGCCAGGGGGGCGTCCTCGTCGATCACACCCTTGCCCTTGAGGCTGGTGGTGACCGGGATGTGCAGCCGCTCGCTGAGCGTCTCCACCGCCGCCTGGGCCCCGGCGCGCAGGGCGCCGTAACCGGCGATGATCACCGGGTTTTGGGCGCCGTGGAGCAGCTCCACCAGGCGCGCCACCTGGGTCTGGGAGACCTGCGGGGCGCTGGCCGAGGTGAATTCGATCTGCTCAAGCAGCGTCTCCTCCACCTCCTCCTTCTGCAGGTTGTAGGGCAGGCTCAGGAGCACGGGGCCAGGGTTCGGAGAGAGCAGGATGCGGGCGCACTGGGTGAGCACCTGGGGTAGGTAGTCGACCCGCTCCACCAGGCGGTGGTAGCGGGTGATGCCGGTGAACAGGCTGTGCTGGTCGATGCTGCCCCCCTCGCCGGTGCTCTCCTGCAGCCCCCCTTTGCCGAAGATGTAGGTGGGGGCCTCGCCGGTGATGACCAGCAGTGGCTGGCGGTCGGCGTAGGCGTTGGCCACACCGGTGACCAGGTTGGTGGCGCCGGGACCGGCGGTGGCGATGCAGGCGCCGATGTGTCCGCTGATGCGGGCGTAGCCCCCGGCCATAAAGGCGGCACCCTGCTCGTGCTTGGCCAGGATCGCGTCGATCGGCGAGTGGTAGAGGGCGTCGTAGACCGGCAGGATGTGGGCGCCGGGCATGCCGAAGATGTGCTTGATGCCGAGCCGCTCCATATAGCGGACGATCAGCTCACTGACGGGTATCTTCATCGGCTCGATTCGGGGCGGCAGGCTCGGGTGAATGGGGTGGCCCGACCGCGTGCGGACGGCCCCCTATGATAGTGGATCGGCCCGGGTGGGTCACTCTCCGGCGCCCTCCACGAAGGGGTTGCCGTTACCCTGGATCGCCTTGATGCGGGCGTTGCGCTCGCGCTCCCAGGCGTCCACCGGGTCCTGCCGGTCCCACGCCTCGAAGAGCTTGCGCTGGGCCTCGCTCAGGCGTACCCCGTAGGTCGCCTCCATGTAGAAGGAGACGCGGGCGATGTCACCCCGGATCGACTCGGTCGGCTCGGCGCGATCGTGCGCCTCGTCCACCTCGAAGTCGCAGGCCCCGTACTCGCGCGGCTCCCCCTCGATCAGACCGAAGCGGTAGTTGCTGCGGTCGCCATTGGCCTCGCCCACCGCCGGGACCAGATTGTGTAGGTCGTTGTGTGCGGTCTCGAAGCTCGGGTCGATCGCCTCGCAGCAGCTGCGCCCCTTGAACTTTTTGCCCCCCTTGTCGGTGCACAGTGGTTCGCGCCAGCAGGGGCGGGTGTAGCCGATCCAGTAGGCGGGGACGATATGCTCCGCCTCGATGCGTTCGGCCCGGCGCGGATTCTTGCGCGGCACATAACCACAGGCGGTGAGGTCCACCCGGCGTCCGGCGTCGAAACGGCAGCCGCAATAGAAGGTGAGCGGGTGATCGGCATAGACCTGCTCGTAGAGCAGGCGCTTGGCCGTGGCGAAGCTCTCCGGGGTGTCGGGCAGCGTACCCGCGGTGGGGGCCTGGGGGGCGTCCGACGAGGCGACCGTGGCCGCGGTGGTGGTCGTGGGGGTCGACCTCGCCCCCGGCGTGGTGGGCGGACTGGGGGGCTCGCCATCGCAGGCGGCGGTGAGCGTGGCGGCGAGCACGAGTGTCGCGAGGCGGATGATAAGGGGCATGCGGTGGCTCCGGTCGGCTCCCGGCGCATCCTGCGGCGCGTGGCCCCTCCGCGAGTTGGGCCCAGGTGGATTGATCGAGTCTTCGGGGTGGGCGAGTATAGCCGATTCCCGTCCCGAGCCTGCCCCGCCCATGCGTCTGATCCTGTGTGAAAAGCCCTCCCAGGCCCGTGAGTACGCCCGCCTGCTCGGTGGTGCGCGCAATGGCGACGGCTGCATCCAGACCGCCCAGGGGACCCTCACCTGGGCCATCGGCCACCTGCTCGAACAGGTGATGCCCGAGGTCTACGACGCGCGCTACAAGGCGTGGCGGGTGGAGGACCTGCCCATCGTCCCGGAGCGCTGGAAGCTCGCGCCACGCACGTCGGTGGCGGCGCAGTACCGCAAGGTGGCGGCGCTGATCAAGCAGGCCGACGAGGTGGTGATCGCCACCGACGCTGGGCGCGAGGGGGAGCTGATCGCCCGCGAACTGCTGGAAAGAAGCCGCTATCGTGGGCCGATCAAGCGGCTATGGGCCTCGGCCCTGGACGACACCTCGCTGCGTAAGGCATGGGCCAACCTGCGCGACGGTAGCGCCACCCTGGGGCTCTATCAGGCGGCGCTGGCGCGCCAGCGCTGTGACTGGTTGGTGGGCATCAACCTCACCCGCGCTGCCACCCGCCTGCTCGCGCCGCGCGATACGCTGTTCAGTGTCGGTCGGGTACAGACGCCGATCTTGGCGATGATCGTCCGTCGAGACCGGGAGATCGCCGATTTTAAGCCCCAAGACTACTTCGAACTGGCCGCCGTCGTGGCCTGTGAGAAGGGCCCGGTGACGCTCTTCTACGCCCCGCCCGAGGGCAAACGCCTCTACAGACGCGAGGAGGCCGAGGCACTGGCCGCGCGGTTGTGCGGTGGCGAGGGGCCGCTGCGGGTGGTGAGCGAGCGTAAACACCGCGCCCCACCACGCCCCTTCGCCCTCTCGGACCTACAGGGGGAGGCCAATCGCCGCTTCGGTCTCAGCGCCGCGCGCACCCTGGAGCTGGCCCAGCAGCTCTACGAGCGGCACAAGGCGATCAGCTACCCGCGCTCCGACTGCACCTACCTGCCCGAGGAGCAGATCGGCGCCGAGCGGACGATCCTCGACCGGCTACACGCCGCCGGGCATCTGCCTATGGCCATCACCACGCCGAAGATCCGTAAAGGCACGGTCTTCAACAGCGCCAAGCTGAGCGACCACCACGCCATCATCCCCACCGCCGAGGTGCCCAAGGCGCTGGCAGGCGATGAGTTCAAGGTCTATCGCCTCATCGCCGAGCGCTACGCCATGCAGTTTCTGCCCGACTATCGCTACGAGGCGACCAGCATCACTCTGGCACTGCAGGTGACCCTGAGCGCCAGCGGCCAGGTGCCCCTGGAGATGGGCTGGCGCACCCTGCAGGGGGTGGACGAGGAGGAGGCGGGGCGCCCGCTGCCGCCCATCGTAGACGGCACGCCGGGGCGGGTAGAGACGGTGACGGTGGAGGCCAAACGGACCCGTCCGCCCAACCCCTACTCGGAGCGCAGCCTGCTCGGCGACATCAAGAACATCCAGAAGTACGTCACCGAAGCGGAGCTGAAGGCGCGGCTGCGCGAGAGCTCCGGGATCGGCACCGAGGCGACCCGTGCGGCGATCATCGAGACGCTCAAGCAGCGTGGCTACATCCGTGTCGAGGGGCGGCGCAAGTTGGTGGCCACGCCGCTCGGCTGTGCCCTCATCGACGCCCTACCGGAGAAGCTCTACGACCCGGGGGTCACCGCGCTGTGGGAGGATCAGCTCGAAGAGGTGGTGGAGGGGCGGCGCAGCGAGGCGCAGGTGGTGGCGAGTATCGCCGAGCAACTGCGTGCCGACCTCGAACTGCTGCGGGGGCGTGCAACGGGGCAACCCAGGCCGGTGGGGGGGCCCGACGCCCCCACCGGGCGGCGGCGGGCATCGCCCAAGCGGGGTGGGCGCGGCGCGCAGCCCCGGTCCACCCCGCACGAGGTCCCGGCACCGGCGTCGACGCCGGATGCCCCCTGCTGCCCGCGTTGTGCCAAGCCCATGGTGTCGCGGCACTCGTCGCGCGGCCCCTTTTGGGGCTGTGCGGATTTTCCCCGCTGTCGCGGCACGCGCGCGATGGACCCACCCGGGGCGCGAGGGGGCGGATAGGGGCGGTTCAGGGCGGCGTCTTCATGCGCGGGGCGTAGGTGTCACCCCTGCTCTAGGCCTGTAGCGGGCGTGGCGTGAAGGTCAGAAGAAGAGGCGTACCCGCCAGCGGTTGAACAGCAGCAGGGTCTTGTGGCCGCAGGCGGTGCAGAGGTAGCGCGCGCTGCCGGGGATGAGGCGCATCCACGCCTTGCGTCGGATGCGAAAGTCGCAGTCGGCACCACAGTGGGAGCAGGCGATGGTGTCGGGGGCCCCCTCTTCGTCGCCCGCCTTGGGGCGGTACTGGCCGGAGAGGGTCGGGGCCTCGTCGAGCAGGCTCTGGTCCAATTCCTCAGTCACCTTGGCGCTTCTGTTGCTGATACTTCTCATGGGTGGACCCACCGATAGATGCAAATTGCGTTCAATATTAGACCAGTTCTGTCGACTTCACGCCGTTAGGCGCGTGCCAGGAGGGTCGTGAGGGTTGCCTCGTCGACCGGGTAGGGGAGGGCGTCGAAGTCGATGAAACGCTCTCGCAGCTTGTCGAGCTGCGCCTTTTGCCCCGCCTCGTAGAAGACCACCACACGGGCCACCTGCAGCGGGGCGAGGGTGGCGAGGAGGGATTCGAGATTACTGATGCGATCGCGAAAGTTGGGCTCGTAGTTGAACTCCGCCACCACCACCTGCGGTACCGCCTGGCGGATCGCTGCGTTGGCCTTGCGCACCGAGCGCACCACCTCCACCCGGTAGCCCAAGCCCTGCCAGAGGGGGGTGAAGTTGGGGTATCCGCCCAACTCCAGGACCCAGAGCAGCAGCGGGGGGAGGCCGGTCGTCATGCAAGATGTGCCCTGATGGTCAAATCGGAACATTATCTTATCATTACTACCCCTCTATTACTATGTATTGTGTGAACAAGGTCTCGGAATAGTTAGGGGTGAAAGTACCGCATAAATGCGGCGACAAGGCGCGTGTATACTGTCGGCCTCAACCGCCAAACGCGCGGAATGCCAGACCCAGTGGAGGATGACCCGTGGAAGTAGTGGGCATTGATATCGGCTTCGGTTTCACCAAGGCGACCAACGGCAAGGAGTCGCTGATCTACAAGTCGGTCTACGGCGAGTCGACCGACATCCAGTTCCGCGACAAGATCCTCGGCGGCAGCGTCAACGAGGAGTATCTGCACATCGAGCTCGACGGGCAGGCCTACTTCGTCGGCGAGCTGGCCGAACGGCAGAGCAATGTGCGCTTTTTTACCCTGGATCAGACGCAGATGGTGGCCAACTTCGCCAAGATCCTCGCCATGGCCGCCCTCTCCAAACTGGTCGAGCGCAACGAGCCGGTGAAGTTGGTGACCGGCCTGCCGGTGGGTCAGTACCGCCGCCTCAAGAACGACCTGGCGCGCATCCTCCAGGGGCGCCACACCCTCACCCTGATCGACGAGAGCGGCGGACGCACCGAGACGGTGATCAGCGTCAGTCAGGTGAAGGTGATCCCCCAGCCGGTGGGTACCCTCTTCGACCTGATGCTCAACGACCAGGGCGGGGCCGGCGAGCGGCGCTTCCTCAACGAGAAGGTGGGGGTGATCGACATCGGCTTTCGCACCTCCGACTACGCCATCGCCAACAAGACCAACTACGCCGAGCGCGGTAGCCGCTCCACCGAACTGGGCATCGCCCACGCCTTCAAGATCATCGCCGCCAAGCTGCAGCAGGAGAGTGGCGTCAACGTGGAGCTCTACCGCCTCTACGAGGCGGTAGAGAACGGCTTTATCAAGATCCGTGGTCAGCGCATCGACCTGAAGAAGACCGTCGAGCAGGTCTTCGGCCAACTCGCCACCGACATCGCCACCGAGGTCAACCAACTCTGGGCCGACGATTGGGATATCGACACCATCATCATCTCCGGTGGTGGTGGCAGCGTGCTCGCCCCCTTCCTCGCGCCGATGCTCAACGGTTACGTACTGCCGGTGGACAAGGGCGCCGACACCCGCTTCAACAATGTGCGCGGCTACTGCAAGTACGCCAAGCACATGTGGTCGCGCAATGCGCCGGCCACCCCCGCCACCTCCAAGTAGG
>QKED01000025.1 GCA_003252455.1 Gammaproteobacteria bacterium
AGGCCGTGCTGCGCTCGTACAGGGCGAGCCCTGTACTCCAAGGCAGTGGCTCGCCCATGACGACTAGCTGGAGTACAGGGCTTGCCCTGTACGGTTCGAACCCGAGTAGCCGTGCTGCGCTCGTACAGGGCGAGCCCTGTACTCCACGCCCATGACGACTAGCTGGAGTACAGGGCTTGCCCTGTGCGGTTCGAACCCTAGTAGGCCATGCAGCGCTCGTACAGGGCGAGCCCTGTACTCCAAGGAGGTGGCGGTACGCTCAGCGAGGAGGGGCGTACATAGCGAGGGTGGGAGATTAGCTCAGAGACACGGCGCAAGCACGGTCGCTCAGCAGAGGTTGTTTACCCACTCGACGAATCGCTGCTCGACCGAGGCACTTTCGCCCGACACAGCCTTAGGCACAACCTGTTGCTGGCGCACATCCGACGGCCTTTCGCCGAAATAGCGCTGAAAGCTGTGGCAGAAGTGACTGTCGCTGTTAAATCCCAACGCGTAGGCGATCTCACGAACATTTTTGTACCGATGCGTACGCGAGCGCAGCATCTTATGCGCCTTGAGCAGGCGCTGCTCCTGTATAAACCGCGCAACCCCTCCATCCTTATCGAATAGTCGATAGAGGTAGCTACGCGACATTCTGAAGTGCGCCGCGATCATTTCAGGCGATAAATCCGGCACCTCCAGATTGTGCAAGATGTATTGACGCACCGTCTGATAGTTGGCCGCCTGTAAGCTGGCCGAGCGCTCTTCGCAGGGCATCTCTTGGGAGAAGTAGCTCCCCACCAAATTGGCCACACCCTCAGCGACCGCAGCACTGGCGTCCGCTGTCATCTCCGGCATCGAGCGATAGAGGCTGAGGATATGCTCGCCCAAGAGCCTACCGAAGATCGAATCACGCGACAGCACCGCACCATGACAGCGCTCGATGTTCGGGCATCGCGCGAGTAACACATGGCGAGGGATCACCATGTTGAGGTTGGAATAGTGATCGACGAAGCCGGCACTGGGGCGTGCCAAATCGACCAAGATTATGTCACCCGCCCTGGCCGTGGCATCACTGCGCCGTGCCGACTGCACCGACGCTGTGCCCTGCAGGTAGAGCTGCACCAAGAAGTGCTCAAGCCCATCCTTGGCGATCAGCTTGTTGGTGCGATTTTGGAATTGCGCGCTGCTGTGGGCAGAAACCAGCATCATGTTGGAGAGGTGAAAGGCGGTCAGGTCGATACTGAAAGCCTCCCCCTGGGCCTTGTCGGGCAGTTCGATCTCCATCGAGGCATCGGCCATGGTCTCCCGCCACACCTCGAACCGCTGCTTACGCTCGACGTGATTCAGGTTGAAGCGGGTAACCGGGATCGTGCTTGCTTGAGTATTCACCATTAGCTCCAGGCCCAACCCTTAGATTGCCTCCGCGTCCTTGCGTGACGCGCCGGACACGCTTGTCACTCCATGCGTACAGCCTCGTCTGTTCCCGAGGGTACTTGACCCCTCAGCCGTGCAGGCGTCGCCTGCCCCATATTGCCAGTGGCACCAGCAACCACACCAACGCCCCGCCGCCACCGCTTGAGGAGGTCGTGCCACTACTCACCACACCGGCGGCGATCTGCTTCGCCTCGCCCCAGGTGTAGCCGAGGCTGGTGGGCGGATTGCTGTAGCCGTAGGTGGTGTCGCCCCATTCGTCATACCACTCCCCCTCGAACATCAGCTCCAGCTCGATGGCGCTGGCGTCGAAGCCCAGCGCCGCCTTGGCGGCGAGGTCGGCATCGGTGAAGTCGATGTTGGGCATCCAGTGGGCCTGGGTGATCGTCGGCAGGCCGCTGAGGGTCTTCATCTCCATGTAGTCCATGAGGATGACCACATCGGGATCGGCCATGTCGTAGGCGTTGGTGAAGATCTGCAGGGCGTCACCGGGCGCCAGGTAGCGGCTCCCCAGTCGGTTGTCGTTGTCGTCGTAGACATCGATGGAGAAATCCAGCACCTGCTCGTCATTCTCGTCCATGACGAACCAGAGTTCGGCCCACGCCGCCTCCTTCGCCCACTGTTCCGCCGGATAGCTCTCACCGGCCTGACGGTAGAGCAGATAGCCGACACGATAGAGGCGTCCGGACACGGCAGGTAGCTCACCGACATCGGGCTCATAGTGGGCGTGCCAAGGCTGGGCCGGGAGCAGGCGCGGCACGCCATCGCCCAGGTCGATCCAGAAGAGCTTGCCGTCCCACTGCCCTAGGCTGTAGTGGTTGGCCTCTATCTCATCGGTGAAGAAGCCGCGCAGCAGCACCTGATACTCCAGCCCCTGCTCGTCCAGATAGGGGAAGCTGAGCCAGCCGGTGACGAAGTCCCACGCACCACGAAACTCCCCCAGCGGGGTGACGCCCTGTGAGCCATCGGTGGCGGGGAGGGCCCCGAGCAGCGGGATGCCTTGTTCGGGTGCGCCCTGCGCACCCGCAACCACCCCCGCCCCACGCGGCTTGCTCGGTAAATGGCGATAGAGGACGGTGTCAGGCCCGTTGTCGGCCGAAGTATTCGACATTCGAAGCTCCACTACGATCGCCAGTGCCGGTTGAATATCGAGCAATAACAGGGTTGCCGCGAGGATCAACGCGGCGTAGCGCAAGGAATGGTTCATCTTTAGCATCTCCATATGTGAGGGAACGCGACCCACCGAGCGATCAGGAGACTCGGTGCAGCCGCCTCTTGGCTTGCCTTCGGGCGCGGGCGATGTCGTGCGTCGCCACCCTCGCCCGTTACTCCGTTCGAGCGGCGCCCGCTCCCCAGGCGTCCCGCTCGGCGTCTCGACACGCTCAGCCGACCAGCCCGCCAGCGCCCCTGTGCAGGCGCCGCCCGGCCACCAGGGCGAGGGGCAGCAGCAGCCACACCAGCGCACCGCCACCACCGCTGGAGGAGGCCGTACTACTGCTCACCACACCGGCGGCGATCTGCTTCGCCTCGCCCCAGGTGTAGCCGAGGGCGGTGGGCGGGTTGCTGTAGCCGTAGGTGGTGAAGCCCAAATCGTCGTACCACTCCCCCTCGAACATCAGCTCCAGCTCGATGGCGCTGGCGTCGAAGCCCACCGCCGCCTTGGCGGCAAGGTCGCTGTCGGTGAAGTCGATGTTGGGCATCCAGTGGGCCTGGGTGATGGTCGGCAGGCTGTTGAGGGTCTTCATCTCCATGTAGTCGATGAGGATCACCACATAGGGGTCGGCCATATCGTAGGCGGTGGTGAAGATCTGCAAGGAGTCACCGGCGGCCAGGTAGCGGCTCTCCAGGTAGTCGCCGTTGTCGTTGAAGAGATCGATGGAGAACTCCAGCACCTGCTCGTCGTTCTCGTCCATCACGAACCAGAGCTCGGCCGTCGCGGCTTCATCCGCCCACTGGTCCGCCGGATAGCTCACACCGGCCTGACGAAAGAGCAGATAGCCGACGTGGTAGAGGCGACCAGACACGGCGGGCAGCTCGCCGGGTTCGGGCACGTAGTTGGACTCCCAAGGCTGGGCCGGGAGCAGGCGCGGCACGCCGTCGCCCAGGTCAATCCAGAAGAGCTTGCCGTCCCACTGCCCCAGGCTGTAGTGGTTGGCCTCGCTCTCCTCGGTGAAGAAGCCGCGCAGCAGCACCTGCACCTCCTCTCCGTCGTCATCCAGATAGGGAAAGCTGAGCCAACCGGTGACGAAGTCCCACGCACCGCGAAACTCACCGAGTAGGGTGACGCTCTGCGTGCTGTTGCTGGTGGGCAGGGCCCCTAACAGCGGGGCCGCCTGCTCCTGTGCGGTCGGAGCAACCATGCTCGGACCCCGCGGCTTGGTAGGCGTGTGACGATAGCGGCTGACCGACGGGCTCTCATCGCCCGAGGTCTGAAATGGGAGGTTTAGGATTGCCGACGCCGGTTGCATACCGAGCAGCAGCAGCAGGGTCACGCACCAGAGTGTGACGGGGGCGTTGCGTTTACGCATGATGGGTTACTCCGTGAAGTGGCAAAGGTGGGGCTTTCGCGGGGAGCAGGCGCTCAACAGGCGCCCCCTCCCGAAAGTCCCGATGGGCGCTGGCGCGCCCACCGCCTGATCGCTATTTAACGCGCGAGGGCATCCCTGGCCCTAGCGTGTTTGTCTACGACGCGTTGTCTCAGTGTCTCAGCCGCTGCGCGAAGGGCGACATAGCGCACACTCGCGCGCGGAGCGGCCTCACACCATGCCCGCGTCCAGCAGGCGCCGACGCCGACGCATGGCCAGCGGGAAGGCGAGCCCGAGCAGCCCCACCGCGCCCAGGGCCGAGGGCTCGGGGATGGAGGCGAGGTTCTGGGTGGTGATGTTGGTCGCGAGGTAGGGGTCGGCGAACGAGACCCCGACACCATCGACGTACTCCTTGATGTACACATCGCCCTCACCCGCTCCCCAGGAGTCGATGTTGTAGAGGCTATAGGTGACGCCATGCGAGAGCCCCTGAGTGTCCCAAGGGTCGTTATCCCAGTTACCGACGATATCCCCCGCACCTAGCGTGGTATCGAAGGCAAAGTCGACGAAGAGGCGCTCGTTACCCCCCAGCGACTGCACGGAACCGCCGAGGATGGCCACATCGACAAAGTCAGCCGTACTGCCGATGTAGGCGGTGATGATCCAGTTGTCCAAATCGGATTCGGTGCCGCTCACCGCATCGGTGCTCCAGATGAACTCCAAGCTGGTCCAGTTCCAGGGGTTCGCTTCGAGGTCGAGGGTGGTACGAAAGTCGGCGGCCTGGGCCGGGGCCAGCGTGGCGAGTAGCAGCGCGGTGGCGATGCCTTTCGGGCGGAAAACGGACTTGAGCAGGTGCTTCATCGGATTGCCTCAATATTCTTGTTGAGTAGTGTTGGTGTGTAGCGCTACGTAAACACACCTATGACGGTGCATTAGACGTCATCGATAACCGAGATGTATGTCACCGTTGTCTACTGACGATTGCCTGTCTGTCTCGGCAGTGAGGGTCCGCACTGCTCACCGCCGTCGGGTCGACTTGAGTGGTCGACCTGGCGCAGGGCGGGCGTGGTACCGCCGGTGCATCGGCTCACCGTGGTCATTCATCAGATAGCCAACCGGTGACGAAGGCGGCTGAGTGCCAGGCTCTCAGCGCCAGAGGCGCCAGATGAGGCGAGTAGGCATGCCGACGCCGGTTACATACCGAGTCGCAGCAGGCGTGTCGCCGCGCACCGGAGTGTGACCGGGGGATTGGGCCTAAGCCGGAGGAGATTCCCTCAAAGAGGGCTGTCCGGGGCCGAGCTTGCCTACGCGACAGGGGGGCGCCATTCGCTACCGGACAGGCGGGTCGGCAGGGGTGCTCAGGCCCGTGCAGCCTCCGGGGTCAGCAAGCGCCGACGCCGACGCATGGCCAGCGGGAAGGCGAGCCCGAGCAGCCCCACCGCGCCCAGGGCCGAGGGCTCGGGGATGTCGGCGAGGTTTTGCGTGGTGATGTGGGTCGAGACGTAGGGGTCGAAGGTCGAGACCGCAGCGCCATCGAGAAACGCCTTGATGTACACCTCGCCCGCGCCATGCCACCAAGTGTCGGCGTTGTAGAGGTTGTAGGTGACCCCGCTCGAGGTCGTCTGGGTGGTATAGGTGTCGTTGTCCCAGTAACCAACGATATCCCCTGTGCCTAGGCCTGTATCGAAGGTGAAGTCGACGAAGCGGCGATCGTTGCCGCCCAGCGGCTGCACGGCACCACCCAGGATGACCGGGTCGACAAAGTCGACAGTCGTGCCGATGAAGGTGGTAATCACCCAGCTATCTAGGTCGGTCTCGCTGCCGCTCACGGCATCGGTGCTCCAGAGGAACTCTACGCGGGTCCAGTTCCATGGATTCGCAGCGAGGTCGAAGGTGGTGCGATAGTCGTCGGCCTGGGCCGGGGCCAGCGTGGTGAGTAGCAGTGCGGCGGCGATGCTGTGCGCACGGGAGAGCGGCTTGAAGCGGTTATGCATAGGATTGTCTGCGCTGATGGGTAAAGGAGTGGCTGCGCGCCACGGCAGTGGCACGCCAATTTCCCGCGCATTAGACGGCATCGACACCGGCGCTGTATTTCACCTCTGTCTACAGGTGTTTGCCTGACTGTCTAGGCGGTGAATGTTCACAAAATTCGCCACCGCCGAGTCAGCGCCTGGGATTGTTAGCTAGGTTATTAACGGCGTACAGAAAGACGCGCTGCCGTTAAGTTAGGCCTGGCCGGTGCACACGCCGAGGCGTGTACTCCAGGTATTCGGCAGTGGGTTCACCTTGACTCAACGGCAGTGACCGAAAGCCTGGGTACGATTCAGCGCAGATGGGGGCGTCAGCGCCCTCTTTGCCCGCACAGAAGTGCTCAGTCGACCAGGGCTTGTGACGCGTTAGCAGGGGAAGGGGCGACTGCACGCTCCCGTGCCACACCGAGTAGCGGACTCGGGAAGATGACGAGAGACAGACGAAAACGCGGGAATGGGGAGCGTGGGCAGGCGTGAGCGGGGTGATGGGTGCTGGGCCCGTGGCCCGGCTCTGGTGTGGTCGGTGGCGTGGACGGAGGCGTGGACCAGCCCCTGGGTCTCGACCTCCGGCACGAGACCCAGCCCATCGCACAGACCGGTGTGCGGTGGGTGCTCAGCCGAGCCAGCCGACACGGCGTCGCCACACCCCGAGCCCCAGGGGCGGCAGCAGCCACCAGAGCGCACCACCGCCGCCGCTACTGCTGCTGGAGCTGCTGCTCACCACGCCGCTGGCGATCTGCTTCGCCTCGCCCCAGGTGTAACCGAGGGCGGTGGGCGGGTTGCTGTAGCCGTAGTAGGTATCGGTGTAATACGCATCGCTGTCGTAGTCGTACCAATCGCTGTACCACTCGCCCTCGAACATCAGCTCCAGCTTGATGGCGCTGGCGTCGAACCCGGCGGTTGCCCTGGCGGCGAGGTCGCTGTCGGTGTAGTCGATATTGGGTAGCCAGTGCGAGCGGGTGATGGTCGGCGCACCACTCAGGGTCTTCATCTCCATGTAGTCGATGAGGATGACGATATTCGGGTCGGCCATGTCGTAGGCGGTGGTGAAGATCTGCAGGGCATCACCGGCGGCCAGGTAGCGGCTCTCGATGAAGTCGCCGTTGTCGTCGTAGAGGTCGAGGGAGAACTCCAGCACCTGCTCGTCGTTCTCGTCCATGACGAACCAGAGTTCAGCGTTGACCGCCCCACTCACCCACTGGTCGGTCGGGTAGCTCTCACCCGCCTGGCGATAGAGCAGATAGCCCACCCGGTAGAGGCGTCCGGCCTGCGCGGGCAGCTCACCCTCGTCCGGCTCATAGCTGTTGTTCCAGGGCTGGGCGGGCAGCAGGCGTGGTACGCCGTCCCCCAGGTCGATCCAGAACAGCTTGCCGTCCCACGCCCCTAGGCTGTAGTGGTTCGCCTCGGTCTGTTCGGTGAAGAAGCCGCGCAGCAGCACCTGAAGCTCCTCGCCGTCCTCGTCGATATAGGGGAAGCTGAGCCAGCCGGTGACAAAATCCCAAGCACCGCGAAACTCCCCCTCCAGGGTGACGCTGTTCGCCGCACCGCCGCTGGGGGCAAGCCCCATCGGCAGGGCGCCCTGCCCCGGCTCGTGCTCAAGCGTGTCGGGGACGACACGCGGTTTGCTCGCCTGTTGATGGTAGTGCGTGACGGCGTGGGCATTTTCACCGCTCCACCAGACACCGGCCACCACATTGCAACTGCCACTGCCGTCGTACTGTACCGACGGGGCATTGTCGCCGGAGACCTGCGTGTTGCAGTGGATTTTGAGTGCCGACGCGGGCTGGGCAACGAGCAGCAGACAGAGGCCCGCTGCGAGCCAGGATGGGAGGTTGAAGAGGGGCCGACGCATGCTGCTACTCCTGAGAAACGTTGAAGCATCACGCTGCGTGGCCGAGCCGGGTAAGGCGGTGAGCGAGGGTGACACCTCGATGACATGAGGGGTTGCGTGTATTTGACGCCATGCAGCCACTGTGCGTCTTCCACCTGTGTCTACGAACGCTTGCCTGTCTGTCTAGACGGGGTGATTTCCCACCGCTTGATTCGATCGGGTCCAGTTCGCAGTGGCTTTTCGGCAGGTATCTTCGCGCGCGGAGGCGACCTCAGAGCCCATCGAGGGGCGCGGCGAAGCCCTCGATCAGGCGCCTAAAGGGGAGCAGTGCGTCACGCTCGCTCAACGGACTGGTGCTGGCCTGGGCGGCGATCTCCAGGGCGTCGCTGCGCGCCTGGCCGGGGGCCATGCCGAAGCGGTCGCGAAAGCGGTGGCAGAAGTGCGACTCGCTGGAGAAGCCGCAGCTGTAGGCGATGGTCGAGAGGCTCTCTTTGATCGCGGCACGCGAGATGAGCAGGCGCAGGCTGCGCTGTAGGCGGCGCTCCCAGATGAAGTTGGCCACCCCGCCGTGGGGCTGAAAGAGGCGGTAGAGCAGCGCGCGGGAGATGCGAAAGGTCTGGGTCAGCTCCAAGATTTCGATCGGTCGCTCCAGGTGTTGGTCGATGTGCCGGGTGATGGCGGCGAGCAGCGCCTGGTTGGTCGGTGCCTGAAACTGCTCGTGGATCGAGGGGTCGTCACCGAGCCAGCCGCCGAGCAGGCCGAGGGTGGCGTGTACCGAGATCACCCCCTGCTCCGGGGTCAGTGCGGGCATGCGCTGCCAGAGGTTGACGAGGTGGTCGCGCACCATCTGCACCAGCGGGTTGTGACCGGGGATGCGCCGCCCATGCAGTCGTACCAGGATGGCGCTCAGCTCCGGGTTGACGCTTTTGGGCAGCAGCAGGGTGAGGTTACGAAAGTCGTCGTTGAGCATGCGGTGGGGCTGGCTCAGGTCGATCACCAGCATGTCCCCGGCGCTGAAGCGCTCCTCACCGTGGATGCGCCCGCCCCCGGCGAGGAAGAACTGCACCAGGATCAGGTCCTGCTCCTCCTGCACCATCAGCAGGTGGTCACGCACGAAGTGCTGGGTGGGTGCCTCGGTGAGGCCGAGCACCGCCGCACCGAGGTTGGCCGCGCAGACACGCGAGCGGCGCCCTTCAGTTGGCCGCCCCTCCACGGAGGGCTGCACATCGAAGAAGATGCGCATGTTGTCGCGCCACGCCTCGTCGGCGATGGCCGGATCGAGGGCGTGGCTGTCGAACAGCGAAAAGGGGATCACCATGGCCGCGTCCGCCTCGGGGAACCGAGTCTCACCCTGGGTTACCGGGTTCTCCTGGGTCCGCTGGGGGCGTGCCGCTGCGTCATCTTTGGGTATTGTTGTGGGCATGCACGCCTTTCTCAGCGAGTGGACCCCAGCGTCGCGCCCCCCGCGCGACACGGCTCGACGCCACACATGGGGTCGCTGACCGGTCCGACATCGGGGAGGCCGAGCCAAGGGCGATCAAGGTCTCCGCGTGGTGGCCACGTATGTGTACAGCTGCGTCTATATATCTGGAATCGATCATGCTGTCTACGCCCTTTTCCAGGCAGGATCGCCCCATCGACGCGGTGGCGCAACGGCGCCACTATCGAGTCGCGGAGTACCCGTCAGGCACCGCATAGGGGATACGTAGGGGATAAGAGTCGCATCGATGGTCTACCCGCGTATTACACGACCACGGCCCTCCTATAACACTGCACGTATGTCTCCAGTGGCTTGTATCAGTGTCTCACCAGGCCGTAAAACGTGATCTAACACACACATAGCCGCGAATGGAAGCCCGCTGCGACACCCAGACAAGGGCAGCGAAACCGTGAGACAAGCGCCAGCGAGCTGGAGCCGCTAAGATGGATGCCCCCTAGGTGGACGCCCTGCCATGCCCAGCCCACAGCCACGACCCACTCAAGCCGCTGCGCCGCCCCTCGCCCCCGTCGCACGGTCAGCCAGTGCGCAGGGGGCGCAGGCAACCCCGACACACAAGGCGAAGCACCGAAGCGATGGCCATCGCCCCTGGCTCACCCCGCTGCTGCGCGCCCTGGTCTCGCGCGGCATGCTGCTCTTCTTCTACCGCCTCTGTCGGGGTCGGGTGGTGGACCTGGCGGGGGTGGAGCGGCTCGACCACGGCTTCGTCATCGTCGCCAACCACGTCAGCTACATGGACTGGATCCTGCTCTGGGGGCTGTTCCGCTACCGCTACGGCATCCAGCTCACCTTCCTCGCCAAGGAGCGCCTCTTCCGCCACTGGTTCTGGGGCAAGCTGGTCACCTGTAGCTGCTGCGTGCGCGTCGCCGACGACGGCCAGAGCGTCGCCTCGCTGAGCGACTACAAGCGCCTCAAGCAGGCGCGCCACATCGCCATCTTCCCCGAGGGGACGCGCTCGCGCGATGGCCGTCTCGGCCCGTTCAAGCCGGGCGCGGCACAGCTCGCCAAGCGCCTCGGCCTACCCATAGTCCCAGTGGCGCTCAACGGGCTCTACCAGGTCTGGCCCGCCGAGCGCACCCTGCCCCGCCCCGCCCCCTGCGAGCTGGTCATCGGCGCCCCGCTGCCAACCGATGCGCACGAGAGCGAGGCGGCCCTCACCGAGCGCCTGCGCCAGGCGGTGGCCCGACTCGCTCGCTGAGCCCCGCGTTCGCGCACAACCTAATCCCGGCCCAGGTCACGCCCCACCGCCCCCAATGCCTGCTAGGCTCTCACCATCCCACACGGATCGCTGGAGCCCGTCATGACCCTGCCCCGCCTGCTGTTCAGCTGCCTTCTCCTGCTGCTCTCCACCGCCCACGCCGTGGAGCCGAGTATCCCCGCCCCCCTCGAACCCTGGCGCGACTGGGTGGTGCAAGACCAACCCGAGCGCGACTGCCCCTACCTCTACAACGCCCGCGAAGAGCGCCTCTGCCGCTGGCCGAGCGCACTTCAGCTGACGCTGGACGAGCGCGGCGGGCGCTTCGAGCAGCGCTGGAGCGTGCAGGCGAAGGGCTGGGTGGCGCTACCCGGTGGCGAGCGCCTCTGGCCGCAAGAGGTGAAAGTGGACGGGCAGACGGTCGCGGTGGTGGCGCAAGAGGGCATCCCGCGCGTGGCGCTGACGCCGGGGGAGTGGCGCATCAGCGGCACCTTTCACTGGGATACACCGCCGGACTACCTGCCGATCCCCGCCGCCAGCGGCCTGCTCGACCTGACCCTCAACGGCCAGCCGGTGGCGCTGCCGGAGCTGGACAGCGCCGGGCGCCTCTGGCTGCGCCGCCCGCGCAGCAGCGACGCGGCGGAGGGCGACCGTCTCGGCCTGCGCGTCTTCCGCAAGGTCGACGACGACATCCCGCTCCAGGTCGAGACGCGCATCGAACTCAACGTCTCGGGCCGCTCACGCGAGGTGCTGCTCGGGCCGGTGGTCGGCGCCGAGGCGATCCCACTGACCCTCGATAGCCCACTCCCGGCACGCCTGGAGCCGGACCAGCGCCTGCGCGTGCAGGTGCGCCCCGGTCGCTGGTGGCTCACCCTCACCACGCGCGCGCCGGGGCCGGTGAGCGCGCTGACTCGCCCGGTAACGCAGGGCGACTGGCCCGAGCAGGAGGTGTGGTCACTCTTTGCGCGCCACGATCTGCGCCAGGTGAGCGTGCGCGGCGCCGAGGCGGTCGACCCGCAGCAGACCGACCTGCCCAAGGAGTGGCGCGCCCTGCCCGCCTACCTGATGCTCGCCGACAGCCGCCTCACCCTCGACGAGCAGCGCCGTGGCGACCCGCAGGCGGCCCCTGACCAGCTCGACTTAGAGCGTGAACTCTGGCTCGACTTCGACGGCGGCGGCTACACCCTGCGCGACCACATCAGCGGGCGCCTGTCGCACAGCTGGCGCCTGGAGATGGACGCCCCCGCCAGCCTGGGTCGGGCTGTGGTCAACGGCGACGCCACCCTGATCACGCGCCTGCCCGAGCGTCCCCCTGGGGTGGAGATCCGCCACGGCGACCTCAATCTCGTGGCCGACGGACGCATTGAGGGGCCGCTACGCACGCTACCGGCGGTGGCCTGGCTGAGCGACGTCAACCGCCTCGCCACCACCCTGCACCTACCGCCGGGGTGGCGCCTGTTCAGTGTCAGCGGGGTCGACGGCGCGAGCCAAACCTGGCTCCAGCAGTGGACCCTAATGGACCTCTTCCTGGTACTGATCATCGCCCTCGCCACGCGCTACCTGCGCGGACGCCTCTGGGGGCTGGTGGCGCTGGTGACCCTCACCCTCACCTACCACGAGTCCGACGCGCCGCGCATCATCTGGCTGCTGCTGCTCGCCTGGCTCGCGCTGCTCAAGGTGCTGCCGAGCGGACGCGCGCGGCGCACCATCGGCCTGCTGCACAAGGCGACCCTCGCCAGCCTGGTGATCATCGCCCTGCCCTTCCTCGTCGACCAGGTGCGCCAGGGGCTCTACCCGGTGCTCGAACAGCGCTGGGCCGAACTCGGCGGCGAAAACAGTTACGGCTACGCCCCCGAGCCGCTGGTCGAGAGCCTGGGCAACGCCAGTTACGAGCAGGCCTCGCGCCTCTATCGCGGCAAGCAGGTGGCCGACGAGCAGGTGCAGGCGCCGCCGAGCAAAAAGGCCCTGCGCTACAACGCCGAGACCAAGGTGCAGACCGGCCCCGGCATCCCCGCCTGGGATTGGCACGAGGTGCGTCTAGAGTGGAACGGCCCGGTGGAGCAGGGCCACAGCGTCGAGCTCTACCTCATCCCGCCCTTCGGCAACACCCTGCTCGCCTTCGCCCGCGTGGCGCTCATCGTGCTCTTCGCCCTCGGCCTGCTCGGCCTCAGCTACAAACCTCACCCCGTCAGCGGGCGCCGCTGGCAGTTCCTGCTGCTATTGGCGCTGCTCACGCCGCTGCTCGCCAGCCACGCGCCGCGCGCCGAGGCGGAGGTGATCCCGCCCCAGGGGATGCTCGACGAGCTGCGCGCGCGCCTGCTCACCCCGCCCAGTTGCCTGCCCGCCTGCGCCGACCTCGGGCGCCTCGCCCTCACCTACGATGCCGACAACCTCACCCTGCGCCTGGAGCTGCACAGCGGCGCCGACATCGCCGTGCCGCTACCCGGTCGCGCCGGGCAGTGGCTGGCCCAGGAGGTGCGCCTCGACGACGCCACCACCCCGGCGCTCAGCCGCGACGGCGACGGCCAGCTCTGGGTGCACCTGAGCGCCGGGGTGCATCAACTGCTGCTGCGCGGCCCGCTGCCCCGGCGTGAGAGCGTAATGCTCCACCTGCCGCTGCCGCCGCGTCAGCTGGAGTACGCCGGTGACGGCTGGCAGCTGGCCGGGCTCGACGAGCAGGGGCGCCCAGGGCGTCAGCTGGAGCTGCGCCGCCTCGCCGAACGTGGCGCCGAGACGCCGGAGCAGACGCTCCAGCCCGGCGCCCTGCCGCCGCTGTTGCAGATCAGCCGCACCTTGGCGATCGGCCTGGAGTGGGGCGTCACCACCCAGGTGGTGTGGGCCAACCCCGGCCCCGACGGCGTAGTCACCGAGATCCCGCTGCTCGCGGGCGAGTCGGTCACCAGCGGCCAGGTGCAGGTGCGCGAGGGCAAGGTGATCGCCAACCTGCCCCCCGGCAGCCGCAGCCTGGTGTGGCACTCGGTGCTGGAGCCGACCACCCGGCTCACCCTCACCGCCCCCAGCACCAGCCAGTGGCTGGAGAGCTGGCGCCTGGAGGTGTCGCCCCACTGGCACCTGAGCTGGGAGGGGATCCCGGTGGTCAGCCGCCAGCAGGCCGACGGCAGCAAGGCGCCGCTCTGGCGCCCCTGGCCCGGCGAGCAGGTGACCATCCAGCTGAGCCAACCCGAAGGGGTGGCGGGCGAGACCCTCACCCTCGACCGCAGCGAGATGCGCGTCACCCCCGGCCCGCAGCAGAGCCTGGTCGACCTCGACCTGACCCTGCGCGCCAGCCACGGCGGGCCGCACCCGCTGCGTCTGCCCGAGGGGGCACGTCTGCAACAGGCGAGCCTCAACGGGCGCGAGCTGCCGATCCGTGGCGAGGGGGCGGAGATCAGCCTGCCGCTGCTGCCCGGCAGCCAGAAGGTGAGCCTGAGCTGGAAGCAGCCGAGTGCCATCGGCCTCGACTTCGTCACCCCGGCGCTCGACCTCGGCATCAAGGGGGTCAACGGCATCCTCACCGTCGCCCTCCCGGCGGACCGCTGGCTGCTCTACACCGGCGGCCCGAGCATGGGCCCGGCGGTGCTCATCTGGGGCGTGCTGCTGGTGCTGCTGGCGGTCGCCTTCGGCCTCGGTCGCACCCAGCTGACGCCGCTGCGCACCCACCACTGGTTCCTGCTCGGCATCGGCATCTCCCAGGTGCACATCGCCATGGCCCTGGTGGTGGTCGCCTGGCTGCTCGCCCTGGCCGGGCGCGAACGGCTCAAGCCGGGGCTCGGGCGCCGCCGCTTCAACCTGATGCAGGTCGGCCTGGTGCTGCTCACCCTGGTGGCGCTGCTGACGCTCTTCGTCGCCATCCAGCAGGGGCTGCTCGGGCGCCCGGAGATGCAGGTGATCGGCAACGGCTCCCACGGCCTGCACCTGCGCTGGTATCAAGACCGCCTCGACGGCCTGCTGCCGAGCGCCTGGGTCATCTCCCTGCCGCTCTGGGTCTACCGCCTGCTGATGCTCGCCTGGGCCCTGTGGCTCGCCTTCGCCCTGCTGCGCTGGCTGCGTTGGGGCTGGGGCTGCTTCAGCCACGACGGCGTCTGGCGGCAGAAGACCATAGTGGAAGGCGACACGCCCGTGAAAAAGGGCAAAGAGGCAAAAGAGGGGACAAACGATGGCGCGTAAGCCAACAGCCCCCAGCCACGCCGAGCTGGCACGCCTCTACACCCGCCTAGACCAGTACCAGCGCGCCGGGGTACCGCTGCTCCAGGCGCTGGCCGAGGAGCCCGCGCCCCACCCCGCCCTGGTGGCGATGCGCAAGCGCCTCAAGCAGGGGCTCGGCCTGGCCGAGGCGGGGCGCCGCACCGGCCTCTGGCCGCCATTCGACGCCGCCCTCATCGGCGCCGGTGAGGCGCACGGCGAACCGCCCTTCGGCGAGCTGGCGCAGATCCACGCCACGGCGGTGCAGCGCCGCGCCCGCCTGCGCCGCAAGCTACTCCCGGCGCTGCTGCTCATCGGCCTATCTCTGCTCCTCTCGCCCCTGCCCGAGCTGGTCGGCGGGCAGATCGGCCTCGGCGCCTACCTACTCCACGCCCTCGGCGGTATCGCCCTGCTGCTACTCCTCGCCCGCCTGCTGCTCGGCCTGGCCAGCGACCCAGGGCGCCACGACCTGTTCCTGCGCCTACCCGGCTTCGGCCCCCTGGCCGCACGCCGCGCGCGCCTCACCTTCGTCCACACCCTCGGCCTGTTGCTCAAGGCCGGGCTCTCGGCGCAAGAGGCGCTGCCCCTGGCACGTGCCACCATCCCCTTCCCCAACCTGCGCGAACCGTTGGCCGGGGCCGAGGCGGGCGCCCAGCGCGGCGAGTCATTGAGCCAGCTGATCGCCCCGCTCACCGACGCCGACCCGCAACTGAGCGCCCTGCTGCACAGCGGCGAGGCCGCCGGGCGCCTCGACGCCACCCTGCTGCACCACGTCGCCCTCACCCTGCCGGAGCAGGAGGCGAGCGAGACGGCCCTGCTCGACTGGCTCGCGCGCGGCATCTATCTGATGGTGGTGCTCTGGCTGGCGGCGGGCTTCATCGGTGTGCTTCCAGGGCAGTTGCCGCCCCTCGACCCGAGCTGAGGCGGGCACCCCAGGGCAGATACCCCCACCTGGCGAGCGGCAGCCGCGCTGCCCCCCACCGCTGGCATTGCCGCTAGGCAAGACCCTACCGGCGTATGAGAGGGGTGCGGCGGAGGTCGTCCCGCCTACTCGATCGCCTGCCGGTGCAGGTCGGCATACCCCTGGGCGCTGTAGATCTCCGACTCCAACAACTCGGCGGCCTGGGAGGGGCTACTCGGGCAGCCCTCCATCTCGACCACGACTTGGGGTGTGGAGGTCGAGATGTCGTAGAGCACGCAGGCCACACCCGTGTCACCGGTCTGCTCCATCAAGACCCGATCCCCTCGGCTGGCAAGGAGACTCAGCGTGCCCCAAGTGCCCATATCCCACTCCGCCGCCACAGCGAGCGTCGATGCGGTGTTGAAGCGGTACAGGTGGTAGGGCGCCGCCTCGGCATCAGGGTCGTCGAACCAGGATAACTCACCGTCCGTACCCAGCGGGTCGAACGCGAAATACTCCACCTGGCTCATGTTGCACAGCAGCAGCAGGCTCTGGCCACCCTCAAGGTGGGCCTTGGCTTGAGAACTCGGACACGCGGTAGAGAGCTGCGCGACCACCTGGGCGTTGTCGCCATCGAGGGTGATCAGGTTGAGCTGCTCGGTCTCCGCACCCGCTTCCAGGGTGATGAGCTGCCCGGCGAGGTCGAAGCCGATGGGGTTACCTTGGATGTCGGCCTGAGAGGCCAATTGCGCACCCGTGGCATCGAGCTGCCAGCCGATCAGCTGCACGCTGCCGTCCGACATCCACTCCTCGTCGAGACGCTCGGCGGCCAAGTAGAGGTAGTCGCCCTGCAGGATGGCACCGGACTTCTTCTCCCACTGGTAGCCCTGGTCGAGCGCGGGAAACACCAGCTCCATCGGCTCCCACAACTGGCCACTACTGCGCGCCATGACCTGGATGCGGGTCGACTCATCCGAAGAGACGAACTGAAACGCCACGACGTGTTGCTCATCCGCCAGCAGTTGGTCATAGGCCTGGCTGAGCGCCACGCCCTGCAGCGGCGTGTGCAAATCATCCAGCCCATAGCGATAGAGGTACTGAAACCCCGTTGCCCCAGGCTCCTTGGCGCCAGCCCAGAGGCCATTTTCATCCAGGCTCAGCCACTGCAGGTCGACCGCCAACTTCAGCCGCCCCGGCGACTGCACGTCCCCCTGCGCCCAATCGACGATGGTGAACCACTGGTCACCGACCACGGCGAGCCGTTGCGCACCGAGCGATGCGATCCGCTCGACCTTGCCCGGCAGGGTGGTGGTACCGATCGCGACGAAGCGGTCGCTGGAGAAGTCGAGGAGCTGGAGCATGTTCGGCACGTCCAGCTCCCAGGTGGAAATAGGCACTGCGGCCAACCGATGTTCCCAATCGAGGTGCATGGCGCGCTGGTCATCCAAGGCCGCGGAGGTCGTATAGCGCGCCTGGTCGAGAAGCGGCCTGTAGCGATCCAGCTCGACCGGGGTGTCGGGGTCGCTGACATCGAACAGGAGTGCCGCGACACGGCTGGTGAAGTTCTCACCGTCGCTCGGCGTGGGGTTCTGATCTTTGCCCAGCGCAAAGAGACGATCGGCATGGAAGAAGAGCTTTTCGGCGACGTTGGGGACGGCCAACTGACCCTTGACCTTGGGTTCGGCTGGGTCCGTCAGGTCGAGCAACCAGAGGGGGTCGGAGCGTTCAAAGCTGACCAGGTAGGCGGTATTGTCGGTAAAGACCGTCGTGTACAGCTCCTTACCGGGGGCCAACGCCTCGACCCGTGAGCGCTCATGCCACTGCGCGGGCTCTCCCTGCAGCTCGAAATTGGCGAAGGTGGCGCCCTCCTCACCGGACCCCTGCGGGAGATAGACGACCCGCAGCCGCTGCTCGTGCACATCGACATAGAGCTCGCTCGGGACATTGCCAGCCAGCGCCAGCTCCGGTAACGCATGCAGTGGATCGGCCGCATCACGCAGGTCGAAGAGGTGCAATTGTGTACTACTCGAATCACCCTCGGGACTCCCGAGCAGTACGAGGTAGTCATCGACGAATCCGGCCGAGGGGCTGGCGAACGACACACTCGCACTGGCCACCTCGGTGAGGGTGCCCGCACCAATCCGTAGCGCCGTAACGCGCATTGCGTTCAGGGAGTCCACGCTCATGAGATAGAGGATCTCGCCGCGACGTGCCGAATCGTAATAGCTGTCGGGGAGTTCGTAGGCTTGAGCGAGTTCGAACGCACCTTCGACGAGATGGAACAGGTCGACACGCAGGCCCGAATCGGCCCTGTTCGCCTCGATCAGCAGATACTCCTCGTTGAGTTGGAAGAGGCTCATCGGCGAATAGGTGGTGCTCACCTCAGCCACGACACGCGGCGCATCGACCTGCGCGGCATCGACCAGTTGCAGACGCTGCGCGTCGTGATTGACCAGCAGAATGCGCTCGCCCAGGCGCAGCAGGTCGGTCGCGAACTCGGTCGCGGGAAGAGCCTCATCCGTACTGCCATCGACGGGGTTCGCTGCACCCGTGCCAGCATCGCTAGTACGATCGAGCAGATCACAACCTGAAAGCAACAACAGGCACGTCAAACTGAGTAGAGAGAAGAGGGATTTCGCGCTTGGCATAGGGTTTTCACCTGGTAGGACACAGACCAATGGATTAGTAGACCTGATCCGACACCGTTTAGCATTGTCCAGATATCCCAAAACCATTGCCTCAGTGTCTCCGCTGCGTCGCAACCCTGCAGGGTGTATGGGCATAGTGAGGACGGTGCCTAGGGCCGACGGTCGTACCTTAGGTAGCGCCGTGCGGGAAGGGGAGTCGCATCGGTCGACTCGTCGCGCCGCTGCACGTCGGCCTCGGGGCGGTCGGCCGCCGCCCCTCGACCCGCACCGAGGCCGCTTGCCAGTCCGATCGCACCGGCGCTAACCTGCCATGCCACGACCCTTGCCCGCCGCCACTGAGGCCTCCATGAAAGTCCATCCAGAGATCACCCCCGAGCTATCCGCCTGGATCGCCGACCAGCCCCTCTTTTTCAACGCCACGGCGCCGCTCTCGGGCGAGGGGCATATCAACCTCTCGCCCCGTGGGCTCGACACCTTCCGCGTCCTCGACCCCCACACCGTGGCCTACTTCGACCTCACCGGCAGCGGCAACGAGAGTGCCGCCCACCTGACCGAGAACGGCCGTATCACCCTGATGTTCTGCGCCTTCAGTGGACCACCACGCATCCTGCGCCTGTTCGGGCGTGGTGCGGTGTGCCTGCCGAGCCACCCCGACTTCGCCCCCCTACGCGCGCACTTCCCCGAGGGCCTGGGCACGGCCCGCCAGATCGTCCGCGTGGCGGTGGAGCGGGTGCAGACCTCCTGCGGCTACGGCGTGCCGCTGATGGAGTTCCAGGGCGAGCGCAGCGACCTCACCGACTGGGCCACACGCAAGGGCGAGGAGGGGCTCAGCACCTACCGGCGCAATAACAACCGCGTCAGTATCGACGGCCTCCCCGCGCCGCACGACGACTGAGGCGCGCCCAACGCCACCGTGGCAAACCCGCCCCCATAGGCTAGAATGGCGGCCCTTATCGCCCCACCCATGCAGACAGGACATCGCCCCCATGCGCACCAGCCAATACCTCATCGCCACCCTCAAGGAGACCCCCGCCGACGCCGAGGTGATCTCCCACCAGCTGATGCTGCGCGCGGGCATGATCCGCAAGCTCGCCGCCGGGCTCTACACCTGGATGCCGATGGGGCTGCGCGTGCTGCGCAAGGTGGAGGCGATCGTGCGCGAGGAGATGAACCGCGCCGGGGCGCAAGAGGTGCTGATGCCCGCCGTGCAGCCCGCCGAGCTGTGGCAGGAGTCGGGCCGCTGGGACGCCATGGGCCCAGAGATGCTGCGCCTCAACGACCGCCACAACCGCGAGTTCTGCTTCGGCCCTACGCACGAAGAGATCATCACCGACCTGTGCCGCAATGAGCTGCGCTCCTACAAACAGCTGCCGGCCAACTTCTACCAGATCCAGACCAAGTTCCGCGATGAGCGCCGCCCGCGCTTCGGCGTCATGCGCGCGCGTGAGTTCCTGATGAAGGACGCCTACTCCTTCCACCTCGACCACGCCTCGCTGGAGCAGACCTACGCGGTGATGCACGCCACCTACTGTCGCATCTTCGACCGCCTGGGCCTCGAATACCGCCCGGTGCTGGCCGACACCGGCGCCATCGGCGGCAGCGGCTCGCACGAGTTCCACGTGCTGGCCGACTCCGGCGAGGACGCCATCGCCTTCTCCGACAGCTCCGACTACGCCGCCAACGTGGAGATGGCCGAGGCCATCGCCCCCGGCCCGCGTCCCGCCGCCAGCGCCGAGATGGCCGTGGTCGAGACACCCAACCAGCACAGCATCGACGAGGTGAGCGCCTTCCTCAAGGTGCCCGCCGAGCAGACCCTGAAGACCCTCATCGTCCACGGCTGCGACGAGAACGGCGAGCTGGAGGGGGTCATCGCCCTGGTGCTGCGCGGTGACCATGTGCTCAACGAGATCAAGGCGGGCAAGCTGCCAGGCGTCTTCGCCCCGGTCACCCTGGCCAGCGAAGAAGAGGTGCGCGCGGCAGTGGGTTGCGGCATCGGCTCCATCGGCCCGGTGCAGCTCGGCATCCCCATGCTGGTCGACCGCAGCGCCGCCGTGGCCGCCGACTTCGTCTGCGGTGCCAACGAGGACGGCAAACACCTCACCGGCGTCAACTGGGGCCGCGACCTGCCGGAGCCCACGACCGCAGACCTGCGCAACGTGGTCGAGGGCGACCCGAGCCCGGACGGCCAGGGTACCCTGTCGATCAAGCGCGGCATCGAGGTAGGCCACATCTTCCAGCTCGGCGACAAATACTCCAAGGCGATGAAGGCCAGCGTGCTCGACGAGCAGGGCAAGGCGGTGGTGATGACCATGGGCTGCTACGGCATCGGCGTCTCGCGCGTGGTCGCCTCCGCCATCGAGCAGAACCACGACGAGCGCGGCATCATCTGGCCGACCAACATCGCCCCCTTCCAGCTCGCGCTGATCCCCATCGGCCTGCACAAGTCCGAGCGCCTGCGCGACGTCGCCACCCTGCTCTACGCCGACCTCCAGGCCGCCGGTATCGAGGTGCTGTTCGACGACCGCAACGAGCGCCCCGGCGCCATGTTCGCCGACTGCGAGCTGATCGGTATCCCCCACCGCCTGGTGCTCTCCGAGCGCGGGCTGGACAAGGGCACGGTGGAGTATCGCCTGCGTAGTGCCGAGGCCAACGAAGACCTGCCGTTCGAGGGGATCGTCGCGCGCATGAAGGCGCTGCTGGTCGACTGAGCGCAGCGCGCTTCCCTGCCGCCCATGACGGCGCACTGACCGGTGCGCCGTTTTTTTTTCAAACGCCCCCATCGAGTCAATCAGCCGGTATCTCCTGCGAACGGTCTACAGGCAGAGGCGCCGAGCAGGGAGATTGGACCTCACCTGAATGTCATATAGCTAAACACAGAACCCGCCAGCTATAGTCCCGCCGCGACACAAACCTCGCCTGGCATTGGACGCCGAGCCCCACAATCGATCACCCGCGGCTCTCCATGCCGTCTAGATAGGTATGCGTGATGAGAAACCCTCTGTATTGCAGGCTGGCACTCCTGCACGCCCTCTGCCTGACCACCTCGGCCCCCTCGGCGGCCACACTCACGACCAGCCTGTCGACCAACAATAACCAACAAGGGGTCATGTTCGACCTCACGGTAGGCACGAGCAACCTGCGCATCACGGGTTTCGACATCTTCACACAGACGACCAATACCTTCGACGTAGAGCTCTATATGAAGAGTGGTACCTGGGTCGGAAGTGATACCACACCCGCCGATTGGACGCTGGTTGGCTCCACCAACCTGACAGGGGGCGGTGCTAGTACCCTCGTGTTCCTCGATACAGCTGACTTCACGCTGGCGGCGAACAGCACTTTTGCGCTCTATCTCACCACGGTCTCTATCTTCGAGTCCATCCGCTACACCAGCGGGACGGCGACAGGCAGCCTCTTGGCGGGCAACTCGGACCTGACCATCTACGAGGGTGCGGGCAAGGCGTACGCCTTCTCAACGACCTATGCGCCGCGCGACTTCACCGGCACCATCTACTACGACGTGGTACCGGAACCGGAGGCAGGTAGCGCCGTGCTACTCACCGGGATGCTGGGATTTTTCGGCCTGCGCCGACGGCGTGCACAGCAGCGCAAGGGCCAGACGATGCGTAGGGCGCACACGTGCGCTCCCTCTCTCGCCTACAACATCTGTTCTATAGGCCTGCATAAACGCTGACTGCTATTCTCCCGCCCTCCATAAGCCCCTCGGATGCCTGAACACGCATTGTTCAGCCGGTGGGCAACGGCGTGAGAACTTTTAGGAATTCGTTATGCGCAATCACTCCCTTTGCAGACTGGCGCTCTTGCTGGGCCTGTCCCTGGCCTCGTCACCCCTTTTTGCCGCCTCACTCACCACGCCCTTGTCGCCTAACAACGGCAACCGCGGGGTCATGTTCGACCTGATGGTGGGCGCGAACGACCTGCGCATCACCGGTTTCGACATCTTCACCTCTACGACCAATGCGACCGTCTACGAGCTCTATCTGAAAAGTGGTACCTGGGTCGGGAGTGGCACCACCTCCAGCGCTTGGACCCTGATGAGCTCCACCACCACGGCCGGGAACGGTCTTTCGACCCTCGGATTTATCGATACGCAGGACTTCACACTGTCGGCTTACAGTACCTACGCCATCTATTTAACCGTGACCGATGCGCTCGAGGGTATAAGCTACACCGACGGCACGGCGGTAGGCCTCGTATTGGCGAACAACTCGGACCTGGTCATCTACGAGGGTGCGGGCAGTACCTACCCCTTCGGCGGGACCGTTTCGCCGCGCAATTTCACCGGCGCCATCTACTACGAGATGGTACCGGAACCGGATACAGGGGCCGCCGTGCTGTTCACCGGGATGCTGGGATTTCTGGGGCTGCGCCGTCGGCGCGCGCTGCGGCAAGCCGAGCACCGTGCGGCCATGGCGCCGATACGCGGGTAAAGGGGCACAATAAAGCGGTAGTGAGGCGTCGGGATGCGACACCCCGACACCGACTACCCCGCGCTATGCGCCACCGGGGGCGACCCCAGCATCGCCTTGGCGATCCGCTCGAAGTCCGCCTTGGGGATCGGCAGATGGCCGAAACGAAAGGCGTAGCCCCAGCGCCTCTTGTCGGCGATGAAGGAGAGGTGTTCGAGCAGCGGGCGAATGGGCGTCTCGCTGGCCGATAGAAAGCGGATGTCGCGACGGTATGGGACAAAGCCGGGGAACATCTCGATCGGATAGACCTCGCTGCCGACCACCTCACCGATGGCGGTAAAGGCCTGACACGGGGTGGGCTCTCCGAACACCACCTTGGGTGAGTAGTAGATGATCCAGTCCCCCACTGACATACGGCGCAGGGGCTGCGCCTTGCCGTGGCAGAGCTGGCAGAATCCGCCCGCGACGCCCAGGGCGACGTGCTCCTTGGAGGCGACCCCGATCCAGTAGCGTCTCGCATCGGCCCCCCGCTGCTCGACGGTACCGGGCGCGAGAGAGGGCGTGCGCCCCTGCAGACTCACGCCAGCGCCACTGGCGCAGCGATCACCACCACGTAGCCGTTGCAGTCGCGTAGCCACAGCTCGCACATCCCGTAGAAGGTGGTGCGCTCGGGTAGCACCACCTCCACGACACCACTCACCTCGGCCACCAGCGCCTGCCACTGCGCCAGCTCCATCTCCAGATAGAAGGTAGCGCTCGCCTGCAGCGGTTGATCGGCGAACACGGGCAGCTCCTGCGCCAGCGAGGCGCGCGCCTGAAACATCAGTTTGGCCCCGTCACGCATGAGCATCGCCCACTGCAACGCGGTCGAGTCGGGGTCCGCGCTGATCATCGGCCCCTCCCAAGGCATACCGGCGAGAAACTGAAAGCCGAGGGTGTCGCGATAGAAGGCCACGGCGGTATTGACATCGTCACACATCAGGTTGGGGGTCAGACTGGTCTGCATCTCTAGCTCCTGTTTTCACGGTTTGGCCATTGCGGCGCGGTACAAGGTGAGCGAGAGTCTAGCCAGCCCCTACTGACAACCTGCTGTCAGTAGGGCTTTGGCAGAATAGACAAAAACAGAGGAGGCGCCGCATGCCCGTCAGCCCGGACTATCTGGAGTACATCAAGGAGCAGCTCGCCTGGCTCCCGGCCCTGAGCCACCGGCGCATGTTCGGCGGCATCGGGCTCTACGCCGATGGCTGGTTCTTCGCCATCTTGGTCGACGATACCCTCTATCTGAAGGCCGATGACGCGCACCGCGCCACCTACAGCAGTGCCGGGGCCGAACCGTTTCGTTACCAACGCGACGGCAAGACGGCGCAGATGGACTACTGGTCCCCCCCGGCCGAGGTGCTCGAAGAGCCCGATGCCCTGCGCGCCTGGGTCGAACTGGCCCTCGGCGCGGCACGCCGACAAAAGCGCTGATGCGCCGCGCCGACCGACTGTTTCGCATCGTCCAGGCGCTCAGCAGCCAGCGCACGGTCACCGCGCGTGAGCTGGCCGCTCGGTTGGAGGTCTCCGCGCGGACCATCTACCGCGACATGCAGGACCTCTCGCTGGCCGAGGTGCCGCTCATCGCCGAGCCCGGCAACGGCTACCGCCTGGCCCTCGGCAGCCGCCTGCCGACGCTGATGTTCGAGCCCGAGGAGCTGGAGGCGATGCACCTGGGCACGCGCATGGTCGCCACCTGGGCCGACCCGGCGCTGGCGGATGCCGCCGCGCGTGCGGTGGAGAAGATCGAGGCGGTGCTGCCCGAACGCCTGCGCCCGCAGCACGACGCCCACCTGCTGGTGCCCCCCGGTGGTCTCGATGCGCCGGTCGCGACCACCCTCGGCCAGTTGCGCGCGGCGATCACCGCACGGCGCAAGGTGTGCTTCCACTACACCCGCGCCGACGGTACCGCCTCGCAACGCGCCGTGCGCCCCCTCGGGGTGGCCTACTGGGGCCAGCTCTGGACCCTGGTCGCCTGGTGCGAATTACGCGACGACTTCCGCCACTTTCGCCTCGACCGCATCGCCCACTTAGTGGAGAGCGGTGAGGGGTTCGAGGCCGAGGCGGGGCGGACGCTGGAGGCATTTCTCGCTACAGTAGCGCCCAAGCCCGCGCGCGGTCGTTGAGCCGCCCCCACCCCTCAAGGAGGAGCCAGTGACCATCCGTCTCTTCGCCAGCCTGACCCTTGCCCTCGGCCTCGCCGCCTGTGGTCAGAGCGCCGACACCCCGCAGCCCCCCATCGCAGCCCCTGCCGCACCCAACAGCGCGGCACGCCCCGCAGCGACCCCCAACCCACGGCACCTCCGCCTCATGCTGATCAACGATGTCTACCGCATCGAGGGGCTCGACAACGGTACGCTGGGCGGTCTCGCCCGCGTACGCAGCCTGCGCCGCGAGCTGGAGGCCGAGGGCCCCGAGCTACTGCTGCTGCACGCCGGTGACCTGCTCTACCCCTCGCTGCTCAGCCGCCGCCTCGACGGCGAGCAGATGATCGACATCCTCAACCGTCTCGACGGAGACCCGGAGGGTTTCGACCCCAACCTCTTCGTCACCTTCGGCAACCACGAGTTCGACAAAGCCGCGCTGAAGGACGCGGCCAAGCTGCGCGCGCGCCTGCACGCGTCGCAGTTCACCTGGCTCTCCAGCAACGTCGACTTCGCCCGGGGCGCGGATGGCCAGCCACTCGTAGACGGCCCCCACCTGCTGCCCTACACCCTGATCGAGCGCGGCGGCCTGCGCATCGGCCTCTTCGGGCTCACCATCGACAGCCGCCTGCCCGCCTATGTGCAGGCCATCCGTCCCCCCGAGGGGGCGGCGCGCGCAACCATCGCCACCCTGCGCGCGCAAGGGGCCGAGCTGGTCATCGCCCTCACCCACCTCACCCTGGCGCAGGACCGTGCACTGCTGGAGGCACTCGGCGAACAGGGCCCCGACCTGATCCTCGGTGGCCACGAGCACGAGCGCCACGAGGCGTGGGTGGGCCGGCGCCCCATCTTCAAGGCCGATGCGGACGCCCGCAGCGCCCTGGTGGCGGAGGTCGAACTGGGGGCCGAGGGGCCGACGGTCCGCGCCAGCTATCACGACCTAGACGCCAGCGTGCCCCCGGACCCGCTCCTCGCCGCGCGGGTCGACCACTGGCTCGGCTACTTCCAGCAGTTGGAGTGCGACCAGGAGGGGCGCACCGCGGGGTGCCTGGACCAGGTGCTCGGCCAGACACACACACCCCTGGTGGCCGAGGAGCTGCTGATCCGCCGCCAAGAGACCAACCTGGGCGACTGGCTGATGGACGTGGCGCGCACCACCTTCGCCGCCCAGGGGGCGCAGATCGCCTTCATCAACGCCGGCAGCCTGCGCCTGAATCAGGACCTCCCCCCCGGCCCCATCACCCGACGTCACCTGCTGGAGCTATTCGCCTATCCGGCGCCGCTCTACCTGGTGCGCCTCGACGGCGCCACCCTGCAACGGGTGGTCGAGCAGGCCGTCAGTCGCTGGCCCGGTGAGGGACGCTGGCTACAGATCAGTGGCTTCGCCTTCCGCCACGACACCGAACAGGGCACGGTGAGCGACCTCAGCCTGCTCACCGCCGACGGTCCGCGCCCGATCCGCCCCGATGAGAGCCTGCTCGCCGTGACCAACGGCTTCCTACTCGACGAGAGCGGCGACCAAGACGGCTACCGCATGCTCAACCTGGGGCTGCGTGTGGCACCCGAGGCCGTCGCACCGGACCTGCGCGAGCGGGTGGTCGAGGCGTTGGCCGAGGCGGGCGCGGCGGGCATCGCCCCGACGCAGGCCGGACGCATCTGCCAACACCCGGCCGCCGACGGCCCCTGTCTGCTCGACGCAGTGCGCTGAGCCTACCCGTGTCAACCCTCGCCCGGGCGCCGCGCGCGCACTGCATCGAGCAGCGCCTGGTGCGGGTCCAGGGCAGCGGCACACGGGCGCGCAGTCTCGCCGCGGGGTCCGCCGGGAGGCGATGCATAGGCATAGCCAGACCACGCCCGGCGACGCGATTGCGCCTTGAGGCGTCATTCACGTGCGGTTGTATGGCCCTCGCCGATCCGCACTCGCCGATCCGACACGCGGACGGCCGATGCCCGTGCGCACCCGACTCCTGCCAAACGCGGTGCACCGCGCAACGACGAGCGTGACCTTACTAACGCCATCCACCCCACCGCTCGAACCACCCGCCGCCTCCCCCCTGCAGTGGGTGACCTGGCGTGGTCTGCGCTTTCTGCTCAAGCGCGACGACCTGAGCGCCCCCTATCCGGGCAACAAGGGGCGCAAACTGGCCGGGCTGGTGCCCAGCCTGGCGGGGTGCCCCGCACTCGTCTCCCATGGTGGGGCACAGTCCAACGCCATGCTCGCCCTGGCGCGCCTGGCCCGACACCACGCCCTGGTGCTGCACTACCACACCCGTCCCCTACCCCGCTGGCTGCGTGCCCAGCCCAACGGCAACTTGGCCGAGGCGTTGGCGCTCGGCATGCAGTTGGTCGAGGGCCCGACACCGCAACGCAGTGCGCAACAGGCCGCCGAACGGATGGGCGCGCGTCTCGTCCCCCAGGGGGCGGCGATGGCCGAGGCCGAGGTCGGATTGGCGCAGTTGGCACACGAGCTACAGGCACAACTGGCGGCGTTCGGCGAGCGACAAGCCAGCCTCCTGCTCCCCTCGGGCACCGGCGCTACGGCACTCTATCTGCAACGCCACCTGGCCTGGCCGGTCTACACCCTCCCCTGTGTGGGCACTGCCGATTACCTGCGCCGACAGTGGCACGCCCTCGCCCCCGAGGGCCCTTTTCCGCACATCCTCGACGCGGCCAAACCGGCCCCGTTCGGTCGACCGCGCGCGGCATCACTGGCGGTGTGGCGCGACGCCTGCGCCGCCACCGGCGTCACCTTCGACCTGCTCTACGACCCCATCGCCCTCACCGCCCTGCTCGCGCACGGCGCCACCCTGCCCCAACCGCTCATCTACCTGCACTGCGGCGGGGTGGAGGGGAACGAGACGATGTTGGCGCGCTATCGGCGCGAGGGGATACTCGAACACTAAGGCACAGGCGGCCTGTGCGCCGCACCGGACGTGCGGCACCCCGTCCCGCACGCGGGTCACTCCACCCAGTGGCGCTCGATCTCGAACCCCGGGCCGAGCGTGGCGGCCAGGGCCTGGGCCAGGCGCCCCACCTCTTCGGGCGGGTAGGCCGCACGCTCGGGGCGACCCCAAACCACCCCTGGCCAGGCGTAGTCGTCGTTGCGCCGGGCGATGACGTGCACATGCAGCTGCGCTACCACGTTGCCGATGGCGGCGACGTTGAGCTTGTCGCACGGGTGGTGCACAGCGAGGTAGCGTCCCAACTGGTCCACCGCCGCCCACAGGCGCAACTGATGGGCGACGGGCAGGCGGTAGATCTCGCTCTCGCTGGTCTCGGGGACCAGGATGAGCCAGGTGACCAGGGCGTTGTCCATCAGCCGCAGGTGCATACCGTCGAGCTTGCCCAGGGGGTGGGTATCTGCCTCCAGGCGGGGGTCGAGGGAGAAACTCATGCCGATGCCTCCTCTATGTGGCGGTTGTAGGCGGTAAGCAGCTGCCCCCAGACGTGCGCGTCGAAGGCGAAGCCGGGGCGCTGCCGGTGCAACTTGTCGAGGGAGCGGTGCAGGCGGGCCAGGTTGGCCGCGCGCCAAGGGCCGGGGGTGCGCAGCTCGCCCCGGTCCAGGTCGATGAGATGGGGCTGCCCAGTCCCATCGAGCAAGATGTTGTGGGCGTTGAGATCGGCGTGAAACAGGCCGTGACGCTGGGTGCGCGCGAGCATCGCCCCCACCGCCGCCCACCCCGCCGCGGCCAGCGGCCCCTCACTGAGCAGGGCGCTCAGGGGGCGCGCGGGGAGGCGCTGGGTGATGAGGTCGGCGCGATAGCTCAAGCCCTGGCGCAGCAGGCGCGCGGCGTGCGGGCGTGGCACCGGCAGCCCCGCCTGCCAGAGGCGAGCGGTGAGCAGGAACTCTCGCCAGGGGCGGCTCCTAGTCAGGCCCAAGTAGAGGTAGCGGTCGGCGATCAGCCGACCCGGCAGGCCGCCACGCCGATAGTGGCGCCAGACATACTCCTGCCCCGAGGGACCACGCAGAAACCAGGCCGCTGCTCGCCCCTCGTCACTCCCTGCGAGCAGCCCCCCTTGGGCGCGCCAGTGCGCCAACGTGAAGCTGTCGGCAGTCACATGGTCAGGGGCGGTGGCATCGTATAGGATGTAGCCCCCCTCGATTACCTGCGTGTGGATCTCCACCCTACCCCCAGTGATCAATCTGCCACTCCACTTCCCCCCCGATTCGCTCTGTCTGTTGCGCCTCTCGGCCATCGGCGACATCAGCCACACCCTGCCGACCCTGCGCACGCTGCAGGCGGCCTGGCCCGACACGCGCATCAGCTGGATCATCGGTAAGACCGAGCACGCCCTGGTGGGGGATATTCCCGGGGTCGACTTTATCATCTTCGACAAGGCGCTGGGGTGGCGCGCCTACGCGGCCCTGCGCGAACAGCTACGCGGACGGCGCTTCGACCTACTACTGCACATGCAGATGTCGCTGCGCGCGAGCCTCATCAGCCTGCTGGTCGAGGCGCCGATCAAGCTCGGCTTCGACCGGGAACGGGCCAAAGACCTGCAGTGGCTCTTCACCAACGCACGCATCCACTACCACCCCCGCCAGCACGTGCTCGACAGCCTGCTCGGCTTCCCTGCCGCGCTCGGCATCCGCAAGCCGGTCGTGGCGTGGGATATCCCCATCCCCGCGCGCGACCGCGCCTGGGCCGCGCAGACCCTCCCCGAGGGTGCGCCGGTGCTGGTCATCAGCCCCTGCTCCAGCATGGCCTATCGCAACTGGAGCGCCGAGGGCTACGCCAAGGTGGCCGACTTCGCCGCCGAGCGCTACGCCATGCGCGTGGTACTCAGCGGCGGGCCGAGCCGTATCGAGCGCGCCTATGCCGAGCAGATCCTGCAGCGCTGCGCGCATCCGCCGCTCGACCTCATCGGCCGCACCAGCCTCAAACAACTGCTCGCCCTGCTCGAACGCGCCACCCTGCTCATCGCCCCCGACTCCGGTCCGGCGCACCTGGCCACCGCCGTGGGGCTGCCGGTGATCGGCCTCTACGCCGCCACCAATCCCGACCGCGCGCGCCCCTACCTGAGCGCCGATTGGGTGGTCAACCGCTACCCCGAGGCGGTGCAGGCCAAGTTCGGCAAACACCCCGATGCCCTGCCCTGGGGCCAGCGGGTGCGCGACGAGGGGACCATGGCCCGTATCAGCCCCGACGCGGTGCTCACCCAGTTGCAGCGCTTCATGCAGCAGAGGGCCCACCCATGAGGCTACTCGGCCACTACCTGCTGCTGTTCGGTGCCCTGCTGCTCACCGCGCTGGGCGAGAAGCTGCTCTTCGCCCTCTATCACGCCCCCCTGCGCCGGGGGCTCGGGGTGGGCGAACTGCTCGCCACCCTCGCCTGGGGTGTGCGCTTCGACCTCGCCGTGGCCGCCTTACTGACGCTGCTCGCCTGGGCCCTGGTCTGGCTGCTGATCCGCCTGCTGCGCCAGCCACCCACACGCGCCTTCGCCCTTGGCGGCGGCCTCGCCCTGGCCTCCCTGGTAGGGCTCAGTGGCGGCGACATGCTCTACTTCCACGAGGCGGGGCGCCACCTCGGCTACGAGCTGCGCGACACCCTCGGCTCCGGCGGCGAGCTGGCGCTCACCGCGCTGCAGAGCTTCCCGTGGATGACCCTGACGCAGTTGGGGCTGATGGCCGCCCTCGTCACCCTCTACGTGCGCCTGGGGCGCCGCCTCGCCCTGGCGCGCGCCGGCTGGGGGCTGGAGCTGTCACTGCTGCCGGTGCTGCTGGTGAGCGCGCTGCTGCTGCGCGGTGGCCTGCAGTCGGTGCCGCTGGAGCCGCTGCACGCCCAACAGATCGGCGACAGTCGCAAGGCAACCCTGACCCTCAATGGCGCCTACAACGCCCTCTTCTCCTCCGTCACCCCCTACTCGGTGAAGCCGCTGTTGACCACCGAGCCGACCCCGGCGGTACGCGCCCGGATCGCCGCCCTCTACCCGGCGTCGAGCACCGCCGTCGTACCCAACGCCGAACCGCCCAACCTGGTGATCGTCCTGCTGGAGAGCTGGAGCGGGGTCTACACCGGCAGCTACGACTACCCGCTCGACACCACCCCACAGTTCGACGCCCTACGTGCCGAGGGGCTCAGCGCCCGCGCGGTACTGGCCGGGGGCAACCGCACCACCGAGGGGATGTTCGCCACCCTCTGCTCTGCACAAAACCCGCTCGGCGGCACCGTGGCGCAGACCCAGTTGCAGAACTACCCCTACCGCTGTCTGCCACACCTGCTGCGCGAGCAGGGCTACAGCAGCGCCTTCTTCCAGGGCACCCTGGTCAACACCAGCGGCACCGGCGCCTTCGCCAACCTGCTCGGTTTCGAGCGCAACTTCGGCAAGGGGGACCTGGCCGACCCGCAACTGGCGCAGAACAGCTGGGGCCTGCACGACCCGGACCTCTACCGCATGGCCCTCGACCAGATGCGCCAACTGCCACGCCCCTTCCTGGTGGGGATCAACACCAACACCACCCACGACAGCCTGCTGCCGCCCGGTGTGGCCCCCGGCTTTCCCGGGGTGGAGCCACCCGCGGTCAACACCATCCACTTCGCCGACGCCGCACTCGGCGACTTCATCCGCGCCGTGCGCACCGACCCGGCGCTGCACAATACCCTCTTCGTACTGGTCGCCGACCACTGCGGCAGCGCCCCGCCCGGGGGCTATCAGCGCCACCGTATCCCGCTGGCCATCGTCGGCCCTGGGGTGACCCCGCGGGTGGCGGAGCGTATCGCCACCCAGCGCGACATCGCCCCCACCGTGCTGGAGCTACTCGGCCAACCACCCGCCCCCTGGTTCAGCGGCAAATCCCTGCTACACGACGACCAGGGCCCCTACGGCGCCGACTACTACCACGCCGGTCTGCTCGGCTGGGCGGTGGGCGAGCACCTCACGGTGCAGCCGATCCGCGCCCCGGACCAGGTGAGCTGCTTCCGCCCGCTGGCGGACCCCGACCTGCGCCACCCGGTGGCCTGCGTGGCCGCCGACCATCAGGCCGCCGAAGACGCCCGCCGCCTCACCGGGTTGTGGCAGGGCCTGCTCTTCTCGGGGCGCACCCAACACTTCGGCGAACTTAGGTAAATACACTTATCTTGCTGATTTTATTGGAAATACACAGACGAACGCTTTCGCTGTACGAGATCTGGCAGTATCCTAGCTAGAGACCCGGGCGGGGCCCTCGACCCCGCTCGCCCCCCTCGACGCCCACCGGGCCACAGCGTCCACCCACCCTCGGTACCCCCTCATGTCCGCGCGCCACCGCCCCCTCACACTGCTCGGCCTACTGGCCTGGCTGTTGTTGGCCGGTGTCGCCACGCCGAGCTGGGGCGAACCCTTCGAGCTGAGCAACGACGAGCGCGCCTGGATCGCCGACCACCCGGTGGTGCGCATCCGCGTCGGCTCGCGCCCGCCGTTCGAGATGGTGCAGCAGGGCGAGGCGCAGGGGATGGCGGTGGACTATGTACGCCTCGTCTGCGCGCGCCTCGGCATCACCCCGGTCTTCATCCACCTCACCGGTGACAAGCAGGCGATCCTCGCCCGCCTCGCCGAACACCGCGGCCTCGATCTGGTGCTGCTCGCCACCCCCTATGCCGACCCGACGCTCAGACTGGTCTACAGCAAGCCCTTCGTCGACTACCCCTTCAGCCTCTTCATCAATACTCAGACGGTGCTCAGCAGCGGTCTGGACGGGCTGCACGGCCACACCCTGGCGCTGGAGCGGGGCTTCATGACCAACCACTGGGTCGCCCGCGACCACCCCGAGATCCAGGTGCTTAACGCCGACAGCACCCAGGATGCGCTCGCCATGGTCGCCTTCGGCAAGGCCGACGCCTACCTCGGCAACCTCGCCGCCGGTAGCTACATCGTGCAGCAGAGCGGCTACCACAACATCAAGGCGGTGGATCTCCCCGAGTACGGCTACAACCGCCTGGCCCTCGCCGCCACCGAGGAGTGGACCCCCTTCGTGCAGATGTTCGACCGCTACCTGCACAACCTGGGGCAGGACGAGCGCAGCCGCATCGAGCAGCGCTGGCTCTACGTCTCGCAGGATGTCTATGTCTACTGGGAGTGGGTCGCCAGCGTGGCCGGGGTGGCCGCCCTGCTGCTCGCCCTGATGACCTACTGGGTACGCCGCCTGCGCCACGAGGTGCGCGGGCGCCTCTCCGCCGAGCAGCGCCTGCGCGCCATCTTCGACCAGGTGGGCGAGGCCGTCTACCTGCTCTCCCTCGACACCCCCTACATCATCGATGGCAACCAGGCGCTGTGCGACATCCTCGGCTACACCCTGGAGGAGCTCAAACAGCTGCCGGTGGACTACTTCGACGTGTACGAGAACGAGCGCCATGTCCAGCAACGCCTGGAGCGCGTGCGCCGCCTCGGCCAGGAGCGCTACACCACCCAGTGGCGTACCAAGGGGGGGGAGCTGCGGCGTATGGAGCATCAGCTGCGCACCCTGATACTCGACGGACGCCAACTCTTCATCGCTACCGCCCACGACCAGACCGACCTGTTTCTGGCCAAACGCGCCCTCGAAGAGGAGCGCGGGCTGTTCATCGCCGGCCCCACCGTGGTCTTCAAGTGGGCGCTCGACACCCACTGGCCGGTGCGTTACGCCTCGGCCAACGTCCACGCCCTGCTCGGCTACAGCGCCGAGCAACTGATGCAGGGTGAGCCCAACTTCGCCGCGTTGGTCCACCCGGAGGACCTGCCACGGGTCGCCAACGAGGTGGGCCACTACATCGGCGACCCCCTGTGTCAGAGCTTTGAACAGCACTACCGCCTGCGCCATCGCAACGGTGACTACCGCAGCATCTACGACCTCTCGGTGATCACCCGCAACGACCTGGGCGAAGCCACCGGCGTGAACGGCTACGTGATCGACGAGACCCCCCAGGTGCAGGCCCAGGAGCGCATCCGCCAGCTCGCCTCGATCCTCGACGCCACCCCCGACTTTGTCGGTATCTCCGACGCCCAGTTTCGCCCTATTTACATCAACCCGGGCGCACGCACCATGCTCGGCTTCGGCGCCCTGCCGAACCCGCTCGACCATGCCGCCGACCTGCACCCGGGGGCGGAAGACGCCTCGGTGATCCACCCCCCCTGGGCACGGCGTCAACTGCGCGAGATCGCCCTGCCCGAGGCGCGTGAGCGCGGCTTCTGGAGCGGCGAGAGCGCGATCCTCACCCATCACGGGGTCGAGGTGCCGGTGAGCCAGACCCTCATCGCCCACCGCGACGCCCAAGGCCAGGTGGTGCGCTACGCCACGGTGATGCACGACATCCGCCAACTCAAGCGTCTACAGAGCGAGCTGGAGGCGGCCAAGGAGCGCGCCGAGGGGGCCAACCGCGCCAAGTCCACCTTCCTCGCCAACATGAGCCACGAGCTGCGCACCCCGCTCAACGCCGTGCTCGGCTACGCCCAGGTGCTGGCCCACGACCCGCGCCTCGACCCGGCCCTGGAGGGCTCGGTCACGACCATCCGCAAGAGCGGCGACTACCTCCTGCTGCTGCTCAACGACATCCTCGACCTGGCCAAGATCGAGGCCAACCACTTCGAGCTGTTCCCCAGCGAGTACGAGCCCTGGGCCTTCTTCAAGGGTCTGTTGGAGGTGTTTTTGCCGCGTGCGAGCCAAAAGGGTCTGCACCTGAATCTCGACTACCACCCACCAATCCCCGAGGCACTACTGGCGGACGAGCGCCGTATGCGCCAGATCTGCATGAACCTGCTCGGCAACGCGGTAAAGTTCACCGACCAGGGGGAGGTGCGCATCGAGGTGTCCTACCTCGACGGCGAGCTGCATGTAGCAGTGAGCGACACGGGGATCGGCATCTCCGCCGAGCGCCTGAGTGAGCTCTTCACCCCGTTCCAGCAGTTCGGCGAGGAGCGCTACAAGCAGCAGGGCACCGGCCTCGGGCTGGCCATCAGCAAGTCGCTGGTGGAGCAGATGGGCGGCACGCTGCAGGTCCAGAGCCACCTCGGCGAGGGGAGCCGCTTCAGCTTCCAGGTACCCCAGCCACAGACCCAGGCGAGTAGCCACGGCCACTCCCCCCAAGCGCGACTGCGCATCACCGGCTACCGGCGCACGGACGGTGTCGAGACACCACTACGCCTGTTGGCGGTAGACGACAACCAGGCCAACCGCCTGCTACTGGTCTCGCTCCTCGCCCCCCTCGGCTTCGCCCTGGCGGAGGCCGTGGATGGACTCGATGGCCTCCAGCGCGCCCAGGAGTGGGGCCCGGACCTGATCCTGATGGACCTGGTGATGCCGGTCTGCAGCGGCCTGGAGGCGACCCGCCGTCTGGCCACCACCCCGGGACTGGCGCACATCCCCGTGGTGGCGGTCTCGGCCAACGCCTACGCCGAGGACCGGCGCGAGAGCCGCGCCGCTGGCTGCGTGGCGCACCTCGATAAGCCAGTCAAGCTGACGCTGCTGCTTGAGACCCTGGCACGTCACCTGCCGCTGGAGTGGCTCTACGCCGAGGCCCAAGAGGCACGGGAGGCCGACGGCTCACTCGACCAGACACAGATGGTCGAGGCCCTGGCGCAGTTGCCGCAGGCGCTGCGCGAGCAGCTGCGCAAGGCGGTGATGCACGGTAACCGCCGGGAGATCGTCCAGCTCATCGACGCACTGGATGGACACAGCGCACTCAAGGCGACCCTGCATCAGCGCATCGACCAGTACGAGTTCGCCTGGGTCTTGGAGTGTCTAACGATGGCCGGGGCACAGGCGTAGTACTATCCTTACAGCCCCAACTGGGGTCCAACACACCGAGGATCGCCTATCCCACTTATGCCCGTCGCCAGCGCCTGCCCCACCACCCGCCGCCCGCCCCGCCACCAGGCGTGGCGCTTGCTCGTGCTCTGCCTCCTCCCCCTGGCCGGCGGCCACGCCGCCACGCCCCTGCCCTTGAGCCCTGCCGAGCAGAGCTGGGTGGCACAGCATCCACACATCCGCTACTGCTACAGCACCGACCGCCCGCCCTACGACTTCGACCAGGAGGGGCATCACGCCGGGGTCTTCGCCGATTATCTGCGCGTCCTCTCGCACCGCCTGGGCCTCACCCCGGAGGCGCTGCACAGTGGCCCCTGGGAGCAGGTGCAACGGCTCGCCGAGGCGGGGGAGTGCGACCTGGTCGTCGGTATGGTCGCCACCCCCAAGCGTCAGGAGCGCTTTCTCTTCACCCACCCCTTCAGTGATGTACCCCAGGTGCTGTTGGCCAAGGGCGACAAGCCCTTCATCCCCGACACCCGGGTACTGGCCGGGATGCGCGTGGGCGTGCTCTCGGGCACGGCCAAGGCGCGGCAGCTCCCCAAGCAGTACCCGGAGATCGAGTGGGTCGCCGACGACTACGCCACGCTGTTTCGGCGGCTCGACGACGGCCAGCTCTACGCCATCCTCACCAATCTGGAGAAGGCGTTGGGCTACAGCGAGCTGAGCGGCTCCCACTACCACATCATCGGCAAGCTGGAGCGGGCCCACGAGGTGGCCATCGCCGTGCGCAAGGATTGGCCCGAACTAGTGGCACTCTACGACCGCGCCATCGCCAGCCTCGGTACCACCGATCACAACACCATCGACCTGCGCTGGAACCACTACGTCGTACAGGGGCACACCGATTACCGTCTGGCCCTCGGAGTGGCCTTCGGTAGCCTGCTGCTGCTAGGCCTGTTCGGCTACTGGAATCAACGCCTGCGCCGGGAGATCGGCGCCCGCAAGGCGACGGACCTGGCGCTACAACGCAGCGAGTCGCGCCTGCGCGCCATCATCTCCGCCGAGCCGGAGTGCATCAAGATCCTCGCCCCCGACGCCACCATCCTGGAGATGAACCCTGCGGGATCGGCGATGCTCGGTGCAAAGAGCGCGGAGGCGGTCGTCGGCCACTCGGTCTACCCCTTCATCGCCCCGGAACACCGTGAGGCGTTCGCCCACATGCACCACCAGGTGATGGACGGCATGGCGGCCCAGCTGGAGTTTCGTGTCACCGGCCTCTCCGGTGAACCGCGTTGGCTGGAGACCCACGCCGTACCGCTGTTCGACGGAGAGGCGCGCGTACACCTGGCGGTGACACGCGACATCAGTGCACACAAGGCCTACGAGGCGGCGCTGCTGGAGGCGAAGTTTCGCGCCGAGTCGGCCAGCCGGGCCAAGACCACCTTCCTCACCAGCATGAGCCACGAGCTGCGCACCCCGCTCAACGCGGTGCTCGGCTTCGCCCAGATCCTCGCCGCACATGCCCAGCTCCCCACCGAACTGCAGCGCCCGGTGGCCACCATCCAGCGCAGTGGCACCCAACTCCTGCAGCTGCTCAACGACGTACTCGACCTCTCGCGTCTGGAGGCGGGGAGCCTCGACCTCTTCCCCACCCCCTGCGACCCGCAACGCCTCCTGCACGACCTCTACGAGACCTTCCTGCCCCAGGCCGAGGGGAAGGGCCTGCACCTGACCCTGCTCGACCCGGCACCGCGTCCCGTGACACTGCGCGCGGACGAGCGCCGCCTGCGCCAGATCGGCATCAATCTGCTGAGTAACGCGGTGCGCTACACCGCCACGGGGGAGGTGGGTGTAGGGCTCGATTATCGCGACGGGGTGCTGACCCTGGAGGTGTGCGACACCGGCCCCGGTATCGCCCCGGAGCGGCTCGACGAGCTGTTCATCCCCTTCCAGCACAGCGACGCCGACCCCTACAAGCAGACCGGTGTCGGCCTCGGCCTGGCGGTGAGCCACGCGCTGGCGCAGAAGATGGACGGAACGCTGTCGGTAGAGAGCCGACTCGGCGGGGGCAGCCGGTTCCGCCTGAGGGTACCACTGGCACTGGAGCAGACACAGGTGCACCCACCCAGCGCCCCCCCGGGGCCGATTGACCCACGTCCAGTGGACCATTTGGAGACAGGGTTGTGCCGCCTCGACCGGCGTTGGCGCGAGGGCTTCGAGCAGGCCCTGGTGAACGGTAACCGGCGACGGATCGACGCGGCGCTCGACGCCCTGCAGGGGGAGCCCGCCACACTGGTGGACAACCTCCGGCAGCGTGTGGAGCAGTTCGACTATGCTTGGATCCTGGCCAACCTGGAACGGTGCAAGGGTGAGAAAACCCCATAAATAAAGGGGTTGCCCGGGGCTGAGGATGACCCGCCAGTTGACGTATCATGCCCCCCTTCAGTGATAAGACGACCAAGCCTGATGACACGCCACAACCGTCTTCGACGGCTGCTGCTCGCCCTGGCGCTCAGTGGCCTCCCTCTACAGCCGCTCTGGGCCGAGGCGCTCAAGGTGGGGGTGTACGACAACCCACCATCGATCCAGGTCGATGCCCAGGGGCATGCCCAAGGGATGTTCGCCGACCTGCTCGAAGAGATCGCCCGCCTGGAGGGGTGGCAGCTGGCATATGTACCGGGCAACTGGGCCGACCTCTACGCCAGCCTGGAGCGGGGCGATCTCGACCTGCTCACCTCGATCTCCTATTCGCCTGAGCGCAACCAGGTCTTCGACTTCGCCAAGGAGCCGGTGGCGGTCAAATGGGGCATGGTCTACCTGCCGCGGGGCTCTTCGGTGCGCATCCTGCCGGACCTCGACGGCAAGCGCGTCGCGGTGCTGCGCGGTGGCATCCATGGGCAAAACTTCCGCCGCCTGGCCAGTGAGTTCGGCATCCAGCCGCAGATCGTCGAGACCCTCTCGCACGCCGAGACCCTGCGTTGGGTCGAGGAGGGGCGGGTGGACGCCGGGGTGGTCAACAGCACCTTCGGCTACCAAGAGGAGGGCAACTTCGCGGTGGAGCGCAGCGCCATCGTCTTCTCTCCGACCAAGGCCACCTTCGCCGTCCCCAAGGGGCGCCACGCCGATCTACTCGCGACCATCGACCGCTACCTGGCCGCATGGCGTGAGGAGCAGGGCTCCGTCTACTACAGCGCCTATCGCCGCTGGCACGGCGCCGCCACCGGGGTGCACGAGGTGCTCCCCGGCTGGGTCGTGCCGCTGTTGCTCGGCCTCGGCGCCACCCTGTGCCTCGCGCTGCTCTGGCGCCACACCTTGACCCGCGCCCTGGAGCGACGCTCCGCCGAGCTGGGCCACCTCGGTCGGGTCCTGCACGGCGAGCGCGACTTCAGCACCACCCTACTCGAAACCGCCGGGGCGCTCATCGTCGTAGTGGATGCGCAGGGCACCATCGTGCGCTTCAACCCGGCGGCGACGCGTATCACCGGCTACCGTCCGCTGGAGGTCGAGCACCACTCACTGTGGGAGCTGTTCATCCCCGAGGGGGAGCAGGCGGCGGTGCGTGCCGAGTTCGCCACCCTCTTCGAGCAATCGGGGCCCGTACGCGGCGAGTACCACTGGCGCATGCGCGATGGCACGCTGCGGCGCTTCGCCTGGTCCCACGCGCTGCTCAAACAGGGCCAACCGCGCGATGCGTTGATCGTCTCGGTAGGCACCGACATCACCGCCTACACACAACTGCAGGAGGCGTTGCGTGAACGTGAGCGGCAACTCACCACCCTACTCAACGCCACCCCGGACATCATCTGCTTCAAGGATGGCGAGGGTCGCTGGCTGGAGGCCAACGAGGCCAACCTGCAGCTGTTCAATCTGGGCGGCACCCCCTTCCGTGGCAAGCGTGACGCGGAGCTGGCGGACTACGCCGCGCCGCTCTATCGCGATGCCTTGCACGCCTGCGCCGCCTCCGACGCCCGCGCCTGGGAGTCGCACACGAGCCAGCGCGGCGAGGAGCGCATCCCCCGTGCGGAGGGTGGGGAGCGGATCTTCGATGTGATCAAGGTCCCACTGTATACCGAGGATGGCGGGCGCCAGGGGCTGGTGGTGCTCGGGCGCGACATCACCGAACGCAAGCTGTACGAAGAGCAGTTGGGGCGTTGGGTGCACCTGTTCCGCCACGCCGCCTGGGGCATGCTCGTCTGCGACGCCGAGAGTGGCGTGCTGGAGTACGTCAACGAGACCCTGGCGCACGAACGCGGCTACACCCCGGAAGAGATGCTCGGACAGCCCTTCGCCATGATGCTCCCCGAGGGGGAGCTGAGGCGGGTCGGCACGGTGATGGGCCAGCTCTACGACCAGGGACACCTGGTCTTCGAGAGCATGCACCAGCGCCGCGATGGCACGCCCTTCGCGGTACAGGTGGACGCCACCCTGTTCTTCGACTCGGTGCGTCACAAGAGCTACTGCATGGCCAACGTGCAGGACATCAGCGAGCGCCGCGAGCGCGAGCGACGCCTGCGGCGCTACGAGGAGATGATCTCCACCACCCCCGACCTGATGGCCCTCGTCGATACCCACTACACCTACCTACAGGTGAACGACGCCTACGCCAAGGCCTACCGACGCAGCAAGGAGTCGATCATCGGCGAGTCGGTCGCCTCGGTGTTCGGCGAGGAGAGGTTCCAACGCCTGCTCAAGGGGCGCTTCGACCGCTGTCTGGCGGGCGAGGAGATGCACATCAAGACCTGGGTCAAGCACCTGGATACCCCGCGTTACCTGGAGGCCAACCTCTACCCGTTCCGCGAACAGGAGGGGGGACCGGTGGCGGCCGTCGTGCTGAGCCTGCGCGACATCACCGCCCAGCACCAGGCCGAGGAGCAGCAGGCGCGCCTGGCCACGCGTCTGGCCATCGCCACCGACGCCGCGCGTATCGGCATCTGGGAGTGGCAATTCGAGGGGCAGCGGCTGTTCTGGGACGAGCGCATGCTCGCCATCTACCACCTGCAGGAGAGCGACTTCGACGGCACGCCCAGCGCCTGGTACGCACGCATCCACCCGGACGACCAGGCACGGGTCGAGGGGGCGGTGCGTCAGGCCCTGCGCGCCGAGGTGCGCGACTTCACCCTGGAGTTTCGCATCTACACCCCGCAGATGCAGCTGCGTTATCTGGCCGCCTCGGGCTATGTGGAGCGTGACGAGGGGGGGCAGGTCACGCGCATCATCGGCGCCAACTGGGACATCACCGAACTGAGCGAGGCGCGCGAGACGGCGGAGCGCAACGCCGAGGAGCTGCACCGCCACAACAAGAGCCTCGCCTTTCTCAGCCGCGCCGGACGCTCCTTCGCCTCGACACTCGATCTCGACAGCGTGCTCGACCGGGTGTTGCACGAGACCATGCAGTTGCTGCACATCAGCGCCGACTCCTCCTGGATCTACGAACGCGACCAGAAAGAGCTGGTCTGTCATCACGCCATCGGCACCGGCGCCGACCAGGTACGCGGGCAGCGCCTGCGCATCGGTCAGGGCATCACCGGCTGGGCGGCGATCAACCGTCAGACGGTACTGGTACCCGACACCCGCCTGGACCGCCGCCACTACAAGAGGGTCGATGCCAGGACCGGCGTCGAGGTGCGCTCCATGCTCGCCCTGCCGCTGCTCTATCGCGACGAGCTGCTCGGCGTACTGGTCTGCGTCGACACCGAACCGAACCGCTTCGACGAGAGCGATGTGCACCTGCTCGAAACCCTCACCGGCGCAGCGGCGGTGGCGATCCACAACGCCCGCCTCTACCGCGAGATGGTCGACCTCCACGACCGCGCAGAGGCGGCCAATCGGGCCAAGAGCGCCTTCCTGGCCAACATGAGTCACGAGCTGCGCACGCCGCTCAACGCGGTGCTCGGCTACGCACAGATCCTGCTCAAGGAGCCGAGCATCGCCGAGGCGCAGAAGCGCGAGATCCGCGCCATCCGCCGCGCTGGCGACTACCTGCTGATGCTGATCAACGACATCCTCGATCTGGCCAAGATCGAGGCCGGGCGCTTCGAGCTCTTCCCCGCCCCCTGCGACCTCCACGGCCTCTTCGAGCAGGTGCACGAGCAGTTCGATTTTCGCGCCCACGAAAAGGGGCTGGAGCTGAGACTGGTGGGCCTCGAACGGACCCCCCTCAGTGTGGAGCTGGACGAGAAGCGCCTGCGCCAGGTGGTGATGAACCTATTGGCCAACGCCATCAAGTTCACCGAGGCGGGCGGGGTGATACTGCGTGTCGACTACCACGAGGAGCGCCTCTATGTGGCGGTGGAGGATAGCGGTATCGGCATCGACCCGGCACACATCCAGCACCTCTTCAACCCCTACGCCCAGGTGGGCGACGACGCCTATCGACGCCAAGGTACCGGCCTCGGTCTGACCATCAGCCAGAGCCTGGTGGAGCGCATGGGCGGCCACATCGGCGTGGAGAGCCGCCTCGGCGAGGGGAGTCAATTCAGCTTCTCGATCCCCGCCAAGACCCTCGACGCCCAGGTGGAAAGGCACCGCAACAACGACTACGAGCGCGTCGTGGGTTATCGGCGCAGCGACGCTGAGAGCGCCCCGCTGCGCCTGCTGGTCGTGGATGACCAGGCACACAACCGTCAGGTGATCCAGGGGTTGCTGGAGCCGCTCGGCTTCGAGGTGGAGCAGGCCGATGGCGGTAACGCGGCCATCGCCCAGGTCGAGCAGCGACTGCCGAACCTGGTGTTGATGGACCTGGTAATGCCCGACCTCGATGGCCACACCACCACGCGCATCCTGCACAAACGCCACCCGACGCTGAAGGTTGTGGCGGTCTCCGCACGCGCCTTCAGCGAAGACCGTCAGGAGTCCGCCGAGGCGGGGTGTGTCGACCACATCCCCAAGCCGCTGGAGCTGGAGATCCTGCTCAACACCCTGGCCCGCCAGCTACCACTGGAGTGGCGCTACAGCGAGGTGAGTGGCGTTGGCGACGAGGTGCAAGGCCACGCCCACCCGCTCGACCTGACACGCCTGAGCGCGGGGCAGCGTGCAACCCTCGGCAGCCTGGTGCTACACGGCAGCGGCAGTGCCCTCAATGAGTTCATCGACGGCTGGGCCGAGCAGGAGCCGGGGTTGGCCGCCACCCTGCGCGCCCTGCTCGATGAGTTCGAATACCGCAAGGTACTCGATGCCCTCGCCGCCCTGGAGCAGCGACCGGACCCGGAGTGAGCCGGGCTCAGTAACCGTTGGAGAGGATCGGGTCGTCGAAGGGTGGGCGGCGTCCCACCAACCCCTCCAGCAGCTCCAGCTCGGCGTCCGTGTGGTTGACCACGGTCACCTTACGCCCGACCCAGTCGGCGCTGCCGACCAGGCGAGGCGCCTCGTGGTGGCGCGTCTGGAGGGTCTCACTGCGGCGCGGGTCATTCGGGTCGACCAGGCGTGCCCCGCCGTAACAGAGGCAGACATAGGTCCCCCCCGCCTGCACCTCGAGGTAGAGCCCGGTCCCGCGCACCTCCACCAGCGCCGTGGGGGTGCGCAGCTGACGCGCCCCTGGCTCGAACACCGAGAGCAGGCGCCCCTGCTCCAACTCGACGTTGGGCCGCCCCCCGGGAACCGCCTGCAGGCGCATGCGCGTGGCCCCACGCAGCAGGTAGGCGGCACGCTCCACCACCACGACCGCCTGCCCCTCGGCCGCGGTCTCCAGCCGTTGACCGGGGGCGATCGGCGCCCCCTCGGCCACCGCGACCCCGTCCACCAGCAGCTCGCCATGCAGGCGGCGTACGCCGCTCTGGATCGGACGTGTGCTGCCCGCTTCGGCCAGGGCCAGCGCCCCGGGCCCCAACACCCCACTGAGCAGTACCTGTGCCAGCCAGTGGCGCCGCCCTCGGTCGATCGTTCCCGCCATCGCCTCACTCCTTCGCTGTGCTATATGGGCAGAGTGTAGCCGTGCCCGGTGGCAACGCCGGTTCCGCCTGTGCCCTAGGCCACTCTCTGCGCGGCCCACATCCGCCCCCGGGGCGAACGACGATCGTTGCGCTCGTTGGGCTGTGGTGCGGCACAGGCCTTCGCGCGATCTCCCCCACAAATAGGGGGGCGCAACGGTCATCTTGGTGTAAGATAAGATTCATCAAGGTGTCATACCGGAGGCCTCCTCCCCATGTGCGGTGCAATTAGAGACATGGGTCACTCCCTGTCCGGCGCGTTGGCAACAACGCCCCCCCGTTGCGTCTGCGCGGGTCCGCCTCCCCACCACCACACCGCCCCCCCCGATTAGCTTCGTCCCCGTCCACGCGCCCCTCGTGCGCCGCGCGACACCCCCTGTCGCGCCCGACAACTCAATTTCAATACTGCGGATATCTCTATGGAAATCATTAACGAATGGGGCACGGTGTTCCTCGTCCTGGCGGTCATTTTCGGCCTCTACATGACCTGGGGCATCGGTGCCAACGACGTGGCCAACGCCATGGGCACCTCGGTCGGCTCCGGGGCCATCACGGTGAAGCAGGCGATCGTCATCGCCGCCATCTTCGAGTTCGCCGGCGCCTTCCTCGCGGGGGGATCGGTGACCAAGACCATCCGTAACGGGATCATCGACCCCGGCGCCATCGTCGGCAGCCCCGAGCTACTGGTCTACGGCATGCTCGCCTCCTTGTTGGCGGCGGCCATCTGGCTGATGATCGCCTCCTCGCGCGGCTGGCCGGTCTCCACCACCCACACCATCGTCGGCGCCCTGGTCGGCTTCGCCCTGGCCGGTATCGGCCTGGAGGCGGTGCAGTGGAACCAGATCGGCGCCATCGTCGCCAGCTGGGTCATCTCACCGCTGCTCGGCGGCATCCTCGCCCTGCTACTGATGATGAGCATCCGCAAGCTGATCCTAAATGCCGAGCACCCCTTCCGCGCGGCGAAGAAGTGGGGCCCCTACTACGTCTTCCTGGTCGGCTGGATCGTCTCCTTGGTGACCCTGTTCAAGGGGCTCAAGCACCTCAACCTGCACCTGAGCCCGATAGAGAGCGTGGTCATCGCCACCCTCATCGGCGCCGTGGTGGCCTATGTGGGCAAGGTGATGATCGACAAGGTGCAGGTGGCCGACGAGGGGGACCGCGACGCCCACCACGCCACGGTGGAGAAGGTCTTCGTGCCGATGATGATCTTCACCGCCTGTGCCATGGCCTTCGCCCACGGCTCCAACGACGTGGCCAACGGCATCGGCCCGCTGGCGGCGGTGGTCTCCATCGTGCAGAGTGGTGGCGAGGTGGCACAGAAGTCGGCACTGCCGCTGTGGATCCTGATCGTCGGCGGTACCGGCATCGTCATCGGCCTGGCCACCTATGGCTACAAGGTGATGCAGACCATCGGCCACCGCATCACCCAGCTCACCCCCACCCGCGGCTACTGCGCCACCCTGGCGGCGGCCATCACCGTGGTGCTCGCCTCCAAGACCGGGCTGCCCGTCTCCACCACCCACATCGCCGTAGGTGCGGTGATGGGCGTGGGTCTGGCGCGCGGCATCGGCGCGCTCGACCTGCGCGTGATCGGCGGCATCGTCACCTCCTGGATCGTGACCCTGCCCGCCGGTGGCATCCTCGCCGCCATCTTCTTCTTCATCTTCAAGGCCATCTTCGGCTGAGCACGCGGGGCGGCGCACCCCGCCGCCCGCTGCCAGGGGACCCCATGGCCATCGAGCCCCCGAGCGACTTCAGCCCCTTCACCACCCGCCCGTGCGCGCAGACGCGCCGCATCAAGGGCGTCGAATTCCCCGCCCACCTCGCCTTTCGCCAGCTGCTGGTCACCGGCCCGCCCGGGTGCGGCAAGTCGACCCAGATCGCCCGCCTCGGCGGCTGGTCCGAGGAGGGCTATATCGACCTGACCATGGACCGCTGGTGGTCTGCGCAACTGCTCTCCATGCGCCCACGCGAGATCCACCTGGGTCTCCCCTTTCCGCAGGTGACACACGGCCTGGCGGTGTTCGACCACGCCTGGAGCGGGCTGGCCGCACGCCCCGCCCCGGAGCTCGGACGCATCATCATGCCGCCGCGTAAGCGCTTCTTCTTCTCGGTGGACTGGTATTCACGCTATGTGTTCGAGTTTTTGCTGCCACCGGCGGAGGTGATCCACGAGCGCCGCCGCCTGCGCGCCGGCGACGGCAGCCACATCGTCGACCAGGAGGGCTACGACCTGGCACTGATCCAGGATCAGGTCCACGCCTACTGGCTCACCGCCGTCTACTTCCGTCTCTGTGGACTTTCGGTCTATATACGTCAGGGGGGCGACTCGCCCCCCGAAGAGATCATCCTGCCCGAGGAGTGACCCCATGGCCAAACGCCCGAAAAAGGCCACCACCGCGCTCTACCACCACCTGCGTAACCTGCTCGACGACAGCTTCGACGTCGGTCAGGCGATGCTCCTCGACCGTCCGGTCAGGCTGGTGGAGCGCAAGATCGAGGTGCCACACAAGTACACCCCGATCCGCATCGACCTCGGCGGCGACAAAGGCAAGCGCCTGCACCTCTACCCCGAGCTACCGCTCGACGGCAGCCGTATCGACCACCCACCGAGCTTTCTGTTGGTGGACCCGGGCCGCTTCTTCGACGAGATCAGCGGCTTCATCCGCCTCGACGAGGGCGATAAACTCACCCTCGGCCAGCACGACAGCCGTCAGCAGGCGCTGTTCAACTACCCCAAAGGGATCCGCGAGCGCCACCTCACCATCACCCACAAGGGTGACCGACTGGTGTTCCGCGACCTCTCCGACGGCAGCGGGACCACCCTCACCCCACTCAGCGCGGTGCGCGACCGCTACCGCCTGATCAAGTGGCGCGCGGGCAAACTGGCGCGCATCCGCCAGCTCTACGGCGGCCCGCTGCGCCCACTGGAGCCGGAGGCGGCCTACGCCACCCTCAAGCAGGTGCGCACCTTGATGGAGAACGAGGCCTACCGGCGCAAGAACAGCAAGGGCGCCCCAGGGGGCCTGCTCGCCCTGCCCCACTCGGTGGTGCCGGTGATCATCGGCGACCTGCACGCCCAGGTGGACAACCTGCTGGTGGTGCTGAGCCAGAACAACTTCCTCGAAGGGCTGGAGAGTGGCAAGGCGGCGCTGATCATCCTCGGCGACGCGGTGCATTCGGACCAACCCGGCCAACTAGAGGAGATGGAGGGGTCGATCCTGATCATGGACCTGATCCTCAAGCTCAAGCTGCGCTTCCCCAAGCGCGTCTTCTACCTGCGCGGCAACCACGACAGCTTCTCCCCCGAGGTGGGCAAGGGCGGGGTGCCCCAGGGGCTGCTGTGGGGCAAGGCACTGGAGCGGGCGCGCGGCAAGAAGTACCGCAAGGCGATGGAGCGCTTCATCGAGCAGCTCCCCTACGTGGCCTACTCCAAACACTTCCTCGCCTGCCACGCCGGTCCCTCCACCGCCAAGGTGAACCGCCAGATGCTGGTCGACATCACCCAATATCCGGGTCTACAGGGAGAGTTAGTGACCGCCCGCTTCTGTGATTCGAGTCGTCCGCACGGCTATAAGAAGGGCGACGTGAAGCGCCTGCGCAAGGGGTTGGAGCTGCAGCCCGAGACCCCCTTCATCGTCGGCCACACCCCCTTGACCCTGGACGACACGGTGTGGCTCAACATCGGCGGCATCAGTAACCACCACGTGGTATTCGGCGCCGCCCCCTACGACGTGGCGGTCTTCACCCGGGTCAATAAGCAGGTGGTGCCCCTGCACTACCACACCGAGCCGCTGCTCGGCGTCATCAACGACAGCCTCGACCGCCCCAGCGACAGCGCCCCGCCCTCACCCCAGACACCCCAACCCGAGGTGGGCGCGCCGACGCCGATACCGGTCGAGATACCGCGGCAGGAGGTGCTCTCCGGCTGAGCCGGTGTCAGACGGCGCGGATCCTGCATGGTTTGCGCCACACACCCGCAGGAGACCCCTATGCAGACCGAGCTCGCGCAACACATCGCCGCCGCCCAACCCACCCTGGAGGCGCTGCACAGCGCCATGCAGGGGCGCCTCACCGCCCTCGGCCTCGGCGACTGCCCACTCAGCCCGATCGACACCCTGAGCTTCACCCTGGAGCAAGACCCCGCCAGTGGTCAACCCAGCCTGGTGGGGGTGTGGCGCGACGCACGTGGCTACAAGCAGGGCGAGGCGCTGTTCCACGCCGATGGCAGCTACTACGCCGAACACGACGTGGTGCGGCCCCACCCGCACAAGCCGCGCTGGTTCGTCGAGGCGATCACCGCCTGGGGCAAGGGGGACGAGGTGAAGTGCGACCCGCGCCTCATCCCCATGCCCTGAACTCACCCGCCCACCACGCGGAGCAGGATCGCGCTGCTGTTATCGCCCCGCCAGAGGGGGTCCACCTGACACTCCTCGCGCGCCTGTCCCTGCAACGCGGCCATCAGACGTGCCAACGCCGCCTCCACCGACCCCTCACAGAGCAACCCCGGCCACTCGGCGACAAAGACGTCGGGGCGGCTCATGGCCCAGAGGCCATCGCTGGCGAGCAGGTAGCTCTCCCCCGGGCGCAGCCGGAGGGTGCGGCGGTCCTCCAATCCCGCCAGTGGCCCCGGGAGCATGGCGGCGCGTAGCGGGGTGAGCCCGGGCGCCAGTCGAATGGGGGCGTAGGCCCCGCCACCCCCCAGGGTACTGCCGAGGATAAAGGCCTGGCAGAGGCGGCCACGGCTCACCGAATAGCAGCGATGGCGCCACTCCGCCAGGCTCAGCTCCCCATGCAGCAGTAGGCGTGTCGGCGGGGTGTGGTCGAGGGTCAGGGGACGGACCGTCTCGGGGGTGAGGGCGTAGAGGCGCGAGTCACCCACATGGTAGAGGTGCGCCACGCCGCTGGGGTGGATATCGAGCAGGGTGAGCGTGGTGCCCGGCTGGTTGCCATCACGCAACATCGCCTGTCCCATACGCACGTGCAACTCATCCAGGTGCGCCTCCAACTGCGCCAGCGGGAGCCCCGCAGGCACGGCACGCAAGGCCAGCGCGGCGCGCTCCGCCGCCAGTCGCCCGAAGGCGTGCCCGCCCAGCCCGTCGAGCACCGCCAGACGCAGATGCCCCTCGGGCCAGCCAGCGATCCAGCTGTCGTGCCACACCTCCCCCTGCAGGTAGCGGGCACGCCCGTCGCCGGTGACGATGAGCAGGTTGTCTTGATTCTCCTCACACGACCCCAGCGGGTCGCACAGGCTCTCCCAGGCGAGTTGAAAATCGAGCGACGGCATCGGCTACTCCCCCCTCGGCACACACGGCCCGGGTCTTGGTCCATCCATGAGATGGAGAGCAGCATGCGCGCCTATCCTGCGCACGACGCGCGACTGTTTCCCATGCGCCACGTGAACCCGGCGACGTTTCTCCCCTAACCGGGGTCGCTGCCGTACCAGCGCCAACCGCGCACCCATCCGGGGGCGTGGGCGATCCAGCCCGAGAGCAGCAGCACCAGGGCAAACAGCTCCGCACGCCACGCGGGCCACTGCAGGGCCGCCCCCAGGAGCAGCAGCTTGAGCAGGATCACCAGCCCCTTGAGGCGCACCGGCCAGGTGCGGCTCTCGTACAGGTAGAGCAGCACCATGCCCATGCCGCTGGCCAGGGTGAGATACCCGTAGGGCTGCCACTGCGCCTCGGGCAGGGCGAAGAGAAAGCCCCCGCCGATGCCAGCGACACCGAGCAGGTGCAGCGAACGCAGGAGAATATTCGCACTTCGCAGACTCAACACACGGTCGATCCCATTACTTCACCCCGGAGCCGTCACACGCCACGACAGCTTCGCCCGCCAGGTCGAGCTTGGCAAGCGGGGCCCGCCGATAGCGACGACGGTCGACCGATGGGGGCGTGATTCGGTGGGTGTCGTCGGGCGAAACAGCATAGTAGACTCGCTCGCGTACACACCTACCCCACTGGCCCGGCATGCGTGGCGGCGAACCTTCGCGGCAGGCCGGGCCGTCTCACTCGCTCAACCAATGCGTAGACCACCATGCACCACCTAGAATCGAACCGGGACTATCGCACCAACGCGACGCAGGACCTGCGCCCCGATGGTCTACAGCGCGACATCACCGACTACTACGATGGTTGTCATGAACTCTATCTGAAGTATTGGTGCGACGAGGAGAGTCTGGCCCTGCACTACGGCTACTGGGACTCCAGTGCGCCCTACCGCCACCAGGAGGCGTTGGTGAAGATGAACGCCTACCTCTACGCCCAGGCCGGTATCCAACCTGGAGAGCGGGTGCTCGACGCCGGTTGCGGGGTCGGTGGCAGCGCCATCTGGATGGCCCGCGAACGGGGCAATCCGGTCGTCGGTATCAGCCTGAGCGCGCGGCAGATCCACGCCGCACGCGAGTTCGCCGAGCGCCACGGGGTGAGTGAACTGACCCAGTTCGAGGTGGCGGACTACCTGCAGACCCCCTTTCCCGACGCCTCGTTCGATGTCATTTGGGCGGTCGAGAGCCTGTGTCACTGCGTGGACAAGGGGGAGTTCCTGCGCGAGGCCTTCCGCCTGCTACGACCCAACGGGCGGCTGGCCATCTCGGATGCCTTCATGCTCCAACGCGAGATCGACGCTACGCAGTGGCAGACCCTCTCCGCCCTGCTCGACGGTTGGAGGCTACCGAATCTCTGTATCTTGGATGATTTTCGCCAGATGCTCACGGCGCAGGGCTTTCGCGAGGTCGTCGAACAGGATGTCAGTGCCCCCACGCGGCCCTCATCGGAGTTCATGTACCGCCAGGCGCGGCGCTACATGCCGCTGACCCGGCTGGGCCGCTGGCTCGGCCTCCTCTCCCCCAGCGAGCTGACCAACGAGCAGGCGGCCATGGCCCAATACCGAGTCTTCGGCGAAGGACTCGCCCGCCAAACGGTATTCACCGCGCGCAAGTAGGCCCGCTCACTCGCCACTCGAAGCCCGTCTATCTCCACGGCGTGGGTAAGCTCAAGCCCCAGGCCTCACGCCCACCTCGCCGCGCGCCAGCTGGGCCTTGCGCGCCTGCATCACCGCGCGGATGTTATCGAGCAGCTCCTGGTTGTCGAACAGCAGCTCGTGGAACGCCTCGCGGGTGAGCGAGATGGTGGTGGTGGTCAGTAGCGCGCGCACCGTGGCGGTGGTGGGCGAGTCGCAGAGCAGGCCGATCTCGCCGAAATAGTCGCCAATCTCCAGACGCGCCACCGGCTGGCGTTGCTGACCCTCGGGGCCCCCCTCTGCGGTCACCACCTCGACCAGACCGCGCACGATGAAGTGGAAGGTCTGCGCCACCTCGCCCTGGTGGATGATCGCCGCGCCGACCTCGTAGCGATCGGTACGGAACTTGTGCCGGATCGTCTCCAGATACTCGGTAGCGAGACCAGCGAGCAGCGGCACCGACTGCAGACGCTCCACGGTCACCTCGGCGTGGCGACCGTCGTCACTCAGACTGAAACCACTCTGCTTGTGCCAGAGCTGGTGATAGAACCCCTGCTGCGCCAGCAGCGTCGAGTGGTCACCCTGTTCCACCAGACGGCCCTGGTCGAGGACGAAGATGCGATCCATCTCCACCACCGAGGCGAGGCGGTGGGTGACCGAGATGAGGGTGCAGCGCTTGGCCAGCCGTGTGAGGGTCTGATTGATCGCCGCCTCCGTGCCGGGATCGAGGGCCGAGGTGGCCTCGTCGAGCAGCAGTACCGGGGGGTTGCGCAGGATCGCCCGGGCGATGGCCAGACGCTGACGCTGGCCGCCCGAGAGTGAACCGCCGTCCTCCCCCACCAGGGTATCGTAGCCCTGCGGCAAGGCACGGATCATCGTATCCGCCTCGGCCGCCTGGGCGGCGGCGATGACCGCCGCATCGGAGGCCCCGGGCAACCCCATGCGGATGTTCTCCATCACGCTGATGTTGAACAGAAAGGTCTCCTGCAACACCATAGAGAACTGCCGTCCGAGCTGCCCACGGGGGATCTCGCCGAAGGGCCTGTCGCCGTAATAGAGCCCACCCTGCTGTGGTTCGTACGCGCGCGTGATGAGGCTCAGTAGGGTGCTCTTGCCCGAGCCGCTGCTACCGACGAAGGCCATCGAACAGCCCGAGGGCAGGCACATATCGATATCGACGAGATTGGGCCTACCGGGGTCGTAGCCGAAGGTGACCGCACGCAAGCAAATGTCGCCCGCGAGCGCCGGGGCCCCGGCGTCGACCACCTCGACCGGCAGGGTCGGCTCGTCGAACAGCTCTCCGACCCGCTGCAGGCTACCCACGGAGTGCATCAGAAAGGGGCTCGACTCCGACATGCCACGAAAGCCCTCGTCGAGGTTGAGCAGCAGGCCGACGAAGGCGAGCAGGGCCCCGACGGTGAGCCGCCCCTCGATGGAGAGGTAGGCGCCGAGTCCGACGATGAGCAGGATCAGCAGCAGCATGCTGAACACGGTGAGGCGCCCGACGAGAAAGGTGTGGAAGTTCATGCGCAGGGTGCTTGCGAGCCACGCCTGCTGGCGTTCGGCGAAGCGCTGCTGCTGCAACGCCTCCAGGTCGAAGATGCGGATGATCTGCTGCCCACGGATACTCTCCTGCACCACCTGCGCCACGGCGGCGTCCTGCTGCTTGCGGGCGTAACTGGCGCGCGCCGCACTGCCGCCGAAGAGCTGCGGGCCGAGTGAGAGGAGCGGCGCGGCGACCAGCACCGCCAGGGCCAACTGCCACTCGATGAAGAACAGCAACAGGGTGCTGAAGAGGATCAGGCTGGCGTAGTAGAGCCCCAACGGGACCCCACGGGTAACGGCGCTCTCGATGGCCGCGAGGTCGGTCGAGAAGCGCGACATCAGGTCGCTCTTGTGCACCCGGTGAAAAAAGTCGACGGGCAGCCGCTGCATATGCCTGAACATCCGCGCGCGCAGCCCCCCCACCGTCTCGGCACCGACGCGCGAGGCGAGATAGTCCTGTCCCACGGCCGCCAGGGCACTGAGCATGAACCCTGCGATGAGCAATCCGAGGATCTGCAGCAGCAATCCCAGATCCCCCGTCACCAGCGGACCGTCGAAGATCCACTGCAGACCGAGGGGGAAAAGCAGGGCAAAGAGCAGCTGCAGGGCGATCGCCAATAGCATCAGCAGGCAGTGGCGCCAATGCCCCTTGAGCACTCCCCACAGGTCGCTCAGGTAGGCACGCCAAGGGTAGCGGCCCTGGCTCGGGGTGGGTTCGGTCACGGCACGCTCCGCGTAGTCGGGGGGGATGAGGGGTGGCAGCCGGGGATCGTCCCGGGCTCAGGCGCGGGGCTGCGGGGCCCACAACGTTGGGGTATCAGGGTTGCGCCCCGTCGCCATCGAAGAAGGCGCTCCAGGCCTGGCGCGGGCGGCGGCGCCACTCGCCACGGTGGTAGGCGTAGCTGATCATCAACGGCAGCACCGAGGTCGCCTCGGCAAAGACCATCTGCTCGTAGGTGGTATCGACCTTGCCCCAGGAGGCGGCCTCCTGCAGCGTGGAGCTGGAGCAGGCGCCGTCGCGCACATCGGCCACGGTGATCTGCACTGCGTACTGATGCATCTTCACCGCGTGGCCGAGGATCTCCGCACACACCACGGTATCTTGGGCGAAGTTCTTCGGTACCCCGCCCCCGACCATGAACAGACCGGTACTCTGGGCGGCGATCTTGATCTGGGTCAGCTCGTGAAAGTCCTTGATCGCATCGAGCATGATATGCCGTTGCGGGTTCTTCACCCGGTGCTTGACCAGGCCGAATCCGGCACTGCTATCGACGAAGGCCGGGCAGAAGATCGGCACCCCGCACTCGTAAGCGGTCTGCACTAGGGAGTGTTGCTTCACCGCATGCTCGGTGAGGTAGCGGCCCATCGCGGCGATGAACTCACGCGAGGAGTAGGCGCGTGGCGCCAGGGTGTCGGCGATCGCGGTGATGGTGGCGTCGCACGCCTGCAGCTCCTGCTCGTCGATATAGATGTCGTAGATGCGGTCGATGTAGTGTTCACGTAGCAGGTTGTCGTCGACCCGCGTGCTGCCCTTGTAGTGCTTGAAACCGAGTGCCTCGAAGAAGTCCATGTCGACGATGGAGGCGCCCGTGGCGACCACCACGTCGACCATGCCGTAGCGCACCATATCCGCATAGAGCTGCATACACCCAGCGGCGCTGGTGCTGCCGGCCAGGGTGAGGATGATGGTGCAGTCGGGGTCGGCGAGCATGCGTCCGAGGATATCCGTGGCCACCGCCGTATCACGCGAGGTGAAGGCCATGTCGCGCATGGCATCGATGATCGGCGTGGCATCGAACGAGGTGACGTCGATGTGCCGGATAGTCTCCTTGAGCAGATCCCGCTTGTGCATATTTATCTCCATCCGTTAGTCGGTATTGCGACCGAGAGGGTCGTTAGCCTTCGATGATCGGTGTGGGTATCTCGGGTGGTGCTACCTTGTTGGCGTACTCCCTCTGCAGCGCCACCCCGATGCGCACCAATCGAGGTCGGGTGATCATCATCGCCAGTGACTGGCGCCGGATACGCGCATCGATCCGCGCGAGGTGACTCTGTAGGCGTGCGGGAGCCCCCTCGGCGTGCAACATAACCAGCATTCGATAGCTGTTATAGACATTGCCGGCAACGTCTTTGGCGTAGCTACGTAGGTCGTCTTCAATCTCACCACGCTCCTCGACGCCACTACAGAGGGCGATCAAGGCCTCGTCATAAGGCTGCTCCTGCAGGCGAAACAGCAGGCGATGCAAGAAGCGGTAGTCGCCGCATCTGTAATGCATCGCGGCCTCGACCTCTGCCTCGCCGAACGCCCCACCCGAGCACATCCGCTGTTCCAACCGCCATAGCTCGATACCCCCCTGCAACTCCGCCTCCAGGGCCTCGTCGAAAAGTCCGCGTCCGGCGAGGACCTCACGCAGACGGTCCAGGTGGGGCGAGACGAAATGGGGGTCGTCGGTATGCCGCTCATACTCTTCGTCGATCTGGTATAGCATCGCCTCGGCATAGATAAGCTCGGGCAACCAGCGCAGGGCCTCCTCGACCCCCAGGCCGTGCAGCGGAAAGTAGTAGGTGATGATCTCCTCGACGATGACCAACGCGCGCATCAGCGCCTTGTAGGAGATCTCCGGGCGCAGCTCGCAGGGGTTGACCCGTGCATCGCCACTACCGCTCTTCTGTGCCACGGGCGGCTGCATGATAGGCGTGGGGATCGGCGGCGTCGGGTGCCGCTCGACATAGGCCTGCTGCAGCGCCAGCCACACCTCGGCCAGCTCTGGGCGGGTGGCCTGCAGCGCCGCCTCGTGCCGCTCCAGTTGCTGTTGCAGGCTGTCGAGGTGCGCCTGCAGATGGCGCGGGGCCTGCTCGGCGTAGAGGCGCACATAGAGGTCGTAGCAGTTGAGCACGCCGAGGCCCAGGTCCTGCTCGTACTGCAGCAGGTCGTCCTCGATCTCGCCGATCTGCTCCACCAGCCAGCTCAGCTCCAGCAGCTCATCGTCATACGCCTTGCCCAGCACCTTGAACAGCAGGCGGTGCTGGTAGCGGTAGTCGGCGCACTTCAGGCGCATCACCTCGACGATATCCTCGGCGCTGAAGCTCGCCCCCTCGACCAGGGCGCGCTCGAACTTCCACAGGCGCAGACCGCGCTGCAGCTCCTGCTCCAGCTCGCCATCGTAGAGACCCTGGCGTTCGAGGATGCGCTGCACCAGGGCGATACGCTGGGCCAGGGTGAGGGAGGATTCGATCTGCCGCTCGAACTCCTCGTCGGTCTGGTAGGCGGTCGCCTCGGCGAACAGCAGCATCGGCGCGGCGCGGAAAAAGTCCTTCTCGTCGAGGCCGTGCAGCGGGAAGTAGTAGAGCACGAACTCATCGATCACCCGCATCGCGCGCCTCAGCGAGTGGTAGGAGATGAGCGGATAGAGATCGTCATCATCGGCATCAGCCACGCTCGCACTCATACTGACCTCGCATAGGCGTTCGTGCCCATGACCGACACGACAAGGGGAGAGGGGCGCACCCCGACGGTGGGGCTACGCAAAGGATAGATCTTGCCACAACGACGGCCTGCGGGTGAACGGAGGGAGTGAGTCGCATCACTCCCTCACTCGATAGGTATAGATGCACGGTTGGCCCCGCATCAGTCCGATTCGGTGCAGGGGCGAGGGGAAGGTCCCGCTCAGCTCGAAGCCGAGCTGCGCATAGTAGCTGCTCGCCTCACCGACATTGGTCTCCACCGCAATGAGGCTCTCCCCACTATGCCGACACACCGCCAAGAAGTCGGCCCAGAGCTGCTGGCCGATACCTTGGCCGCGCTGCTGCGCCGCGACCACGAAGAGCACCACCTCACTGTGCCGCGCGTCGAGCAGTTGCGCCTTGTGGCGCTCATGCTGCCGCCCGGCACGCAGCAGCGCCCACTTGCCCGTGGGGCGCTCGCCCTCCACCCAGAGTAGCCGCCAATACAGTCGCAGCAGAAACAGCAGGCCCATGTGGCGCGGGCCCAGGCTGGCGTTGTAGCCAAACAGCAAGCCGACCACACGCCCCTGGTGCACGGCCAGGCGCAGGGTGTTGCTGATGTCGATGGCCCCCTCGGTGTAGAGAAAGCGCATGGCGTCGGCGAACGCAGGGGGGGCGAACAGCGTATCGAAGCCCCACGCCTCGTCGACCAGGGCCGCGCATGCGGCGTAGTCCGTCTTCCGGTAATCACGTATCTCGATTGGCAACACAGCGACCCCGCACACGTCTCAGACCCCTGCCACTCAGCGTAGTGTCACCACCTTGCTGGCCCACTGATACTTTACCCGCCACCCCGCCCAGGCGGGCAGGTGCAGGCGGTTGGGCGGCTCCTTGCGCCCCTCGGCGTGGCGCAGCAGCACCTCGCGCCGCGCCGGGGTGTAGTCACACCAGAGCCTCTGCCCCGGCAGCTCCAGTCGCTGCGGCCAGCGGGCGTCGAACGCCTCGCGCTGCCACGCGGGGATCCCGGCGAAGAGGAGGTCTGCCGGGTCGATCAGGGCCAGGTCGTCGTTCACCTCCACCCCCAGGGCGGTGAGACGCGCCAGCAGCCACGCCTCGGCCTCGGCGGGCATCCCCTCCCCCTCGCCCAGCTGCAGCCAGAGATTCCACGCACCGATGTCGTCATCGAGCCGCGCCCCGGCGGGGGCCAGCAGGCGCCCGGCGAGGATCAGGGTGCTGGCGGCCTGGCACAGCGCCGCCCCCGTCGGCTCCAGCGCCTCGCTGCGCAGGTGGCGCCCGGCATAGCGGCGCTGGCGCTCCACCTCGATGCGCCCCGCCACCAGGCGTGGCTCACGATCCTCCACCTCGCCGAGGCCCAGCTCGGCCACCCAGCGCAGCGGCACCGGGGCGCAACAGGTGGCCAGGTTGAGCGTCTGTAGGGTACCGCGCCCCGGCAGACTGTGCTGATCGAACACCAGGCACGCCTCCGCCTCCTCGGGCAGGCGGGTCTCGCGCGCCGGGGTCACCTCCTCGATGCCGTTACCGAGCGCCTCACGCCGCCGCTCGCGGCGCACGAAGAGCAGCTCGGGCAGCGCCTCGGCGGTGGCGCGCAGCAGGGGGTCACGCACGAACGGCTCATCGGCGGCGGGGGGCGGATGGCCGAGGGCGGCGCGGATCTGAGCGGCGCTGCGCCGCGCCTCCTGGCGGCTCTCGGGGTCGAGCGGCAGCCCCGCGGGGGGCGGCTCGCGCAGCAGGCGGATGCGCGTGGTGACGTCGCACGGCTGCGGCTCCCAGGCCTGTAGCGCCTCGTACTGCTCGACCCCCTGCAGGGGGCGCAGCAGCGGGCGTTGATCGAGGGTGGCGCAGAGGTCGATCATCCCCCGCTGCGTCTCGGCGTCGGGCATGGCGCTGATGAGGTGGGCGAACAGCGGGTCGAGGGGCAGGGGGAAGAGTGCACGGCCGTGGGCGGTGATGCGCCCCGCCGCGTCCAGCGCCCCCATGCGTTGCAGCCGCTCGTGGGCCTGGGCGACACGGTGCGCGGGCAGTGGCGTGGGGAAGTCGAGCGTGGCGACCGGCTGGTCGGCGGCGGCGGCGGCGAGCACCAGGTCGGTCAGCTCCTCGCGCTCCACCTCGGGCGGGGTGACGAGTTCGAGCCGCGCGGCCCGACCCCAGAGGCGTATGCAGCGCCCGGGGCGCACCCGCCCGGCGCGCCCACGACGCTGCTCGGCAGCGGCCTCGGAGATAGGGTGCAGGGCGAGCACACTGCGTCCGTTGCGATGGTGGCTGCGCCGCTCCAGCCCCGAGTCGATCACCAGGGTGACACCAGGGATGGTCAGCGAGGTCTCGGCCACGTTAGTGGCGAGGATCAGCTTCTGTACGCCCCCCTCGGCCAGGGCGCGGTCCTGCTCAGCGTTACTCACCCCGGCATGCAGGGCGATACAGTCGATGGGCAGGCGCCCGTGCAGACGCGCGTAGAGCTGCTGGATCTCCCCCTTACCCGGGAGAAAGAGCAGGATGTCGCCCCCCTCCCCCTCGGCCAGGGCCTGCTCCACGACCCGGGCGGCGCGCTCGCCGAGCCGATCGAGACGCGGCAGTTCATCCCGCTCGCTGTAACTCACCACGACC
>QKED01000101.1 GCA_003252455.1 Gammaproteobacteria bacterium
GCCGGTCGCCTCCAAGGCCTCTCAGCCGATGGCAGCGCCCCCACGCCGCTCGACCTGAAGGTGGGCGGGACCCTCTCGGTGGATGCCGACTCCAGTGTGGACGTGGATTACCTCGGTTTCTCCTCCAACCGGGCCGGTCCGGATGGGGTCACGGGCCTCTCGGTCGGGTGCCACGCGGGCCTGCGCGCCACGAGCAGCAGCCTCGACTGCGTCTACGGTCGCTACGATCAGGTGAGTGCCGCCGGGAGTGGTGCCAGCTACGGCGCCGGTGGTGGCCTGCTGCGCATCGAGGCCGGTCACGTCGACCTGGCGGGGTTGCTCAGCGCCAACGGGAGTGGTGCCGGTGGCGGGGTGGTGGTGACCACCCGTCAGCTGAGCGGTACGGGGCGGATTCGTGCCAACAGTACGGGCGATGGTAGCGGCGGTCGCGTGCTGGTCTTGGCCGACGACTACAGCGGCTTCGACCCGCACCAAGCCCAGGCCTCCACGAGCTACAAGCAGTACTCCGTGGACCACTATGTCTACGCCGGTGCCGGTACCGTCTTCTTCAAGGGCAGTCTCGACACCTACGGACGTCTGCTGCTCGACAACGCGGCCCCCAGCGGCGACCTGGCCTTCGACGGCAGCACACCGCTGCCACAGGTCGGGCTGCGTCAGCTCAGCGCCATCACGCAACCGGAGGGCGGGCGCTGGGCGCTGCAGGTGGCCGAGGCCGGTTGGCCCGAGGGGCAGCTCCGCGGTGTCTACCTCGACCTCGACCCGAACCAGGCGGGCGACACCCTCTACCGCATCGTCGACAACACCGGCGACACCCTCTTTATCGAGAGTGCCGACGACCTGACCACGCGTATCGCCGTGGGGGGGGCGATCCAGGGTGTGCACCGCTTCGACGAGGTGCAGGTGCTCCACGGTGCCGCCCTCGACCTCGGCAGCGACCGCCTCGACAGCGCGCTGCTGACGCTGGAGGGCGGTGCCCTGAGGGTCGCCAGCGTGAGTGACGACCTGAGCCACTACAGCGCGGGCCGCCTCCTGCTCACCACCGCGTTCAGCGCCACCAGCGGGCTGAACGTCACTGGTGAACTCGCCTTCAGCGCCCCTGCCGTTATCGTCGGCGACCTGGTGTTGAGCGACAACGCCACCCTTGAGGCCTATGCCGGGTTGAGCGTGAGCGGTGACCTTCGCCTCGCCAGCCAGTCCAGCGTCGCGGTCGGTGGCATGTTGCAGATGAGTGGGGCGCTGGCGCTGGCCGACAACAGCCGGTTGAGCGCCTCGGGCGACCTGGGGCAACTGGTCTTGAGTGGCCTGCTGACCTTGGCGAACGGCTCTGCGCTGAGCCTGGACGGCACCCCGGACCTCACCGGCCTGAGCGGGTTGGTCCTGGGCGAGGGGAGTGAGGTGCTGCTGACCACAAGCACGCCGCTACACCTGAGTGACGGCCTGCAACTGGGCGTAAACGCCAGCCTGACCCTCTCCGCCCCGGTCTATGCCACGGCGGCGGTGACCCTGGCCAACTCGGCCAAGCTCGTCTTGCCGCTGCTCGAAGCCACCGAGGTCAGACTCGATAGCTGGGCGAACCTCTACGTGGTGGACCTGGCGGCGAGCGGCGACATCAGCCTGGCGGAGTACGCCAAGCTGTGGCTACCGGAGGATACCGGGGCCACGTACTACCAGGCACTCACGGTCTCTGCCGGGGGTGACTTCACCCTCGCCGCCAACGCCAAGGTGGACCTCAATTACCGTGGTCTGCCGCCCTATGTGGAGCCGGTCTACGGTGCCTACCTGTCGAGCAACTACGGCAGTTGCCATGGCGGTATGGGTAAGTCCGCCGTCACCCCCTGTCTCTACGGTGACTTCCGCCGCGCCGATACCCCCGGGACCGGCGGCACCAAATACAGCGGCGGCAGCTACGAGGGCTTCGGCGGCGGCGTGCTGCAACTCTACGCCACCCACGTGGTGCTGAACGGCGCAATCCAGGCGCAGGGCAAGGCGGGTGGCGCCTACTCCTCCACCTCCCGGCGCGACGGTGCCGGTGGCAGCGTGATGATCGAGGCCCAGAGCCTCAGCGGTAGCGGTGCCATCAGCGTGCGCGGTGGGAGCAGCTACAAGTACACCGGTGGCGGTGGTCGCGTGGCCCTGTGGGTGGATGATTTGAGCGGCTTCAATCTGGCGCAGGTCGATGTGCGCGGCGGTGCCTACAGCACCAGCAGCTACATCGCCGGTGCCGGTACCCTCTACGTGCACGACGCCAGCGCGCTCTACGGCGACCTCTATGTGGACAACGAGGGCTACCCCGCCGATGCGGCCTCGACCGTACTGCCGAGCGTGGGTCAGCGCACCATCCTCGCGGTCAACGACCTGGGCGACGACACCTGGGAGCTGGTATTCGACCCGCGCAGCGAGCTGCATCAGCAGTACAGCGGGCGTATCGAGGCCTCCGGCAGCGGTGCCATCGCCACCTTCGCCTTCCACCTCGATACACCCAGGCGGGTGGCCTTCGCCCTGAGTGACCTGGCCTTCGACAGCATCGTCTACCTGTTCCGCAAGGACGCCAGCCTGGATACCGGCGACGACCTCACCTCGGCCTACATCGGCACCGCCTACGACCTGGCGGCGGGTGACTACTTCATCGCCGTGGCGGCCAAGGGGCGTACCGACAGCGATATCGTCAACGGCGCGCCGACGACGGTGATCGCGCAGACCGGAACGTTCCAACTGCACCTCGACACGGTGGACGGCTACTGGGACCTGCCCTACAGCACGCGTAGCGACGCCCTGGCCGGTAGCTGGGTCGACCTCGACGCCAGCGACAGCGGCGGCACCCTCTATCCGGTGCTGCGCCAGGGTGACTTCAGCCTGGTGGTGGAGAGTGGCGACGACCTGAGCGGCGTGGTCGGCCAGACCCTGACCGGCGTGCAGCGCCTCGACACCCTCACCATCGCCGGGGGGGCCAAGCTGAGTATCGGCAGTGACCGCCTGCTGCTCGAAGAGCTGGCCGGTTCGACCTTCAACCTCGGCAGCGACCTGAGTGCAGGGGCGGTGAACCCGTGATCGAGGGGGCCGATGGCGACCAGGGGGAGGGCCAGCCCCCCGTTGGTCAGGGGGCCGGGGGCGTTTCACGTGCGTGTCACACGGCTGACCTATCAATACGCGCTTTTCCTCAGGAGTTTGCTCACATGCATATGCGCCCACGGCTTACACGCGGTCTCATCCCGTTGACCCTCCTCGGCCTCCTGGTCGGGTGTGGGGAGGGGGGACACTCGGCGTCCACGCCGACCATCGACCACCCCGCGCAGGCGCCCCAGGTGGAGACGGCCATGGTCGCCGCAGCGAGCCCGGCACCGGCGGATGCCGCGTTCGACGCCTTCCTCGCCTTCAAGCGCATCCAGCCGTCGAGCGAGGCGCAGCGTTCCCAGCTCAGACAGCAGTTCGACGAACGCCGCCGACTCGCCGACGCCATCGAGGCGAGTGGTCGCCTGGAGGCCGCGGCGGTCGCCGCCGAAGTGGCGGAGCTGCGTAAAGAGATGGTGATCGGTCGCTACTTCGAGCAGTTCCTGCAGCGCGAGGTGAGCGACGACGCGGTGCGTAACTACTATGTGAGCCACGCCGAGGAGTTCACCTCGCGCAAGGCCCACGTGGCACACATCCTCTTTCGCCTCAGCCCGCAGATGGACGAGAGCGAACGTGCCGTGAAATTGACCGCCGCGCGTGACGCCCAGGCCAAGCTCAAGGGCGGTACCCCGTTCGCCGAGCTGGCCGAGAAGGTCTCCGAAGACACCCTCTCGGCGCGCAAGGGCGGTGACCTCGGCTGGATGCAGCAGGGCGCGGTGGCGCCGCGCTTCTCCGAGGTGGCCTTCGGGCTTGCGCCGGGGGCCGTCTCCGAGCCGGTGGAGACCCCCTTCGGCTACCACCTGATCACCCTCATCGAGGGGCCTCTGGAGGTGCGTAAGCCCTTCGCCGAGGTCAAGGGCGAGATCCACCACCGCCTGCGTCAGGCGGCCAAGCAGGCCGAGATCACGCGTCTGTTGGCCCAGCGGGAGGGGCAGGAGTGAAGCGCCGGGTAGTGATCACGGTGCTCGCCGCCACCCTCGCGGCGGTCCACCCGAGGGTGGACGCCGACGGTGCACCCACGGCGGCCGCGGCGGATACCACCGTGGCCCAGGTGGGCGCGACATACCTCACGCAACGCGACCTGGACGCCTACCTACAGCGGCTCTATCAGATCGGCGTACCCCAGGTGCCCAATGCGCGCGTCGACACGGGTCTGCGCCAGAACGCCCTCGACGCCCTGGTGCGTAGTCGTGCCCTGGCGCTGCAGGCCGAGGCGGAGCTGAGTGCCGAGCGCAAGGCGGCCATCGAGGCCCAGGTGCGACTGTTCCGGGAGCGCGCCCTGGTGGACGCCTGGATGGCCGACCAGGGGCTCGGCCCGACGGTGAGCAGCGGCGCGATCGAGGCCTACTACCAGGCGCATGGCGAGGCGTTCGGGCGCCAGCGCGTCGACCACTACCAACTCCTGATGGCGAGTGGCCAGGGCGAGGAGGGGCGACGTGACGCGCTCCTCGCCGAGCTGGGTCAGGCCGCGCAGTGGGACGACTGGCAGGCGGCCTACGTACGTCTGCGTCAGGCCGGTTACAACCTGGAGTTACACAACGATACGAGCCGCGCCGCGCCACTCCACCCACGCCTGGCCAAGGCGCTGCAGGGGCTCGAACCCGGACAGGTCTCGGCCCCGGGTCTGCTCAATGGACGGCCCTACGTGGTGCGCCTCGTGCGCATCGAGGAGCAGCCGGGCAAGACACTGGAGGAGGTGCGTGAATCGATCTTCAAACAGCTCCAGGCCCGTGCCGCCCGTCAGCGCATCGATGAACTGAGTGACGCCGCGCTCGAACGCGTCGAGGTCACCTACCCAACCGCCGGCGCCAACCCCTAACCGCGTCCGACCCCTTGGAGTTACCCATGTCGTGCAAGATTCCCCTCAAACAGTGGCTCATTCTCCTCGTGGCCCTGTTGCTGACCGCCTGCGGTGGTGGCGGTGGTGGCTCCAGTAGTGGTGGTGGGGTCCAGTAGGGGTGGTGGGGGGAGTGGTGACGACGGGGGTGGCGATGGGGGCGGCGACGGTGGTGGTGGCGAGACCCCGCCGTCGGCCCTGGTGGTGAGCCTCAACGACCTGCAGGCAGTGGGCGAGGGGCGCTACGCCGCCGAGCTCAGTGGCCAGGGCGACCGCCTGCTGGTCAGTGGCGTGCTCAGTGGCGGCAGTGGTGCGGTGCAACTGGCGGCCAGTTCGACCGCCGGTGCCGTGGCGGCGGCGCAGCTGAGCCGGGGCGAGTTCGCCCTCCTGTTACCGGCGGAGGAGACCGAACAGAGCCTCTGGACCCTGAGTTTTACCGATAGCGACGGGCGCGTCACGCCGGTGGCGCTGACCCTGCAACTGGCGCACGCGGCACAGCCCTTTGCCGTGGCGGTGAGAGGGGAGGATGGCGTGGAGACCGCCTACGCCGTCTACACCCTCAGTGCCACGATCAGCGCCGGGCCCACCGGCATCGCCGCCGTGGAGGTGACCTCGGACCGCTATCCGGGCGTCACCCTCAGCGGCACCCTCGATCAGAACGGGCTGTTCACCGCCGAGGTGCCGCTCAGGCCAGGCCTCAACACCCTGACCCTGCAGGTGCACGACCTGGCCGGTGGCACGCTCAGCGCGTCACGTCAGGTGTTCCGCGAGGTGGGGCTGGAGCCGACCCTGGTGGTCACCGCGCCGGAGAGTGGCGCGCTGCAGCATCAGGCCAGTGTGAGTGTGGCGGGGGTGATCTACACCCGCCAGGCGGCGGAGGCGCTGACGCTTGAGCTGGGTGGGCGGCGCCAGCAACCGAGCAGTAGCGGTAGTACCGGGGTCTACACCTTTCGCTTCGACAATGTGCCTTTGGTGCCGGGGAGCAACGCGCTGACCCTGACTGTCTACTCCCCGGTGGCGAACGTCACCAAGACCCTTACAATCGAGTACAGCAACACGCCGGTGGCGACGCCCGCGGCCCCGCAGATCACCCTGCTCGCGCCCCTCGACGGCAGTGTCGTGCAGGGCGCAGAGGTCACCCTGCGCGCCCGTGTCAGCTCGGCCCTGGCGCTGACCGAGGTGACGCTCGATGGCGTACCGCTCACCTGGCGCGAGGTGGAGGGGGGGAGTCTGCTGGTCGAGCGCACCCTGGGGCTCGCCGAGCTGGGGGAGGGCCACCTCACCCTCCGGGCGGTCGACACCCTCGGTCAGGTCACCACCCAGCGGCTCAGCCTGATGCTCGACAACCTCGCCCCGCAGTTGTCGCTCGACGCGCCGAGCCTGAACCCCGCGCCTGCACTCAACGCGGTGGTGGAGAGCCCGCTGCTGCTCAGTGGCACGGTGAGCGATGCCCACCTCATGGGCTTGACCCTCAACGGCCAGGCGGTGGGGCTGGTGCCCGAGGGTAACGAGCGCTACCACTTCGAGGTGCTGGCCCACCTCGGCTCAGGGGTGAGTCAGCTGACCCTGCTCGCGTGGGACCGCGCGGGTCATCGCACCCAACTCGACTATCCGGTGCAGATGAGCGCCGCCGTCACCTTCGACTGGATCGCCCCGGCCGACGGGGCCGTGCGCTTGGTCGCCGGTGGCAGTGGCAGCGTGGCGGTGAGCAGTCAGGTGAGTGAGCGCCCCCTCGGCAGCCGTCTGCGCCTGCGCGCCGGTGATCAGGCGGTCGAGCTGCAGGGTCTCGGCAGCACCGTCTCCACCACCCTGAGTCTGCCCCTCGGTGAGCAGACCCTGGTGTTGGAGGCGCTGGACGCCGATGGCCAGATCATCGGTCGCTCGCAGCGCACCATCACCCTGGTCGACGCCGACAGCGTGGCCCTGCGCCTGAGCGCCAGCGAGCCCGTCAGCGGCGCCAGCGGGGTCGAGCCCAACACCCCGCTCCAGTTCAGTTTCAACCGTCCCATCGACCCGCAGCAGCTCAGCGTGCAGCTCTACGAGACGGTGCACGGCTACCAGTATCCGCTGAGTGCGGGCGAGGGGGCCGAGGCGCTGAGCCTGGGCGATACCCTGATGCAACTGGAGGAGGTGCATCGCGAACGCGAGCCGGTCGCGGGGAGCCTGGCGACCCTGCCCGATGGCCTCGTCGCCGCCTTCTATCCCGCCCGCGTGCTCGCCTACGGCGCCACCGTGGCGGTGGAGGTGCGCTACGCCGGTACGCGCTTGGCGCACTTCGATTATCAGGTGCGTGCGCTCCCCACCTTTGTCGTCGGTGGTCTGCTCAATCCCGCCGCGAGCCCGGTCGCCGGGATCCAGGTCAACCTGGATGGGCGCAGTTATACGAGCGACGCCCAGGGACGCTTCGCCTTCGGCTTCGGTGACAGCGCGAGCGCGGCGCTGAGCGCGGGGCGGCAGCGCCTGGTCATCAATCCAGACCTGGCCGACCGCCGCTACGGCAGCCTGGTGTGGGACCTGGTGGTGGAGGAGGGGCGGATGAATCGTATCCCGCCGCTGTTCCTACCGTTGATCAACGCGGGGAAGGCCTTTACCCCGATCACGGGCGGTGCGTCGGTCGCCCTGCTGGATGACGAGGTGCGCCTGGACCTCTCTGCCGCACGCCTCACCTTCCCCAACGGGCGGGGTCAGGGCGACCTCTACCTGGAGCGCCTGCCGTTGCGTCAGGTGCCCTACAGCAGCGATGCGCTGCTCGCACCGCTCTTCGTCTATGCGGCCCAGCCGCAAGCGGTCACGGTCGATGGCGCTGTCGGGGTCGACCTGCAGATGCCGAGGCTCTACGGCGGCTACGCATACCTCCCCGCCGACGGGAGCCCCGTGGTGCTCATCGGTTTCGACCTGGAGAGCCTGCGCCTGGTGCCGGTGGGGGTGGCGACCCTCGATGGGCAGAGGGTGGTGACACCCCGGCCCGTGAGCCTGCCCTCGCTCGCCTACCTCGGGGTGACCCTGGTCGACAGCCGCCTCTACCCCCTGTTGCAGCAGGTGCTCGACGGCACCCTGCCCATTGAACAGTTGACCGCCGAACTTGCCGCCGCGCTGTGAGCGTCGCCTAGAACACGAGTGAGTAAGTGATCATGATGCCCAAGTCTCTCCGTCTCCCTCTGCTGCTTGCCGTGGGTCTGTTGTGTTGGCAATCGGCCGGCGCCTTCTTGCAGATCCTCGGGCCTTGGCCCTCCTATGCCCATGGCCTGGTGGCCATGCGTGGCGTGGTCACCGACGCCGACGGCCATATCGTGCTGGCCGAATACGACAGC
>QKED01000100.1 GCA_003252455.1 Gammaproteobacteria bacterium
GCGAAAGAGGGGGCCCACATCCGTGCCGATATCGATGGGGCACGCGAAGGGGTCGCAGATGATCTCCAGCCCGACGAGGGGGATGTCGTCCCAGCCGCCGATGTCGGGCAGTGGCGCTTCGTTCAGCTCGCCGCTGATGGTCAAGGCCCCGTCGCCGCCCCCGGCGTCGAAGATGAAGGCCGTGGGGGCGGCAGTGGTCGTCACCGGTGTGGCGCTGAGGTCGTAGCGCGTGCCGTCGGCCAGGCGCACGCCGTCGGCGGTGGCCAGGTGCACCCCGGCGGGGAGGTCGAGCTGGGCGTTGAAGGCGAGCGTGACCCCTTGCGGGTTGAATAGGTAGAACGCCGCCTCGCCGGTGACGGCGAGGGTGCCGTCGAGCCGTGTCGGGGCGCCGCCGGTGACACGGTTGACGAGGTGGGCGACCCCCTCGCCGACGTCGAAGGTGAGGGTCTCGCCCGCCTCCAGGTCGAGGGTGTGGAAGCTGTAGAAGAGGTTCTCGCCCACCTGGGTGCCGAGTGTGGGGTCGAGGGTGTAGTGGGTGAGCCAGTGCGGCGTACCGTCCGGCGAGTCCAGGGCGATGTGCGAGGGGGCGAAGAGCAGCTCTCCGGCCGCGTAGTGATAGCGACTGGGGACGCCGTCGACCGCGAGGGCACCGACCGACAGCACCGGGGGTGGGTTGCCCTGTTGGTCGTGGTTCGAGAGCGCGGGGGCACCGAGCAGGGTGAGTGCACCCGTGGCGTCGAGGGTGATGGCCCCGGCGCGGTAGCCGGGCGGGGCGCCGAGGGTCCAACCGGGGTCGGGCAGGGTCAGCTCGGTGGTGAGGGTGCTGTTGTCGAAGATGCCGAGGTCGAGTGCCCCCGCGTCGACCTCGATCAAGGTGCTGGCCCCGTCGCGTACCGCGAGGCGAAAGCCCGTGAGGACCCCCTCGTCCTGCATGTAGCCGTCGCTGACCTCCAGACGCCACACCCCGGCACTCTGCAGGCCGTCGAACAGTGCCAGCGCCTCGCTGGGGCGGAACTCGCCACTGTAGGGGGCGTCGGTGGCGTCGATCGAGAGCTGTGCCTGGTCGAGCAGCCAGAGCCCGGAGGCCTCGACGAAGCCACCGGAGAGGGCGTCGAAGAGGGTGAGGGTGCTGCCGTCCGGGGCGATCAGCACCGCGCTCACATCACTGCCCCAGGTGTGTGCCAGGTCGAGCCCGACGGCCAGGGTGTAGCCCTCGGTGTGACCCAGGGCATCGGCGTAGAGGCCGCTCTCGCCGACGGCATCGCGCGCGTCGATGAGGAGGCTCGCGGCGTGCAGTTCGATGGCCCCGGCATTGCCCGCCGCCTCGCCGCGGGTGTCGATAAGGCCGCGCACCAGGGCCAGCTCGCCCTGTGCGTCGACGCGTATCCCGGCGCCATCCGCGGCCCCTTGGCTGCGCGCGCTCAGGTGGCTGTCGGTGAGGTGTACATCGCCCCCCTGCAGGGTGATGCGTCCACCGCCGGGGCCGTCGACCACGAGTTGACTCTGCACCAGGGTGAGGTCGCCGCGCGCCGGGGGCGCGGCGGCATCAGGGTCGCCGTCCAGCGCTACTGTACCGGGGCCCGCCACCGCGCTCAGGTCGATGCGCCCGCCGGGGGCGCTCAGCGTGGTCCCCTCCAGCGCCACCGCAGCGCCCGCCAGTTGCAGGGTGGCACCCTCGGCCACACTCAACTGCGCCCCCTCCAGCACGAGGCGGCCGCTGGGGGCGTCGAGAAAGCCGAAGGCCGCCGGTGGGGCGGTGGTGAGGGTGGCGTCGTGGGCCGGGTCGAGGGCGCTGAACAGGCTGCCGTCGGCCAGGCGTACCGCGTGCGCCGTGCCCAGGTGTAGCGCGGCAGGCACATCGAGCACCGCCCCGGCCCCCAGCACGACCCCCGCCGGGTTGATCAGCGTCAGGTCGGCGCTGCCCACCGCCGAGCGCAGGGTACCGTCGATGTGGCTCACCATCCCGCCGGTGACGCGCCCCACCACGTGCTGAATATCACTACTGCCGGTGAAGGTGGCGCTCTCGTTCGCCTGGATATCGAACTGCGCGAAGCTGTGGAACAGATTGGTACCGTGGCGGGTACCGAGCGACTCGGGGATGGTCATCTCCCCGGCGAGCGAAGTGGCCGCGCCGAGGCTGCCGTCGGTGACCACCTGGGCGTGTAGGTCGAGGGCCAGGGCGAGGGCGACCACCAGGGGCAGGGGGCGCAGGCTGGGGCGGCGGAACATGGGGTGTGCTCGCGGTAGAGGGGGGGGCCGCGCCGGCGGCGAGGCGTGCTGTCCGTCGCGTCGATTCGACAACGCGTGGTTTATATGCCGTTTACGGGATGAAAGCAATGTGGTGGATAGGCGCCATGGGGCGGCGCAGGTCGTGCGCCGTGGTCGCCTGTTTACCGATGCGTGGCCCTTGCGTTGTGCCTGCAGGGTGGGGATGGCGGGCGCTGTCCTACCTAGCGGCTACCCCTCTGTCGTTGCTCCCCACCACCCAACAGCGCGTGTCGCTCTCCGATACGGTGCCAGCCTCTACGCCTCTCGGTAAGGTCAGCAGCGGTGCCCCACTGCTCCACGGTAATCTGCCGCGCCCGCCCCAGGCGAGGCGGCTTTGGCCACCGGCACGCCCGGCGCAACCACCACTGAAGAGGCGCGCCGGGTCGAGGTAGGGGGTCTCCAGGTCGGCCAGCTCTCCGGCCAGGTCGAGGTTGGGGGCGGTGATGGTGATGGTGCCGTTGACGCCGTCTGGCGCGGCGGCCTGGATGACGTTGGTGCCATGGGTGAAGGGCTGTCTGAGTGGGTCGGCGAGGCTGATGAGGCCGCCGTAGGGGATGAGGCTTCGGGTGGCGAGGTTCACCTCGCCGCCGCTGGCACCGGTGGCGGCGGTGTTGGCCTGGATGAAGCCGCCGTTGAGTACCAGATGGTCGGCGATGAGGGTGATGTCGCCACCATCGCCACTGCTGCCGCTCACGGAGGTGGTGATACGACTCTCGGTCAGGCGCATGACGACCGGGTCGATGAAGATGTCGCCGCCGTTGCCGTTGACGGCGGCGGTGGTCACCTCGGCGTGGTCGAGGTCGATGCGCTCGGCGAAGCGCAGTTCGATAGGGCTGGCGGGGGCGTCGCCGAGGGCCGCCGAGGTGATGGTGGCCGCGCTGCCGAGGATGAGCGTTTGGCCGCTGAGGCGTAGGGTGGAGAGGGGGGCGGGGTCGGGCTTGGCCAGTCCTGCGAGGTTCTCGCTGCTGATGCGTCCACCCTGGTCGATGATGAGGGTACCGACCCGCAGTTGGATCTCGCCGGGGCGGCTGTAGCCGGTGAGCGTGGTGCTCGCGTCATTGTGCTGCACCAGGGTGAAGATACCGCTGGCGAGGCCGTCGTCTTGGCCCAGGGGCGTTGCGCTCCCGCCGGCGTCGGTGGCCGTTCCAGTGATGGTCAGGCGTGCGGCGTCGAGGGTGATGGAGCCGGCGGGCCAGTCGGTGTCGTAGCCGCTCACTAGGTTGCCGTCGTCGTCGAAGTAGGCGTAGCTGAGGAGCTCGGTGGGGGTGGTGCTGCTACTGATGCGCCCGCCGTCACTCAGACGCGCCGCGCCGCTCAGGGTTACCTCGATTGCACCGGGCGCGCCAGCGGGGATGTGGCTGACCCGATAGGTGCTGGCGGCGCCGCTGTTGGTGGCGAGGGCGCTACCGAGTCCGTCGATGTAGAGGTTGTGCGCCTCGACGTGGATCGTCCCGGCGGCCTTGGCGCCGATGGCGTCGGCGCTCACGCGGCTGCCGCCGGTGAGGCGCAGGTCACCGTTCAACTCGAAGGTGACGTTGCCGCCTTGGGCGTTGCTGGCGTAGGTGGTGGCGTAGGCGCTGGTGGTGATGGCGGAGGCGGCGCGCAGTTGCACGTCACCACTGCGCAACAGGATGTCGCCGGCGTCTTGGGTGCGCGAGGCGGAGGCGCTGTCGATCTCCGCACCCTGGTCGAGGGTGATGGCACTGGCGTCGATCTGGATCCCGGCGCCACGCCCGTCGCCCGAGGTGAAGGTGCCGATGCGCCCTCCGAGCATGGTCAGTTCGCCGCTGAGGTCGAGCACCACGCTGCCACCGTCGAGCGGTTCGTTGGGGTCGGGGACCACGTTGCCGTAGGTGTCGACGATGAACCTGCCAGCGCTAGCGCCGTTGTCGGAGCTGATCTCGCCGTTGTCGAGGAGTAGGTCGTGGGCATGCAGCTCGATGGCCCCCGCCGCGCCGGCGTAGTAGCTGGTGGTGGAGAGGGTACCGGTATCGAGTAGCTGTACGTCGCCGCTGACGTGGACCAGGATGGCCCCGGCGTTGGCGCCGCTGAGACCATAGCTGTAGGCGTTGCCGGCCACCGAGTGGAGGCCGGAGGGGTCGTGCTCCACGGCGGAGATGGGTTCGTCGGGGTGGGCCTCTTGCCAGCGTCTGAGCGCCGACCAGTTAGAGCCAGCGATACGTAGGCTGGCCGCGTTGAGGTGGATGGTGCCGGCGGGGGTGTAGAGTCGGTAGGTGTTGGAGGAGATCTGCGCACCGTAGCTGAGGTCGGCGTGGCCGCGTAGGTCGATGTAGATGTCGCCCCCCTTGGGGGTCACGCCGTTGGTGTCGGAGTTGATGGAGGCCTCGTCCATCCATAAGGATTCGGCGGCGATGTGCAGGTCGGCGGCGCTGGGCGAGGAGAGGAAGAGGCGTGCGTCGCTCTGCATCTGGAGCGCTCCATCGAGGGTGATCATCACCGGACCGGCGGAGTAGATCTCGCCCGCGTCGTGCAGGGTCAGAGTACCGCCGTCGATGCGGATGTCTCCGGCGGCGCTGCTGCCGTCGCCACTGCTGCTGACGCGCGCCGCGCCGCCGATGTCGATCTGGTCGGCGAGGAGCGCGAGGGTTCCGCCGGCGAGGTCGTTGTTGCTGTGCACGTCGAGCAGGGCGCCGTCGTCGAGGTAGATGCCCTCGGCGCGCAGGGTGATGCCACCGCTGGCGTCTTGTGTGCCGGCGTTGTCGTGGTAGAGGGCGGCGGCGCTGACGAGGATGTTGTCGGCGTCGAGGCGCAGCTCGCCGGAGCCGTCGCCGGAGATGTTCAAGGTGGTGTCGGCGCCGATGATCAGCGCGCCCTCTTGGCCGCGCTCGACGCTGTCGGTCGTCAGCCCCACGCTGGCCGCGCCACTACCCACCGCCGCCAGGGCGATGACCCCGGCATCGCTGCCGAGGGTGGGGCCGTAGAGGGCGAGTTGGCGCCCGGCCAGGGTGAGCTGTGCGCCCGGGGTGAGCCGGTGTTCGGTAGTCCCCTCGACGAGGTTGACCCAGGTGAGGCAGTCGCCGGGGCTGAAGCAGTACTCCTCGCTCACCTCTTCGATCCAAACGCCGCCCTGCAACTCCAGCATGCCGCTACCACCGCCCTCGACAAAGCCGAAGGCGGCCGGTGGGGCGGCGCTGAGGGTGGCGTCTTGTTGCGTATCGAGGGCACTGAAGCGGGCGCCGTCGGCCAGCCGCACCTCGTCCGCCGTACCCAGGTGCAGGGCGGCGGGTACGTCGAACACCGCGCGCGGTCCCACCACCATCCCCGCCGGGTTGAACAGGGTCAGGGTGGCACTGCCCACCTGGGAGCGCAGGGTGCCGTCGATCAGGCTCATCTCACCGCCGGTGATGCGTGCGATGACGTGGGCGATGTCGCCGCTGCCGGTGAAGGTGGCACTCTCGCCCTGGGCCAGATTGAAGCGGCTGAAGCTGTGGAACAGGTTGCTACCGTGACGGCTGCCGAGTGCCTCGGGGATGGTCAGGTCGGGCCCGCTCAGGGTAGTGCTCACCCCCAGGGTGCCGTCGGTGATCACCTCGCCGCGCGCGCTCGGGGCGAGGGCGAGACAGAGGAGGAGGGAGAGGGGTAGGGGTTTGGCTCGGTGCATGGGGGCGGTCCACTCGGCGGGTCGGGGGGCGGGCGGTGTGCCACCCTCGGCGGGCGCCCATGTTGTGCGTGGGGGATTATATCGATACAACCCCGTTCACACCAAAGTGCCGCGTGCGCTCTATCGGCCCTCGCGACGTGAGGAGTGGGTCGTGATGGGCATCGGGCGGGCGTACCGCGCGGCAATGCCCCGTATCGCTGTCCGCCACCGTGACCGCTTCGCGGCGTAGTACACGACCCGCGCCCGGCGTCACAGATTCAACGACTTGGCCGCGTGTCACGTCCCAATAGCGCGGGTCTGTGCTCGCCAAGGCAGGCCCGCGCCACACCTTGGCTTCCCCCGTTGTGGCGCGTACAATGCCCGACCATTTTCCCTGATCCTCTTATGGAGACCATAAGCCAATGGCTATCGAACGTACCATTTCCATCATCAAGCCCGACGCCGTGGCCAAGAACGTCATCGGCGAGATCTACAGCCGCTTCGAGAAGGCCGGTCTGCGCGTCGTCGCGGCCAAGATGATGCACCTCTCCCGCGAGCGCGCCGGTGAGTTTTACGACGTGCACAAGGCGCGCCCGTTCTTCGGTGAGCTGGTGGACTTCATGACCTCTGGCCCGGTCATGGTGCAGGTGCTGGAGGGCGAGGAGGCGATCGCCAAGAACCGTGAGGTGATGGGCGCCACCAACCCCAAGGATGCCGCCCCCGGCACCATCCGTGCCGACTTCGCGGTCTCGATCGATGAGAACGCCGTGCACGGCTCCGACGGCCCCGAGACCGCCGCCCGTGAGATCGCCTTCTTCTTCGCCGAGGATGAGCTCTGCCCACGTACCCGTTAAGCCGGTTTCGCGCTGAGTGAGAAAAGGCCGCTGATGCGGCCTTTTCGCGTTTTTGGGGTTAGTAGGTGTAGGCGGTGGAGAGGAACAGGGTCAGGGTCATCGCCTCGACCTCTTGGGTGAGGGTCTGGCCGCTGATGATCTGCGCCTGACCGCTGCCGAAGGCGAGGTTGATGCCGCCGGTGATGGAGCTGGTACGGGTGAAGCGGCTGACGCTACCGGTGACGCCGTAGAAGTTGATGTGCTCGGGCTGATTCACGCCGCTGGTGTTGATCTCGGGGGTGTTGGCGTGGTTGGTGTAGAAGCCGGCACGGGCGGCCCAGTTAGGGGCGTAGTAGTACTCGGCGCCGAGGGAGAGGTTCCATACCGGCTCGCGGTTGAGGGTGACGTCGTCCTGCTCGGTGTAGTAGATAAAGTCGCCGCTCAGCAGCAGTTTGTTGTTGGGGAACCAGGCGACGCCGATGCTGGTGATCACCGGCAGCAGGCGCTTGTTGTCGCTGCTGCTCTGGGAGGGGTCCTTCATGGTGCCGACGACGCTGTCGAGTTCGCACTGGCTGTTGCCGTTGGGGCTGATGTCGGAGGCGCAGGTGAGCTGCTCGTCGGTGGTGGTGGTGAGGATGGTGGCCTGGCGGATGGCAAGGCCGACGGAGATCTGCTCCTGCGGGCTCCACATCAGACCGAACACCGGCTCGATGCCGAATTCGTCCGATTGACGATAGAGGCTCGACCACTCGTAGCGGCTGTCGTTGAGGCGGATGTACTGGTTAGTGATGGTCTCGTAGCTGCGCATGTGGGCGTAGAGGGTGACGCCGATGGAGAGGTCGTCGGAGAGCTCTTGGGCGTAGCTGGGACCGATCTTGTAGGTCTTGTCCTGGTTGTTGACGTTGATGAAGAAGCTGTCGACGCCACCGAAGTTGCGGAACACCTGGTCCTGGTCCTCCAGTACCGAGTCGGTCACGGCATAGGAGAAGCCGATGACGCCATCGCCGAAGGGCTGCACCATGCCGAAGAAGTTGGGTAGCAGGTTGGAGGATTCGCGCGTCCAGTCACTGCCGGCGAGCACATCCTTGTAGACCGTGGTGGTGACGGTGTAGGCGTTGACGCTGGCGGAGATGTTGCGCCCAGCGGTGTAGACCACCCCGGCGGGGTTGTAGTAGAGGCCGCTGGGGTCGTCGGCGATGGCGGTGTAGGCACCGCCCATGCCCATGGCGCGGTCGCCGATGAGGATGTTGCGATAGTGCTTGTCGTCCGCCTGGGCACCGGTGCAGAGCAGGGCGGCGGCGAGCAGGGTGAGGGGGCGGCGCAGTGGGCGCGGGCTGGTCATGTCTAGCGCACTCCTTCGAGGTTTTTATTCAGGCGATCGGCGAGGGTGAGGCCGGTGGCGTCGCTCAGCCCCTCTTCGGTGAGCAGGGCGTCGATGCGGCTCAGGCGCTCGCTGAAGGGTGGGTGGGTGTGGGTCAGGATCGCCGCCTGATCACCCTTGAGCAGACGCACCCGATCGAGATAGCGGTGCAGGGCGTGTGGATCGTAGCCGGTGGCGGTGAGGATCAGGGTGCCGACCCGGTCTGCCTCGTACTCGTCGTCGCGTTCGAGGCCCTGCTCGAAGAGGATGTTCACCGCCTGGTCGATGGCCTGGGCGAAGGCGATACGCGCCGGGTCCGAGGCGCCGCCGAGCAGGTGGGCGAGGCCGAGCGAACCGGCCTCTGTGTCCTGCCCCTGGAGTTTCACTGCCTTGACGATGTGCTTCTCGGTGACATGGGCCACCTCGTGGGCCAGCACGGCGGCCAGCTCGGCCTCGTCCTTCATCAACTTCAGCGCGCCGAGGGTGACGAAGATGTAGCCACCGGGGGCGGCGTAGGCGTTCACCTCTTCGGTGTCGAGCACGGCGAACTGGTAGTCGATCTCGCTGCGGCTGCCGTGCACGGCGACGGCGGTGCCCACCAGGTTGATGTAGCGGCGTAGGGCCTGGTCACGCTGGATCGGGTGCATGCCGAGGATGCGCGCGGCCAGTTCGCGGCCGAAGGCGAGTTCGGCCTTCACGTCTTCGACCAGGTCCTCGACGTCGATCACCTCGTTGTTCACCCGGGTGCGGAAATCCTGCCCGGCATAGAGTGGCGCGGCCGCCATGAGCAGGGCGATGGGCAACAGCTGGCGTAGTCTCATTGGGCACCCCCTGCGGCGAGGAATTCGAGCGCCTCGTCCGGGGTGACGCGGGCGTTCTCCATCATGTCGACGGAGAAGTAGTTGGAGAGGCCGGCGCTGCTGGCGCGCTGGCGCTCGTCGGCGGTGAGGCCGCGTGCGGCACCGGCGGAGGTGACGGCGGAGGCGCGCTGACGGGCGTTGGTCACCAGGGACTCGGCCTGCGCCTGCTCGTCGAGCACCGAGACCTTGTCCAGAGGCGGGGTGTCGCTGATGAGGAAGCGGCTCACCCAGGCCTGCTGCTCGGCATGCTGCACCTGGTACCAGCGCCCCTGGGTGGTGAGGATCTCGACCTGCGTGCCACGGGGCAGGGTCGCCAGCACCTCGGCGCTGAAGTTGGGCTCTTTTTGCAGTTTCGCCTGGCGGCTCTGCACATAGCCGCTCTGGGCCTGGGCGAGGGCGGTCAGGGAGAGGAGTGCGAGGGCGAGGAGGGGGCGCTTCATTCCGGGCTCCTGGATTTGACAGAGGGTGAGCATCTCTCTAACTGTGCACCAGGCGTGAGGTCTGGGCAAGCCACGCGTGGCCGTGTGGCGTTGTGGCGTGTGCACAGCGACTCAGCGCCCGCTCGGGGGGACGGCCTACCGGGTCATGGGTTGGGTCGCAGTGCGATGATGACCTACGTTGCCTACGCAACCAAGGTGGTCATGTAGGCGAGGTCCCCGGGCTGCGTCAGGGGACAGTGAGCTAGGTCACCGATGCCCCGGGGGCTGACGCTTATGGGTCATGGGAGTGTGCTATTCTCCCCGCTTTCACCACAGTCTTAGGGGTCCGGGTCGCGTCTGCGCCTCCCGCTGGAGCGCCCCACCCGAATGAGAGAGCGCCTACTAGGCGGCCAGAGAACTACCCATATGATCTCGATCGTTATCCCCGCGCACAACGAGGCACGGGTCATCCACCGCTGCCTCGATGCCATCTGTAAGGAGGCCGAGCCGGGTGAGTTGGAGGTGATCGTCGCCTGCAACGGGTGCCACGACGAGACCGCCGACATCGCCCGCGCCTACGGCGCCCCGGTGCGTGTGGTCGAGGTCGTGGAGCCGGGCAAGTGGCGCGGCCTCAACGCCGGCGACGAGGCGGCCCAAGGCGATACGCGCTTCTACATCGATGCGGACATCCACCTGAGCCTCGACTGTATCCGCCAGGTGGCCCGCGTGCTGGCCGAGGGGCAGGCCTTGGCCGCAGCCCCGCGCATGGCCGTGGACACCCGCGGCTCCTCATGGGCGGTGCGTGCCTTCTACGACATCTGGCTCGACACCCCCTACGCCAAGTCGGGGATGATCGGCTCCGGGGTCTACGCCCTCTCCGCCGCTGGGCGGGCGCGTTTCGACCACTTTCCGCCGATCACCGCCGACGACGCCTTCGCCCGCCTGCACTTCGCCAATCACGAACGCCTCACTGTAGAGGGGTGCTGCTTCACCATCACCGCCCCGCGTCACCTCTGGGGGCTCATCAAGATCAAGACCCGCGCCTACTTCGGTGACCTGGAGCTGCGCCGCTACGCCCCGCACCTGCAGCAGAACGACGAGGCGGGTAACCCTGGCGGCCTCGCCGCCATGGCGCGCGAGCCCAAGCGCTGGTTGCCGCTGGCGGTCTATCTGGCGGTGCGTCTGGTGACGCGCCTGCGTGGGCGTTATCGGCTCTATTTTGGCGGTGTACGTTGGGAGCGCGACGACAGCGCCCGTGAATGGGTCGGGAGAGGTCAAGGTGGCTGAGGTGAAGCTTTCTATCATCATTGTTTCGTACAACACCCGTCAGCTCACCCTGGAGTGTCTCGCCTCGGTCTACGCACAGACGCAGACCCCGTTCGAGGTGCTGCTGGTGGACAACGCCTCGCAGGATGGCTCGGCCGCCGCCGTGGCCGAGCACTATCCGCAGGTGCGCCTGATGGCGATGCAGGAGAACCTCGGTTTCGCCCGTGCCAACAACCTGGCGGCCAAATCGGCCCTCGGCGAGTACGTGCTGCTGCTCAACTCGGACACCTTGGTGCTCGATGGCGCCTTGGACAAGTCGGTGGCCTATCTGGAGCAGCATTCGGATATCGGTATCCTCGGCATCCGCACCCTCTACGAAGACCACAGCCTCAACGCCACCTCCTGCTTCGACCAGCCGAGCCTGTGGGGGGCGTTGTGTCAGGCCAGTGGCCTCTCCTCGCTGCTGCCCGACTCCGGCCTGTTCAACCCCGAGTTGATCGGCGGCTGGCAGCGCGACACGCTGCGCGACGTAGGCTCCATCACCGGCTGCTTCGCGCTGATGCGCCGCGCGCTGTGGGAGCGTCTCGAAGGTTTCGATGAGGCCTTCTTCATGTACAGCGAGGATACCGACCTGTCGCGGCGTGCCCTGGACCTGGGGTTGCGCTGCGTGCACTATCCCGACGCGGAGATCATCCACTACGGTGGTCGCTCCGACTCGGTGCAAGTGGAGAAGATGGCCAAGGTGTTCAGCGCGCGGGCACGCTTCATCCGCAAGCACTGGTCGCCGATGGCCGCGTGCGTCGGGGTATGGCTCATCGACGTGCAGGTGATGATGCGCCTGATGGCGTTCAAATTGTTTAATTTAGCGGGGAAAAAGATGAGTAGTGGGCAGAAATGGAGTGATCTCTGGCGTCGGCGTTCCATGTGGAGCAGTCAGGAGCGCCCCTACCTCTATCCCGGTCCACCGACCCACCCGAACATCACGGTGACCGGCAACTCCGCCATCGGGCGTGTTCGACTGGCGGTGCGCTGGGTGCGCTTCGCCCTGCGCAGCGCCAAGAACGGCGATTGGGACTTTGCCCGCAACGCCCTAGAGTCGGAGCTGCGCCTGTTCGGCCACACCTTAGGCGACCTGTTCGGTGGCAAACCCAAGGTGGAGTGCAATCTGTGTGGCTGGGAGGGGCAGGCGTTCTACCCCAACACCGGCCCCGGCTACCATGAGCACGACATCCTCTGCCCGAGCTGTAATGGCCTCGATCGCCACCGCAGCCTGCTCGCCCTGCTCAGCGCCAAGACCGACATGTTCACCAGCGCCAAGCGCGTGGTGGAGGTGGCGCCCATGCGCGGCTTCGAGGCCATCTGCCTGGCCCAGCCGCAGATGAAGTACACCAGCTTCGACCTGGCACGTCGTGCCATGGAGCAGGGTGACATCACGCAGATGCGCTTCGAGGACGACTCGGTGGACTACTTCGTCTGCTTCCACGTGCTGGAGCACATCCCCGACGTGGACAAGGCGATCGCCGAGATCCGCCGCGTGCTGCGCGTGGGGGGAGCCGCGGTGCTGCAGGTCCCGATCTTCTGGGAGCTGGAGAAGAGCTACGAGTACGGCGCCCCCAATCCGCGTGAGGTGGGCCATGTGCGCGCCTACGGCACCGACTTCCCGGAGATCATCGCCAGCCACGGCTTCCGGGTCGAGGCACTCAAGAGCACCGAGGTCTTCCCCGAAGCGGTGCAGGCGCGTTTCGGTCTCTCCGACGAGCCCATCTATCTGGCCTACAAGGTCGAGGCCTGAGCCGAGGCACCGCTGCGGCGGTGCACACGGCCCCCTAAAACGACGAGGCCGCCCGTCACACCGGTGACGGGCGGCCTCGTCGTTTTAGGGGGGAGGGCGGTTAGGGGAGGGCCTTATAGCTGGTGAGCTGGCTGGCGAAGCTGTGGCCGTCATCCTCTTGCTCGATGCGCACCAGCAGGTGGTCTCGCTCCACCGCCGTCCAGATGGTGGTCTTGCGCTCCTTGTCGCTGGAGAGGCGGCGCACACGTAGGGTGCGCAGCGGGCCCATGGGGGTATCCAGGGTCTCCTCGCCCTCGACGCGGAAACGGTAGTCGCGGATGTCGCCCCGGTCGGCCACCTGGTAGACCAGCTCGCCGGTGGCACCCTGCTGCAGGTCGCGGCGCAGGACGAACTGGTAGACCAGTTTGTCGAGCAGCCCGGGGACGGCGGCCACGGTGCTCTTCTTGCCGTCGCGCAGGGAGGTGACCTGCATCGCCTCCCAGTCGAAATCGAGGCGCTCGACCAGCTCCTTGTCGCCGCCGGTGTGGGTGTAGAGGTAGCTGTAGGGACGCGGCCGACCGGCGTCGAGGCTCCAGACGCTACGTTCCAGGAAGCGGTCCTTCTTGAACAGGGAGACCCAACCGGTGGTGTAGAGGCGGGTCTCCAACTGGTAGCGGTTGTCGGCGGTGAGGCGCAGGGTGCGCTCCATCTCACCGAATTTGATGCCGTCGACCTCCACGTCGTAACGGGCGAAGAAGCGGCTGGGCTCCACCTCGGCGGCGAGCGGCAGGCTCAATCCAATGAGTAAGAACAGGGTGAGCAGGCGGGTGAACATCTCTCTTCCTCGGGTTGCTTTGGCGAGTGTAACAGCCGTGGTCCTTTACTAGGTGGGCTTGGGGCCCGCGCGGCTCAACGGTGCGGGTCGAAGATATCCACTCTGCGCGCAGTGTGGGGCTGAGGGGGACGCGGGCCGGGTACGGGTGACCCTCGGTCGGGCGGTCCCTGCGGGATTAGTGCTAAAATGGCCGACTTCGTTCCCGAGCGCGCCCAAGCCACCACACGCCGCCACATGATGATGCAAAGCCCTTCACAGCGCCGTGAACCCCGGCTCACTCCCGCGCGTGCCGCTCTGGCGCTGATGGGGCTGGTGACCCTCATGCATCTGCTGGTGGCGGGGCGTTTCGATCTGAGCGTAGATGAGGCGCACTACGCCCTCTACGGCCTGCGTCTCGACTGGAGCTACTTCGATCACCCGCCTCTGGTGGGCTGGTTGCAGGCGCTGATCCTCCCCTTCGGGCGAGGTGAACTGGCGTTACGCCTGTGGCCCATTCTCCTCAATCTGGCCAGCGGCGCGCTGCTCTGGCAGCTGACCCGACGCCTCTATCCCGACCACCCCTGGTACGCGCCGGCGGCACTGTTGTGGATGCAGAGCGCGGTGGTGGTGCAACTGCTCGGCCTGGCCTTGGTACCCGATGTGCCGCTGCTGACCCTCTCGCTGGCGGTGGTATTGGTGCTACTCGCGTTAGGTGAGAGCCCGACACCGCGGCGCTGGCTGCTGCTGGGGCTGCTCCTCGGCCTCGCCGGGCTGGCCAAGTACACCGCCGTCTTACTGCTCCCCGGTGGGCTCGTCTATCTGCTCTGGCAGGGGCAGTGGCGCCAGCTCCTCACCCCTTGGCCTTGGTTGGCGGCGCTGCTCGGGTTGCTGGTGATCACCCCGGTACTCTACTGGAACGCGACCCACGCCTGGGCCTCGTTTGCCTATCAGCTCGGTCACGGCGCGCCGGATGTGGCCTGGTCGTGGCGGCGCTTCGCCACCGGGCAGGGGATGCAACTGTTCGGCTACGCCCCACTCATCTATCTGGTCGGCTGGGCGGCGCTGCTCGGCGCACTGCGCCACAGCACCGGGCGTGCCGAGCGACTCACGCTGTCGATGGTGCTGCCGATCCTGCTGATGTTCGGATATGGCGGGGGTCTCGATGCGGGGCTGCCGCACTGGACCCTGCTCGCCTGGGTGCTGCTGGCACCGTTGGGGGTGGCCTGGCTGGCCGCACGTTCGCGGCGCCTGAGGCGGGGGCTGGTCGCCCTGCACCTGCTGTGGGCCGGGGTGTTGACCCTGCTCCTGCACCTGGCGTTGTGGGGTGTGCCGATCCCCTTCAAGCCCTATCAACATCCCCTGGGCGACCTCATCGGTTGGCGCGAGGCGGCAGGGCACGCGGTGGCGTTGCGTGAGCGGCTGCTTCCCGCCGGGGCGGGGGCGATCTACGTGGGGAATTGGGCCCTTGGTAGCCGCATCGGTTGGTACGCCGGGGAGCCGGTGCGCGTGGCGGATACCCGCTTCGACCAGTTCGACCTCTGGGAGGGGGATGCAGCGCCAGGGGGCGAGGGGATACTGCTGGTGCCCGACTACCTGATGGGGCGTGCGGCGGAGAACGGCACGGCCCGCTTCGCCCACTGCCGTGAGGTCGATAGTCTGAGTGTGACCCGTCAGGCCGAGACGGTGCATACCTTCACCTACTATCACTGCCGGGGCGATCTGGGCAGCGGACGCGACGGACATTAACATGGCGCAGATGATGCCGAACGAGCTGAGCGAGAACGACCGACTCCTGCCCGGGTGCAGCGCCTGGCGCTGGGCCCCGCCGCTGTTGTCACTGCTGTTGCTGGGGCTGCTGCTCGCCTCGCCGGGCGGGAATCATGCGCTCTTCCTCTGGCTCAACGGCCTCGGCAGCCATCTACCCGGTTGGTTCTGGGCCAACCTCACCACCTTCGGCGATTCGATGGCGATCTTCGCCCTCGGGTTGCTGTTCGTCGCCCGGCGCCCGCTTTGGGTCTGGGCACTACTCATCAGTGGCCTCATCGCCGCGTTGATGGTGCACGGACTCAAGGAGTGGTTCGACACCTATCGCCCCCCCGGGGTCTTCAGTGCCGAAGAGTTCCGCCTCGTGGGCATCGGACACAAGCGCGTCTCCTTCCCCTCGGGCCACACCACCGCCGCCTTCAGTCTCGCGGCGCTGCTCTGTCTGCAGGCGGGTCTGAGCCGCCGGGTGCGCTGGGGGCTCTTGGCCCTGGCGCTCGGAGTGGGTTTGTCGCGCATCGCCGTAGGGGTGCACTGGCCGGTGGATGTGCTCGGCGGCATGGCCATCGGCTGGGGGGCCACCCTCGCCGCCCTGTGGCTCGCCCCGCGTCTGCGCTGGGGGCTGCAGCTCGGCCCGCAGCGGCTCTTCGCCGCGCTGCTCACCCTCACCGCTCTCAGTCTGTTGCTGAACCACGACAGTGGTTACCCGCAGGCGCGCGCGCTGGAGATGGCCATCGCCCTGGTGGCGCTCTTCTACGCCATCCCGGCGCTGCTGCGCCTCTGGCACCCCGAGGCCGAGGCGCGCCTCGGCCTGCTGCCGCCACCCCCTCCGGCGCCGCAGGAGCTCGCCGAGCTGGCCGAGGCCAAGCCTCTGCGACAGCGTCTCCCCGGACTCTTGCTACGCGTGGCGGGGACGGTGCTGCTGTTCTGGCTGATCCTGCGCAGTGTCGACCTGGAGGGTGTGCGCGCGACCATCGGTGCCGTGGTGCCGCGCCTGCTGCTGCTCGGTCTCATGTTCATCCTCCTCTCCGCCACCCTGGCCGCCTTCCGCTGGCACCTGGTGATGAAGACGCTCGGTTTCGATATGCGCTTCGGCTTCTATGTGCGCAGCTACTTCAAGGGCTCCTTCTTCAATCAGGCGCTCCCCTCCAGCATCGGTGGCGATGCGCTGCGTGTACTGGATGTGAAGCGGCGCGGGGTCGACCTGAGTACCGCCTTCTACGGGGTCTTCATCGACCGACTGCTGGGGCTGGTGGGGCTGCTGCTGCTCAACCTGCTGGCCCACGCCTTCACCCCGCATCTGCTGCCGAGCGGGGTCTACATGACCATCAATCTCGTGGTGCTGGGCGGGCTCGGTGGCTTCATGCTGCTTTACTGGTTACGTCACTTCCCGGTGCTCTCGCGCTGGCGCGGGGTGGCGATGTTCGTCGAGATCTCCACGCGTCTGGCACAGGTGCTGTCGGGGTGGCGTGGCGTGGGGTTGCAGTTGGTATTGGGGATCCTGGTGCACCTGTTGGCGATCATCGCCATGTTCCTCATCGGTCGGAGTGTCGGGGTGGAGTACGGGCTGCTGGTCTTCGCCGCCGTGGTGCCGCCGGTGCACCTGCTGACCATGGTGCCCATCTCGCTCGCCGGTTGGGGGGTCCGTGAGGGGGCCATGGTGGGGCTCTTCAGCCTGCTCGGGGCCAACCAGGCCCAGGTGTTGACCATGTCGTTGCTCTACGGTGTGGTGCTGATCATCAGCAGCCTGCCGGGCTTTTTCGTCTATATGAGTGGTCGCGTGCGCGGCTGAGGGAGAGTGGGATGAAGGTCGATACCATGCGTCAGATCGACTACTGGGCCGGGGTGCCGCTGTGTGCCCTGCTCACGCTGTTGCGCTGGCCGCTACGCCTGTTGGGCCTGGAGCGGCGCGTCACGCCCAAGCGGGTACTGTTCATCGAGCTGTCGGAGATGGGGAGCGCCATCATCGTCGATCCGGCCATGCGCAAGCTGCAGCGCGAGGCGGGTGTGGAGCTCTACTTCGCCATCTTCGCCGGCAATGCGGCGAGCCTGCGCCTGCTCGGTACCGTGCCCGAGGCGCATGTGTTCAAGATCCGCGACAAGGGGCTGATCAGCCTGGCGCTCGATACCGTGCGCCTGCTCCTCTGGACCCGGCATATCGGCATCGACACGGTGATCGACCTGGAGCTCTTCTCGCGCTACACCGCGCTGCTCACCGGCATGAGTGGGGCGAGCAACCGCGTCGGCTTTCATGCCTTTCACAACGAGGGGCTCTATCGTGGCGACCTGTTGACCCACAAGGTGGCCTACAACGCACACCAGCACATCGCCAAGAACTTCATCGCCATGGTCGATGCGCTGCTCGCACAGGGGCCGCAACTGCCCTATTCGAAGCGGCGTATCGACGACAGCGAGTGCCGCATCGGACAGGTCGAACACAGTGAGGCAGAGCTGGAGGCGGTTCGTGGCCGTATTCGTGACTACTATCCGGCGTTCGACCCGACCCAGCAGCGGGTGGTGCTGATCAACCCCAACGCCAGCGACTTGCTGCCCCAGCGCCGCTGGATGCCGGCCCACTTCGTGGCGGTAATGCGCGCCCTGCTGGAGCGCTATGACGACATCCTCATCCTCATCACCGGTGCGCCCCATGAACGGGCCGAGGCGGATGGCCTGGTGGCGCGAGTCGGTGACCCCCGCTGCGTCAACTTCGCTGGGGCGGTCGCCTTCGCCGAGTTGACCCCGCTCTATAGCCTCTCGCGCCTGATGTTGACCAACGACTCGGGGCCAGGGCACTTCTCCTCGGTGACCGCGCTGCGCACCTTTGTCATCTTCGGCCCCGAGACCCCAGCCCTCTACGGTTCGCTCGGTAACAGCACACCGATCTTCGCCGGACTCGCCTGCTCGCCCTGCGTGAGCGCCAGCAACCACCGTAAGACCCCTTGTCACGACAACGTCTGTCTGCAGGTGATTGCCCCAGAACAGGTGTCGTCCTTGCTCCATGCGGAGCTGGATCAAGACGCCCGCTGAAGGCGGGGAGGGCCTTCGAGGGTCGAGGCCCCAGACGTGACAAAGCCCCCATGCGGGGGCTTTGTCACGTCTGGGGGCCTGTCAGGATCCGCTACTGGTCTTCTTCTTTGTAGCGGCCTTCTTGACCGGGGCCGCTTTCGCCTTCGAGGCACTGCTCTTCTTGGCGGGAGCGGCCTTTGGGGTCGCAGTCTTCTTGGCCGGGGCGGCCTTCGGGGTCGCAGTCTTCTTGGCCGGGGCGGCCTTCGGGGTCGCGGCCTTCTTGGCCGGGGCGGCCTTCGGGGTCGTCGCCTTCTTGGCCGGGGCGGCCTTCGGGGTCGCGGCCTTCTTGGCCGGGGCGGCCTTCTTGGCGGGGGCGGCCTTCGGGGTCGCGGCCTTCTTG
>QKED01000089.1 GCA_003252455.1 Gammaproteobacteria bacterium
GAACTTCTCTTGGCTCGACCACTGTTCCGAACTCTCTTTCTCTCCTGGCATTACCGCCCCCGCTGCTCTGGCCTGTTTGCGCCAAGTGTACAGCGTGGCCAGGGTGATCCCTGTTTCTTCCGAAAGATCCTTCACCGAGCGGCTTTGCGGCGGCATCATCTGCCGAAGCACCCACTCGCGACGCTCTGTTGAGTAGCGACCCATTCCTTTCTCTCCACCGCCCCCTGTCTGCGGTTTTTCAAATCAAGGGCAGGCGACAACTATCCTGACACAGGGGGATAGCCGTTAACTATTTGAAGGGCAAACGTATCGACTTGGATAATTGGCCACCCTATCGCAACCCTCAATATGCGGCCACCTCTTTGGTAGGTGCCTTTATGCAGGCGTATCCCTGCAAATTCGAATCACCCCAGCACGACAGCCCGTAACTCACGAACACTATTTCGCTCTGATACTCATGCACGAAGATGAAATAACCATGCCCTATGCAGTGGCGTTCTATCTGCTTGAATGCAGTTTTGTTTGTGCCGCAAAGATTCCCGTATAAGCAGCGCTATTGAAATCCGTCAGCCCGAGATAATCCCCTGCCAGCACGACTCGCCGTGGTGTTGTCTGCAACTGCCGATGATAGGCGTGGATGCGCTCGCTGCGCCCGACCCTGGAGTGCGGTATCGCCTCGGTCCACTTGCTCAGATGGGTCTCGACCACGGAGCGATGCAGGCCGGGCATCAACCGCTCCGCCTCCTGCAACAACCGCTCCCTTATCACCTCGTCCGACTCGGCCAGCAACTCGGCGCTGCGCTGCGTCGTGTAGAGGCTGACCACTCGGCGCCTGTCGTCATGGGCAAAGCGCCGGTCCACGGTCAGGGCGGCGAGGTATTGCCGCTGGGCATCGGGGAGCATGACGCCGTAGTGGTGGTCGAACCAAGGGTGTGCAAAGGTGGGATCGAGGCGCAGGTGCAAGGTGAGTGAGGGGGCGTATGCGCACGCCATGAGCGCCTGCTCCAGCGGATCGGCCTGGGTGTAGAGCTTGCGGGCCACGGAGGCGGTGGTGGCGAGCACCACGTGTTGAGCCCAATAGCAGCCCTTTGTGGTGGTCACCTCGACGCCGTCCGACGCCACGTTCAGGCCGGTCACCGCCTCGCCGTAGCGCACATCGAGGCGTGCAGCGAGCGCCTCGGTGAGCGAGCCGAGCCCGCCCTGCAACGTGTAGAAGCGCCGACGAAAGAAGCGCGTGAATGCGAGCAGGGTCGCCTTCGATGCATGCGTAGTGGGATGGAAGAAGAGGCTCTCCACCAGCGGTTCGAAGAGGTCGCGGTCGAGGTCGGCGCCGAAGCTCTCGACCACCCAGCGGTGCGCCTCGCTGGTGTCGTCGCGGTGCCAGGCGCCGTAGTCGTCGGTCTCGCGCTTGAGATAGGCGCGCAAAAAGGCGCCCGCCTGGGGCAGCAGGCGCAGCCACTGGCCGGGGGTGAGCACGCCGCTGCGCAGGAACTGCCAGGCGTCGTTGATGTTGAAGCTCACCGTGCCGCCGGGGCGCACCAACCCCATCCACGGCTCGAAGGGGACCAGCTCGTTGGTGAGGTCCACCGCGTCGATGAGGCGCAGGATGTGGCGGTAGTCGGCGGTGATGAACTGGGTGCCGCAGTCGAGGCGCTGGCTGCCGAGGTCGACGCTCCAGGTGCGTCCACCGGGGCGCTCGGCGGCCTCCAGCACGCACACCTGGTGCCCGGCCGCCTGCAGGGTGTGGGCGGCGGCAAGACCGGCGATGCCGGCGCCGATGACGATGTAGGGGGGCTGAGTCATGGGCGTGATTCTAAGCTGTGCAGGGGTGGGGTGGGTGATTCGATGCTCGGGGGCCTGGTTGGCGCACAGACCCGCGCAGGGCGTAGAGGGCCTTCGAGATAGGTCTCTGCGCGTCACGCTCCTCCTCGCGCAAACACACGCCCCGTCAACACAGAACACCCCTCTTCTCCGTGCACTCTGTGCCTCCGTGGCTAATTCCCCAGTGGTTGCAGAGCAAGCCGTCCGCCTCGCCAAACTGTAACCAGACTACCCCAGCATGATATAAAGACCGGTTCATTCTACCGCCTCTTGGCGGTTTCGGTTTATTCGAGGGTGCGACGGCAGATGGCGGCGAGTTCCGAGGTGTTCGACACGATTGTGGTGGGGTCCGGTCTGGCCGGGCTCTCCGCCGCGCGTCGGCTGACCCGTGCGGGTCAGCGGGTGCTGGTGTTGGAGCGCGCCAAGCAGCTCGGCGGCCACCTGCTGCCCTTCTACCGCTACGGCTGGCCGTTCGAGGTGGGGGTGCACTACGTGGCCGACACCGGCCCCGAGAGCCTCTGGCAGCGTGCCTTGGACACCATCGGCGCCAAGGTGAGCGTCAACCCGATGGACCGCGCCTTCGAGCGGCTCTTCACCGAGGGCAGCCAGGCACCAGAGATGGCCCACCTCTCCGACCCCGAGGCGTGGCTCGCCGAGTGCCGCAGGCGCTGGCCCGAACACGCCAGCGCCTGGGGGCGCTACGCCGCCGACCTGGAGCGGGTCTGGCAGATCGGCTACCGGCTCGACTTCCCCGTGGAGCTTACGCAGATCGCCCGCCTCGCCCTGCACCTGCCGCCACGCCAGAGCCTGCGCCTGCTGCGCCTGGCAACGCTCAGCGCCGAGGATTACTGCCTGGGCGAGCTGGGCCTCAGCCCCGAGGTCTACCAGCGCCTGAGCGTGCAGCACCTGATCATCGGCTGCCCGCCCAAACGCCTCAGCGCCCTGCTCTTCCTGCTCATCAACCGCTACTACCTGGCCCACGCCGGGGCGATCGACGGCGGCGGTCTGGCACTGCGCGATGCGCTGCTCGACGGCCTCGACCTGCCCGCACGCACCGAGGTGGAGGTGCGCCAGATCAGCCCCATCGATGCGCCCGACGCGCGCTTCGCGGTGCAGGTGGGCGACGAGACGCTACGCGCACGCAACCTCATCTGGACCCCCGACCCGCGCCTGCTCCAGGAGAGCTATCAGGGCCGCCTCGGCTGGCTGCTGCGCACGCGCCTGCGCTGGGTCGAAGACGCCTGGTGCCTGGTGGTCTGCTACTTCGCCACGCGCCAGCCGCTGCGCCACTACGGCTTCGCCAACAGCAACGACTACCTGCTCGGCGACGCCACCCCGTCGGAGAACTACCGCACCGCCGACCCGGTGACGCTGGCCGAGCACAACCTGCTCTACATCTCCACCAGCTCGATCCGCGACGAGGCGGACTTTCTGCGCCACCGCGAGGGGGCGGGACGCGACTGGGGTGGTATATTCCAAGTCATGTATCTGGTGCCGCCCGATGTCGAGCTGTGGGGCGGCAGCGACCCGGACCACTACCGCCAGAGCGAGCGGCAGCACGCCGACGGTTTTCGCGAGCCCTATCGGGCACGCAAAGAGGCGATCCTGGCGGCCATTCGCCAACGCCTCGACCGCACTTATCCGGCCCTGGCCGCCGAGGGCGAGCTGACCTGGCAAGAGGTGGGCACGCCACTCACCCATCGGCGCTACCTCAACTCGCCAGGGATGAACGGCTACGGCTATCTGCCCACGCGCCGCGACCTGCTGCTGACGCGGCCGAGCTGGCGCACCGGGGTGCCCGGACTCTACCTCGCCGGGAGCTTTTTGCGCCCGGCCCACGGCCTCTCCGCCGCGCTCTACAACGGCGTCGGCGTGGCCAAACGCATCCTCGCGGGGCCCTGAGCGGGCGCCGCCAACCCTATCATTCATCTTCAATCAGCGCGACAACGAGCCAAGCCCATGGAAGCCATCGAACGATATACCGAGGTCATCAACCAGGCGATCGCCCAGCACTTCGACACCAGCGCGTCGGAGCTGCACGCCATCAGCCAAGCGTCCGTCATCGGCGGCGGCAAGCGTATTCGCGGCCTGCTCTGCCTGCTCGCCTGCGAGCTGGGCTGCGGTGACTACCAGCGCGCCATCCCTGTGGCGGTGGGCTACGAGCTCTACCACGCCGCCTCGCTGATCCAGGACGACATCATCGACAACTCCGACGAGCGTCGTGGCCAGCCCTCGCTGTTCAAGCAGTACGGCCTAAGCAAGGCGCTGCTCATCTCCGACTTCCTGCTCTTCGAGCTGAACAACATCCTCGCCACCCACGCCGGGGCGATGAGCCAAGAGCAGTTGGCGAAGGTCCTCGCCGCCTTCGGTGAGTGCGCCCAGCTCGCCACCCTGGGCGAGTATCTCGACCTGAAGATCGCCGAGGGTGAGGAGTCCGGCCTCGACGACTACCTGAAGATGGTCGAGTACAAGACCGGCGCGCTCATCTCCGCCGCCACCATCAGCGGCGGCATCATCGGTGGTGCCAGCGACGAGGAGATCCAGATCCTGCGCGTCTACGCCGAGAGCCACGGCATCGCCTACCAGATCTACGACGACCTGCTCGACATCACCGGCGACCCGAAAAAACTCGGCAAACCGGTGTTCAACGACCTCGCCGGAGGCAAGAAGAATCTGGTCATCTTCCATCTGCTGATGAGCCTGGATAAGACCAACGACCCACGCAAGGCGCAGGTGCTGGAGCTGGTCAAACAGCAGGGCACCTCCGACGCCGACAAGGCCTTCATCCGTGGCCTACTCGACGAGTTCGGCTCGGTGGAGTACGCCCGTGACCTCGCCGCACACTACTGCGACCTGGCCCTCGCAGGGGTCGAGAAGCTGGGAAATCAGAAGATCCGTGAGTCTCTGGTGGCGCTCTCGCAGTATCTGGCCACCCGTTACTATTGATAGCTAGGCCGAGAGGAAGAGGGAGGGGCTAACCGAGCCCACTCCCGGGATCCGCATGAGCGCCATCCAGACCACGCATCGCGCAACAGCCCCTATTTAACTGTCAAGTCCCGCCTGATTATAGATGCGTTTTTGGAATAACTCAGGTTGCCGGTCATGCCACTCCTTCATCGCCTGAATCGGCGTGACATGCCCCAGGGCGCGTTGTGGGATCGAGTGGTTATAGAGCTTCATGTAGCGCGTGA
>QKED01000024.1 GCA_003252455.1 Gammaproteobacteria bacterium
CCTCGGTTCACGCGAGGCGTTCGAGGTCGGCTCCAGCTCGCTCACCGCCGCGGCACGCGAGCTACTCACCGAGATGGCCCACACCCACGCCGGACGCAAGGCCAATCGTATGGAGATCGTCGGCCACACCGATAACATCGGTGCACCGGCCCTCAATCAGAGCCTCTCCGTCCAGCGCGCCCGCGTGGTGCGCGACTTCCTCCTCAGTCAAGGCATGACCGCCTCACAGCTGCGGGTGGATGGCAAGGGCGACCGTGAGCCGCTCGCCGACAACGCCACCGAGGAGGGGCGTCGGCAGAATCGGCGCGTGGAGATCACCACCTTCATCGGCAAACCGCGCCACAGCGAGGCGCAGGATGCGACCACGCCATGAGCAACGAAGGGGCGGTGATGGCGTCGATCCAGGGGCTGTTTCGACGGCTCTTTGCCCACGCCCCCCAGGCCGCACTGGGGCTCCTGGGGCTGGTGCTCGCCAGCGCCGGGCTACAGGCAGCGGCGATCCTCTGTCTCACCCTCGGCGCCTCGGCACTGCTCGCGGGTGAGACGGCCACCCACCTGCTCGACCAACCCATCGCCCTGGGCTTTCTCCTCACCACACTGCTGTTCATGGCGAGTAAGTTTGTCGCCCTGAGCCGTGGCAGCGAGTTGGTCGAGGGGTTCGCCAACCAGCGCTACGAGACGCTGATCGACGCCCTCTCCGCCAGTGAGCTACCGACCATCGAGGCTCTCGGGCGGGAGCGTATCCGCGCCACCCTCACGGTCGACCTGCCGCTGATCGAACAGTACAGCCTGCTCGCCATCCACACGCTGCAATCCTCCACCCTGATCCTCGCCTGTCTACTCCTGCTGTTGGCCCTGGCCCCAGCGGCGCTGTCGATCCTGCTCTGTGCCATCTACCTGGGGACGCGCATGCTCAACCGCGAGACCACCCACCTGGCACACGCCAGTCGGCGTGCCGACCAGCTCGATCTCGCCTTCACCGCACGCCTCAGCGACCTGCTGTACGGCTTTCGCGAACTCAAGTGCGACCCACGCAAGGCAACCGCGTTGATCGACGATCACCTCCTGCCTGCCAGTGAGGCCGCACGTGACGCCCGCGTCGAGGCCGGGACGCACTACGTGCGCAAGCTGACCCTGTTCAACTGGATCTTCCTGCCCACCCTGAGCGCCATCGCCTTCATACTCCCCACCTACGGGCTCCAGGGGGGGGTGAGTGGGGCGATCATCCTCGCCGTCTTGTGGACCCCGTTCGTCGACCTCCTATCGGGTCTACCCAATCTTCTCAACGCCAGCGAGGCGCTACGCCGCGTCGAGCACCTCCAGCGCGATCTCGACGCGCGCAGGCCCGCCAGTTTGGCGCCCGTCCGCCCCCTCGCCGCCCCCTTCGCGTCGCTGCAGATGTGTGACATGACCTTTCACCACGCCGCCTCGCACGAGCACGAGGGGTTCTGCGTCGGTCCGCTGGACCTGACGCTGCATGCCGGTGAGATCCTCTTCATCACCGGCGGCAACGGGAGCGGCAAGTCGACCCTGATGCGGCTGATCTGTGGCCTCTACCGCCCAGATGGTGGCCAGGTGCGGGTCAACGAACGCGCGACCCCAGTGGAGGGCTATCGCGCACTCTTCAGTACCGTGCTCAGCGACTACCACCTCTTCGAGCGCCTCTACAGCGAACGCCCCCCAGAGCCCGAGCGGGTAACGGCGCTGCTGGCCGAGCTGGCGCTGGCCGACAAGACCCACTTCAGCGGCGATGCCTTCGCCCACCACGACCTGTCCAGCGGTCAGCGCCGGCGCCTGGCGCTGACCCAGGTGCTGCTCGAAGATCGCCCCATCTACCTCTTCGACGAGTGGACCGCCGACCAGGACCCCGGCTTTCGCGTCTACTTCTACGACCAACTGCTGCCGCGTCTGAAGCGGGCGGGCAAGGGGGTGATCTGCGTCACCCACGACGAGCGCTTCTTCGACCGCGCCGATCGGGTGCTGCGTCTGCGCGACGGGCGTTTCGAGCCGGAGGTCGCGGCATGAACAACCTCCACGTGCTGCTCCCCGACCAGGGCTCGGAGCGCCGCCGCCTCTGGATCATGACCGGCCTCTTCGGCCTCTTTACCGCCGAGAACTTCCTGCTCACCGCCAGCGCCGCCAGCGACGCCTCGACCCAGGCACTGAGCAGTGACCACTTCATCCTCGCGCTCTTCAGCCTGACCCTCTCGACCCTGGCCCGCCAGGATGCCCTGCTGCGGCTGATGGGCGGCCTCGAAGGGAAGATCCAGGCACTGCGTAGCGGGCTCATCAACAAACTCCTCTCGATCCCCCTCAACCGCTACGAGGGGATCGGTGCGATGCACATCCACCACAGCCTCAGGCAGGGTACACGCGTGCTCTCCGAACTCAACGGGGTGCTGTCCAAGCTCTTTATCCTCGGCGTGCGTGGACTCGCCATGCTCCTGGCGCTCTACTGGATCTCCATCACCAGCTTCAGCGTGGTGCTCACGCTACTCCTATCGATCGCCGCCATGCTGCTGTGGGGCTATCGGCGTGGCCTCCACCCCGCCCTCAGCGGGGTCGAAGTGGAGCAGCGTCGGCTCACCCGAGGTATCGAGGATCTGATCTACGGCTTTGCCGAGCTGAAGCTCAACCCAGAGCGCGGCGGGCGCTTTCGCCAGGCGGCCATCCTCGCACGTCTACAGAGCCTCACCCGCGCACACAAGGTGGAGAGCCGTTGGCAGGCCCTACACTATGTGAGCGCCGAAGGGGCGGTACTGCTGCTCGGCGGCTCCCTGCTCTTCCTCCTACCGAGCTTCGACACCCAGATCGGGGTGGTCGCCGTGACCGGCACCATCGTCGCGCTCTGTATGCCCACCACCCTGCTGCGCGACATCCCCCAGTTGATGAACGCGGGCGATGCCCTGCTCCGGCTGCAGGCGATCGAGCGCGAACTGGACGCGGTGATCGACCGCCGACCCAGCGCGCCCCCGGAGGCGAGCGTCGACCACCACTTCGCGACGCTGGAGGTCCGTCAGATGCTGTTCCGCTACCCGCATGGGGAGAAGGTCGGTAGCTTCGGCCTCGGACCCATCGACCTCTCGTTCGAGGCGGGACGGGTCTACTTCATCGTCGGCGGTAACGGCAGCGGCAAGAGCACCCTGCTCAAGCTCCTCACCGGCCTCTACCCCTGGAATCGGGGTGAGCTGCTGCTCGATGGTCGCCCCATCACGCGACATGAACAGACCGCCCTGGTCGCCCCCATCTTCTATGACGCCTACCTGTTCGAGCGCCTCTACGGCCTGCCTGTCGACGCCCAGATAGAGGCCCGGGCGTTGGCCTATCTGCGCCGCTTCAAGATCGACCACAAGGTGCAACTGGTCGGGGATCGCTTCACCACACTCGACCTCTCCGCCGGACAACGCAAACGGCTCGCGCTGGTCCAGGCACTGTTGGAGAATAGACCGATACTCCTGCTCGACGAGTGGGCGGCGGACCAGGACCCCGAATTTCGCCACTACTTCTACACGGAGCTGCTCCCCTGGCTACGCGCCGAGGGCAAGACGGTGATCGCCATTACCCATGACGATCGCTATTTTCATCTGGCCGATCGGGTCATCGAACTCGAGTACGGTCGCATCAAGGACTCACAGAACCCACGGGCCTGAACTCGCGAGGACAACGGCATGGTCATCCTTCAATCCCCCTATTTTCTGCTGGCAGTCGCCTATATCGGCGCCTGCATGCTCCTCGGCCTGCTCGGGCGCCATCGCAAATTGGGCAGTTGGGGCTATTTTTTCGGCTCCATCGTGCTCACCCCGGTGATCGGCCTACTCCTGTTGCTCGCCTCCGATAGCCACAAAAAGAAGCCGACACACGAATGAGCCACACAGACCTGCGGATGAAGTTCAAGCAACTCGCCACCCCCTTCGCCGACGAGATGAAGGCGTTCGTCGGCGAACTCAGCGGTTGGGCCGTCGATAGCTCGAAACGTATCAGTGGTGTCGAACAGCAGCAGCTCAATGCCGCCTTTCTGCTCTGGTACGAAGAGCACTTCGAAGATCCCCAGCTCAAGGGCTGGATCGGCACCCTCGACCCCGTCAGCCAGCGCATCCTCATCGAGCAACTGACCCACTTCTGCGCCGACCTGGGGCTCGAACTCGCCTGGGCAGTCGACGGCCTGCTCGATGCCGATGACCCCCTCGCCCGTGCCATCGCGGACACCGCCGAGAACTATTGTCGCGCCTGTCAGGTGGCCACTGGGCAGTACGTGCAGGCCCAGCAGTTCCGCCGCAGTCGCTATCTGGCCAAGCTGCAGGCCAAGACAGCGGCGCACAGTGACACAGAGTCGCCCTAGGCGCGGCCCAGCGTCCGTCTCAGGCACCACGAGCCCGTCGCCGCCACGCCACACCAACCACCCGACAAGACACGACGCATGGAGTCACCTTTGAGGTCTCAACGCCCCGCACACCGGCACACCGACCCGACCCTGTGCACGGTGCGGCAACGGCGGCCCAATCCAGTACGCCCAACCGGACCACGCGGCCGCACCGTGCCCGGCGCGTGCGTGCGCGCAGCCCATCTCGGCGTGGCGCCTCTGACCCGTATGGGGGAGCGACCATGAAGCAGACCGGTCAAGAGAACGGGTTCTTTCAGCTCTATTTTCGTGAATACCCGCAAGAGACCAGCCTGGTGGTGGTGCTCTCACTACTCGCGGCCCTGTTTCAGGCCTCGGCGCTGGTGCTCGTAACACGTGGCGCCGAACACCTGCATGCTGGCGAGATCCACGCCAACTACCTGTTCGTCGCCCTCTTCTGTATCGCCGCCTTCTCCCTGACCAAACAGTTCGCCCTGCGCCGTGCCGTGCATCTCGCCGAGGGCACCGCCAGCGGCATCGCCGCGCGCATCGTCACCAGACTGCGTAGCGCCGAACTGGCCGACATCGAGCGACTCGGGCGCGACCAGATCCACGCCCGCCTGACACGGGATACCCGTACACTCGCCTCGGCGGCCTGGGTCGCGGTGCTGTCACTGCAGATCATCGCCCTGATCACCGCCTCGCTCCTCTTCATCCTCTCCATCTCCCCGTTTGGCTTTTTCGCCATCCTCGTCATCGTCGCACTGACGGTGCTGGCCTATCGCGCCGGGCACCACAAACAACTCCAGGCGGCCGAGGCGGCGAGCGTGAGTGAAGACCGCTTCTACGCCCTCGCACGTCACCTCCTCGATGGCTTCAATGAGCTGAAGATCGACCCACAGAAGGCCTACGACCTGTTCCACAACCACCTGCTGCCCGCCTCGCGCGAGGCGTGCGAGCGGCGCAAGGGGCTCGGTCGACAGAGTGCACGCGGCATGGTGCTGCTCGACTTCTCCATCTATGCGGTGATGGCCTCCGTGGCCCTCGCCCTGCCGCGTGTGGACGTAGTGAGCGGCGCGGTCCTCATCCTCAGCACCACGCTCTACCTCTGGGAGCACATCATCGGCCTGTTCACCTTCATCCCCTACCTGGCCCGCAGCCGCCAGGCGATCGACCGCCTCGCTCAACTCGAAGAGGCCTTGAGCGGTGTGGCGCAGGAGGAGGTGGTCGACACGACCGGCTTCACCACCCTGCGTCTGGACGACATCCACTTCCACTACCCAGCGAGCGGCGACTCCCACTTCGCCGTGGGGCCCCTCGACCTGACCATCGAACGGGGGCAGAGTCTATTCATCGTCGGTGGTAACGGCAGCGGCAAATCGACCCTGCTCAAGCTCCTCTGCGGGCTCTATTCACCCACCCAGGGGCACCTGCTATTGGATGGATACGAGGTGACCAGCGCCGAACTCCGGCCGCTCTTCGCCACCGTGTTCAGTGACTACCACCTGTTCAACCGCCTCTACGGTATCGACCCCATCGACCGCACCTTCGCCGAGCAGCAGCTCGTGCAGTTGGGGCTGGGCGAGAAGGTCCAACTGCTCGACCAGGGCTTCAGCACCACCCAACTCTCCACCGGGCAGCGTAAGCGCCTGGCCCTGGTCGCGGCCTGTCTGGAGCGCCGCCCGATCCTGCTGTTCGATGAGTGGACCGCCGACCAAGACCCTGAATTTCGCCGCTACTTCTACCTGGAGCTGCTCCCCGAGCTGAAGCGTCGCGGCCACACGGTGATCGCCGTGACCCACGACGACCGCTACTTCGCCACCGGCGATCAGGTGGTGCAGATGGAGCTGGGGCATATCGTGCGTGTAAGCAAGGGCCACACATGGAACTGATGCGACTGTTGAGAGAGACCGACGCCAAGGGGCGACGGGAGTTGGTGCGCAGCAGCCTCATCGGTGCCCTCGCCGACTGCAGCACGGTGGTGCTCCTCGTGCATGCCGCCGACCAGGCGCTGCTCGGCATCTTCCATGAGAGCGCCTTGGCCCTCTTCATGGTGCTGCTCACGCTGATCCTCATCAGTCGGCGCAAGACCTTCCTGGACACCTCGGTGCTGCTGGCCAACTTCAACCATCAGTTCCGCACCCAACTGCTCGGCCAGGTGCTGCGCGTCGACCTGGCCAACTTCGAACGCATCGGTCGTGAACGGGTCTTCTCCGCCCTGGCCAGCGACACCCATGTGGTCGCGGAGGCCGCCGAGATCCTCGCCAACCTCCTCTATATGGGCTCTGTATTGCTGATCTTCTTCGCCTACCTGGTGTGGCTCTCCCCCCCGGTGGCGCTGCTGGCGGTGAGCATCTTCGGCCTCCTCAGCTGGCTCTACCTGCTCAACATCAAACGCAGCGCCGGGCTCGAAGCCCGCTCGCAGCGCGACGACGAGCGCTACTTCGACGCCCTCTCCGGGGTCATCGCCGGCTTCAAGGAGCTGAAAATCAACCGGCAAAAGTGCGACGACTTCTACCGGCACGGCTTCGAACACGCACGCGCCGAGCAGCTCGAAACCGGGATTCAGGCGGGGCGCGCCTATGCCACCAACTTCCTCATGTCGGACAGCGCCATCCTCCTGGTCGGCACCCTCACGGTCTTCCTCCTACCCAAATTCATCGGTCTGGAGAGCAGTGTGGTGGTACATGCGGTGGTGGTCATCTGCCTCATCCCCATCGCCACCGTGATGCGCGACTTCCCTGTGCTACGCCGCGCCGACAAGGCCGCCCAGCGCCTCGCACACATGCGCACGCAGTTGGCCGGATTGGCCGCCGATGCCCCCCTGGAGGGGCGCCAAGACCCCCACCCCAGGGTGCTGCGCCAAGGGTTGGAGCTACAGGGGGTCGAGTACCTCTATCAGGGCGACAACCCCGACGAGTACTTCGAATTCGGTCCTGTCGACCTCACCCTCCCCGCCGGCCAGATCACCTTCGTCATCGGCGGTAACGGCAGTGGCAAGTCGACCTTGATCAAACTCCTCACCGGGCTCTACCGGGCGGACGTGGGGGCGTTCCTGGTCGATGGCGAGGCACTCGATATCGCACAGCGACGCGAGCTGTTCAGCATCATCCTCAGCGATTTTCACCTCTTCGACCGGGTCTACGGCCAGGGTGAGGTGTCGAGCGAGACACTCAACGCGCACTTGGCGACGCTGCGCATCGACGACAAGGTGCACTACACCGAGCAGGGTTACTCCACCCTGGCACTCTCCAGTGGGCAGAAGAAGCGCGTCGCGCTCGCCGCCTGCCTGCTCGAAGCACGCCCCGTGTATGTCTTCGACGAGTGGGCGGCGGACCAGGACCCGGAGTTTCGCGACTACTTCTACCGCGAACTACTACCCATGCTGAAGGCCAAGGGGAAGACCATCGTGGTCGTCACCCACGACGAGCGCTACTTCGACCTGTGCGACCAGCGCGTCAAGTTGGAGTATGGACGCGTCGTCCAGGTAGAGCGCCTCACCCAGCGGGGCTAGCCCCCACGTCACGCACCTAGCGACCTCCACACAGCGCACGCCGTGTCCGCGCCCTGCGCCACTGCCAGCCATCACCTCGCAGTGAGCGCATGCGGGCACAATCGCACGCCGCGCCGTGCGCGGCGTTTCCGCAGGGTGAGTCGCCCTCGGCACGGTCGAAATCGGCGCGCACCGGGCTTCACCGAGCGGCCTCACGGATTGACGCCGGTGATGGATTCATAGAGGTCACGCCCCTCGCCGAACTGCCACTTCGCCGCATCGTAGCCGAACCAGTTGCCGTCGCCGTCGCCCGCCCAGATGAGTTTGTAGTAGACCTTCATGGGCACCGCAGCGGTATCGCCCACCAGGTCGGTCACCATCTTGGTGTAGTCCGCCTCCTTGGCCAGATTGCCCGACACGGCCCGATCGCGCTTGCCCGCCACCCACTTCCAGCTGTTGACCCAGGGCCCGGCCATCTTTTTGCCGATCTCGCCTGGGATCTTACCGGCGATAAAACCGGCGAGCTGATAGTGCGGGGCCGGCATAGCGACCTCATAGCCCTTATTCGGGTCCTGCATGGCGTTCACAGCGTCCTTGACGTTGGTCTTGGCGATGTCGAGGGCGTAGGTATAGAGGAACTCGCCGGGCCATTCGAGGTTGTACTTCTTGAAGTCGCTGACGCTGAAGGCATCGCCAGGCCTGTAGCCCAGGACCCTGAAGAAGGGGTTGCTACTGTTACTCAAGCCGTCGGCCCAGGCGCGGGGTTTGCCGATGAAGCCGGAGTTACCGATGGCACCGATGACCCCATCCCCGCGCATGTCCCGCGCCGGTACCCCGTTGAGTTTGATCGCCTTGGCCTCACGCGTGCTTTTGGACGCCTCACGGAAGTGGTAGTTACGCATGATGCGACGGTACTTCTTCGTCTGGTAGCGCTGGTTCGCAGTCCTGGCCATGCGCCTGTGGTGCAGCGCCTTGCGCTGCAACTCCTTGATCGCCTTGGCCGCGTCACTGCGTGCCACCAAGGCCCCACGCCACTTCTTACCGGCGTTCTTTACCCCGAGCTTGAGGTGGCCGCCGAAGAGTGCGTCGATGACGATATTGGTCACGTCCATCTTCGACCAGTCACCGCCCGCCTTGCCGTACTCGAAGAGCAGGCTGATGCCGCCTTCGTGGATCATGCCGCCATGCCCCTGGATGCGGAAGGTGAGCGCCTCGAAGTTGTGTTCAGCGAAGGGTTTGTAACCGCGGATACTGCGCTTATTGAGCATGAAGAGCTGCGTCTTGATACCGCTCCCCAACGCGCTGACGCGCCCCTTGGCCTGGGCCCAACCCTTGCCCGCGGCACTCAGCAGTTGGCCCTTGGCCGCCGTGCTATGACGGATGGTGAAGTCGTCCGCCGCACGCCAACTGCGTGCGGAGAAGGAGGCGACCCGCGAACCCGCTTGGCGCAGTGCGCTACCGGTATGCGACAGGAGGTCGAGCCCCTTCGTGGCGAGCGAGCTGGCACCCGAGCGCAGGAAGCCGCCGAAGCGCAACACCGGGCTGCGGCTGAAGTTGAGCAGCCCCTGGGTGATACGCCCGAGTGCGAGGAGGTTCGGGAAGGCAAAGTGGCCATCCGGGTCCATGTTCATCACCGGATTGCCGTTACCGAAGGCATAGCGGTTGAGGGTATAGGGGCGCTGTGCGTCGCCGGTAACGGTGTCCTGGGTGAGGAAGCGACCGATCTTCGGGTCGTAGAAGCGGGCACCGTAGTAGTAGAGGCCGCTCTCGTCGTCGTACTCCTTGCCCGAGTAGAGGCGGCGGTTGAAGCTCTCGCCGCTCTGCTCCTGCAGATTGCCCCAGCTATCGACCCGGTATTCGACCTCGGTCGCCCCGTTGCTGTCGGTCAGTGCGGTGGTCGAACCCTGCTGATCACCGCTATAGAAGAGGTCGCGGTTATCGTAATGCATGGCGATGGGGCCCTCATCGTCACTGGTGTAGTGCGCGAGGAGGTTGCCACTGTGCGCGTCGATCTCGTCACTGACGGCACCGAGGGCATAGAGGTAGCGGATGTCACCACGACTCGAACCGTAGTGCAGGGTGCGGTCGCCGTCGTTGTTGTAGTCGAAGCGCGAAAGGACGGTGCCCTCACCGGCGCTGTTGAGTGCCTTGATCTCGACCAGCCAATGGCGGCTGTTGTAACCGTACTGACGGGTGCTCGCCAACACACCCGCCTCGAACGCCTTCTCCTCGACCAGGTTGCCGTCGAGGTCGTAGAGATACGACGTCGATTGACCAAGGGTGGTGCTGTAGGCAGTCAGGTGGTTGAGTGCATCGTAGGTGTAGCTGTTCTCGATCTGCGCGACCACCAGACCCACCGTGCTCAGCTCCTCGATGTGGTCCTGTAGACGATTACCGTTGGCGTCGTGCTGATACTCGGTGACCCGCTTCGAGCCGTCGGGGTTGGTGGTCTCGATGCGCTTGAGCAGTTGTGCTGGCGAGTAGGCATAGTCATGGGTCCAACTGCGCGCACCGAGTTGTTCGACCTCCTGCGTCAGGTCGCCTGCCGGGTCGTAGTGGTAGTCGAACTGACTGGCGACCGTACCCGAGGCGTTGCGATTGACCACCTGCGTGACGCGCCCTTCACTGTCGACGCCATACTCCGCGACGCTACCGTTGGGGTAGGTTTTGCGCTTCAGCTCACCGGTGCGATAGTAGTGGTTGGTGGTGGTCCCGCCGACACCCGTGGTGGAGGCGACCCTGCCGTAGCTGTCGTAGGCCCACTGGGTGGAGCCACCCGGCGTGGTCATGCCGGTCGGGTCGCCGACGGCATTGAACTGATAGCTGAAGGGGGTGTTGTTCTGTGTCATGCCCTGCAGGTCACCCTGCGCATTGAAGCCATAGGTGTAGACGTCGGAGAAGGTGGTACCGGTAACACGGTCGACCTTGGCCTCGGTGCGCTTGGTCACCATACCCACACCGTTATAGTCGAACTTGACCGAGGTGAAGTCGGTGTAGGGTGAGGTATGCCCACTCCAGGTGATCTCGGTGGGCAGGTTCTGCGGGTTGTAGGCGGTCACGCTCTGGGTCACGCCCGCCGGGCTGACCATGAGCTTGAGGTTGCCGGCGGGGTCGTACTCCATGCGCGTGGTGAGGATGACGGGGTTACCCTGGGCATCCGTGGTGTGCTGATAGATCTTCTCCAGCTGATCGCGCACGTCATAGGCATAGGTCACCGAGTTGCCCATGGCATCGGCTTGCGCGCTCAGGTTGCCGTTCTCGTCGTAGCGGTACACGACCCGGTTGTGGTCGGCGTCTTGCGCCGTCTCCAGCTCGCCGTACGGGGTGTACGTAAAGGTCGTGACCGAACCGCTAGGGTGGTTGTCGCGGATCGAGGTGAGGAGCAGATCACCGTCGCTATAGGTCGAAGAGACCGATTCACCACTCTGTGGATTGAAGGCGGTGAGCAGGTTACCGCGACCATCGTAGGTATAACGTGCGACCTCGCGACCGAGTTCATCGTACTCTGCCGCGACACGCCCCTGACTGTCGTACTCGGTACGCGTCTCCAGGGTGGCGAAGTCGTCCGTGTCGGTGCCGATCTGACGGGTAAGACGCGTATTGCCGAAGTTGTCGTACTCGAATTCGGTCACATGGTCGAGGGCATCGGTGACCCGGGTGATATTGCCAAAGGCGTCGTACTCGATGGCGTTGATGCGGCGTGTGCCGACCCAGGTGTCGGTGATGCGATCGGTCGCGTCGTAGTGGGTGCGGCTGACCAAGCCCATGGCGTCGCTGCTGGCCACTAGATTGCCGCCGATATCGTAGGCGAAGTAACTCTTGGTCTGGTTGGTGTCGGTATTGATCACCGGGCGGTCGAGGGCGTCGTACTCGACGCTGCGCACGCGGTCGAGCTCATCGGTGACACGCAAGACGTTACCGACCCGATCATTGACATATTGGATGGTGGCACCACCCGGTAGCTTCACGCGATTGAGACTACCGTTGAGGTCATAGTCGAATTCGGTGACCTGGCCGCGACCATCGGTCTGGGTGTCGACACTGCCGTCGTAGTGATAGGTCGTGCTCTGGCTACGGGCATAGGCGGAGCCCCCCGCGGTGATGGTCGCAGTGAGCCGATCCATGCTATCGAAGGTGTAGATGCTCCTGAGTCCATGCGGGTCGTTCTCCTCGACCATATTGTCGTTGGCATCGTAACCGTAGGTGGCGACACCGGACCATCCTGGTAGTTTAAGCGTACGCAGATTGCCGAGGGCATCGTAGGTCATCTCACGGGTGTCACCCAGTTCGTTGCTCTCCTTGGTCATTTGACCGACTTCATCGTATTCGCGCAGCAGGTACTGCATGGTCGCCGCGTTTGCATGCAGGGCCGTGCTCACCGGCAAGGTGACCCGCTCGATGCGGTTGATGTCGTTGTACTCGATGGTCGTCTCTTCACCATTGGCACTGCGGACCAGGGAGAGCAGACCGGCGGCGTTGTAGGCATACTCGTTGGCCGGGTCCCCCTCCTGTTCGAGACGCACCATCTGGTTGGCGCTGTTGTAGGCGTAGAGGTTCTTCGAACCGTCCGCGTACTCGATGCGCACCAGGTTGTAGGTGGCGTCGTAGACGTACTGGGTGACCAGGTCGTAACTACTACTGCTCACCTCGGTGAGGTAGTCACCGTTCGATGCGAGCGAATAGAGCTGCACGCCCTTCTTTGTCACGGTATCGCTCAGGCCCGTCGGCGTGTAGGTGAACTCGGTGATACGCCCCTCGGGGTCGGTGATGCGGGTAATGTTGCCCTCGTAGTCGTTGACATACTCGGTGATCAGCGCCGGCTCGTCGCCGCGCGTGACACGCACCTGCTGCACATAGTCACTGCTGTCGTAGGTGTAGGTGGTGAGACGCCCCATAGGGTCGAGCAGGCTCTGCAGCCGGTCCGAGGCGGCGACGAAGGTAGCGCGTGTCTCCTGTTGCTGACGGTCCACCACCTTGACGCGACGATAGAGGTCGTCGAAGAAGAAGTAGTTCGAGTGGCCGCGCCAGTCGCTCTCCTCGGTCATATTGCCCATGTGGTCGTAGGCGTAGTGCTTGGTGGCCGTCTCGATGTTGTCCCCGCTGCGTTCGACGCTGACGAGCTGGTCGCGGTTGTCGTAGTGGCTCTGGAAGGTGAGCCCGTTGCGGTACACCTCCCGGGCGACCTGTCCGTCGGCGTTGTACTTGGTGATGTGGGTACCCCTCGGATTGGTCAGGGCGGTACAGTTGTCGAGCGGGTCGTAGTGCGTGCACTCACTCCAGTTGCCGATCCCGTTGGTACTGCGTACGACATATCCACGTAGATTCCAGGTCTCCTCCAGGGTGACAGGGGGCGTACCCGGGATGACGGTCTTATTCAGGAAGCCGTGGCTGTCGTAGTAAAACTCGGTGGTATTGTCACGCGCGTCGGTGCGGCTCTTGAGGCGCCCGTTGGCGTAGTAGGCGAAGTCGGTACGCTGGTTCCCGGCGTCGGTCAGGCCGATCAGGTCACCTGTGGCGTTGTATTCGTACCGCGTGGTGTAGCCGTTACGGTCGGTCTGGCTGAGGATATGGCCGAAGTTCGGCTCCCACTCGTCCACCTCCTCGCTGCCGTCCGGGTAGTAGGTATGGGTGAGATTGGCGTAGGCGTCGTACTCATAGGTCGTCTCCCGCCCCAACTCGTCGAGCATGCGTGTCACGACGTTGTGCGGCTTACCCTCGTCGATGGCCCAGGTGTACTCGGTGGTATGCCCCAGCGGGCGCTCGACCTTGATGGGGTTGCCAAAGTAGTTGAAGGTGTAGGTGGTGACCTTGCCCTCGGGGTCGGTGACCACGCGCTTGGCGCTATCGACCAGATACTCGACGCTGAAGGCGGATGCATCGGCGAACTCCGCACGCGTCGCCACCCAGGCATCGACCAGTTGGTAGCGATCCTGCATCTGCGTCGACTTGCTGTAGCTGTAGTGCTTGCTATTGCCGGTCGGGCTGAGCGCCTCGACCACGCGGAAGATGTCGCGCTCCTCGGGGTGCCGCTCGTAGTGGTAGGTATAGGTGCGCGCCGCCGGGGCCGTGACCACCGCGTCGGAGTCCCCGCGCTCGGCGAGATAGAGCTGGCCGTGCTCGTCGTATTTGTACTCGACCATCAGGTCGAGCGGCCCACGCACCTGCACCAGTCGCGGTTTATAGGCAGCGGCGCAGGGGTATTTGCGCTCGGTCTCGGAGCACTCCTGACCGTTGTTGTCCCCCATCCCACAGGCCATCAACGACCACTCGGAGTAGCCGTTCTGCCAACAGCGGTGCGAGCTGACCGCCTGTTCGTCACTCTCCGAGGCCATGGCGGCGACGGGCACCATCGGCAGGTCGCGATAGATGAAGTCGAACTGACGGTCGATGGCGTCGTGCATCTGGGTCAGACGCATGTCGTACTCGCCCTCATCGTTACGGTAGGGCTCGTAGGTGTAATCGACACGGTTGCCGCTACGGTCCTGCTGATAGCTGGCGTAGAGGGTGCCACGGGCGCGGATCTCCTTGGCGGCCTCGTCGTCCCCCGCCACGGCGACCATGGGGAAGACCACACGGGTGCCATCCTTATTGCGCACCACCCATTGGCTCGCATCCTGGCTCAGGGTCGCGACGTGGCCACGCTGGGACTTCCAACTGCCGTCACGCTTGATGAACATGCCGAAGCCGGAGACGGTGACCATCCACGGCTCCTCGTTCTGCGGCACATCGTCGAAGAAGGCGCCCTGGCGCTCCATCACCCACTCGGGCAGGTTGTTGTCGCCACTGTTATCGCCGAACTTGATCGGCTGCAGGGTAAAGCCGGCCGAGTGGCTCCAGCCCTGCCCCATCACCCCGGCGACCTGGCGGAAGTGGCCATAGGAGCGCATCAGGTCGACATTGGGCCCGAGGCCGGGCAGGTGATACTCGGCGCTTTGTAGCTGCAGCTCGCCGCGCTGGGTGTGGATGTCGTCGATCACCACATTGCCCAGCATCTCGCTGTTCTCCTCCTCGCGCAGTTCGCCGGGCCAACGCACGCGGTGGCGTGTGCCACGCAGGACCACACTGGGGTCGTACTCGCTCTGCTCGGCGACCAGCTCGATACGGAAGTCGGCCCCCCCCTTGCGGATCGCCACCCCCTTGCTCTGGATCTCCTCGTAGGTGGTCAGAAACAGGTGCGCCCCGGCGGCCAGGTCGCTGGTGGGCACCAGGGTGGCGAGGGTGGCGCCCGTGTCACTCTGCAGCTCCACACGCACACGGGCGGCGTCGGTGAGGTAGAAGTTGAACAGCATGTAGCTGTCGGTGATCTCCTCGGTCACTGCGTTCGCCACGTCGGGGTTCCAGGTACCCTGATTACGCATGCGCGACAGCGTCACCTCGCTGGGCGCGGCGAGCACCAGCGGCAGCGCCACCACGTTGAACAGGGTGTTGGCCGGGTCACTGGACTGGATCAGGTCCATGGCCAGCAGGGTCTGACCGTCTGGATTGGTCAGCAGCAGGTCGTCCACCGACGCCACATAGGCGGCATTGGCATAATCCGCGTACTCGGGGTAGGTGCTGGTATCGAGTTCGCTGGGGAGTGCGGCGTTGATCAACTCACCCTGGCTGTCGTAGTCGACGCGCCCGTTGGTGATGAGCACATGCACCCGCTCATCGAGGTAACCCGGCAGTGCAGTGCTGTCGTTGGCCAGCTCGTACAGGGTCAACAGCGTGGTGTTGGCGCCCTGGCTCGCCGCCTCGGTGATGAAGTCGTTGCGCACCGCCAGCTCGAAGACACTGAACTGGAACTCCGGGCGATAGCCCCAGGCATACTGATACTCGGCGGCGATACGCCCATCGTCATCGAGCAGCACCGAGGCCGCCTCCGCCGAGGGGTAGCGCAGCGCCGGCTCCTCCACCGTGAGGTCGACCAGCGAGAGGTAGAGTCTGGGGTCGGTCTGCCGCGTAAAGAGCGCATCGGCCCCACGTACCAGGAGCGAGGTGACACCCGAGGGCAGGCTCGGCTTGTCGATGCGCCAGTGGTTGCCCTCTTCGTCGACCTCCAGACTGTAGAACTGGGTCGACTCACTCTCGTACTCGTCGCGCGTCAGGAGGTACGCACCGGCAAAATCGGCACTCCCCTGGTTCTGCTCCAACACCGCCTCGTAGCGCGCCAACTGGGTGAGATAACCGGTCGGCGACCAGAGGGTCCCAGAGCCCGCCGTGAAGCCCGTCTCGGGGTCACTGACGCGCAGTGTGCTGCGCAGCTCGCGTACCTGCATCGGTGCGTAGTGGCGTGGGCGTAGCGCGAGCAGCCCCTCGCCCGCCCCCAGCTCACTGCCCATGTCCAGATTGCCCTCCTGATAGGGCTCGCCGGAGGCGTGGATATAGTAGTGCTCATCGGCCAGGTCCGCGCCGTTCATGCGTACCAGGGCGAGATGACGCCCGGGACGGATGGCGAAGTGCGCCAGCGGCGCACCCAGCCCCGCACCACTACTGGCGCCGAGGCTGCTGCTCTTGGCGATACGCCCGCTCATGCCCGGGAGCAGAGCGGGGAGCATCTCGCCCTTGGGGCCGTACCACTCGGTGGTGATGGCCACGGCGGAGTCGTTGATCGCCGCGCTGCTCTCGTTGGCGATGGGGATCTGCGTCTGGGTGGCGCTACCGTCACTCCCCGCGACCCAACGCTCGGCATACACCTTCAGGTTGGGTGGCGACATGGCGATCTCGCCCAAGCGCACGTTGATGTTGCCCCCGCCGACCACGGAGAGGGCCACGCTCTTCATCCCCAGATAGCCCGTAGCGCGGTTGATCACCACCACGGTGACCCCCTCGCCCACGCGCAGGATGTCGCTGTTGCTGAACAGGAACGACTCATCGATCTTGGGTTTGACGCGGTCACTGTCGCTGGTCCACTCGGGGTCGACGAAGAGGCGCAGGGTGGCGAGGTCGTGGGTCTCGCCGGTGATGAACTCCGGGACGCACTCGTCCAGCGGCTCATCGAAGACGTTGTAGCAATCCTGGGCGGGGTCGCCGGTGTAGTTCGGATTGGGGCTCAGCTCAGTGACCCGCTGCGGCCCGATCGGTAGCAGCATGGCGAGATAGAGGGTGTTCTTCTCATCGCCACTGTTGTAATCGCTGCCCTCGCGCAGCCCCTCCTTCTGCGCCACCAGTTGGCCGGTGGCGTTACGGAAGACGTAGACGTCGGTGTTGGCCAGGTCGGCGGCGCTCAACTGCTGCAACAACCCGGTACCGAGTGTGTCGGCGGGCGCGGCGGCGCTGCCGGGGTTGTAGCGGGTCTCGCCACGGGGGATCTCACTCTCCTCGACACCGCCGACGTTGTAGAGCTTGACCCGACCGGTGAGGGCCACGGCGTCGATAAAGAAGTTGTATTCGTTCGGCGCGAACACGGCGAGGTCACGCGTCAGCGAGCTGGAGATGTAGGTCATCAGGCCGCTGATCCCCTGGGAGTAGAGCAGATGGGCCTCGCTCCCGTCGCAGGTATCGTGCGTCCACTGGGTCTGGTAGAAGACGTTGTAGGGGCGCATGGCCCTGGGGTTGAACAGGGTGTAGGCGGCCTCTTGCACCAGCGGGTAGCTGTACTCGATGGCGAAACCCGGGCACGGCATGTTCAGGTACTCCATGGCGAAGCGCCCGTTCTTGTCGGTCAGCCCACCGCCCCCGGTGCCGTTGTAGATGCCATAGAGGTAGATGGGCGCGGTGCGCTGTGGGGCACAGGCCGCATCCTGATAGCGGTTATAGGCGAAGCGGCTGGTCTCTTCGGGGTAGGCACGCTCCACGGTGCACCCCTCCGGCACCGTCAAGGAGTTGATGTAGTCGGTCACGAGCGCCTCACTACTGCCCTCCTGCGGCACCTCCTGCTCGCTCACCTTGGCCTGCAGATAGCTGCTGTAGGGGCCGATGTTGTGCTCGCTGGCGTAGATCAACTCACCCTTGGTGTTGACCAACACACTACGCACCCCCTCCGGCAGGCTCACCGGGCTGAGGGTGAAGTCGATGGGACTCTCGTACGCCACCGGGTTGTCGCCCGGCTGCAACAGCCCCATGGGACCGACCAGGAGCACGGAGCGCGTGCTGCTATTGAGCGCGGGCTTGACCACCGCCTGCTGCGGCTCGTGGAAGGTCTGGAAGTCGCTCTGCGCGTACTGCTCGCTGCTCACCACCGTCATGCCGGCGGCGCGCAGCGGCGAGAGCGTCTGCAGCGACTCCATTGCCCCCTGCAGCGCCGCGCCATAGAGGTTGTAGGTGGCACGGTCGAGCACACTGGCACCGATCGCATCGGCGCTGACCAGGCCGTTCTCCTGTAGATTGACCACCCCCTGCATGTGGCCGTTGCTGTCGTATTCGGCCAGCACGATATGGCCGTCGGCGTCGGTGACCACGTCACGCATGGCCACCAGGCCATGGGCATAGGAGGGCC
>QKED01000113.1 GCA_003252455.1 Gammaproteobacteria bacterium
CAGCGTCTCGTTGAAATCGATACCCCCGAGCAGGGTCCGCGCCTGCGCCTCCGGTAGCATCCACCCCACCTTGCCGAGCAGCAGCAGCGCCAGCGAGAGCAGGAGTGAGATGAGCATCAGGCCGATGGTGGTGGGTAGGCGCACGAAGCGGGCGTTGAGGTAGCTGAACAGGGCACTCAGGGTGACCAGCAGGGCGATGGTATCCAGTGTCGTCATGGGGCACTCCGGCCATGGCATGGGTGGCGCAAGGTTACCAAACCCGGCCTAGGCTGTCGCACCCCATCACCTCACGGCTACGACCCCCGCACACTCTATGGCAAACGGATGATTGAGTACGCGCGCGAACATGTGCTTTGATGCCCTATTCCCCCCTTCGAGCAGACGGGCGCAACAGGAGATACAGGTGGAGACGACAATCAGCGAAACCCTCGGTAGTGGTCTATTGGAACAGCTCATCGAACAGGCGCATCTGGAACTGAAGTTCGGCGTGGTGCTGGTCTTGGTCAGCTACCTGCCACTCATCGCCTACATCTACGCCCGCAGCCGCCGCGAACAGCGTAGCCGCGAGATCAACCGTGTCTTCGAGTTGCTCAACATCAAATTGGAGCACGGCAAGATCTACACCTACGAGTTCTCCAACCTGCATCTGACCATCGCCGTGCTCTTCGCCACCCTGGTCTCGCTGCTCGGCCTCTCCTGGCTCTTTCTCGGCTTCGAGCTACAGCTGGCCAACACCCCGAGCTTCCCCCTCGGCGGCGTACTGGTCACCCAGGGCATACTGGAGGCGGGCTCCAGCGCCACCGGGGCGGTGAGCCTCGAATTCCTCCAGGCCTACCAACAGCGCGCCCAGCTCGCCTTCGGCATGGCCTTCCTCGGCGCCTACCTCTGGGGCCTACAGAACCTCAGCCGCCGCTTCGCCATGAACGACCTCAACCCAGGTGCCTTCTTCAACCTGGCGATCCGCATGATCTTCGCCGCCATCGTCGCCCTGCTGCTCTACCACGCCACCTACCTGATGGTCGACAACGGCGGCAGTGGGGCCGAGACCTCCGGCGCGATGATCGCCCTACCCGCTTTCTCCTTCTTCATCGGCATGTTCCCTCAACGTGGGGTCAAGTGGATGACCGAGCGCATGAACCTCTTCGCCAAGGGCGACAGCGCCACCGTCCGCCCCCTGCCCCTGGAGATGGTCGAGGGGTTGGAGGAGTACGACGTCTTCCGCCTCAACGAGGTCGGCATCGACTCCTGCTACGACCTGGCCGCGGCCGAGTTCATCCCCCTGCTGCTGCGCACCCCCTACCAGCCGCGCGAACTGATCGACTGGATCCTACAGGCCAAGCTCTGTGTCCGCGTGGGTGAGGATATCGCCGTGCTGCGCCGTTTCGGCTATCGCAACATCATCAGCATGCAGGAGCTGGACAGCGAGGCGATGGAGGAGCTGGCACGCGAGAGCAGCCTGGCCCTCAGCACCCTGCGCCAGGCGTGCAAACTACAACCAGCGGACCAGGACCTCGGGCGTCTCATCGCCGTCGGTCAACTCCTCGGCACCTACTGGAACGGCGCCGCCGGTGAGACCGCCGTCGGCAAGGAGAGCCCACCCACGCCGAGTGACACCACCGCCCCCACCGACCCCTCCCCGGTCATGCTCGCCAGCGAGGGGGGCGAGCTGAGCGTGCTGAAAAAGGTGTGAACCACCCCGGGAGGCGCCTCACCCAGCAGGATGAGGGTGACGGCGCCCCACAGCGTTACTCGTCCGGCAGGCCATAGCCCATGGCCCCCAATGCCGCCCCAATCTCCCCCAGGGCGGCCGCGTCGTCGATGGTCGCAGGCACCTGATACGCCTGCCCGTCGGCGATCTTCTTCATCGTGCCGCGCAGCACCTTGCCCGAACGGGTCTTGGGCAGACGCGCCACCACCGAGGCATGCTTGTAGACGCAGAAGGCGCCGATCTTGTCACGCACCAGCTGGATGGTCTCGGCGACGATCTGCTCGGGCGGCAGCTCCACCCCGCTCTTGGTGACGATGAGGCCGATGGGCAGCTCGCCCTTGAGCGCGTCCGCCACACCGATCACCGCGCACTCGGCCACCGCCGGGTGCGAGGCGATCACCTCCTCGATAGCGCCAGTGGAGAGGCGATGCCCTGCCACATTGATGATGTCGTCGATACGGCTCATCACCCAGAGGTAGCCATCGGCATCGCGGTAGCCCGCATCGCCGGTGAGGTAGTAGCCGGGCTGGGCCGAGAGGTAGGCGTCGACAAAGCGCTGGTCGTCCTGCCACAGCGTCGGCAGACAGCCGGGGGGCAGCGGCAGCTTGAGCATGATGCGCCCAATGCTGCCGTCCGGCACCGGCGCGCCCGCATCGTCGAGCACCTCGACCTGGTAGCCGGGCACCGCGCAGGTGGGCGAGCCCGCCTTCACCGGCAGCGGCTCGATGCCGAGACAGTTGGCGGCGATGGCCCAGGCGGTCTCGGTCTGCCACCAGTGGTCCACCACCGGCACCTGCAACAGTTGCTCGGCCCAGGCCAGGGTGTCCGGGTCGCAGCGCTCCCCAGCGAGGAACAGCGCGCGCAGGCTGCTGATGTCGTAGCGTTTCAGATAATCCCCCTGCGGGTCCTCCTTCTTGATCGCGCGAAACGCCGTCGGCGCGGTGAACAGCACCGCGACCTTGTGCTCGGCGATCACCCGCCAGAACGCCCCAGGGTCCGGCGTGCCCACCGGCTTGCCCTCGTAGAGCAGCGTGGTGTTGCCGTTGAGTAGCGGGCCGTAGACGATGTAGGAGTGGCCCACCACCCAGCCGATGTCCGACGCCGCCCAGTAGACCTCGCCGGGCTGCATGCCGTAGACGTGGCGCATGCTCCAGTGCATCGCCACCGCGTGGCCACCGTTGTCGCGCACCACCCCCTTGGGCAGGCCGGTGGTACCGGAGGTGTAGAGGATGTAGAGCGGGTCGGTGGCCGCCACCGGCACACAGGCCACCGGCTCGGCCTGGGCCAACGCGCCCTGCCAGTCGAGGTCACGACCCGGCTGCAGCGTCGCCTCGGCCTGCGCACGTTGCAGAATCAGCGTCTGCGCGGGCTTGTGTTGTGCCTGCGCGATGGCGTCGTCGAGCAGCGGCTTGTAGGGGATGACCCGGTTCACCTCGATGCCGCAGGAGGCAGAGAGGATCAGCTTGGGGGTGGCGTCGTCGATACGCGTCGCCAGCTCCTTGGCGGCGAAGCCACCAAACACCACCGAATGCACTGCACCGATGCGCGCACAGGCGAGCATGGCGAACACCGCCTCCGGCACCATCGGCATATAGATGAGCACCCGGTCGCCCTGCCCCACCCCGAGGCCACGCAGCACCCCGGCAAGGCGCGCCACCTCATCCAGCAGCTCGGCGTAGCTGAAGGTACGCTGCGTGCCGGTCACCGGGCTGTCGTAGATCAGCGCTGCTTGGGCACCGCGCCCGTTGGTCACATGGCGGTCCACCGCGTTGTAGCAGGTGTTGAGCGACGCACCGGTGAACCAGCGATAGAACGGGGCGTTGCGCTCGTCCAGCACCCGCTGCCACGGCTGGTACCAGTCGATGCCCTGGGCCGCCTCGGCCCAGAAAGTGGCGGGGTCGTCGATCGAGGCGCGGTAGCTGGCTTGATAACCCAAGGGACTCTCCTGCTTGTTGTTGTTTTACCCGCCGCATCGAGGCGCGGGCTAGCAGGTTAGCGAGGTGGGGGATGGGGGGCAACTCTCTCTTGCTACCTCGATGGCGCGGCGCTTGCCCACATCAGTTACCAGCCATATCCTCGTATCCTCAACCCAAACGGAGCCATTTGGATGGAATTCGACCCCTTCGAGCAACCCGCTATCCAGCAATCACTGCAACGAGCCATGGGCGCCACCCGCAGCCAGAGCTACGCCATCGGCATCCCCGAGGCAGTCGGACTGGTAGTGCTGTACCCGCTGGTGCGCTACCTGCTGGTGAACATCGGCCTACCCTGGCTCGCGACCCTCAAGCGCTACTCCGAGGTGCAGCGCCAGCGGGTCGAGGCGTGGATCGACGAGCATGCCGATGAGCACGGCATGGACCCGGATGCGGTCGAGGCGGCGAGCAAGAAGCTGCTCGAAGAGCTGGAGCAGACCACCGACATGGGTGCCAAACAGCAGTGGGAGCGCCTCATGGAGCTGCTGAAGAAGTAGGCCCCTAAACGCACACGCCTAGGCGTGTACTCCAGAGGAGCGGAGCCGTGCAAACCATCATCCTGCAACAGACCGAACTCGGTGACGACCGTTACCGTGTCCGCCTCACCACGCGTGACTGCGCGCTGACGCTGGAACACGAGGTCGAGTTCACCTACCGCCTCGACCCGCAGGACCAGGAGGCGATCCGCTGGTACCTGGAGGAGTACCTCGACAAGCCCTTCGAGCCCAATCCGGAGATCGCCGCCCGCACCGAGCAGCGCATGGCTGCGTTGGGCGAGGAGCTGTTCGAAAAGATCTTCTACACCAAAAGGGCGGAGCGCTGGTGGACACGGGTGGTGGACGACCTGACCGACTACCGCGTCGAGGTAGTCACCGGCGTCGCCGGGGCCACCGCCATCCCCTGGGAGCTGCTGCGCGACCCCACCAGCGAGACCACCATCGCCCTGCACGCCGCCGAGTTCGTGCGCAGCCACCGCCAGGCCAGGGTGCAGCCGCGCATCCCCGAGGCCGCCGAGCAGCTGCGCATCCTGCTGGTCATCTGCGGCTCTTTCGCGGATCGAGTGGGTAATCCATAGCGTTCGTTAGCCAGCATGAGCACAAGATGTTGTAGCAAAGGGTGATGCCGGTAGGTGCTTCAACTTCCCTGCGATCAGGTAGGCGACGACGATATAGTTCTCTGCCCTAC
>QKED01000081.1 GCA_003252455.1 Gammaproteobacteria bacterium
TTTTCAACCCAGACTTTATCTCATCCCCACCGGGTCCATACGGGATTTCCTTTTTTACATTAGCAACGATACACCATAATTCTTTTTGTTCTAATTCGCTCATTCTCAATTACTACGTCATGGTGAAATTCTGCGGAACGTATCTCGCCAGTTTAACGCCTCCCCCGTGGCAAAAAGTTACAACAACGCCATAGCACTCGACAGCCTCCCAAACAAAAACAGCGGCTCAAAGGCCGCTGCTTTTATCCTTCAAACAACCGACCGCTTAACCGGCCATGTTGTCGAGGATGGAGCGCTTCACCTCATCCAGGGTCGCGTCGACGGTAAGCACCGGCGAGGTGGACTGCTTGATGGCGGTGTCGGGGTCCTTGAGGCCGTTACCGGTGAGGGTGCAGACGATCTTGGAACCCTCGGGGATCTTACCGCTGATGATGTCCTTCATCGCGCCCGCCAGGGAGGTGGCGGAGGCGGGCTCGCAGAAGATACCTTCGTACTGGGCGAGCATCTTCTGTGCGGCGAGGATCTCCTCGTCGATGCACTCGTCGAACCAGCCTGCGGACTGCTTCTGCACGTTCCACGCCTTGTCCCAGCTCTGGGGGTGGCCGATGCGGATGGCGGTGGCGACGGTCTCGGGGTTGTCGACCATGTGGCCGCGCATGAAGGGGGCGGAGCCTGCGGCCTGGTAGCCGCACATCTTCGGCACGGAGTTGACGATGCCGTGGTCGCGGTACTCGGTGTAGCCCATCCAGTGGGCGGTGATGTTACCGGCGTTGCCCACGGGGATGCAGTGGTAGTCGGGGGCGCAACCCAGCTCTTCGAGGATCTCGAAGGCGGCGGTCTTCTGCCCCTGCAGGCGGAAGGGGTTGATGGAGTTGACGATGGAGACGGGGGCCTCATTGGCCACCTCCTTCACCAGGCGCATGCCGTCGTCGAAGTTGCCCTTGATCTGGATGGTGACCGCGCCGTAGAGCATGGTCTGGGCCATCTTGCCCATGGCGATCTTGCCGTCAGGGATGAGCACGAAGGCGGTGATCCCGGCGCGCGCGGCGTAGGCCGCAGCGGCAGCAGAGGTGTTGCCGGTGGAGGCGCAGATGATCGCCTTGGAGCCCTCCTCCACGGCCTTGGTCACGGCCATGGTCATGCCACGGTCCTTGAACGAGCCGGTGGGGTTGAGCCCCTCGTACTTGATGTAGATGTCCACCTCTTTACCCAGCATGCGCGGGATGTTGTGCAGGCGGATCAGCGGGGTGTTGCCCTCGCCGAGGGAGATGATGCGGGTGTCGTCGTGCACCGGCAGGCGGTCGCGGTAGCGGTCGATGAGGCCGGTGTAGCGGGAACGGAAAGGCATGGTATTCCTCGTCGTCTTACGAACTTAGATTCTGTACAGGGCCGACTATCAGCCGAGCATCTCCAGGCGGATACGCGCCACCTGACCGTCGATGGCGTCGAGCGCCTCGATGCGTTCGATGGCGCTGTTCATGGCGCGCTCCTGCACCCGCTGGGTGAGGAAGATGATCGGCACATGCTGGTCGCCCTCGGGCTGCTCCTTCTGGATGATCGCCTCGATGCTGATGCCCATCTCGCCGAAGATACCGGTGATGTCGGCGAGCACACCGGGCTTATCCAGCGCATGCAGGCGCAGGTAGTAGGCGGTCTCGACCTCCTCCATCGGCAGGATCGGCAGGTTGGAGAGCTGGTTGGGCTGGAAGGCGAGGTGCGGCACGCGGTTCTCCGGGTCGGAGGTGAGGGTGCGCACCACATCGACGATGTCGGCGACCACGGCGGAGGCGGTCGCCTCGGCACCGGCGCCGGCGCCGTAGTAGAGGGTCGCACCAACCGCGTCGCCCTTGACCAGCACGGCGTTCATCACGCCGTTGACGTTGGCGATGAGGCGGCTCTCGGGGATCAGGGTCGGGTGCACGCGCAGCTCGATGCCGTTGGGGGTACGACGGGAGATGCCGAGGTGCTTGATGCGGTAGCCGAGCTGCTCGGCGTAGGCGACGTCGTCACGGGTGATCTTGGTGATGCCGTCGGTGTAGGCCTTGTCGAACTGCAGCGGCACGCCGTAGGCGATGGAGGCGAGGATGGTCAGCTTGTGTGCGGCGTCGATACCCTCCACGTCGAAGGTGGGGTCGGCCTCGGCGTAGCCCAGGCGCTGCGCCTCGGCGAGCACGTCGGCGAAGGCGCGGCCCTTCTCGCGCATCTCGGTGAGGATGAAGTTGCCGGTGCCGTTGATGATACCGGCCAACCACTCGATCTTGTTACCGGCCAGGCCCTCGCGAATCGCCTTGATGATCGGGATACCACCGGCCACGGCGGCCTCGAAGGCGACCATCACCCCCTGCTTTTGCGCCGCGGCGAAGATCTCGTTGCCTTGCTTGGCGATCAGCGCCTTGTTGGCGGTGACCACGTGCTTGCCGTTGGCGATGGCGCGCATCACCATCTCGCTGGCCAGAGTGTCGCCACCGATCAGCTCCACGACGATCTGCACCTCCGGGTCTTCCACCACCTCGCGCGGGTCGTTGGTGAGCTTGATGCCGGTGGTGTCGCAGATGCGTGGCTTGTTGAGGTTACGCGCGGAGGCGTGGGAGATGACGATGCTGCGTCCGGCACGGCGCGCAATCTCCTCGGCGTTGCGCTTGAGCACGTTGACCGTGCCGCCGCCGACGGTACCGAGTCCCAACAGACCGATCTTTACAGGTTCCATAAGTCTCTTCTCAACAAGGGTGGAAGGTGGCTGAAAACGGGGGATTCTACCCTATCACCGGGGTGTGGCGCTTGCGGTAATGGTGCAGGAAGCGCTCGATACGCCCCATCGCCTCCTCCGAGTCGTCCATATTGGGCAGGAAGACGATACGGAAGTGGTCCGGACTCGGCCAGTTGAAGCCGGTACCCTGCACCACCAGCACGCGCTCCTCCTCTAAGAGTTCGAGGATGAACTGGCGGTCGTCGACGATGGGGTACATCTTCGGGTCGAGACGCGGGAACATGTACATGGCACCCTTGGGCTTGACGCAGCTGACGCCAGGGATCTGATTGAGCCGCTCGTGGACCAGGTTGCGCTGCTTGTAGAGGCGTCCACCGGGGGCGACCAGGTCATCGATGCTCTGGTATCCACCGAGCGCGGTCTGGATGGCGTGCTGGGCGGGCACATTGGAACAGAGACGCATGGAGCTGAGCATGGTCAGCCCCTCGATGTAGTCCTTGGCGTGGCGCTTGTCGCCGCTCACCACCAGCCAACCGGCACGATAACCGGCGGCGCGGTAGTTCTTCGACAGGCCGTTGAGGGTGATGCACAACACGTCATCGGCCAGGGAGGCGATGGAGGTGTGTTTGGCACCGTCGAACAGCACCTTGTCGTAGATCTCGTCGGCGTAGACGATGAGCTGGTGCTTGCGCGCCAGCTCCAACAGCTCCAGCAGTACCGCATCGGGGTAGACGGCGCCGGTGGGGTTGTTGGGGTTGATCAGCACCAGGGCGCGGGTGCGCGGGGAGACCTTGCGCTTGATGTCGTCGAGGTCCGGGAACCAATCCGCCTGCTCGTCGCAGATGTAGTGCATCGGACGCCCCCCGGCGAGGCTCACGGCAGCGGTCCAGAGCGGGTAGTCGGGGGCCGGGACCAGCACCTCGTCACCCTCGTTGAGCAGCGCCTGCATGGCCATGACGATCAGCTCCGAGGCACCGTTGCCGACGTAGATATCGTCGAGCGTCACCCCGGCGATCTTCTTCTGCTGCGTGTAGTGCATGATCGCCTTACGCGCAGAGAAGAGCCCTTTGGACTCGGAGTAGCCAGAAGCGATGGGCAGGTTGCGGATCACATCCTGCATGATCTCCTCGGGCGCATCGAAACCGAACGGCGCAGGGTTGCCGATGTTGAGCTTGATGATGCGGTGCCCCTCCTCCTCCATCTGCCGCGCGCGGTCCATCACCGGGCCACGGATGTCGTAACAGACGTTGTCGAGCTTGCGGGACTTGAGTACGGGCTTGAGCACGGGGGTGATCTCGCTTAGGGAATCAGGCTTCATGGGTGACACCCTCTTTTTCGTCCTTGCGGAACATCTCGCGGATGCCACGCAGGGCCTGCCGGGTGCGGTGTTCGTTCTCGATCAGGGCGAAGCGCACGTGGTCGTCGCCGTAGGAGCCAAAACCGATGCCGGGCGAGACCGCCACCTTGGCCTCGGTGAGCAGGCGTTTGGAGAACTCCAGCGAGCCGAGGTGCTGATACTGCGCGGGGATCTTGGCCCAGACGAACATGGTCGCCTTGGGCTTCTGCACCGGCCAGCCGAGGGCGGTGAGCCCTTCGCAGAGCACGTCGCGGCGGCTCTGGTACATATCGCGGATCTCGCGCACGCACTCCTGCGGGCCCTCCAGGGCGTGGATCGCCGCCACCTGGATCGGCGTGAACATGCCGTAGTCGAGGTAGGACTTCATGCGCGCCAGGGCCGCTACCAGGGTCGGGTTGCCGACCATGAAGCCGACGCGCCAGCCGGGCATGTTGTAGCTCTTGGAGAGGGAGTAGAACTCCACCGCCACCTCCTTGGCCCCCTCCACCTGCATGATCGAGGGCGGCGAGTAGCCGTCGAAGGCGATCTCGCCGTAGGCGATGTCGTGCACCACCCAGATCTGGTGCTCGCGGGCGATGGCCACCACCTTCTCGAAGAACTCCAGCTCGACGCACTGCGCCGTGGGGTTGCCGGGGAAGTTGATCACCAGCATCTTCGGCTTGGGCCAGGAGTCACGCACCGCCTTCTCCAGCTCGGCGAAGAAGTCGACGCCCTCGACCATCGGCACGTGACGGATGTCCGCCCCGGCGATGACGAAGCCGTAGGGGTGGATCGGATAGGCGGGATTGGGTACCAGCACGGTGTCGCCCGGCCCCATGGTGGCCAGCGCCAGGTGCGCCAGCCCCTCCTTGGAGCCGATGGTGACGATCGCCTCGTTCTCCGGGTTCAGCGTCACGCCGAAGCGGCGCTGGTACCAGTCGCAGATCGCCTTGCGCAGGCGCGGGATGCCCTTGGAGAGGGAGTAGCGGTGGGTGTCGCCACGCTGCGCGGCCTCGACCAGCTTGTCGACGATGTGCTGCGGGGTCGGTTGATCCGGGTTGCCCATGCCGAAGTCGATGATGTCCTCGCCCCGCGCTCGCGCCTTCGCCTTCAGCTCACCGACAATGTTGAACACATAGGGTGGGAGGCGTTGAATGCGCTGAAATTCGTCTTTCAAGGTCGGGGGTTCCAGGTTGGGGCGGGTGACGGCTGGCCTTGGAACAGGCCGTGGGTAAACTGCTAACATTACTGAGCCGTTACGGGGCTGTCAATTGACCACACCCCGCCATTGCGCTAGGCCAATCCCCGTTCCCGGCCACAGGAGCTCGCATGCAGATCAGCCGCGAAAGCAACCGCCACCTCTTCACCATCCTCGGTTACACGGCGGGTGGTATCGAGGTGCGTCACCCCCTCCCCAGTACCACCGAAGGGGAGCGCGAGGCGCGCATCCAGCGTCTGGAGCAGCCCTTCATCCTCACCCCCCAGGCGTTGACCGAGGGGTGGGCCGCGACGGGGCTCGACGAGGCGGCGCGCGAGGTGCTGCTGAACCTAGAGTGCGAGCTGATCCTGCTCGGCACGGGGCCGCGACTCGTCTTTCCTCCCACCCCCTGGTTAGGGCCCTTGATGGGGCGCGGCATCGGCCTGGAGGTGATGGACAGTGGTGCCGCCTGTCGCACCTACAACATCCTGGTCAACGAGGGGCGTGCCGTGGCAGCGGCCCTGCTGATCCCCTGAACACCCGCCTTTCCGATACCCCGGTCACCCCCAGGAAATTCATCGGCATATCATAAACTCCTTATAAGCCTTTGAATTGTCTGACTACTTGACCCTTCCGGGGAATTCCTTCAATCTCCGCCTAGCTGTGGACGGGGACCGTCGGCGTCTCCAAATCACCACAGCCGTAACGACTATTCGATGTGTAACAAACGATAGAGGATCCCCCATGGCAGACCTGTTTTCAGATGAGTGGATGAAGAGCTTCGCCGATGCATGGAACGCCGAGCCCGAGCTCTCTGGTGAGCTGGAGAAGATCGGCTTCAAATCCACCATCGGCTACGGTTTCCCTGGCGACGCCACCCCTACCGGTGTGATCGTGGTCGAGAACGGCAAGGTTACCAGTGCAGGTGCCTTCTCTGGCCAGGAGCTGAGCTGGGACCTGCGCGCCAGCGCCGACAACTGGCAGAAGTGGATCGACAAGGGCATCGGCATGACCGGTCTGGGCATGGCCTTCACCACCGGCAAGCTGAAGTTCAACGTCGGTGACTACAAGGGCATGCTCAAGGACCCGCGTATGGCCGGTCCCTTCATCAAGAGCTTCAGCGTGATGGCCCGCGCCTAATCGCCCTCGCTCCTGACGCACAAAGGCCGCCCTCGGGCGGCCTTTGGCGTTTCTGCTCTGGGCAAACTCAGCCCGCCTCGCGTACCGGCGCGGACCCATCTTCAACCCCCTGAGTCGGCTCGGTGAGCATCTGGTGGTTGGCCCCGCCGGGCGGCACCATGGGGTAGACACGCGCGTCGCCGTCGATGGGCACGCGCACCAGCACCGGCCCCGGCTGGGCCAGCGCCGCCGCCAGCGCCTCGGGGCTGAACTGCGCCCGCCCCAGGTCCACCGCCTGCCAGCCGAACCCCTGGGCGATGACGCTGAAGTCGATGCCGCAGTTGTCGAAGTCCGAGGCGTAGCGGCGTCCCCCATAGAAGAGGTCCTGCTGCTGGCGCACCAGCCCAAGGGCGCGGTTGTCGAGCAGGATCAGCTTGATGTCGAGCCCCTGCTCCTTCACCGTGGCCAGCTCCTGCAGATTCATCATGATGCTGCCGTCGCCGCTGAAGCAGACCACCGCACGCCCCGGCATGGCCAGCGCCGCGCCGATGGCGGCGGGCAGGCCAAAGCCCATGGTGCCGAGGCCACCGGAGGTGAGCCACTGGCGCGGGTGCGTGAAGGGGTAGCACTGCGCGGTCCACATCTGATGCTGGCCCACGTCGGTGACCACCAGGGCGTCGGCGCCGAGCGCCTCACCCACGGCGCGAATCAGCGCGCGCGGCTCGCTCAGCTGGCTGCCGCAATCGGGCTCGGGGTACTCCAGGCGCAGGCTCGCGATGCGCGACCACCAGGCGCTGCGCTCACGGGCATCGAGGCGCGCGAGGAGCCCTTCGAGACCGGGGCGCAGGTCGCCGTGCAGGGCCACATCGGCACGGCGTAGTTTGTGCAGCTCACGCGAGTCCACATCCAGATGGATCACCTTGGCCGCAGGGCAGAACTCGGCGATGCGCCCGGTGGCGCGGTCGTCGAAGCGGGCGCCGACGACGATCAGCAGGTCGCTCTCCTGCAGTGCGTGGTTGGTCGCCTGGGCACCGTGCATACCGAGCATGCCGAGGGCCAGCGGGTGGTCGTGGGCCAGGGTACCGAGGGCCATCAGGGTCATCACCGTGGGCAGCGCGTTGTGCTCGGCGAGCTGGCGTGCCAGCGCCTCGGCCCCGGCGTGGCGCACGCCACCGCCGAGGTAGAGCACCGGGCGCTCGGCCTCGGCGATGAGTGCGCAGGCGGCCTCCAGCTCGTCGAGTGGTGGCGCCACCGGCGCGGCGGCCTCGCCGGGGCTCGGCCAGGCGGCAAACTCGACGCCCTGCATCTGCACATCCTTGGGGATGTCGATGAGCACCGGACCTGGACGCCCGGAGGCGGCCAGGGCGAACGCCTCGGGGATCAGCTGCAGCAACTGCTCGGCGCTGCTCACCAGGTAGTTGGCCTTGGTCACCGGACGGCTCATGGCGCAGATATCCACCTCTTGAAAGGCGTTGGTGCCGATGAGCGCCTGCGGCACCTGGCCGGTGATGCACACCAGCGGCACCGAGTCGAGCATGGCGTCGGCCAGCGCGGTGAGCAGGTTGGTGGCGCCAGGGCCCGAGGTGGCGAAGGCGACCGCAGGCTTACCCGTGGCACGCGCCATGCCCTGGGCGATGAAGCCGGCCCCCTGCTCGTGGCGCGCCAGCACGTGGCGGATCGGGCTGCCACTCAGGGCATCGTAGAGGGGCAGATTGGTGCCGCCGGGGATTCCGGCGATCTGCGTAATGCCTTGGCGCTCCAGCAAGGCGATGGTGAGTTCGGCTCCCGTACAGCGGATCATCTCTGCGCTCTCCTTCGTGTGAGGTCCGGCGGTGGACGGGGCCCCAAAAAAGCAAAACCCCCGTCCGGTGCACCGGACGGGGGTCTGTCGGCCTCTGGCCCTTCCCGCTACGGTGCGTGGTGACGCACGACGACGACGACACCTACGACAAGGTGTACGACGGCGCGCATGAGCGGGTGGGAGAGGCGGTTTTGCATGGTGTTGTGTAATCCAATCTTTGCCCGACTCTATGGCGCGGGCGCACCGCTGTCAAGCGCCCTGCCCACGCCCTCTCCGGCCTCGGCATCGCGATACCAGCCCAACTCCTCGAAGATGACGAAGCAGGCGGGCACCAGAAAGAGCGAGAGCAGGGTCGCGCTGAGTAGGCCGAAGGCGAGACTCGCCACCAAGGGGATGAGGAACTGCGCCTGGGTGCTCTGCTCCAGCAGCAGCGGCAGCAGGCCGACGATGGTGGTCAAGGAGGTGAGCAGCACGGCGCGAAAGCGCTCGCGTGCCGCCGCCAGCGCCGCCTCGGGCATGGCCAGGGTGCGGCGTTGCTCGCGGGTGGAGGCCACCAGCAGGATGCTGTCGTTGACCACCACGCCGACCAGCGTCGCGAGCCCCACCAGGCTTGGCATCGACAGCTCAAGGCCGAGCGCCCAGTGGCCCCACATCACCCCGACCAGACTGGTGGGGATGGCCAGCAGCACCGCCAGCGGTTGCAGATAGGAGCGGAACTGCAGCGAGAGGATCATGAACACGCCGATGAGCCCCAGGGTCAGGTTGTGCAGCAGCGAGCTGCCGGTGTCGGCGCTCTCCTTGCCCTGTCCGACCATGCCGAACTTGACCCCAGGGTAGCGCGCCTTGAGGCCGGGGAGGAGGTCGCGCTTGGCCAGCGCCATCAGCTCGCGGGCGTTGATCACGGTCGGGTCGATGCTGCCGCTGACGGTGACGGTGCGCAGGCCGTTGATGCGCTGGAGCGCCGCATAGCCCTGCAGTGGTTGCAGTTCGGCCACCGCCGAGAGCGGCAGCAGACGCCCGTCGCTGCTGCGCAGCGGCAGGCTGCGCAGGTCATCGAGGGTGCGCAGGTCGTCCTGTGCCAGGCGCAGCACCACATCCAGCTCCTCGCTCCCCTGCTCGATACGCAGCGCCGTGGTGCCGTGCACCGCGCCGCGCACCTCGGCGGCCAGCTCCTTGGCGCCGATACCGAGCGCCAGTGCCTGGTCGCGCAGCTTGAGGCGGTACTCCTCCTTGCCGGGGCGCAGGTCGCTACTCACATCCAACACGCCTTGGAAACCGGCGAGCCAATCACGTAGTGCCTGCGCGGCGGGTTCGAGCTGAGCGTAGTTCTGGCCCATCAGGCGGATGTCGATCGCCTTGCCAGCGACGCCGCGCTCCTTGTCGGTGAAGCGCAGTGCGAGGGTATCCGGTAGCGTGCCGACCGCCGCTTGCCAGGTGGCCAGCATCGCGCGCACCTCGCCGCTGCGCTCCCCCGCCGGGCGTAGGTCGGCGCTCACCGTGGCCAGGTGCGGGCCCGACTCGGCCACATCCGGGTTGCTGTTGTAGAGGATCGATACGTGGCGGATGAGCGGCACCCCGTCGGCCTGCGGGTTGGCCTCACGCAGCGCGTCGAGCCCCTGCACCAGGCGCTCGGCCAGCAGCTGGGTGCGGGCGAAGTCGCTCCCCTGGGGCAGCAGCAGGCGCGCCTGGATCACGTCGCTCTCCAGTACCGGCAGCGCCTGATACTTCACCTTCCCGGCGGGAAACAGGGCAAAGGAGGCGATGATCATGGCGAGGATCAGGCCGAGTGTGAGGTAGGGCTGGGCGTTGCTGCGCGCCAGTAGCGGCAGGAAGGCGCGGTCGCGCAGGGCGTAGAAGAGCGTGTCGAAGCGCTGCTGTAGTGCGCCCCGACGGGTCGCCCCGAGCCCGGCGTGGCGCAGGTGCGCGGGGAGGATGAAGAACGCCTCCACCAGGCTCACCGCCAGGGCGATCACCAGCACCGCCGGGATATACTGCAACACCGCACCCATCTTTCCGGCGAGAAAGGCGAGCGGCCCCACCACCATCACCGTGGTAAGAAAGGAGGAGAGCACGCCGCCGAACACCTCGCGCGTCCCCTCGATGGCCGCCGCGGTCGCCGCTATGGTCGCCTCCACCCCCGCCCCCGCCCCCGCCCCCTGCTCCAGGCGTGCGGCGATGCGCTCGGCGATGACGATGGCGTCGTCCATCAGCAGGCCGATGGCTACCAAGAGCGCCACCAGGGTCATCATGTTGAGGCTGTAGCCGAGCAGCTGCATGACGAAGATGGCGCCGAGGAAGGAGATCGGCAGCCCCATCGCCACCCAGAGCCCGTAGCGCAGGTTGAAGAAGAGCCAGAGGGTGAGAAAGACCAACAGCAGACCCTGCACACCGTTGTCGATGAGGATGCGCAGGCGGTCTCGGATGTTGCTGGTGATGTCTTGGCTGATGGTCAGCGTGGCGCCACGGGGGGCGAGGCTGCGCTCGCGTTCGAGCAGCTCCTGCAGCGCCGCCATCACGCGCAGGGAGTCTTGGGTGTCGTTCTTGCTCACCGTGAGCAGCGCGGCGCGGGCGCCGTCGAACTCGATGCGCTCCTCCTCGCGCGCCAGCACCCGGCTCACCTGGGCCAGATCGCCAAGACGCACCAGGGCGCCGTTGGGCTGCGCGAAGAGCACCAGTTCGCGCAGCTCCTGCGGGGTGCGCCGCGCCTCGTTGACGCGCAGGGCGATCTCGCCATCCGCCGTGTTTAGGCTCCCGGCGGGTTGGTCGAGGTCTTGGCGCTCCAGTGCCGCGCGCAGCTCGGCGAGGCCGATGCCGTAGCGCTGCAGCACCTCGCGGCGGGTCTCGATGCGGATTTCGAGGTCGGAGAAGCCACGCAGCTCGACACGGGCGATGCGCGGGTCGGCCTGAAGGCGACGCTGCACTTGGAGTGCGTAGGCGCGCAGGTCGAGGTCGCTCATCGGCCCCTGCACCATCACCCCGGCCACCTCGGCGATGCGCGCGAGGATCTCCACCTGCGGGCGCTCGACTAGATCCGGCAGCCCGGTGATCGCCTCGACCCGGCGCTGCACCTCGGCCTGGAACGGCTCCACCGGCTGACCCTCCGCGACCACCGCCGTGGCCAGGGCGAGCCCCTCGCGCGCCTCGCAGCGCAGCTCGGCAAGGTAGGGCACCGCGTCGAGCGCCTCCTCGATGCGCCCACAGAGGCGCAGCTCCACCTCACTGGGGCTGGCACCGGGGTAGGCGAAACGCACCGCCACCTCGGTGGCGGGGGTCACCGGGAAGCTATCGCGCTGCAACTTGGGCAGGGCCGTGAGGCCGAGTAGCAGCAGCGCCAACATAAGCAGGTTGGCCGCCGTGGGGTGGCGGGCGAAGTAGGCGATCATGCGCCGCCCCCCTGCCCTCTACCGCCCCCCTTGCCCTGCGGGGCCGTGCCCAGCGCCTCCTGCTTGAGCCTCTCGGGCAGCTCTTCATCCAGCTCCGGGTCGAGCAGCGTCCCCTCAACCGCTGGCTCCAACTTGGAAATCACCACCCGCTCACCCGGCTCGACGCCGCGCGGCAGGGCCGCCACCGCCCCCTGCAGCAGCGCGGGCTTGACCTGACGGATCACCAGCCGGTTCTCCGTATCGAGTAGGTAGAGCTTGCCTTGGCGGATGGCGCTGGCGGGAACCAACACCGGCTGTCCCTGGGCCGGTTTGCGCAGCTCCACTTCCACCTGGGTGCCGCGCATCAGCGGTGGGCGCTCGCCCGGTTTGGCCTGGGCGTAGGGCTTGTCGACGCGCACCACCACGCCGAGGGTCTGGCTCGTATCCACTTGCGCCGAGACACGGTCGACCGTCGCCGACCACGCCAGCGTCTGCGTCGCGCTATAGAGGCGTACCTTGGCCTCCAGGCCTGCCGGGCCTGGGGTGCGGCTCAGCGGTGACCCCTCCTCGTCATCCTCCTCACCGCGCTTGGCCAGCAGCGGCCGCAGGCGCCCGATGGGGAATCGTGCCACCACCTCGACCGCCTCCAGGCCATCGCCTTCGAGCAGGGTCTGCCCCTTGGCGACGTACTGCGCCAGCTCGGCGGTGACCTCGGTCAGGCGCAGGTCATAGGGGGCCTTGAGTTCAGTGTTGGCCAGATCCAGCTCGGCAGCGGCCTGCTGCGTGCGTGCCACCGCCTGCTCCGCCTCGGTGAGGGCGAGGGTGTTGCGCAGCCCTTGGAGGGTCACCTCCCCCTTGAGCCAGGCGCGCTCGCTCTCCTCTAGCAGGGCGGTGGAGAGGCTACCGTCGCGGTTGAGCTTGCGTTTACGCTCTAGCTCGCGCTTGAGCAGCGCCTGGCCCTGCTCCTCCAGATCCAGCAGCGCCTGGGTGGTACGCTGCTTGACCGCCAACGCTGCCAGTTGCGCCTGCGCCTGGGTCAAGGCCAGCTCATAGGGGGCCGGGTCGATGCGCAGCAGGGGCGTGCCCTTGGCCACCAGATGGCCCGCTTCAAGCCTCGCGTCGCGCCACACCACCCGCCCGGCGACCTCCGCCACCGCCCGCCAGCTCGGCACAGGCTCGGTGAGGCCGTAACCACTCACGCGGGCGACGATGGGGGCGCGAAACGCCTCGATCACCCGCACCTTCACGGCCCGCTCGGCCTGCTCGATAGGCTGAGGTGGCTGTTTGAACTTAGGCAGGATGAGGACGAGGGCGACGGCGACGAGCAGGGGTGGCAGAAGCCATAGGGGGCGTAGGCGGCGGGACATGAGACTCTCGGCCTGGCGGCGGTGGGTGAACGAGCCGGGCAGTTATAGCAGGCCGAGGTGACGAGAAAGAACGGACAAGTTGCAACAGTGTGAGCGGGGGCAAACTCGCGCGCTTGCTCCCTTGCCCGGGCCACATAGCCCCACAGGTGTGCCTCGACCTATCGACCACCCCTGAGTACGCCCAAGGGCGGTGCGTTCAGCACCCGCCGCGTGCCCCACAGCCCCGCGCCCGTCACCACCAACAGCCCACTGCCGAGCCCAGCGAGCCAGAGGGTGGCACTCGGTGGAGCGTCCACCTCGAACAGTCGCGCCGCCACCAACCAACCGAGGCCACCCGCGGCGAGGCTGGCGAGCAGCCCAGAGAGTAGTCCCAACGCAGAAAACTCGGCGATGAGTCCACTCAGTACCACCCGACGCCCTGCGCCCAAGGTCCGCAAGATCGCCCCCTCGCGCAGACGTTCATCATGGGTCGCCTGAATCGCCGCGAGCAACACCATCACCCCGGCGAGCAGGGTGAAGAGGAAGACGAACTCCACCGCGAGGGAGACCCGCTCGATGACCGCGCGCACCTGATTCATCAGCGCGTCGATCTCGATCACCGTGATGTTGGGGAAGGCCGCCACCATGCGGCTGAGGATGCCCTTCTGCGTAGGCGTGACATAGAAGCTGGTGATGTAGCTCGCCTGGGCGGTGTCGAGGGTGCCGGGCGGGGCGAGGATGAAGAAATTGGGGTGGAACGATGCCCAATCGACACTGCGTAGTGAGGTCACTTTCGCTGTCAGGGGGCGCCCCTCGATGAGCAGCGTCAACTCATCGCCGAGGGTGATGCCGAGGGTCTGCGCCAACCCCTCCTCCACCGACCACTGCGGCGGCGCACCCACCACCGTCCACCACTCCCCGGCGAGGAGTTTATTGTCGGCGTTCATCTGCGCGGCCTGCGAGAGGTTGAAGTCACGCTGGCTGAGGCGACGGGCACGGGGTGACGCGTAGTCATCGACCTGCACCTGATGGTCGTTGATCTGAGCCAGACGCCCGCGCACCATGGGTAGTAGCGGTGGCGCCGCGTAACCCTCGGCGGTGAAGAAGTCGCTCAGGGGCTGACGCTGGTCGGGCTGGATGTTGATCAGAAAGTGGTTGGGGGCATTCTCAGGCAGGCTCTCGGCCCAGGCGCTGAGCAGGTCGCCACGCACCACACCGAGCAGCAGCAGGGCGGTGAGGCCGAGGCCGAAGGCGACCAGTTGCAACAGGCTCACCTGCCTGCGGCGCACCAGATTGGCCAGGCCGAAGCGCCACGCCACACCCCCGGCGCCACGCAGACGGGCGATGAGGGCCAGCAGAACCCACCCGGCCAGCGCGAAGAGGCCGAGGGTAGCGATGGCGCCGAGGGCCATCATCAGGGTGAGGCTGGGGTCGCGCGCCTGCCAGCCCATCAGCGCGAGGAGCGCCAGCAGCGCCGCACCGTAGCCCCACCAGCGGCTCAGGCCGCTGCCGACCAGTTCGCGACGCAGTACACGCAGAGGCGGCACGTTGCGCAGCGCCAGCAGTGGCGGCGCGGCAAAGCCGAACAGGGTCACCAATCCGGTGAGTAGCGCGTGCAGCAGCGGCCAGAGGCTCGGTGCGGGGAGCGCCTGGGCCACGACACCGGCGAGGAGCTGGGCCAACACCTCCTGGGCGACGAGGCCGATCAGGGCCCCGAGGGCCGAGGCGAGCAGGCCGAGGATGAGGAGTTGGCGCAGATAGAGTCCGGCGATGAAGCCCTGCTTGGCGCCCAGGCAGCGCATCAGCGCGCTGCTGTCGCGGTGGCGCTCGGCGTGGCGGTGCGCGGCCAGGGCGATGGCCACCCCGGCGAGCAACAGGCTGACCAGGGCGGCGAGGCCGAGGAAGCGCTCGCCGCGTTGGAGTGCCTGATTGAGTTCGGGGCGGGCGTCGCGCCCGCCGATGAGTTGGGTGCGGCCATCCAGGGTCGGCTCGACCTCGGCACGAAAGGCCGCGAGGGGTGCCTCGTCACCCGCCAGCAGCAGCTTCTCCTGCTTCAGCGCACCGGGCCCGAGCAGTCCCGTGGCGGCGAGGTCGGCGCGATTGAAGAGTAGGCGCGGGGCGATGTTGAACAGACTGCCCCCCCGATCCGGCTCATAGGTGAGCACGGCGCCGACCCTCAGGCTGACCTCGCCGAGGCCGAGGGTGTCGCCCACCTGCAGGCCGAGGTCGGTGAGCAGGCGGGCATCGAGCCACGCCTCGCCGGGGGCCGGGATGGTGTCGGTGGTCTGCTCCTCGCCGAAGGGCCGCGCGGCAACGCGTAGGTGGCCTCGCAAGGGGTAGCCCTCGCCCACCGCCTTCACCTCGGCGAGCTTGAGGTTGTCGCCCGCCAGCACCACGGAGCGGAAGGTGGTGAGTTGGACTTGGTGCAGCCCAAGGCGGGTGGCGGCCTCGCGCCACTCGGGGCGGACCTCGTCACGGCTGTCGAGGGCGAGGTCGGCGGCGATCAGCTCACCGGACTGCTGCACCAACACCCGCCCGATGCGGTCGGTGAAGAAGCCGACCGCGCTCACCCCGGCGACGGCGATGATTAGGGCGAAGACCAGCAGACGCAGCTGGCCTGCACGCCACTCGCGTCGCAACATGCGTGCGGCTAGAAGCCAATCTTGCATCTCAATGCACCCCGATGATGCGCCCGGCGGCTAGCTCCAGGCGGCGGTCGCAGCGATGGGCCAGACCGTCGTCGTGGGTCACCAGGACCAGGGTAGTCTCCTGCTCGGCGTTGAGCGCGAACAGCAGGTCGATGATGCGCGCGCCGGTGCGACTGTCGAGGTTGCCGGTGGGTTCGTCGGCGAGCAGCAGGCGCGGCGCGGCGGCGAAGGCGCGGGCGATGGCCACGCGCTGCTGCTCGCCGCCGGAGAGCTGCGCCGGATAGTGGCGGGCACGGGGGGCGAGGCCGACGCGGTCGAGCAGCTCGCGGGCGCGTTCGCTGGCCCCACCCTGCCCCGCCAGCTCCAGCGGCAGCATGACGTTCTCCAGCGCGGTGAGACCGGGCAGCAGCTGGAAGGATTGAAAGACAAAGCCGAGCAGACGACCGCGCAGCGCAGCACGCCCATCCTCGTCCAACTCGCCGAGGGGCTGGCCGTCGATCCACACCTCGCCGCCGCTGGGGCGGTCGAGCCCGGCGAGCAGACCGAGCAGGGTCGATTTGCCCGAGCCGCTGGCACCGATGATGGCCAACGAGCCACCCGCCGCCACCTCCAGCTCGATATCGGTGAGCAGTTGCAGCGGCCCTTCGGGGCTGTCGACTTGCTTGTGTAATCCGTAGGCCCGCAAAATGGGCCGCGAAGGAGGTGTGTTCATGCAAAACGTTCCCGCTTGTCGTGCCCTATGGGCGCTGGTTTTATGGGGTTATGTGGCCGTGGCGGCAGCGGCACAAGCGCCGGTGCGACTCCTGGTGATCGGCGACAGCCTGAGCGCCGCCTACGGCATGGAGGTGGACGAGGGTTGGGTGGCGCTGCTCACTGAGCGCCTCGCGGCGCGGTTGCCCGAGGCGGAGGTGGTCAACGCCAGTCTGAGTGGCGAGACCAGCGCCGGGCTGCGCAGCCGCCTGCCGGGGCTCATCGAGCAGCATCGTCCCACCCACGCCATCGTCGAGATCGGTGGTAACGATGGCCTACGTGCCCTGCCGACCCAGGCGCTGGAGGCGAACCTCAGCGCCATCATCACCGCCCTCAAATCCAGCGGGGCCCGAGTACTGCTGGTGGGGATGCGGATCCCCCCCAATTACGGGCCGCGTTACACCGCCGAATTCCACGCCCTCTACTCAAGAGTGGCCGCGGCGCAGGAAGTTCCCCTGGTCCCCTTCCTGCTGGAGGGGGTCGGCGGCCATGCCGAGCTGATGCAGGCCGATGGTATCCACGCTGCGCCCAAGGCGCAGGGTCGGCTGATGGAAAATGTCTGGCCGGGCCTCGCCCCGCTGCTCGGGCTCGATGAGTGAGTCATTGCGGCCCCAGTCGTAGGGCACGAGGGCGTGGCGCCACGCCTCCCGGTCGGTTGCCCTGTGGGGGGCGAGACGATCCGGGCGAGCGCGCGGCGCCGGGTTGGGTTAGTCTGACAGCAACCCAGCACTTACGGTGTGATACGGAGGATGGCGATGCAGCAACATAGGCCCTCGACCAAGGTGAACCGACTCAGCACGATCCTGCTCTTTTTCGCCTTGAGCATCGCCGGTGGGCTCTCGGCGGGGCTGATCGTCGAACCAGGTTACCTGCAGACCACCCTCGCCTTCCTCTCCGGCGCCCTACTCGGCTTCAGTGCAGAAAAGCTGCTCACCCTGCGCCTACGGCGCCTGACCGAGGATATCGAATCGCTGCTGGGGTGAGGCGCCTCACCCCACACCACGCTGCTGTAGGAAGGTGACATAGTGCTTGTCCGCCTCCTGCATGTGCTCCACCAAGGCGTCGTAGAGGGTCTTGAGCACGGCGGGGAGATTCTCTCGATGATCGAGACGGATCTGACGGCGCTCCTGGCGTAACCGCTCCAGGATGAGTTTGTGGCTGCGCAGATGGGCGCGGTAGTCGGGGAAGCCGAACATGCTCAAGAGGCACTCCTCGACGATGAAGTGGATCTTCATCTGCTCAAGGAGATAGTTGTAGGCGCGGATCAACTCATCGACCTGAACCGTCGGCTTCAGACCCAGTCCATACAGAGTGTTGTAGCCATCCACCAGGCGACGGTGCTGGCGATCCAGCTCATCGATGCCCGTG
>QKED01000043.1 GCA_003252455.1 Gammaproteobacteria bacterium
ACTCAGGGTGTATACCGCGCTGCCCTTGCACGACGGATAGCGCCACGTCGTTAAGCACTATCAAGCGGTCATCTCCGTTTTTTACCCTCTCACCGGGGACGATAAAGACCGATGTAGCCATCGTCGGTATGGGCACCTCCCACTCCCACCGCTGGTATCAAATCCCGTCTGATTATAGATGTGCCTCAGGTACAACTCAGGCTGCCGGTCATGCCACGCCTTCATCTCCTGAACCGGCGCGACATGCCCTTGGGTGCGTTGTGGGATGGAGTGGTTATAGAGCTTCATGTCGCGCGTGAGCGTCTGTTCGAGTGACTGGGCACAGTCGAACCGCGTGGTCGCCAGCACCTCACTGATGCGCCCATTGAAGCGTTCGACCATGCCGTTGGTTTGTGGGTGTCTGGGGGGCGTGAGTTGGTGTTCGATGCCCTCGCTATGACAGAGCCTGTCGAGCGAATGACGCCCGGTGGCCTGGCGCTCACCCGTGGCACAGAAGCGGTCGGTGAACTCTTTACCGTTATTGGTACCGGTGTTTTTCAATATAGTTGTCGCGTCACCAATCAAGCAGCGGCTTTGCTCTCCAGCCGCGGCTCGTTTCGCTCCGGGTTCAACCGAACCACCGGCTCCAGTTCCCAGTTCCTCGTCTTGCTGCTCCAGCGTTCTGGATGCCTCGACCTAGCCTCCTGATAGAGCGCGTGGCGCCGGGCGAGGATGGTCGGTGCCTCACCCCGGTGGCGCTGGTTGGGCGTCACGTACTTTAGTCGGCTGTGGCGATGCTCATCGTTGAACCACCGGGTGAACTGCTGGACCCACATTCGCGCCTCCTCCAGGCTCGCGAACGGCTTCTCCGGCCAGTTCGGACAGTACTTCGCCGTGCGAAACAGCGACTCGGCGTAGGCGTTATCGTTGCTCACCCTCAGTCGACTGAACGAGGGCACCACACAGAGGTTCTGCATCGTCACCAGCATCGTGGCCCCCTTCATGGGGGCGCCATTGTCCGAGTGCATGACCAGCGGTTGTAAATTACGTGCGATCTGCTCGCTCAGGAATGCTCGCTTCAACTGCTGTGCCGCCAGCTCTGTGGACTCCCGTGCCTGCACCTCACACGCGATCACTACAAACCAACGGCATGGTCGAACGCTTCAACGGGCGCATCAGTGAGGTGCTGGCGACCACGCGGTTCGACTGCGCCCAGTCACTCGAACAGACGCTCACGCGTCACATTAAGCTCTATAACCACTCCATTCCACAACGCGACTTGGGGCATGTCACGCCGGTTCAGGCGATGAAGGCGTGGCATGACCGGCAGCCTGAGTGGTTCCTGAGGCGCATCTATAATCTGACGGGACTTGACATGACTTGTTCATGGCTCCGTTCTCTCAGTTAGTGGAGCCTCCGCAAAACCCGGGGCGATTCAGATTGATCTTTGCAGCCAATTTTGTAATGTGCCACGGCGTGCACTCGATGTTGCCCCCTCCGAGTGGTAACGACATCACTCTCTTCAGCAAAAAGTGTGCGCTAGCTGCGCTGTGCGCACCCCATTGCTACACCTCATCGCTGCAAATTCGTTATCATGCCAAGGGAAAGTCTTAGTACTTCAGGACCATAGATGAACACGCCGAATTCCTCCCTCTATCGTCATGTCATTCTGACCCCATTCAGCATCCCAGTACCCAGGTATGCCCATATCCGAGCGCAGCCTGGTTGGCTGGAGCACCGTTTCGAGCTGTTTGAGCAGTACACACTCGCCTCGATGGCGACTCAGGACACCGACAACTTTGTCTGGATCGTCTATTTCGATGAAGCAACACCAGAGCCGTTCCGTGAGCGGATCGAGGCCTGTCGAAAGCTGTACGACTTTATCCCCTTCTACACGCACTGCTTTGATGCCCCAGGTTGGCGTGAATCGGTGATCAAGGTACTGAAGGATCCTGCCGAGTGGTTGCTCACCACCCGACTCGATAGCGATGATGCCTTCGCCTCAGACCACATGCGCAACCTACAAAACTATGTCGATACTATGGCAGCCCCTGAGCGCTGCTCGCTGAACATGATCAACGGATATGTACTCTCCGATGGGCGTCTCTATGCCCACCGCCACCGCTCCAACGCGTTTGCCAGTTGGCTGGAGCCTTGGAGTAGTGACATGATCACGGCTCAATGCATCCAACACATGAAGATGGCCGAGTTCGGCCCCGTGTATCAGGTGGAATCACCACCAGCCTGGTTGCAAGTGGTACATGGGAGCAATCTCTCCAATGTGGTTCGTGGCCGACGCATCAAACCCGATGAGGCCAGCCTACGTTTCCCTGACTCTGTCTGCGCCCACTTCAATCCCGCCTCGGATCTGGAAGTGGCCATGGAAAACGGCCTAGTAGTACCGGTGAGAAAAATGCGTGACAAACTTATCTCGGTCATTCGTCGACGCCCGATGATGTACGACTACTAGCACCCTGCTGTGCGCGACATACCAAGGCTCAAGGCATCGCCGGTGGGGTAAAGAGCTTATGATACTCGCTGAAGGCGTAGCGATCCGTCATCCCTGCGATGTAGTCGGCGACGACGCGCGCCTTTCCAGCCCGGCCATTACGCGCCTCCTGATCCCGACAACGCTCTTGATATTGGTTCGGCATCAGCTGTGGGTCCTCGAAAAACAGGTCGAACAGCTCGTGCAGTACGCGCTTCGCCTTGCTCGTCATGCGGTGGACCCGGTAGTGTCGATAAAGATTGGTACGCAGAAACTGCTTGAGTGAGTGGTGTTGTGCTTGCATCTCTGCACTAAAGGCCACAAGTGGCTGGTTTAGCGCCCTTACCTCATCCGGGGAGGAGGGCATCGCCGCTATCAGATTGCGGCGCGTCTGCTCAACCAAATCGACCACCTGTCGGTTGATGATACGCCTGGTCACTTCGTGTATCGCCCGTCGCTCGGCCAGGTCGGGATAGCGATGGCGGACCTCCTCCCATGCATCCGCAAAGAGTTCCACCTCAGATAGCTGTGTCGGCGTCAGCAACCCTGCACGCAGTCCATCGTCGACATCGTGATTGTTGTATGCAATTGCGTCGACCAGGTTGGCGACTTGTCCCTCAAGACTCGCTTGTCGACCGGTCAAGAAACGCTCTCCCAACTCACCAAGTGCGGCGGCCTTCTCCAGGTTGCAGTGCTTGAGTATCCCCTCGCGCGTCTCGAAGGTGAGGTTTAGCCCAGGAAAATCGGCATAGCGCTCTTCCAAGGTATCCACCACGCGTAGCGACTGGAGGTTGTGTTCGAATCCCCCATAATCTTGCATGCAGGCATTCAGCGCATCCTGTCCCGCATGTCCGAACGGCGTGTGCCCGAGGTCATGGGCCAAGGTGATCGCCTCGATGAGGTCCTCGTTGAGGGCGAGAATACGACACACTGTGCGCCCAATCTGGGCTACCTCTAATGAGTGCGTCAAGCGCGTACGGTACATATCGCCTTCGTGGTTGATAAAGACCTGGGTCTTGTACTCAAGCCGGCGAAATGCGCCACAGTGCACAATGCGATCACGATCACGCATGAAGGCATCGCGGTACTGCGGGGAGGGTTCAGCATAGACCCGCCCACGCGAAAGCGAGTCGCTACAGGCATAGGGGGCCAACGCCATCACCCCACCTCGTGGTGGGCGTCGATGGCGGCAGCGATCTGCTCGGGCGCCACCTCTCCGGTGATGAAGGATTGCCCGATCCCACGCATCAGCACAAATCGGAGCTTGCCTGCATGTACTTTCTTATCTACGGCCATCAGGTCGAGGAAACGGGCACCACTCATATCGGCAGGGGCCTTGAGTGGGAGTTTGGCACGGGCCAGCAGGTCACGTATTCGTTCCACCTCATTCGTACCCATCCAACCCATACGTGCCGAGACCTCAGCAGCAAGGAGCATACCGGTCCCGACTGCCTCACCATGCAGCCACTCGCCATAGCCCATGCCTGTCTCGATGGCGTGACCAAAAGTATGCCCGAGATTGAGCAGGGCACGCTGTCCGCTCTCACGCTCATCTGATGCAACGATAGCGGCCTTATCGGCGCAGGAGCGCCCTATGGCATAGGCCAGAGCATCGCCATCTAGCGCCATCAGGGCGTGCATATTCTGCTCCAGCCAGACGAAAAATTCAGGGTCGTTGATCAGGCCGTACTTGATCACCTCAGCGACGCCAGCAGAGAGCTGCCGCGGCTCCAACGTACGTAGGGTATCGGTATCAGCAAGCACTAGCTGCGGCTGATGGAAGGCGCCGATCATGTTTTTACCCAGGCGATGGTTCACTCCGGTCTTACCGCCGACAGATGAGTCAACTTGCGACAGGAGCGTTGTCGGCACCTGGATGAAGGCTACACCGCGCTGATAGCTAGCGGCGGCAAAACCGGTCATGTCGCCGACCACCCCACCGCCGAGTGCGATGAGGGTAACCCCACGGTCGAAGCGTGAGGTGAGCAGTTGAGTAAAGATGGCGTCGAGTGTTTCGAGCGTCTTGAATTGCTCGCCATCGGGCAACACGACTGTGGCAACCTGATAGCCATTCAACAGTGCGAGGAGGCGGTCTAGATAGAGCGGGGCGACGGTCTCGTTAGTCACCACCAGAACTTGTTTACCAGTGATATGCGGAGTAAGGAGGTCACGACGGTCAATGAGACCAGGACCGATGTAGATCGGATAGCTGCGGCTACCCAGGTCGACAGTGAGGCTCTTCATGCGGAGGGGGGTCTCATGGCTGTTAAGAAGGCCATGATTGTAACCCACTTCAGTCGGGTCGCGCAGAGGCAGTTAAGCCGACTCTACGCCTTTGAGAATGGACTTGATCACCGCGCCGACTGAACGGCGCTCTGTGGAGATCTTGATGTCTGCGACCGAGCTGTAAATTGGGTCACGCTCACGGAGGAGCGCTTCGATCTTTGCACGGGGATTTTCGGTCTGCAGTAGCGGACGATTTTTATCCCGAGCCGTGCGTTTAAAGAGTTGGTCGACGGAGGCCGAGAGATAGATGACCCAACCGGTCTCCTTGAGAAGTCGGCGGTTCTCCTCCTTGAGCACTGCCCCACCACCTGTCGCCAATACCAAACGCTCTTCGCTACACAGCCTAGCGATCATCTCGCTCTCGCGTCGCCGAAAGCCCTCCTCCCCCTCGATCTCGAAGATCGTGGGGATCGTGACACCGGTTCGTTCAACGATCTCATGGTCACTGTCCTTGAAGGTCCACCCGAGGTGGTTCGCCAGCTGGCGTCCGATGGTGGTCTTACCGACCCCCATCGGACCGATCAGGTAGATGTTTCGAGACATGTAGCGATTACTGTTCTCCGCACAGAGTGCTGCTCATCACGGGGTAACCAGCACACTCACCTCGGAGATACCCGTGGCACCATTACCATCACGTACAGTCAGACGGAAACGTAGCTCAGGGTTGGTACTGTCGTAGTAGCTCGGTGAAGTGAAGCTGGCAATGCCGTTGTTGTTGGTGCTGCCGAGGATATAGACGGCCTCTGAACCACCGACCTGCTCCCAGTAGTAGCTGATGATCGGGGATGTACCATCCACAGAGGCAGAGCCATTCAGGGTCACTGACTGTGGGCTGGATGCCGAGACACTAGCCACTGAGGTCGCTGCCACCGCAGTTGGATAGACATAGCCAGGCGGCAGATCGATATCCACGGGGTTGAACGGTGAGTCATTTAACAAACAACCCTCTGCCTCCAGAACGGACGCAGGGAGGATGAAGCGCAATATACTGCGAACCTCGGTACCTTCCACCTCCGTAGTGGCAATGACGTCGTTATAGATCCACTCAGAGAACTGCTTGAGGTAGACCAATTCGAAGGCAGCAACGCCGTTATCATCAGTGGTGACGTACTCGGGGACGGCACCACCTGCCGTGCTGTGCGGAGTCATGATGCCATCCGCAGGATAGGCGTCAAAGACATCCTTCTGGGTTGCCAACAGGGTATAACTGTTCGAGGAGGCTTCCCATTCACCGTCATAATTGAGGTCGACACCCGCTGTACCGTCGGAGTCGGTCTGGTCATATTCATAGATCGCACGATCCTCACCTGCATCGAGGATCAGATTGCGGTAGCGTCCGTCGCCCAACCCGTAGCTGTCATCCTCGTTACCGAATGATGCACTGTGCTGGACAACACATATCACCGAACCATCAGGTTTTGTAAAGGGATACCAGATACCGGTCAGGATGCGCTCAGGCCAAGTACTGAGGTACACCTTTGCACCAGTGACAGCCTGACCCGCCGCATTGGTGACCAGTACTGACATGGGCAGCGAGTACGTGGCTGCATTGTAATCGGCAATCTCTGTCCCGTGACCAATTTCGACGGAGCCAGCCTGATCAGTGATGGTTATATCAATGGAGTCAGTAATCGGCGCATTCGGATGAGCCGTGGCGTCTCCACTCAGCACAGTAACAACAACCCGTACACCCTGTGTCGAAGAGCCGAGCAGACCAGAGGTCAAGGTGGCCTCTACTAAACCCTTCGAATCTGAGGTGGCCAACACGGGAGAGATGGCCTCACCACCGCCCGCCGCCTGCTCAATAGAGAACTGCACCTTACAACCAGAAACAGGTTGCTGACCACTTAGGTAACTGCTCAGGACCCGAGCGGTGATCGCGGCCTCATGCGTGAGAGTGTCGGTGCTGATCGGCAGACTGGTACGGTTTGCCTGAATGATCACCTGAGCAGCATCATCACAGCTAGCCGCAATATCCACATAAGCCACATCACTACGGCCATCAGAAGAGTCAACCTGGACTGTCGCTGTACCTGCAGCATTGTCGGACTGAAGGTGTGCGGTAATGGTCGTCTTGCTGGCGGATGCCGGCACAGTCACGGTATAGGTACTTGCTGTGGACTCGGTCCAGTAACCAACACTAGATGAGAAGGTCACCTCTGTAGCAGATGCACTACCAGGGACAGCGACTGATACCGTAGTGGGTGTACCAATCACGGTCGAGGTCGGATTGATGCTCTCGATCTTGAAGGCCTCCTCTGAGCGTGTGATGAGGATCGTTTTCGTAACGATCGCCTCAGGATCGACACTCTCCTGAGTCAGGGCCGTAGTTGTCAGGACCACGCTACCTGCTGCCAATGCATGAACCTGTCCTTGGAAGTAGCCAAGACGCGGATCGATGATGCCGGAGTTACTGGAAAGGACATTACCATCCGTATCCAACAGCTCGATAAGACCTCCGCCAACCGAGGTCAGGCTGAAGGTCACTGTGGCATTGGGCACGTTATTTCCACCCGCATCCTGCGCATATACACGCAGATCCGCATACGAATCGTTACCAGCGGCGACCTCCAGCGAGTTACCACTTAGGACCACAGTGGTACTGGAGCCAATCACATAGAGGGTTGCCTCACGGGTCATGCTACCGACCGTAGCAATCACTCTCAGGCGACGATTCTCACGCAGAGCCGTACCGGAGGAGACATTGACGGTAGCCTGACCAGACTCGTCAGTCACACCCAGTGCCGCACTTATCTGACCACTGTTGGTGACTGTGAAAGTCACTTCTACACCCTCAATGACAGCACCGTTGGCATCCAATGCAGTTGCAGTAATTGTGCTGATATCAGAGTTGTCAGACTTGATGTTGTACTGGCTCACAGCAAGCACAAGCTCATCTGGAGGCGTTGGTAAGGTAACGTTAACGGAGAGGGCCGATGACTCTACAGAGACGTCATCCTTGGCACGGGCAACGATCTCATCAACAGCCACGGTCAAGCCTGCCGTGTAGGTAACGTAAGCATATCCGTTGACGTCTGTGGTGGCAGACAGCGAACTCAATGAGCCACCACTATTGTCGTTGGTAACCTCGAAGATCACATTGGCATTCGGAATGACCAGGCCATTGATGTCGAACAGACGAGCCTTAAGGACAAGCTCATTACCACGGACAACGCTGCTCGAAGCCGCGGTAAGGGAGATAGCACCAACAGCTCCCGCCGTAAACTCGACTGAACCCGAGGCGGTAAAACCACCAACATTGGCTGAGACAAGCGCATAGCCTGTGGTTGCCGCCGTATGAGGCGTCACGCTGTTATCACTGGAGGTCAACAGATAAACAGTGGCACGGCCAAAGCTATCAGTGGTGACTGCACCCGACACGTTATTCGTTGAGTTGGTGCTACTCAGATCCTTCAAGAGCTTACCCTTGCTGGTATTGAAGAGCACCTGCTGGCCTGCTATTGGGACACCGTCCGTATCCAATACGGTAACGCGTAGCATTGTCGTAGTATTGCCATCTGCGACGAGCGTGCTATTGGCTACGGTCATCACCATGTCACCGATCACCTGCGCATCCAGCTCTACAACCAGGGCACCCTCGTCACCCAAGATGTTAGCAACGCCATTGCTAGCAACGCGCGCCGAGACCTTGTCGATTACCGACGCGGCACTATTGGTACCAGTCGTATATGCCACGGTAGCTTCGCCATTCGCATTCGTGACGGCTGAAACACTGTCGGTGAAGTTGCCTCCACTCGGATTGCTGTAGATGGAGAAGATCACTGTTTCACCGACAACCGGACGGCCCGCATCGTCAACGACCTTTGCAACGAACTTGGCCTGGCTACCAGGGGTAACACTGCTCGGAAGCGCGCTGATCGTTAGCCCATCCGGGGCGCCAGCAACCATCTGTACGGTAACGAAATCGGAGAGTCCATTAGATGAAACGGTAATCTTGGCTGTACCAACCTCAGTAGCAGTGAACGTGGAACGCGCAACACCGTACTTATCAGAGACCACGCTACTTGACCCCAGGGCCCCTGCATTGGATGAGAAGGTCACAGTCTGCCCTTGGAGCACACGACCTTGCAGGTCGTATACCACCGCAGTAATTACCGTCTCTTCGCTGATGGCAAGCGAGTCTGCACCGGTCTCCGCGGTAATCTCACCAACTAGTGCCTGTGTGGCCTTGAGGGTATAGGTAGCACTACCTTTCACGCTCTGGTTACTCGCCACCACAGCATTGATGACGACTGAATCAGTACCTGTTGAGGCAAATACATCATTACTGTCGACATAAATGGTGGCGACACCCTGGGCATTGGTCACCGCACTGCTTGTCTGGAATTCACCATTGTGCACATCGGGCGAGTCGAAGTCGAAATTGACCACCTCACCTACAACAGGGTGGTTCCCCCCATTGTCGGCGGCAATGACTAGAGCCCTAACTTCAATGGTGGTGTACGGCGCCGCAGTAGTAGGAGCCGTCACCACAGTCACCCCCGTGGGCGAACCAGCAATCATCTCCATTTGCAGAGATGCCTCGAATCCACCTGCCAACGCAGTCACCTTGAGTGTACCCAGCGCCTTTGTGCTAGTCAGAGTGACATTAGCTATGCCATTCACGGTAGCAACCGGTGAAGTGGTAGAGAGAGTCCCCAGTGAGGGGTTACTGAGCGCGAACGTTACCTCTGTACCATCTGGTGCTGGGTCGCCATTGATATCGACCACCTGAGCACGCAGACCTGTGCTGCTACTACCATTGGCAACCAACTCTGTCGAACCAGACGAAACACTGATGCCATTGATGAGCTGTGCACCACTGACAGAGACTGTTGCCAGCGCAGAGGGTGCAATGCCATTGCTATCTGCACGGGCAGTAAAGCTGTCTGTCGTGTTGTTTGTCGTACCAGCGATGTAAGTCGTCGTCGCCAGGCCATCTACACCTGAAACAGCGGTAATGGACTGTAAGCTGCCGCCACTCTTATTACTGTAAACACTGAAGATCACCGTCTCGCCCGAGATGGGGTTACTATTCCCGTCTAGCAGGCTGGTTGTCAGCTTCACTTCGCCGCCAGGTGTAGTAGTAGTGGGCGATGCTTTGATCGAAATGCTTGCAGGTAGACCCGCAACAAACTTCACATAGTCAACACCATAGAACCCATTGGATTCGGCAACGACACGTGCAGTGCCGACCTTGGTGGTTGAACGTAGATACAGTTCAGCGATGCCCTGGCTGTTGGTGTCCACTGACTCGTCGGCACCCAGAGAAGTACCGTTGGTACGGTCGTAGAACGAACCCAACGAGGTCGTAAAGTTGACTGCGACGCCGCTGACTGTGTTACCAGAAGAGTCAGTCACGATAGCCCTGACCTTGACCAGGTTCGTCGCAGAGTTGTCGGCGATGATGGAAGCCGCACCCAATACCATCTCGACATTGTTTACAACAGCAACAGAGGAGGTGCTACTGATGGTGAGGTCAACCTCCTTGGTGAGACCATTACGACTAACCACAATTTTGAGTTTATCAAAGCCGGATGAGACTAGGTCACCCGCCTCGTAGATCGCTGTCGCAATACCATTCTGATTCGACACCGCCACAGGCGTAGTGAAACTACCGCCACTCGCGTTGGTGGAACCACTGGAGAATCGAACCTCCTCACCACTGACAGGGTTGTTGTTGGCATCGGTGATAGTGGCGCGCACTTGGACCGTCGCTAGCGGATTAACCGTAGTGGGAGAAAGCAGTACTGAGATTGCTGTTGGCATTCCAGCGACAAAGGGGATCTCCTTCGTATCGATGAAGCCCGAGGCGGAAGCAGTCACTAGTGCTGTGCCAGCCGTAGTAGACGCCTTCAGATACAGATAGGCATAACCATTGGTATCGGTCTGCGCAGAGCTAGCCGTGACATTTGAACTATCCACAAGGGACCCGAGTGTAGTTGCAAATACAACGCTGATCCCAGGTACCGCTGCACCGTCGGTAGCGAGTACCTGTGCCCGTACTTGCACGAGACTGCTGCCATCAGCTACAACATTCTCCGCACCACTCGCCAGCGTGAGACTACCGATTACATACCCTGTTGTTGTTGCTTTCACTGAAAGTGACAGTGATTGGGAAATCCCATTGCTATTCACTGTGGCCTTGAGTGAGTCGCTGACGTCAGCCTTATCACCAGTGGTATAGGTGACCATTGCCTGGCCATTAGCATCGGTCTGACTCGACACACTTCCAAGTGTACCGCCACTGAGGTTGGTCGAAATACTGAAACGCACTGTATCGCCAACCACTGGATTACCATAGCGGTCGGAGACTGTCGCAATAAGAGCGACATCACTTGAGGGGGTTGCGATTGCAGGCTGGGCGCCAAGACTCACCGTATACGGATCGGCTGCAGTAAAGGCTACCTGTGCACTGCCCGTAAAGCCCTTAACATAAGCAGTGATCTGTGCGGTTCCAACGCTCTCAACCAGACCAGTGGATTTATTGAGTGTACGCAGCCGCACTTGAGCATACCCATCCACCGTCGACACGGGGAAGCCCGTAGGTAGCTCGGTGCCGGTGTCAACATCGAATAGTGTACCCAGAGTACTGGTAAAGACAACGTCGACCCCGGAGACGAGTTGGCCATTGATGTCGACAACCGCTGCTCTCAATAGAGTTGAGCCTTCCGTGCCACTGGTAGCACTACTGACCTTGACCGCCGTACTACCAGTAACCACAGAGACACCGCCGATAAGTGTGGCAGCTGAATCCACCTCTATACCTATAGTGGATTTCAAACCGGTACTACTAATCGTAACTTGCAGTACATCCGTAGTGCTGGACGAACCACTCGGTAGAGTACCGCTGGTGTAGCTAAACGTAATCAAGCCACTACCATTCGTAACCACACTACTCTGGCTAAGCGAACCGCCCGTCTTATTGTCTGAAACTACTAGGTTGACTGTTTCACCAACAACTGGGTTGTCATTCGAATCCAAGACTTGGACCGTCACAGTTGTACTGGAGTTGGGCTGGATCGTTTCAGGAGCAGCAGTGATGTTCACCTTAGACGCAGGGCCGGCAACGAAATCAATGCTGACGCTGCGCACGTACCCACCTGCAGATGCCGTTACGAGAGCTGAGCCAGCAGGTACAGGGAGATCACTTACGCTCTTCGTCCAGAGATAAACCTCTGCAACACCACTCGTGTTGGTGACGACTGGCGTGGTAGAGCTGATCACAGTACCGTCAAGTGTACGTAGTGTGCCGAGTGTCGTGGTCAGCACGATCGTCTGACCAGATATACCTAGCCCAGACTGATCGACAACTAAAACACGGACGATCGCGCTACTCGCACCATCAGCCATGATCTCACTGGCACCTGTGGTAATGGTTACTGCGCCGACATGGACCTCAGTGGCAGCGACCTGAAGGTACGCGATGCTTGCGACACCCGTACTCGTAGCCACAGCCTTGATCTGGATCTCGGTGCCCACTACTTGAGTGCCAGGTTGGTAGGTTACGGTTGCGCGACCATTAACATCTGTCTGAACGCTCAGACTGCTGAGCGTACCTGCACCCTTGATGATGTCGAATCGTACTTGCTCGCCAGTTACAACGTTACTATTGGCGTCCTGTACCACGACAGAAAGAGTAACCGTTGAATTAGGGGAGATCTCGATCGGTGCCGCCGCAGTCGAACTGCTCTGCCAAATTACTGAACTTGCAGAATCAGCCACGAATTCGATTGAAACAGACCCTGAGATCCCGCCTGCATTGACGTCGATCCGTGCAGTGCCAAGACCCACTGCCCCACCGGCACCGTCATTGGTACTGATGTATGTCTGGGCATAACCTTCGCTATCAGTCGCCTTGGTTACACTCTTGGCTGTGGGTTCAACCGCACCATTAAGTTCGACGAAGTTACCCAATGTGGTATTAAAGTCCACATCGTAGTTACTCACAGCTACACCGTTTGAGTCGATAACACGTGCGCGGACAAGGAGCTTGCTACTCCCATCCGCAACCAACGTTGTACCACCACTCTCAATCTGGATTGCACCGATGACAACACTCTCTACCTGAATTTTCAAAGTAAGAGTGCTCTTGGCAATAGTGCTACTTGCTGCACGTGCCTCAAGGACATCAGAACCGACAATACTTCCAGCCTTGTATTCTACGGTTGCATCGCCATTGGAGTTTGTAACCACCTGTACACTAGTCAGCGTACCGCCACTGGTATTAGTCGAAACAGAGAAGTTAACGGTCTCACCACTGACACGATTTCCATTACTGTCGGTTACGGTTGCAGTCAGCGTCGCGATACCGCCTGGAGCAACACTGGTCGAAATAGCAGAGAGAGTGAGTGTGTTAGGTGTTCCTGCAACAAAATCGATTGTCACCTGGTCGTTGAAGCCATTGGTCGATGCAGTAACCACGGATTTACCAGTAGTAGAAGTCGAGGTGAGTGTCACACTCGCATACCCAAGTGAATCCGTGGTCGCCGTTGCTGCACTTAGTCCACCGAGTGATGCACTGAACGAAACGGTTTGCCCAGCTACTGCGCTACCGTTGACGTCGCTCACCTTTGCTCGAACTTGCAACGTTGAAGTACCGTCAGCGGTAATTTGCGTACCACCAGTTGTAATCTCAATCGCATTGACGATGGCAATCGCATCAACGGCAATGTCGGTCGTGACAGGGTCTAATGCAATACTAGCCACACGTGCCTGAACGGTATCAGTGCCAGTTTTATCGCCAGCGGTATATGTGACCTTTGCATCACCATTAAGGTCCGTAACTGCCTGGTATGCAGAAAAACTACCACTACTTTGATTCACCGTCTGGGAGAAGATCACAGTCTCTCCCACAACCGGGTTTCCATTCGTATCAGTCACACGTGCATTAATTAATGTACTAGAGAGTGGGCTTACTGTAACAGGTGTCGAGGTAACTTGGATATTTGCAGCCTCACCTGCAATAAAATCCACCTTCAGTGTGCTATGAAAGCCACTGGTATCCACGGATACCGATGCACTACCACTAACTAGGCTACTAGTAAGATTGGCGCTCACGCGGCCATTGCTGTCGGTGATTAACGTCGTACTCTTAGCACCAGAAAAACTACCGAGTGACGTAGTAAAGGTAACAGCTTTACCTGGAAGCACTGCACCACTAACGTCATACACAATGGCAACAATCGAAACGATACTTTGACCATCAGCAGTGATTGATGGCGACACGGCAGATGCTGTAAGGGCACCAACTACGACAGCACTGCTACTTACAGGCACCAAAGTCGTCGTCGTACGGCTATTTCCCAGCACCTTCGTCGTAATCAGGTCCTCATCGTTTTCGCACCCGACAAGAGAATTTTCGAGATTTGTCCCAGCCGTGTAGGTAATTCGTGCTTCACCATTCGCATCTGTCGACTTGTTCGTATCTGACAGCAAGCCTCCGGTGCAATTTCTTGTAACAGTGAAGATTAGTGCCTCACTTGAAACTGGTAGACCGTTCACGTCCTGAACCGTCGATGTCAGTGTGACACTACCGCCGGGGTTGATAGAACTGGGGGTAGCGACAGTCGCAAGATTGGTAGGATCACCAGCAACAACAGCAATCTCCACGTCCTCGGTAAAGCCACCGGCCGTAACACGCACAACAGCCGTACCCAAACCTACTGATTTGGTGCGTAGATTCAGTGTTGCGACACCGCTACTGTCAGTGGTTACAGTCATGTGTGTATCGGTATACACAACACCGTCGATATCAAACTGTGCGATGGTTGGATTGAGTAGCTGGAACTGAACGTTATATCCACTCACATCCACACCACTTGGGTCTCGCAACCTTACGTTGATAGCAGCCTTGCTTGTCCCATCTGCCACAAGCTCAGCAGCACCAGTGGTAACATTCATCAAATCGATAGTGACGCCATCATTCGTGACTTCTACTTCGGCATCGTTTGAGGTAACGCCGTTACTTATAACGGTGGCACGGATTTTATCAATGGCATTATCAGATGAGTAATCCTTACTACCAGCAATGTAGGTTACACTCGCTTCCCCATTCGCATTAGTCGTTGCAGTAGTAGTCGGGATACTAGGTGCTTCTTCACCTTTACTCGAATCATCGACAATGGCAAAGCGTAATGTACTTCCACTCACCAAATTCCCGGCAATATCAGTCACCCGAGCGTACACCGTAGATTGTGTACCAGGATTCAGAATCGCAGGATTGATCCATGCAAGTACAGCTGCAGGCGGGCCAGCAACAAGAGTGATAGAAGTCTGATAGTTCAGACCGCCACTAGAAGCAGTGATAGTCGCGATACCCGATTTAAGCCCAGCTGAAAACATGACTTGCGCATAGCCATATTCATCTGAGATTACAGTTGTCAAGCTATTACCGCTAAAACTACCCAGAGTCGTACTCAAGACGACCGTCGCACCCTTGATAGGAATGCTATTAATATCGAGTATCCTAGCGCGAACATAGACATCGTTGGATGTGCCGTCGGCAACCAGACTCCCCTGCGCACCCGTCGTGACTTCTACCGACCCAAACCGAGTCGTGGGGTCTACAACGACATATTCTCCGGTATTACTACCACCTGTTGTACCACCAGAAGTCCACGCGCTCCCATCACCACATGAGGCGACACCGAAAGCGATAAGAAGCAGAATCAGAAATCTATACATTGCTTTAGCCATTGCCTTTACCTCGGTCAAATCCCCAGCTCAATCAAGCCGGGGATCCACACACTCGGATATTCTTGCCTGTCAGTTTGTAGTTAAACCATCTTTGAGAATCTTCGGTGTGACGAAGATCAGCAATTCAGATTTGTTATTAGTCTGACTCGTGTGCCTAAAGAGTCGCCCAACAAGCGGCAGATCACCGAGGAACGGTACCTTATTGGTCGCCTTGGTCGAATCCTGTTCGTAGATACCCCCGAGGACCACTGTATCACCATTATTCACCAGGACTTGGGTGGTAACTGCACGGGTATCGATGGTCGGGATACTGTTATAAATGGCGCCAACACTATCTTTGCTCACCTTCAGGTCCATTATTACCCTGTCGTCAGGCGTAATCTGTGGAGTAACGCTTAATCCCAGTACGGCCTTTTTAAACGCTACAGTCGTAGCACCACTCGAGCTGGCCTCTTGGTACGGCACTTCCACACCTGATTCGATAGTTGCCTCTTTCTGGTTGGAGGTAATAACCCGAGGACTTGAGATAACTTCACCGCCGCCCTCCTGTTGCATCGCTGAAAGCTCCAGGTCCACAAGGTAATCTGCACCAAGGATCGCTAATGCGATTGAGCCTGAAGTGCTGGTGGTCGGTAGGTTCACATTCAGTCGGTCATCAATGGTGCCAATCTCAACTGGATACGCACTCCCTGTTGAAGCAAGGCTATCGAGTGCGCTTGAGACTGTCGTATCAGTGCCTGTCGCCGACCCAGATGTCGTTACAATCCCGCTCGCACCATTGTCAGAGATTTGCGTCACACCAAAGCGAGTTCCTAATTCCTTCGAGAAGTTGTCACTCGCAATCACAATTCGCGATTCAATCAACACCTGTTTGACTGGTACATCGAGGCGCTTGATAAGTCGTCCGATTTCTTCAAGTTTTTCAACGGTATCCATGATCATCAGAGTGTTGGTACGTTCATCCAAAGTCACATTACCGCGTGGCGACAGGATGGAGTTTTCCTTCTGCTTTATCAGGGCAGCAATTTCGCTCGCTTTGGCATAGTTGATCTGGAAGAAATCTGTCTTGAGCGGTACCAGCTCTTCAACTTTTTTGCGTGCTTCCAATTCAAGTGATTCACGCTGTGCGATCTCATCGTTCGGTGCAATCAGGATCACGTTACCGCTCTGACGCATACCTAGGCCCTTAGTTTTCAAAATGATATCGAGTGCCTGATCCCAAGGTACGTTCTTTAGTCGCAGAGTAATATTTCCAGTAACAGTGTCACTGGCCACAATGTTGAGGCCGGTGAACTCTGCGATCAGCTGCAGTACAGCTCGCACATCGATATTCTGGAAATTGAGCGATAGTTTTTCGCCAGTAAACTCACCCTCTTCACGCTTACGCGTGTCTGACTCGGCTTTGATGATGGGTTTGACCTCAATGGTGTACGAATCGCCCGCCTGATATGCCAGATGCTCGTATTCACCAGCGGCAGAGATCGCAAGTCGAGTATTTCCATTGTGGTTATACGAGTCGATAGAGATCACTGGCGTAGCGAAATCAGTTACATCTAGTCTGCGCTCAAGCTCATCAGGGAGCTTTGTATTTAGGATATCGATGATGATTTTCCCGCCAGACTCTTTGAGATCTACGACTGCGTCGGGGTCATCGAGTACCACCACGATCTTGCCTTCACCATCTATACCACGACGAAAATCGATATTCTCCACAGTAGCCATCGGAGCCAAGGACGGTGCACTGGGGAGCAATGAGCGAGCTATGCTACTGCCGCTCTCTTCATCACTCCGCTGCCGGCCACCACTCTGCAGTTCGATTAGGATCATCTTACCCTCAGTGCGGATGTTGTACGGCACCATACGTGCAAGACTTACAACCACACGGGTCACGCCGCCCGATTCGACCAGTCGAATGTCACGCGCAACACCGACACTCAGGGGGACCACGCGCTTATTCATACCCAGTTTGGTATTGGCTAGGTCGATCGCAATGCGCGCAGGGTTTTCCGTCGCGAAGTTACTCGGCACCACACCTTCGACGTCAGTATTGTGAATTAAACGGATCTGAATGCGATCACCAGGTAACTTGGAGAAATTTACCTCTTCCAGCTCGATTCCACGGGCTAAAGCTGCCGGAGCAACCATTGCAGTTGCCGTTGTTGCTGGTACCGGAGGTGTTGTAGCTAGTGTCGCAGCTGATGTTGCGGCCGGCGGGAGCACTACCTCACTGCCCGAGGTTGCCGCTACAGGCGTCGTGTCTGCGGTAGCTCTCGCGGGGCGGACACCTTCATATAGATTGATAAACAGCGCATTGTCCTTCTCCTGGATTTCATAGGAGACCTTACGCGTGAGGTTGATAAGGACGCGCGTCGAACCTACCGCCTGAACCGCCAATACATTCTTTGCGATCGGCGAATTAATCGAGACGGCCTGATTACGCAACTCAAGCCCGGTCTCAGGCAGTTCGATTAGAAGTCGAGCCGGGTTATCCATGAAGCGCGCAGAAGGGACTATGTCACTCACCAAGCCAGAGAGAACAAGCTTTACTTGCAAACTACCATCAGGGCTTTGCTCATAGCCTATATCTTGCAGCGAGAATCGCTCATTGGCGGCGTGTGCGATACCCACACCGCCAAAAATGAACAGCACCATGCAGAGGGCTTTGAACATCCGCATAGTGTTGATTGCTGTCGTTTGAATTGCTCTGTTCATTGCTATAACTCGCCTGTTAATCACTCAGACTGATCGCTGCATCGCGCTCGACCCAACCGCCTAGAACACTCTGGACGATCTCCACAAGGTCGATCTTGGTTTCACTAATTGAAACGATTCGTCCGTGGTTCTGACCCATGTACCTACCCACACTGACACGATGTACCAAACCCGTTGGATCGAGAATGATCGCCTCCCGGTCACCGCTCTTCTCTAGGTGGCCAAGGAACTTCAGCGAATCGAGCGGGAACTGCTCCAACGCTTCGGGATTCCGCAAGGGGTCCGGGGCTAATCCACTGTTGTCCACAGCATCCTGCGGGATAATCGACTCCTTCTCCGCACGGGTGAAGGGGTCGCGGCTATGCTCAACGGGATATGGGAAAGAGTCCGTCGCCTTGAACTCGGGGACTGGGGGTATACGCCCTGGCTTGCGCGCCTTGATCGTATTGACGTACTCCACCAAATCACCGTGCTCTTTCTTGCTACAACCTGCAGCTAGACCGAGCACCGCGATTCCGACAAATAGCCGCAGCAGGTATGTGCTCTTGCGTGTATTCATTCCGTCATTCCTGCGCCAATGTTATGAGCCGAGGGACAAATTCTCCCTGACGTCAACCGCAGATCCATCATTTTTTGCGTTTTCCCTTATCTGCCGAGCGGGCCGCAGCGATCTCGGTCTCATCCAGATAGCGGTAAGTCTTGGCCACTGCATCCATCGTCAGATTCCCTTTAGGTTGCCCCTTGGCCTGACTTGCAGTGATCCGCACATCGTGCATGGTTACAATGCGGGGTAGCGCAGCAACACCACCAATAAATTCACCAAATTCATGAAAATTGCCGACGACCTTCAGCGCAATGGGCAATTCGGCGTAGAACTCCTGCCCCACCTCGGTCTGCGGCTTGAACAGCTCGAAATCGAGTCCACTGGAGAGGCCTGTCTGGGTGATGTCTACCAAAAGGTCAGCAACCTCGGTACGGCTTGGGAGCTGGCGCAGCATCGTGCCGAAGGTCTCTTCCATTTCACGTAACTGGCGTTTGTAGCCATCAAGGTTCGATGCCTTGAGTTGCTTGGTCTCGAAGTCACTCTTCAGACTCTCCTCGCGTCTCTCCGCCTGACTCAGTTCCTCGAGCTGCACCTTAGTGTCGAACCAGTAACCTGCCCCTGCACAGAGAATACAAATCACCAGGATCAGCAATGCCCGCACTGCTAGCGGGGCACTACCTATATTCTCGAAGTCGATATTTTGCAGGTCGTTGAGGTCGATATTCTTCATGAACCAGCCTCCGCTTTAGGCTCTTCCTCGTCAGGTGAGGTCTGCATCAGCCGCAGCGTAAAGCTACGCTCACGTGCATCACCCGCACCCGCCGCAGAGATCACATCCAGTACAGGCTCCTTCAGCCACGGTGAGGCCTCGAGATTGCGCATAAAGGCAGAGACACGGGCATTGGATTCCGCCATTCCCTCAATGGTCAGGGCCCGACCGCTCTGGGTCAGGCTGGTCAGATAGAGGCCGTCGGGTACGCTGTTGGCAATCTCATCAAACAGGTGCACCGCCTCGGGGCGATTACGCTGCAGACGCTCGATGACTCGCATACGAGCTACAATCTGCTCGCGTTGCTTAGCCAATTCCTCGATCTGCTTGATCTTCCCCTCGACGATACGGATCTCTTCTTCGAGGAAGCTGTTGCGCGAGTGCTGGTTCTCGATGAGACCGTTCACCTGCATGTGGATAGCGACCAAGAGCAGACCGGTAATAAGGACAGCGACGCCAGCGGCAATAGCGAAGTCTCGCTGCCGCTGCTTGCGTAGGTCCGCGCGCCAAGGGAGTAGGTTGATCTTCGCCATTAGTCAAAACTCCTCAATGCCAGACCACAGGCGATCATCATGGCCGGGGCGTCATTGAATAACACCTGTGCCTTGATGCGAGAGGCGATAGACATATTGAGGAAGGGGTTCGCCACCACAGTGGGCACACCCAACTTCTGTTCGATGAGTTCGTCGATCTGCTGGATTGAGGAAGTCCCACCCACCATCACGATATGGTCGACACTGTTGTGCTGACTGGACGAGTAGAAAAACTGCAGAGAGCGGCTCACCTGCTGGATGAGCGCCTCTTTGAACGGCTCCAGAACCTCGGGAATATAGTTATCGGGCAGGCCACCTTGACGCTTGGCCATGCCCGCCTCCTCGTAGGAGAGGCCATAGCGACGCTGGATCTCCTCGGTAAGCTGCTTGCCACCGAACACCTGTTCACGGGTGTATATCGTCTTCAGGTCGTGGAGCACGTTGAGGGTGGTCATGGTCGCGCCCACATCCACCACCGCGATGGTTTTGTCCACACCACCATCGGGCATCTGCTGCGCGATGAGGGTCGTGAAGGCGTTCTCCATCGCGTACGCCTCGACATCCACCACCCTGGCGGTGAGTCCGGCAATCTGGATTGCGTCCACGCGCACATCCACATTTTCGGTTCGAGAGGCGGCGAGTAGCACCTCGACCCGCTCCGGGTCGTCGGGAACAGGGCCCAGAACCTGAAAATCGATGTTGACCTCGTCCAGGGGATAGGGGATATATTGGTCCGCTTCGAGTTCGATCTGGCTCTCCATGTCGTCGTCGGAGAGGTCCGCCGGCATCGAGATGACCTTGGTGATCACCGCCGATCCGGCCACCGCCGCAGCGGCGTACTTGGAGTTGGCACCCGCTCGTTTGACCGCGCGCTTGATCGCCTCACCCACGCCCTCGACGTCGGAAATGTTCTTTTCGATCACCGAGTTGGGTGGCAGCGGCTCAACCGCATAACTCTCCACCCGGTACTGGTCACCGGTCTTGCTGAGCTCCAGCAGCTTGACCGCCGTGGTACTGATATCCAGACCGATCACCGGGGTCGAGCGTTGGGCTAAAAACTTAGGCAGTCGAAACATTTTTCCTTTATAAACCCCAAGTTAGACGAGTTTCATGCCCAATCACATTAAATAGCAGGGTTAACTATAGGTCAATACGTGATTTTACGCTAGACCCGTAGTGAAAATATCACACTTTCCTTATAATGGACGCCCAATCGGTTGGGACCCTTCCTCTCCATGAAATTGCTGACCCTGCCACTTCGCGCACTCATCGTTCTCATCCTCGTCCCAGCTGCTATCGCCTTGCTCGGGGCCTTCACCCTGACCACGGGTATCTACGCCTATCTGGCACCCGAGCTCCCGAGTACCAGTGAGCTGGACGAGGTACGGCTGCAGGAGCCGCTGCGCATCTACAGTAGTGATGGGAAACTGATGGGCGAGTTCGCCAACGAGCGCCGCATCGCCCTCACCTATGATGAGATCCCGCAGCGCATGGTCCAGGCGATCCTCGCGGCGGAGGATGACCGCTTCTTCGAGCATCCAGGGGTAGACTATCAAGGGCTCCTGCGCGCGGTATATGAACTGGCACGCACAGGGAAGAAAACGCAAGGTGGAAGTACCATCACCATGCAGGTGGCACGCAACTTCTTCCTTACGCCGGAGCGCTCCTTCGTGCGTAAACTGCGTGAGATCTTCCTCTCGCTGCAGATGGAGACAGAGCTAAGCAAGGAGCGCATCCTCTCCCTCTATCTGAACAAGATCTTCCTTGGTAACCGTGCCTACGGTGTCGCCGCCGCTGCCCTCACCTACTATGGCAAACCCATCGACCAGCTCGACCTGGCCCAATTCGCCATGATCGCAGGCCTCCCCAAGGCCCCCTCCACGTTCAACCCCATCGTCAATCCACAACGTGCCAAATTGCGCCGCGACTATGTGCTACGGCGCATGCGCGAGCTGGAATTCATCACCGCAAAGGAGTTTATCGACGCCACCGCACAACCGCTGACGGCCTCGATCCACACCACGGATATCGACCTCGCTGCCCCATACGTGGCCGAGATGGTGCGTGCCAAGATGGTCGAGGATTACGGTGACGACGCCTACAATCTCGGCCTACGCGTCTACACCACCATCGACAGTGGCCTGCAGTTGGCCGCCATCGCCGCCATGCGCAGCGCGCTACACGAATATGACGAGCGTCATGGCTACCGTGGCCCTGTGGCGCAAGTCGAGCTCCCTGCCGAGCCCACCACTGAGCAGCTCCAGGCCCTCCTCAAACCCTACCCCAAGGTGGGAGACCTGCTTCCAGCACTGGTCGTCGGGCTCAAGGAGCGTAGCGCCGTATTGGTGGCCGCCGGAATCAACGCCCCCATCACCTTGGAGTGGGATGCCATGAGTTGGGCTCGCCCCTGGCTCAGCAACCACAGCCTCGGCGCCGAGCCAAAGAGTGCCAACAAGATCCTCAGCAGCGGCGACGTGGTCTACCTGCAGCCCCAATCGAACGGTTGGCGCCTTACCCAAATCCCTCAGGTCAGCGGCGCACTGGTCTCCCTACGCCCGAACGATGGTGCCATCCTCGCCCTCCAGGGCGGGTACGACTACTTCTATAGCAAGTTCAACCGCGTGATACAGGCCCATCGTCAGCCCGGCTCCAACTTCAAACCCTTCATCTACTCAGCGGCACTGGAGAATGGCTTCACCGTTGCCAGCACCATCAACGACGCCCCCGTGGTATTCGAGGACAACGCCCTTGAGGGTACCTGGCGCCCAGAGAACTACAGTGGCCAGTTCTTTGGTCCGACACGCATGCGTGTGGCGCTGTACAACTCGCGAAACCTGGTCTCCATCCGCCTGCTCCTGGCCGTCGGCATCCAGCGCACCCTCGCACATGTCGCCAAGTTCGGTTTCAACCCCGATGAGCTGCCGCGCAACCTCTCTCTCGCCCTCGGCAGCGCCAACCTCACCCCGCTGCAGGTGGTAAGCGGCTACGCAGTACTCGCCAACGGTGGTTACCGGGTTGCCCCGTATTTCATCACCCGCATCGAGGACGGCAACGGGAAAGTGCTGTTCCAGGCCGACCCGGCCACCGCCTGCCTGCCTTGTGCCAACCTGCCCGAGGGTGCCCCAGCGCACCAGGCCGAGCAGAGTATCGACCCGCGCAACACCTACCTGATCACCTCCATGCTGCAGGATGTAATCACCCGCGGCACCGGACGGCGCGCACTCGAACTCAAGCGCGGTGACCTGGCCGGCAAGACCGGCACCACCAATGACCAAATGGACGCCTGGTTCTCCGGCTACAACTCCGATGTGGTCGCCAGCGCCTGGGTCGGCTTCGATACCCCCACCCCCATGGGCCGTGCCGAGACGGGTGGTCGCGCTGCCCTGCCCATGTGGATCGACTACATGCGCATCGCCCTAGCCAACGCCCCCGAACATACCCAGGCCGAACCCCCCGGTATGGTACGGGTACGTATAGACCCCACCACTGGGCTGCGCACCAACAGCGGCAACCCTGCTGCAGTGTTCGAGATCTTCCGCGCCGAACATCTCCCTTCCAGTACCGGCGAATCGGCCCCCATCCCTGGTATGCCGGGGGGCGCGAGTGGGGGTAGCAGTGGCGGCCCATCTCTGACCGACGAACTCTTCTAAGACCAAAGCTATGGCCCGTAATCACTCCCGTCAGTCCCGCCAGCAGCAGGGCCAACTGGCCGAACAGGCCGCGCGTTGGCTGCTCGATCGTGGTACCCACGACTTTGAGGCGGCACGGCGCTACCTGAGCGAGCGCCTCGGTGCCTCACGCCGCGAGCTACCGAGCAACGAGGCGATAGACCAAGCACTTATCGACTATCAGCAACTGTTCCACGCCACGTCTTACACGGCCCAGCTCACCGCCTTACGTCTAGCCGCCCTGGGCACCATGCGCATGCTCACACCGTTTCGCCCCCGCCTGGTCGGCGAGCTGCTCGATGGTGCCCTGGTCGCACGAACACCGGTACGCCTGCACATCCAGGCCGACACCCCTGAGCAGGTGGCCATCTACCTACTCGACCGCAAAGTCCCCTATCAGCTCGATCAGTGCAGCCTGCGCTTCGGTCCAAACCAAAGGCGTGAACTACCGCTGATCCGCTTCGAGGCGGACCAGCAGACCATCGAACTGACGATTTTCGGCCATGACGGGCCCCCCCAGGCCCCGCTGAGCCCGGTAGATGGACGCCCCATGCGGCGTCTGAGTCTGGAGGAGGTCGAGGCCCGCGTAGGGGCCTGAGGCAGGCAGTAATCGGCGAGGGGCCGGGCCCCGAGCGGGGACCGGCCAGGGTGACAGGCTCAGCTGCCCTTCTTACGCCCTTCGAGCATCTTCAACATGCGCTGTGCGGGGAGATAGCCGGGTACCAGGGTGCCATCCTCCAGTACCAGAGAGGGGGTGCCGGTGACACCGACATCGTGACCCAGATTCAACTGCGCCTCGACCGGATTGGTGCACTCTTTGGTCTCAGGCATCTCGCCACTCTTGGCCGCATTCATCGCTGCCCGACGATCGTCGGCACACCAGACAGAGACCGCCTTGTTGTAGGAGACCGAACCCACCCCGGCACGCGGGAAGGCCAGATAGCGCACCGTAATGCCCAGCTCATTGAGCTCGCCCATCTCGCTGTGCAGCTTGCGGCAGTAGCCGCAATCGATGTCGGTGAAGACGGTGATCACGTGGCGCTGCTCACCCTTGGCCGGAAAGATGATCATATCCTTTTCGTCCAGTGCGGCCATCGCCTTGAGCCGCGCGGCCCCCTTCTTCGTCTCAGTCAGGTTCTCCTGGGTCTGCAGGTCGATGATCTCGCCACGCACCAGGTAACGCCCATCACTGGAGAAGTAGTAGATGTCACCGTTCAGTTCCGCCTCGTAGAGCCCGCCTAGCGGACTCTCACTGACGCTGCCGACCACGGTACCGGGCAGCACCTGACCGATCACACTGCGGATACGCGCCTCCACATCCGCATCGGCTGAGGCGACGCCCCATGGGGCGATGAGCGCGCTGCCGAGCAGCAGGGTGGAAAGGGTCTTCTTCATCAGGAACACTCCGGTATTAGTCACGAAAATTGGTGTATTGCAGCGGCACGCCCAACTCGGCCTGGCGCAGCATGGCCATGGCCGCCTGGAGGTCGTCGCGCTTCTTGCCGGTCACACGGACCTGATCGCCCTGGATGCTCGCCTGCACCTTGAGCTTGCTCTCTTTAACGAGCTTGATGATCTTCTTGCCCAGTTCCTTGTCGACCCCCTGAACCAGCTCCATGCGCATCCGCGCACGCATGCCGTGCTGCTCCACGGGTCCACTCTTGAGCGCCTGCACATCGATGCCACGCTTAGCAGCCTTCTGGTAGAGCACATCGATGATCTGCCGCACCTGGAAGTCGTTCTCCGCCTCCAGCAACAGGGCCTCACCCTGCATCTCTACCTTGGCGTCACTCCCTTTGAAATCGAATCGGTTGGAGAGTTCACGGTTGGTCTGATCCAGGGTATTGGTCAGCTCGTGCTGATCCACCTCGGAGACGATATCGAACGAGGGCATGGGGTCACCTTTTACAATCCACAGGGCTGGCCATTATCACCCCAAGCCAAGGCCCCCTCAACCGCGCGGATGGTGCTGAGCGTGCAACTTTTGCAGCCGTTCACGTGCGATATGCGTGTAGATCTGCGTCGTGGAGAGACTACTGTGACCGAGTAGAAGCTGCACCACGCGCAGGTCGGCGCCGTGGTTGAGCAGGTGGGTGGCGAAGGCGTGTCGCAGGGTGTGTGGCGAAAGGGTGCTGGTGATCCCGGCAAGTTGGGCATAGCGCTTGATCAACTGCCAAAAGGCCTGCCGCGACATGGCACGACCAAGTCGCGATGGGAACAGCACATCACTCGCACGCCCCTTGAGCAGCGCCCCATGTGCCTGCTGTAGATAACGTTCGAGCCAATATGCAGCCTCCTCCCCGAGCGGTACCAACCGCTCCTTGTCGCCCTTCCCCACCACCCGCAGCACCCCCATGGAGAGGTTCACTTGCGGCTGGAGCAGCCCGACCAGTTCGCTCACACGCAGACCGGTGGCGTAGAGCAGTTCGAGCATGGCGCGATCACGCAGCCCGAGGGGCTCATCGACCAAAGGGGCACGCAACAGCGCCTCGACCTGCGCCTCGCTGAGGGATTTAGGCAGAGGACGACCTAGGCGCGGGGGCTCTATTCCCTCACTCGGGTCGACATCGACCAGCCCCGCGCGCTTCAAGTGACTGTAGAAGCGTCTCAGGGTCGAGAGTAGGCGGGCATTGCTGCGCGCATGTCGCCCCTGCGCGCTGCGACGATAGAGGTAATCGAGCAGTTCAAAGCGACTGGCGTGCTCAAGCGCCCCGCCCTGCCCCTCCAGGTGACGTGCTAGGCCGAGTAGGTCCTGACGATAAGCGGCCAGGGTGTTGATGCTCAGACCCCGCTCCAACCAGAGGGCATCGGTAAACCCTTCGATGAGGGCGAGGGCGGCGTCAGAGGGCGCGTTCATGCCGCAACAACCACGCCTTGAACTCCAGTTCCGGGCCCTGGGTGGCACCGGCGTACCCACCAAGCCCCTTCTGTGCGACCACACGGTGACACGGGATGAGCAGGGCGATCGGGTTGGCCCGACACGCCCCCGCCACCGCCCGGGGGGAGCTAGTGAGCTGTCTGGCCAGGTCACCATAACTACGTGTCTGACCGTGGGGTATCTCACGCAGGGCAGACCAGACGTGCCGTTGGAAGGGGGTGCCGACGGGGGCGAGTAGCACCCCATCTGGGGGTGGAGTGCCACGAAAGAAGGCCTCGATGAGGGCCTGCGCCACCACGTCTCCCCCCTCACCGTTGGGAGTTTCGATAGCCGTCGGGGTAAGTGCCAACCCGACCAAGGCAGCCCCGTCGAAGGTCAGCCGGGCCGCACGATGGTAGGGGCTGGCCGACGGCAGGGGTAGACTGACCTCCCTCACCCCTTTGCAGGCCGATTTGCCGCCGCACTACGCAGCAGCTTGAGCTGCTCTAGGTCACGCAGCAGTTGCGCCTTGCGCTCGGCCTGGTCGGCCACTTTGAGGAGTTGGCGATAGAGGTTCTCCGCATCCTGGAACATCTCTGCCTTCACCAGCGCCTTGGCGGCTTGATAGCGGGCGGTCTGCGCCCATGGATCCATACTTGCCTTATCGAGGATGATGGCTGACTGCAGGTAAAGATACCCAGCCTCCAACCAACGCGCCTGGGCAAAACGCGAATCGGCCATCCAGAAGAGCAACTCGCGTTTGATCTGCAGGTCTTGGACTCGCTCGTAAAGTACCAAGAAGAGCTCATAGGCGGCATCGTAGTGCTCCACCGTCTGTAGGTCGAAGAGCCCCTGCACATAGCGGTCGAACTGCTGGGTATCCATGCCACCCAGCTTGTCGAGCATGCCGCGTAGGATCTTCTCGCCCTGTTCGTGTTCGCCGGTGAGGAGGAAGACCTTGGCCCGGCGTAGCTCCCAGCTGATGGCATCGGCCCCGGCCGGAGGGGCGTCGAAGCCCTTGAGCAGGCGCGCGGCCAAGTCGAGGTCGGCGGTGGCGAGGGCGAAATCCACCAGCACACGCCGCACCACCTCGGGGATCGCCACCACTTCGATAAAGCGTGGCGAGGTGAGATAGAGCCGCTCGACCAACCAGCGTCCCTGCTCATTGTCGTTCAGCAACAAACGGGCGAGGCTGCGATGGTAGTCGGCCCGCGCGCTATCGTCATAGCTGTAGAGGGAGAGGAAGGCGTAGATGGCACGTGCGGCGGTGGGCTCACCCTTCTCATGACGTTCGGCGAGCTTGACCCAGTCGGCGTCGCGCCCAACCAGTAGACGCTTGCGGTTGCCCAGGTCTCGGGCCAGGTCGAGATAGGCCTGCCAGAGCTGCTCCGAATCGAGCGGCACCAGGCGCGACACACGTGCGTCCACACGCTTACGCGCGAAGAGCCCCTCGAGTGCCTCGGTACGGGCCTGCAGGTCACCGGCGCTGCCAGCCGCCTCGGCGAGCACTGCATAGTAGAGCGCGCCGGGGTCATCCTCGGCCTTACCTCGCAGCCTTAGCAACTGCTTGACCACCCCCTTTGCGTCACTGCCATTACGCAGTCGCGCGAGCCAGTAGAGGGGCATGGTCTGGGGATTATCCAGCCCCTTCAACTCCACCTCGGCCTCACTGGCACGATCGTTGTTGAGCAACACCTGGGCGAACAAGGTCACGGCATCCGCATCACCGCGTCCGTAGTCCTGCCGATAGCGCAACATAGCGGCATAGGCATCCGCCTCGCGCCCTTCACTCAGGTAGGCCTGGATCACCAATTGGCGCCACTCCGCCAACTGGGTATCGTCGCTCCCTTGTGGGTGTTCCCACATCAATCCGAGCAGCAACTCACGCCCACGCAGCGGCTCACCCTGATCGATCAAGGCGCGCGCGCGCATGCTCACTGCCCAGCGGCGAAAGCCCTCATCGACCCCCTTGGGCAAGGACGCGAGGCGTGCGTCGAAGCGCTCCCAGAGACCATTCTCGGTAAGGATGGTGATGCGCAACCGCTCCCAGTAGAGCCAATCGGTCAGGTCGCCACCCGGTTTGGGCTGCTTCTGGTCGAGCATGGCCAGCGCCAGGTGGGGGGTCTGGGCACGCACCAGACGACGCACCAGCTTGGCCCCGTCGGGTACCACCACCTCGACCGGGGGCGACACGACCGGGGTAGCGGTCGCCACAGGTGGCGTGGCATCAGCCGGGAGAGTCTCCGCCTGCGGCGTGGCGGCGAGAACGAGGAGTAACAAGGGGCTGGCAAGCAACGAAAAAAAACGGATACCGCCACTGGGGCGGTATCCGTTCTTTATGCCGCTGTGCTGGACTGGGCGCATAGGCGACTCCCGACCCATCGGCGGCAGGCCGATGGGCTCACAGCAGTGGTGAAGCTTAGAGCTTCTCCTTGATGCGGGCGGCCTTACCGGTACGCTCACGCAGATAGTAGAGCTTGGCGCGGCGGACATCACCACGACGCTTCACGGTGATGGAGTCGACCAGCGGGCTGTAGGTCTGGAAGACGCGCTCCACACCCTCGCCGTGGGACATCTTGCGCACGGTGAAGGAGGAGTTCAGACCGCGGTTGCTCTTGGCGATGCAGACACCCTCGAAGGCCTGCAGACGCTCGCGCTCACCCTCTTTCACCTTCACCTGTACGACCAGGGTGTCGCCAGGAGCGAAGGTGGGGACTTCACGCCCCATCTGTTCCTTTTCCAGTTCTTCGATGATGTTGCTCATTGCCATAACTCCAGAGATAGATCCGCTGATTATACACTAATTCTTTGCTTCTGCCTCATGCTCCTGGATGTACTCCTGGAGCAGGGCCTGCTGACCTCGGTCGAGGTCCACCCGTTCTAGCAGCTCGGGGCGCCTTAACCAGGTGCGACCGAGTGCCTGCTTCATGCGCCAGCGGGCGATGGCGCTGTGATCACCGCCGACCAGTACCTCGGGTACTGCCGCCCCGTCGATCACCTCGGGGCGCGTGTAGTGGGGGTGGTCGAGCAACCCCTGAGCAAAAGAGTCCTGTTCGGCCGACTCCTCGTGCCCCAGGGCACCGGGGAGCTGACGGATGACTGCATCAAGCAGCACCATGGCCGCCAACTCACCGCCGCTGAGGACGTAGTCGCCTATCGACCACTCCGCATCCACTTCACGTTCGATGAAACGCTCGTCGATCCCCTCGTAGCGCCCGGCGATGAGCACCAGATGGGGCTCTTTGGCCAGCGCCTCGACCCCCGTCTGGTCGAGCGGTCGACCCTGCGGAGAGAGGTAGATCACCTTACCACCTGGATTGGCGGCGCGCGCCGCCGCCAGGGCGTCGCGCAACGGCTGTACCTGCATCACCATACCAGGCCCACCGCCGTAGGGGCGGTCGTCGACCCGTCGATGTTTGCTCTCGGTATAGTCGCGGGGATTCCAGTAATCGACCCGCACCAGACCCCGCTCCACCGCCCGTCCACTCACACCGAAGTCGGTGATCGCGGCGAACATCTGCGGGAACAGGGTGAGCAGGTCGACCTGCAATAGGGGCGCGGCGTCGGTCAAAACTCCGGGTCCCAGTCGACCTCGATAAGGGCCTCGTCCAGAGCAACCCGCTTGACCACCTGGGGCTCGACGAAGGGGAGTAAGCGCTCCCGGTCGCCCTGTATGACCAAGACATCGTTGGCGCCGGTCTCGAACAGGTAGTCCACCTTGCCGAGGTCGACACCTTCGAGGGTGACCACGCGCAAGCCTACCAGATCGCTCCAGTAATACTCGCCCTGCCCCAGCTCGGGACGCTGTCCGGGAAGGATGCCGACATCGCTGCCAAGGAGCAGCTCCGCTTGATTGCGGTCGTCGATCCCTTCGAGACGGGCGATGATCCCCTTACCGTGTACCTGCCCCTCGACCACGCGATATGCGCGCCAGCCGTCTCGGGACTTAAGGTACCAAGGGGAGTAGCCGAGGATGTTGTCGCGCGGTTCAGTATGCGAGAACACCTTGACCCAGCCCCGCACGCCGAAAGCGGCGTTGATGCGACCGACCGGGATGTACTCCTGCATACTCGACACGGCGTTGACCTCGGACATTACGCCCACTGCCAAGGCGATCAGGCCTTGGTAGCGCCCTTGATCAGATCACCGACGCGGTCGGTGGTCTGTGCACCCTGGCCCAGCCAGTGGTTGACGCGCTCCATGTCGAGACGCAGACCCTCTTCACCCTCTTTGGCCTGGGGATTGAAGAAACCGACGCGCTCGATGAAGCGACCGTCACGACGGTTGCGGCTGTCGGTGACGACGACTTGGTAGAAGGGACGCTTCTTGGCGCCACCACGGGCCAGACGAATGGTAACCATCGATCGAAAATCCTCGCTTTAGAACTGACCGGGCCGCCCATAGGCGGCCCATCCCATGAATAGAGAGCCCGGCATTGTACTGATTACGGGCCAAAAAGGGTAGACCCGAGCGGGAAATAATCCGCCCCGCGCCACCCGTCATCGATTTTTATACGGCACCGACGCCTTAAAAGGGCAGACCTGGGAACTTGCCCCCGCCCTTCATACCGCGCAGAAGCTTACCGATCCCGCCCTTTTTTGAGAACTTTTTCATCATTCCTTGCATCTGCTTGAACTGCTTGAGCAGGCGGTTGACGTCCTGAACCTGCACGCCTGAACCGGCGGCGATACGGCGCTTGCGACTGCCCTTGATGAGGTCTGGGTTGTGCCGCTCGAAGGGGGTCATGGAGCCAATGATCGCCTCCAGACGCTTGAACTCCTTGTCGTTGACCTGCTTCTTGGCCGCCTCGGGGATGTTGGCCATACCCGGGAGCTTGTCCATCAATGCGCCGACACCGCCGAAGCTACTCAACTGGCCGAGCTGCTCACGGAAGTCCTCCAGGTCGAAGTCCTTGCCGCTCTTGATCTTGCTGGCGAGCTTGGCCGCCTTCTCATGGTCGACCTTCTGCTGCATCTCTTCGACCAGGGAGAGGACATCACCCATGTCGAGGATGCGCGAGGCGACGCGGTCGGGGTGGAAGGGCTCCAGGGCGGTACTCTTCTCACCCACACCGAGGAACTTGATGGGCTTGCCGGTGATCTGGCGCACCGAGAGGGCGGCACCACCGCGGGCATCGCCGTCGGTCTTGGTCAGGACGACACCAGTGAGCGCCAGCGCGTCGTTGAACGCCTTGGCGGTGTTGGCGGCATCCTGACCGGTCATGGCGTCAACCACGAAGAGGGTCTCGACAGGGTTGATGGCGGCGTGGACGGCCTTGATCTCGTCCATCATCGCCGCGTCGATGTGCAGACGTCCGGCGGTATCGACGAGCAGCACCTCGATGGCGTGCTTCTTGGCGTAGTCGAGGGCGGCGGTAGCGATCTTGACCGGCTTCTGCCCTGCATCGCTGGGGAAGAACTCCACCCCCACCTCGGCGGCGAGGGTCTTGAGCTGCTCGATGGCGGCGGGGCGGTAGACGTCGGCACTCACCACCATCACCGACTTCTTGTGCTTCTCTTTCAGGAAGCGCGAGAGCTTACCGACCGTGGTGGTCTTACCCGAGCCCTGTAGACCGGCCATCAGCACCACGGCGGGGGGGCGGGTGGCAAGGTTGAGGGCGTCATTGGCCTCACCCATCACCTTGATCAGCTCGTCGTGAACCACCTTGACCAACGCCTGACCCGGGGTGAGGCTGCCCATCACCTCCTTGCCCACGGCGCGCTCGCGGACCTGTTCGATGAACTGCTTGACCACCGGCAGGGCCACATCGGCCTCCAGCAGGGCCATGCGGATCTCACGCAGGGTGCTTTTGATGTTCTCTTCGCTGAGGCGACCGGTACCGCGCAGGTCACGCAGTGCTTTCGTCAATCGTTCGGTCAGGCCGTCGAACATGGGCGTCCACTCACATCGGATAGGGGCGAGAAGACCCAGGCAAGTGGGTCTTCTACGCGGAAAAACCGGGGATTATAGCTTGAACACCTTGCCGCTGGACAGGTGATTGAGGGTGTGGCCGGTGACCAGGTCACGGCACTCACGGTAGATCTTCTCCTCCTCGCCGGGCTTGGCGTGGCTGAGGTAGATCTTCGGTTTGTGTTTGAGCTTGACCAGGTCGGCGGCGAGAAACTCTGGGCAGTAGTGGCGTGCCTGGCGGCAGAGTTCGCGCTCATCGTTAGAGAAGGCCGCCTCTACCAGCAACAGATCGAGGCTCTCATGGGCGTTGATAGCATCCCAGAAGCTGTCGTTAGTGGTGGTATCACCGCTGAAGGCGAAGGCCTTCTCCGCGTTGGAGACGCGATAGCCGACGGTGGGCACCACGTGATTCACCGGGATCGACTCGAAACGCAGGTCACCCACCTGCATCACACTGCCTGCGGCACTGGGTGCGAAGCGCAGTACAGGGGTATCGGGGTGAGGCAGACGAGAGAAGTCGGGCCAGATGACCCAATTGAATACATGCTCCTGCAATGCCTGGATCGTCTCCGGCAGGGCATGGATGATGATCGGCTCCTTGATGCGGTCGAAGATACTATCGACCAGCAACGGGATGGAGTGAACGTGATCCAGATGGGAATGGGTGAGAAAGATGTGTTTGATGCGCACCATCTCATCGAGGGTCAGGGTACCCACACCACTACCGGCGTCGATCAGGATCTCGCCATCGATCAAAAAGGAGGTCGTCTTTAGGCCGGCACCGATGCCGCCGCTACAACCTAAGACCCGAAGCTCCATAGGTACCCCAAACTCCAGCCCCTAACACGCGGGTTATCTCATGCCAATATAAATAGCCTGACACCTCACCGCAACTTAATTTCCATATGTCTCAGGCCTGAATCGAGTCGGCAGCGAGGGATCAGTGCGTTATCTCACTCATGATGTGTGGGTATCGGCTCTTCAAGCCAGCGGGGCTCTGTGCGATGATTAACGACCCCCGCAGGATCATCGCCACATGAGTACAGCCCTGGTCACTCTTACCCTCGCTCTCTACCTCGCCGCTGCTGGTTTGCTGGGACGACGCCTCTCGCTTGGGATCAACGCCACCCAGGGGCAGAAGAACACGGCCCTGGCCATCGCGGTCGTTGGCGTCCTGCTGCACAGCGGCCTGCTGGTGGGCAGCATTTATACCGCCCAAGGACTCGACCTGAGCTTCTTCCCCATGCTCTCGATCATGGGCTGGGCCATCGCCCTGCTCATCGTCGGTGCCGCCTTCGGCCGCCCGGTGGAGAACCTGGCCATCGCCGCCCTACCCGCCTCGGCCCTCACCCTGCTACTACAGTGGCTCTTCGGTGGAGGCACACCGGTACAGGTGAGCAGCTTCGGCATGGAGCTGCATATCCTCTTCTCGGTGTTCGCCTACAGCGTACTCAGCGTCGCCGGTGTGCAGGCGCTGCTCATCGCTGTGCAGGACCGCCACCTGCGCAACCGCCACCCTGGCGGTTTCATGCGCGCCCTGCCGCCGCTAGAGACCATGGAGGGGCTTCTGGTACAGATGATCCTGGTGGGCTTCATCGCCTTGAGCATCGCCCTCCTTACTGGCTTTATCTATCTGGAAGATATCTTTGCCCAGCACAAGGTGCACAAGACCGTGCTCTCCATTGCCGCTTGGGCCATCTTTGCCACCCTACTCTATGGCCGCTGGCGCTTCGGGTGGCGCGGACGCACCGCCGTGCGCTGGACCCTGGGCGGCCTGGTACTGCTGCTGCTGGCCTATTTCGGCAGTAAATTTGTCCTCGAACAGCTGCTCAACGCCCCGAAGTAACCTGACCCGACGCCCCAGTCGGCAGGCCAGCACCGGCGACGAACCAAGGATTGCGGGTGGACAGCGCCACTGGCCGTTGCCCGGGCACGTTGAAATCCCCCCTTCCCCAGCGCCCTGGTTGACAGCACCCGGCGATCCTGCCGAGAATCGTTCTTCGTCCCCTGTTTGGTAAGGCAGACCGCCCCCCTTGTTTAGTGAGCTTCCCGACCTGGCCCTGTTCGGCGCCCTGGTCATACTGATCCTCCTCTCCGGCTTCTTCTCCGGTTCCGAGACCGGGCTCTTCAGCCTCAACCGCTACCGCCTGCGCCACAAGGCCCAATCCGGTCATCCAGGTGCGCGGCGTGCCAATGAGCTGCTCCAGCGCCCCGATCGCCTTATCGGCATCATCCTGCTCGGCAACAACTTCGTAAACATCCTCGCCTCCTCCATCGCCACCATTCTGGCGATGCGTTATTGGGGCGAGGCCGGCATCGCCGCCGCCGCTGGTCTACTCACCCTGGTGATCCTGATCTTTGCCGAGGTGACACCCAAGACCGTCGCCGCACTCTTCCCGGAACGCTTCGCCTACCCAGCCTCACTGGCGCTGATCCCGCTGCTCAAGCTCTTCTATCCACTGGTCTGGGTGATCAACATGATCACCAACGGCCTGCTGCGTCTGCTCGGCGTCACCGCCGACCACACTCCCAAGCTGACCCTCTCCACCGATGAACTGCGTACCGTGGTACACGAGTCGGCCAGCAAGATCCCAGAGCGTCACCAGCAGATGCTGCTCAGTATCCTCGACCTGGACAAGGCCACGGTGGAGGACATTATGGTGCCGCGCAACGAGATCGTCGGCATCGACCTCGAAGATGAGATGGAGAAGATCGTCAAGCAGATCACCGGCAGCCAGCACACCCGCCTGCCCATCTATCGCGGAAGCATCGACCACGTGGTGGGCTTCGTGCACCTGCGCAACGTGCTCGCCCTGCACCGCCACGGTGAGCTGACCCGCGACAGCCTCATGCGCGTGGTACGCGAGACCTACTTCATCCCCGAAGGCACCTCGCTGCACACCCAGCTCTATAACTTCCAGACCGAGCGTCGCCGTATCGGCTTGGTGGTGGACGAGTATGGCGACATCCAGGGGCTAGTCACCCTCGACGACATCCTCGAAGAGATCGTCGGCGAGTTCACCACCGACCCCGCCACCCGCTCACGCAACGTCGTTCCGCAAGAGGATGGCTCGTACCTGGTGGACGGCAGCGCCAGCATCCGTGAACTCAACCGTGTGCTCGGCTGGCAGCTCCCCACCGAAGGGCCAAAGACCCTCAACGGCATGGTGGTGGAATACTTGGAGACCATCCCCGAACCGGGCACCAGCCTGCTCCTCGGTGGCCACCCAGTGGAGATCGTCAAGACCAACGGCAACCGGGTGAAGACCGCGCGTATCGACCCCTCGCTCCATGCGCACGACGACAACACCGAAGAGAACCACTAAAGTCAGATGAGCGCCACACGCGAAAAGTGTTGCTCATACCTTAGAAAAAGGTTTCAATACCAGCTACAATTGGCTGAAAAATAAGTTATTTCCCTCTTGCGGAGCGCCCCAAGTTGTCCAAATTGACCCTGCTATTTCGAGGTAAGATGTTGAAAATCTTCCCGCTTATTCAAGGGGAGATGGTCATCGGTAGCGACCCTCAATGCACGATTCACATCGACAGCCTGGCGGTACAAGCACAGCACGCGGTGGCCATCACCCATGGCGATACCACCCTACTGCGTGATCTCGGGAGCACCGACGGTACCTTCGTCAACAATAAGCGCATCGAGGGTGACCACGAGCTCAAGGACAACGACCTCATCCGTGTCGGCAAGCACAACCTGAGTTACGCCCACGAGGCCGGGGTGCTCCTAAACTCGGCCGAGGATCAGCAGGATTTCGAGGCGCAGGACCCGGAGGAGGAGGAGGACGAAGAGGACCGCACCATCACGCGTAAGCGCCTCACCGGGAGCCTCCAGTTCATGTCCGGTAGCAACCTCGGGCGTACCGTCAGTCTCAACCGCAACCTCACTAACATCGGCAAGGCCGGTTACCAGTTGGCGGTGATCACCCGTCGTGCCGATGGCTATTACATCACCCACCTCGAAGGCAAACTCCCCACCTTGGTCAACAAGGAGGAGCTGGGTGACAATCCGCGTCCGCTCGACGATGGCGACATGATCATCATGGGTAACGTGAAGATGCAGTTCTTCCTCGAATAACCTATGCAGACGCGCGAGCAGCGCCACCATCGTCGCCTCCCCATCACTATCGAGGCCCAGATCGAGATCGACGGGATACGCTACCCCTGTACCCTCTGTGACCTCTCCCTGCGTGGGGCCATGCTGCGCCCCCAATCCCCCCTGCCCGATGCCCGCCAGCAGCAGGCCCAGCTCACCCTCACCCTCGATGAACGCCGGGCGATCCGTATGCCCGGGCGCATCGCCCACCAAGAGCCCACACTGATCGGCCTGGACGTAAAGACGATGGACTTGGAGAGTCTCGGCCATCTACGCCGGCTGCTGGAGCTGCACTGGGGCAGTGCCATGCTGTTGGAACGGGAATTGGCACACATGCTGGCCGATGCACAGGGTCCCGCCTGAGTGCGAGTCCGCGTCAGATGAGGTTCAGCGCCTCGTCCAGGCGCTGCACCCCGTGTACCTGCAGCCCCTCAGGGAGGTGACGCTTGGATAGGTTGGCCGCCGGTACGATGGCCTGCTTGAAACCATGCTTGGCCGCCTCGCGCAGACGGTCCTGACCGTTCGCCACCGGGCGGATCTCCCCCGCCAGACCCACCTCCCCAAACACCACCAACCCTTCGGGCAAGGGGCGGTTGCGCAGACTCGACAGCACCGAGAGCAGCAGCGCTAGGTCGGCCCCGGTCTCGGTGAGACGCACGCCACCAACGGCGTTGATGAAGACATCCTGGTCGAAAGTGGCGACGCCACCGTGACGATGCAGCACAGCGAGGAGCATGGCCAGGCGATTCTGTTCGAAACCCACGGTGACCCGGCGTGGGTTGCCCAGCTGACTGGTGTCGACCAGCGCCTGTAACTCCACCAACAGCGGGCGGCTCCCCTCCAGGGTGACCATGATGGCACTGCCGGCCACCGGCTCGGCGTGGCGTGAGAGGAAGATGGCCGAGGGGTTGGTCACCTCACGCAGTCCCTGCTCGGTCATGGCGAAGACGCCCAGCTCGTTGACCGCGCCGAAGCGGTTTTTGACCGCACGGATAACGCGATAGCGACTTCCACTATCGCCCTCGAAGTAGAGCACCGAATCGACCATGTGTTCGAGTACCCGCGGCCCGGCCAACTGTCCCTCCTTGGTCACATGGCCGACCAATAGCAGCACGGTGCCGCTGGCCTTGGCGAAACGCACCAGTTGCGCGGCACTCTCGCGCACCTGGGCCACCGAGCCGGGGGCGGACTGGAGTTGGTCGGTGTAGACGGTCTGGATCGAGTCGATCACCATCACCGCCGGATTCTCGGCACGTGCGGTCTCCAGGATCAGCTCCACCCGCGTCTCCGCCATCAGGCGCAGCTCGTCGACCTGCAAGGAGAGACGCTGCGCGCGCAGACTCACCTGGCGCGGAGACTCCTCACCGGTGACGTAGAGGGTACCGCGCTCGCGGCTCAGGGTAGCCAGGGTCTGCAGGAGCAGGGTCGACTTGCCGATACCCGGGTCGCCACCGATGAGCACCACGGAACCGGGCACCAGACCACCACCGAGGGCGCGGTCCAGTTCGGAGAGACCGGTGGTCAGGCGCTGTACATCTTCTGGGGCGACATCGGAGAGACGTTGCACCTGCCCACCCGCCGCCCCGGCATAGCCGGCGAAGCGCCCACTGGGGGCACTGCTCTGCACCAGTACCTCGCTCAGGGTGTTCCAGGCGCCACACTCGCCACACTGCCCGGCCCACTTGGGCGACTGCGCGCCACAGGCGCTACAGGCGTAAAGTGTCTTCGCCTTGGCCATCGCTACCACCAGCGCCGGGGACGGTCGTCATCGTCGTCGTGATCGTGCGGCGGTGCCTGGCGGTTCTCACCGCTACGGTCACCGCTCCCCATGAGCAGGAAGAGCCCCACGAGGAGGAAGAGCGGTACCAACACCAACAGGCCGATGCGACCGGTCCCCGTCTCCAGTGGGCCACATCCGACCAGCAACAGCAGGCTAAGGAGCAGCGAAGAGCGCCACAGGGTCGTGGTCATACTCGGGGACCTCGTCGGGTGCGGGGACCAGCTCCGGCCAGAGGCGCCAGAGGGCCAGATGGGTGGCCGAGGCGAGTGGCACCTCGGTGAGGGTGCGCAGCGACACCCAGGCGGCGGCGGCGGCGTCGTCCGCCGCCTGCGGCTCACCCCGCCGATAGGTGGCGAAGTAGTCTACCACCACATAGTGCAGGGTCGGCTGCCCCAGCGCGTCGCGCTCCACATACTCATAGGTGAGCGCCGGGCTGGTCACCTCGACCTCGACACCTGTCTCTTCGAGGAGCTCGCGGGCGACCGCGTCGCGTAGTCGCTCACCTGGTTGCAAGCGCCCACCGGGTATGGCCCAAAGCCCCTGGGCCGGCGGACGACCGCGCTGCACCAACAGCACATGGTCGCCATGACGCACGATTCCGCCGACACCGACCTGGGGCAGCGGCTGGGCCATCAGAAATCGGCCCCCTCGAAGCCGCCATAGCTACCGTGGGCGAGGTTCTCGAAGCGGGTATATTTACCGAGGAAGGCGAGGCGCACGGTGCCGATGGGGCCGTTACGCTGCTTGCCGATGATGATCTCGGCGGTGCCCTTGTCGGCGCTCTCCTCGTTGTAGACCTCGTCGCGGTAGATGAAGACGATGATGTCTGCATCCTGCTCGATGGCGCCCGACTCACGCAGGTCGGACATCACCGGGCGCTTGTTGGGGCGTTGCTCCAGCGAGCGGTTGAGCTGGGAGAGGGCGATCACCGGGCAGTTGAGCTCCTTGGCCAGGGACTTGAGCGAGCGCGAGATCTCGGAGATCTCCCCGGCGCGGTTCTCCTTGAACCCGGGCACCTGCATCAGCTGCAGGTAGTCGATGACAATGAGGCCGATACCGTGTTCGTGGTCGCGCGCCAGACGGCGTGCCTTGGCGCGCAGGTCGGTGGGTGAGAGGCCGGGGGTGTCATCGATGTAGAGGTTGGTCTCGGCCAACTCGCCGACCGCGTTGGTCAGGCGCGGCCAGTCGTCGTCCTCCAGCTTGCCGGTGCGTACGCGGTGCTGATCGATGCGTCCGAGCGAGGACATCATACGCATCGCCAACTGCTCACCCGGCATCTCCATGGAGAAGACCGCCACCGGCAGCCCGGTGCGCACGGCGGCGTTCTCGGCGATGTTCATGGCGAAGGTGGTCTTGCCCATGGCCGGGCGCCCGGCGACGATGATGAGGTCGGAACGCTGCAGACCCGAGGTCTTGCCGTCGAAGTCATCAAAGCCTGTGGGTATACCAGTGATCGCCTCACCCGCCTGATAGAGGTGGTCGATACGGTCCACAGCCCTGATCAGCAGGTCCTTGATGGCGACAAAACCCTTGCGGTCGCGCGCACCCTGGTCGGCGATCTCGAAAACCTTCTTCTCCGCCTCGTCGAGCAGCTCGTGCACCGTGCGCCCCTCGGGGCGATAGGCGCTATCGGCGATCTCGTTGGCCACGCGCAGTAATTGGCGCAGGATCGAGCGCTCGCGCACCAGGGTGGCGTAGGCCTTGATGTTCGAGGCGCTGGGGGTGTTGTTGACCAACTGGCCCAGGTAGGCCATACCACCGACATTCTCCAACTCGGCGCGCTGGTCGAGCCATTCGGCCATGGTCACCGCGTCACACGGCTGACCCTGTTCGGCCAGAGAGCGGATGGCGGAGAAGATGAAGCGGTGGTCGCGACGGTAGAAGTCGGCCTCGCTCACCAGATCGGCGACACGGTCCCAGGCGCCGTTGTCGAGCATCAGACCGCCGAGCACGGACTGTTCGGCCTCGACCGAGTGAGGGGGGACCTTGAGAGCGGCGGCTTGGGCATCCGCCGGGGCGGGCAGGTCATAATCCTGCATTGCTCACCTCCGCCAGGAAGAGAGAGGGTTGCCTGCCACGGCAGTGTGCGGCACGGCGAGATAGGGTAGGGCCCCGCCGAGGCGGGGCCGGGTGGGGGCCTTACTCGGCCACCACCTGCAGGGTCATGGTCTGGTCGACCTCGGCGTGCAGGTGGACGACCACCTCGTACTCGCCGATGAAGCGCACGGGCGCATCGGGGATGGTCACCTCGCTCTTGTCCACCGCGACACCGGCAGCGGTGATGGCGGCGGCCACATCAGCGGGAGAGACGGAGCCGAACAGCTTGCCCTCATCGGCGGCGCGGCGGGTGACGCTCACGCTGCCAATCTCGGCCAACTGAGCACCACGGGCCTGTGCAGCGGTGCGCTTCTCGGCCTGCTTGGCCTCCAGATCAGCGCGACGGGCCTCGAAGGCGGCCAGATTGTCGGCAGTGGCCATGACAGCCTTGCCCTGGGGGATCAGGAAGTTGCGGCCGTAGCCAGGCTTGACGGCGACCTTGTCACCGAGACGGCCAAGGCTGCGGATGTTTTCCAGCAAAATGACGTCCATCGTTACTTACCTCTAAAATCACTAAGTTTCTTGTCCGCGCCACCGTCGGGACGGTGGCGATCACTCAATCCGGTCTCTTACCCAAGGCGCGCAGGTCTAGCCAGTTGTCGATAAACCCGGCGACGGCCAAGGTGACGCTGGTCTGCGGCATGGCCGCGATCAGCAGAGCGTAAAGCGCAAACAGCCACGCGACGTGCGCCTCGCGGCGGGCTACCAAGGCATGGCTCACAGCCAACCCTTGGAGCATGAACAGCGGCATCAGCACCACCAGTAGCTGCACCGTGAAGGCGGCGATGCCGCCACCGGCGAAGCTCAAGGCGAGCAGCACCAGGGCTACCCACTGAACCCGACGCCCGAGGCGCAGGCTATGAAACTCTGCCCTGAACCCACCGGGGTTATAGAGCAGGGCCTGCCACCAGCGCGCTAGGGTCAGGGTCAGCACCGCACCGAAGGCGATGGCGGCGGCCACCACCCCGGTCATGATCGGTGCCAGTACGGCGGCGATCTCGGCCGGGTCGTGGCCATTGCCTGGGGCCATCACCTGTGTCAGCACGGCGGTCAGGTGCTCACGCCACCAGGTGGCTGGCTCCCCCAACAGGAGGTAACCCGCCACCAGCAGGCTGGCACCGATGAGGCCACCATGCACCACACAGGCGCTGTAATCGGTACGTAAGCGTAGACGCTCGGCCAGCAGGAGTACCGGTAGCCAGATCACCATCAGGTAGATCAGGGCTGCACCTGGGTGCAGGCCCAGCACCAGTAACCCTACAGCCATCACCAGGGTGGCCAACAGCATGACGCCGAGGCCACGACGGTAACCCATTCTCAGGGTCACCAGCCCGACCACCCCCCCGCTCAGGTGACTGAACGGCGGAATGAGCATCGAGAGTAGGGCCGTCACCACAGCCAACAACGTGGCCTGCTGGAGGCCGCGCATGGCGAAACTGGCGAACCACTGCATCTCGATCCCCTCCCCCGTCGCTCTCAGCGGGCGGGTACCCTATCGATCAGTGCTGATCGGAGTAGGGCAGCAGGGCCAGGAAGCGGGCGCGCTTGATGGCGGTGGCCAGCTGACGCTGGTACTTGGCCTTGGTACCGGTGATGCGGCTCGGGACGATCTTGCCGGACTCGGTGACATAGGCCTTCAGGGTGCCGAGATCCTTGTAGTCGATCTCTTTGACACCGTCGGCGGTGAAACGGCAAAACTTCTTACGGCGGAAAAAACGTGCCATGGTCGATAGCTCCTGAATCTTTCTCGTTAACTCACGTTCGGTAGGTCACCGCCCATGTGCTCGATACGTTTGGCGTACAACTCCAGCTCGCTGCCGTGGCGGTAACCCGCCTGGGCCAGAAAGCCGCCGACGCGGACCGCTGCGCCTGGCGCCAGCCCCGTCAATTGACGGTGCAGGGCCTCGCCGCTGCAGACCACGGTGAGCGAGAGGCTCACCCGTCGGTCGAGCCCGGCATCGCGCTGGGTGGAGTGGTGCTCCAGGCGGATGCGGGTGATGGGGAGTCCAGCGGGGGTTACCCGGGTCTGCCCGATGTCGCCAATACGTCCTTCGATGATGGTCCGGTTGTCCAATCCGAGGGCGTGCGGTCGTTAGTCGCGGGGAACATCACCCTCACGACGCTCGTCCTTGGACTTGAGCATCGGGGAGGGCTCGGTCACGGCTTCCTTACGAACCAGGACCATGTTACGGATGACCGCATCGTTGAAACGGAAGGCGGATTCGATCTCGGCCATGGTGGCGGTGTCGCACTCGACGTTCATCAGAACGTAGTGTGCCTTATGCACCTTGTTGATCGGGTAGGCCAGCTGACGGCGGCCCCAGTCTTCCATACGGTGGACAGCACCACCGGTGCCCTCGATGGTGGCGGTGTAACGCTCGACCATGGCCGGAACCTGGTCGGACTGGTCGGGGTGGACCAGGAAGACGATCTCGTAATGCCTCATGGAACTTGCTCCTTACGGTTTAAGGCAGCCCGGGTCTCTCGGACCCGAGCAAGGAGTGATCTCCTGCGACATGCAGGAAAACAGCCCACCATTCTACGCCATGGTGTAGCGATGGGCAAATGGATTTCGACTACAAGATAAGGATGAGAATCCACCTAGTCCGGTTCTCACTGGCGGCGCTGGCGCAGCGCCTCGAACAGGGTGATGCCGGTGGCCACCGAGACGTTGAGGCTCTCCACCCGCCCGGCCATGGGGATACGCGCCAGGCTGTCGCAGGCGTCGCGCGTGAGGCGCCGTAGCCCCTTCTCCTCGGCACCCATGACGATGGCCAACGGGCCGGTGAGCTTTGCCTGATAGAGGTCGGCGTCGGCCTCGCCGGCCAGCCCCACCAGCCAGACGCCGGTCTGCTGTAGCAGCTTGAGGGTACGCGCGAGGTTGGTCACTTGGATGAACGGCAGATGTTCAGCGGCCCCGGCCGCCACCTTGCGTGCCACCGGAGTGAGGCCACAGGCACGGTCGCGCGGTGCGATCACTGCATCCACCCCGGCGGCGTCGGCACTGCGCAGGCAGGCACCGAGGTTGTGCGGGTCCTGCACACCATCGAGCACCAGTAAGAAGGGGGGGTGATCGATAGTGGTGAGAAGCGACTCCAGGTCCCCCTCGGAGAGCGGACGACGACCACGCAGCTCTGCCACTACCCCCTGATGGCGTACGCCCCCGGACAGCGCCTCCAGCTGCTCGCGTGTGGCCCACTCCACATCGACGTTACGCGCACGCGCCAGGTCGGCGATGGATTGCAGGCGACGGTCCTTGCGCTGGTGGTCCACCAGCAGACGCAACACTGCGGCACCCTCGCGCAAGGCCGCCTCCACCGCGTGTATGCCGGCGATGCGTTCAAGGTCGCTCATTGGGGTCTCCTGGGAGGGGAAGGCGGGAGGTGGCAGATGCCGGGGGAATTCATCCCGGGGAGTGGAGACGGGGGCTCTCGGCCCCCGCCCGCTCAATCCTTGTGCTTGTTACGGTGCTTGTTGCGCCGACGCTTCTTGCGCTTCTTCTGCTCGTGCTCATCGCTGGATGGGGCCTCGACCACGAGCGGCTCTTCGTACAACTCGAACTCGATCTTGCGTTCGTCGAGGTCGACCCGCACCACCTTGACCTCCACGCGGTCACCGATACGGTACATACGGCTGGTGCGCTCACCGAGCAGGCGGTGCTTGACCGGGTCGAAGTGGTAGTAGTCGTTGTGCAGTGAGGAGACGTGGACCATCCCTTCCACGTAGATCTGGTCGAGTTCGATGAACAGGCCAAAACCGGTCACCGAGCTGATGGTACCCTCGAAGCGATCGCCCACGTGGTCGAGCATGAACTCGCACTTGAGCCAATCGACCGCGTCGCGGGTGGCGTCGTCGGCACGCCGTTCGGTCATGGAGCAGTGCTCACCCAGCTCGACCATCTCCGGGGTCCCGCAGTAGAAGGACTCTGGGCTCTTGCCGTCGAGTAGGTGGTTGATGGCACGGTGCACCAGCAGGTCGGGGTAGCGGCGGATCGGCGAGGTGAAGTGGGCGTAGGCCTTATAGGCAAGTCCGAAGTGCCCCTCGTTCTCCGGCGTGTAGGTGGCCTGAGAGAGGGAACGCAGCATCACCGTCTGGATCAGGTGGAAGTCGGGGCGCTCCTTGATCTTCTTCAGCAGCGCAGAGTAGTTGCGCGCCAGCGGTTTCTCACCGCCCGCCAACTCCAGGCCCAGCTCGGCGAGGAACTCGCGCAGGTTGGCGAGCTTCTCCTCCTTGGGACGCGGGTGGACGCGGTAGAGAGTGGGGATCTTGCCGCTCTCCAGATACATGGCGGTGGCCACATTGGCGGCAAGCATGCACTCCTCGATGAGGCGGTGGGCGTCGTTACGCGTCACCTCGACCACATTCTCGATCTTCTTGTTCTCGCCGAAGACGATGCGCGTCTCGGTGGTATCGAAGTCGATGGCGCCACGCCGGGCACGGCGCTTTTGTAGGGCGTGGAACAGGTCGTAGAGATGCTCCAGCATCGGCACCAGGGGCGCGAGGGTCTCGCGCGTCTCGGCGTCTCGCTCTTGCAGCACCTTGGCCACCTGGCCATAAGTGAGGCGCGCTGCGGAGCGCATCACCGCGCGATGGAAGCGGTACTCCTCGATATCGCCGCTCGCGTCGATCCGCATATCGCAGACCATGCACAAACGGTCGACCTCGGGATTGATGGAGCAGAGGCCGTTGGAGAGGATCTCCGGCAGCATCGGGATGACGCGACCGGGGAAGTAGACAGAGTTACCACGGTTACGCGCCTCGGCGTCGAGCGCAGTGCCGGGGCGCACGTAGTGAGAGACATCGGCGATGGCCACCACCAGACGCCAACCGTCACCGCTCGGCTCGGCGTATACCGCGTCGTCGAAGTCCTTGGTGTCCTCGCCGTCGATGGTCACCAACTGCATCTGGCGCAGGTCGAGGCGATCGGCCTTGGCCTCGTCGGGTACGTGGTGGCCAAAATCGCTGCACTCGGCCTCGACCAACAGCGGCCACTCCATCGGCAGCGAGTGGGCACGGATGGCAATGTCGATCTCCATGCCGGGGGCCATGTGCTCACCGATGATCTCGACTACGCGACCAATCGGCTGACGGTAACGGTTGGGTTGTTCCACCAACTCCACCACCACGAACTGCCCCACCTCCGCACCGTGCGTCTGCTCGGAGGGGACCAGGATATCCTGATTGATGCGCATATTGTCGGGGAGCACGTAGCCGATGCCGCTGTCGTGCACATAGCGCCCGACCACGAAGCGATTGGCACGTTCCAGCACCTCGACGATGGCCCCCTCGCGACGCCCGCGACGGTCCATGCCGGAGACACGCGCCACCACACGGTCGCCGTGCAGCACGCTGTGCATCTCGCGCCCGGAGAGGAACAGGTCGGCGCTGCCATCCTCCGGCGAGAGGAAGCCGAAGCCGTCGGGGTGGCCGATGACGCGACCGCGCACCATATCCATCTTACTCACCAGGGCGTAGCCGCCACGGCGGGTAAAGATAAGCTGGCCGTCGCGCTCCATCGCGCGCAGGCGACGGCGCAGCCCCTCCTCCGCCTCTTCTCCGAAGATGCCGATCTGCTCGGCGATCTGCTGGCGTGTCAGCGGCTCACCCGCCGCCTCCAGGTGCATGATGATGAACTCACGACTCGGCAGCGGGTTATCGTACTTCTGCGCCTCACGTTCGGCGTACGGATCGCTCTTGGGCGGTCGCGCGGAGACCGACTCCGGCTGCCCCTTGGCGGCCCTCGGAGTCGCGCCCTGCTCGGCGTCCTGATGTGCCTTGTCTTTATGCTTGCCGTGATGGGCTTTTCCCGAACGGGTTCGTGCCATGCGTAAGAGATTCCTTGAGTCGTGGTTCGCGCCGGTACGACCGGCTTCGCGCCTGGGATCGGCGCCATCGTTCAACGGGCTCGCCACGGGCCACAAACTGCGCAGAGGGGCGGCGAGAGAAGGGGGATATTTTAGCAGGTTCCCGACGGAAAAATGTGTCGAAAAGGTGTTGACAAGGTACTTAAGCATCACTAATATTCGCACCACTTCGACGCGGTACCCCACGGGGCACCAAAAGTCCGAAGCCGAGGTGGTGAAATTGGTAGACACGCTAGCTTCAGGTGCTAGTTGGGGAAACCCAGTGGAGGTTCAAGTCCTCTCCTCGGCACCAATCCAAAAGGGCCCTTTTTAAGGGCCCTTTTTCTTTTGTGCGAAAAAACGCACGCCAGGTGACAAAAAAGGCCGCCGGATTCACCCCGGCGGCCTTTTTTATGGGCGCGAGTCTGTCTCAGGCACTACGTGCCACCGGGGCGTTGTACTCGCTGTCGAGCAGTGCCGGGGCCTCTTCGACCATGAAGCGCTTGAACTCCTCCGCCGCCTGCGAGAGGCGCTTGCCGCGCCGGTGCACCACGTACCAGTGACGCATGATGGGGAACTCGACCACATCAAGCACCCTCAGGCGTCCCAGCTCCAGCTCCATGCCCACGGTGTGGATGGAGAGCAGCCCGAGACCGAGACCGGCCTGCACGCTCTGCTTAATCGCCTCGTCGGAGCTCACCTCCATCCCGGTGTTCACCTCGATCTGGTGCTGGGCAAAGAAGCGCTCCATGGCCGAGCGGGTACCCGAGCCCTCCTCGCGTACCAGGAACACCTCCTGCTCCAGACGCTTCAAGGGGATCTGCCGCTCGCGCGCCAGGGGGTGGTCTGGCGGTGCGACGATGACCAGTGGGTTGTCCATGATCAGGTGCGCCTCCAGGTCCATCTCCTTGGGTGGGCGCCCCATGATCACCAGGTCGACTTCGTTCTCCGCCAGCTGGTCGAGAAGGTCGCGACGATTGGTCACATCGAGGCTGATGTTGATGCCAGGGAAACGGCGCGAAAAGCTGCCGAGCAGGCTCGGGGCGAAGTAGTGCGCGGTGGTGGCCACGGAGATCTTCAGACGACCCGACTCCATCCCTTTGAGGTTGTCGAGCACCATCTCCATCTCTTCGAGCTGCTGGGCCACGTTGCGGCTGTACTGATAGACCTCCTTGCCCGCCTCGGTGAGAAAGATCTTCTTGCCGAGCTGCTCGAACAGGGGGATGCCGACGCTCTCCTCCAGCTGCTTAATCTGCATGGAGACCGCTGGTTGACTCAGGTGCAGCTCCTCGGCGGCACGGGTGAAGCTGAGTAGGCGGGCGACGACGCGAAAGACCTTGAGTTGGCGTAGTGTGATGTTCATGTCACTCATTCTATAAGTGAAAAGTTATTGTGACAATCAGATTTAATCAATATTAATTATTGATTTTCTTAAAGGGTATTCGCGTTTCGGCCCGTCAGAGGGGCGTAAATTGCGCCTCGCCACTGCGCTTGTCGATGCGCACGCTGAGTTCGCAATAGGCCTCGTCGCACATCCCATTGCCCCCACTACAGGTGCAGCAGGCGATCACCTGCTGAAAGAAGACGCCCACGGCCACCTCGATCTGCTCGCCCTTATCCTCCACGCGGTTGACGATGATGCCCAGGTCCTTGTCCACCAGCTCGTTCCCCGCCTCGACCACGTGGGCGATGGGCAGCACGTCGCTGCGTAGCTGCTCCAGTTCGGCCTTGAGCGTGGCAGAGAAGGCGTCGCTGCCCCAGGCAGCGAGGGCGTTGGGAAGGGTGACCATGGGGCGAATCCAGCGTGAGACGAAAAGGGCGGTCAGTTTACTGGATGGGCGGTCACGCTTCATCATGCGGGATGTACGCCTGCAGCCCTTCGGCCAGCTCAGGGGCGGAGGCGAACAGTAGACCACGCCGGTGCAGATAGAGCGTATCGCACGGATTGAGGCGCAGGCGCTCGCCGGAGAAGTCTGTCGCCACCGCACCGAGTTCCGTCAGCAGGCAGGCCGTCGCGGCAACATCCCAGACACTCCCACCACCCGCTGTCGGCTTTGGGCGTTTGAAATAGAGCGCCGGGGCCCGCTCCGCCACCCAGCAGGCGTTCATCACGGCACCAGCGTCATGCACCAAGTCGACGCCCGCTAGACCGAGGGCTGCGGCCCCCTGCCCCAGCCGCGCAACGACTGCGGCGAAATCCTCGGCCTCGGCCAACGAGCGGTCGCAGATCAGGGTCAGCGGTCGAGAGCGCTGCGCTGTCCCGCTTGGTACTCGCCAGGGGTCGCCAGCGCGAGAGGCACCCTGCCCCCTCACAGCACGATAGAGCGTGCCGGTGCGCGGCTCGCACACCACACCGATGAGCGGGGTACCGTCGTGCGCGATCAAGGCGATGGAGACGGCGTAGCCCGGCTTCCCCTCGATGAACGCCAACGTGCCGTCGAGCGGGTCGATGCACCAGAAGGCCGCTTTGTGGTGACGGCTGCCGTCGTCCACCCGCTCCTCGCTGAGCAGGGCGAGGTCATCGCTGTAGAGGGTCGGGGTGAGACGGGCGAGGATCGCCGCCTGACTGGCGAGGTCCACCTGGGTGACCACCTGCGCGGCACGGCTACTACCGCCCGCTTTCTCCTCCACCTGCAAAGGCGCCTCGAAAGCGGCGATGAGTGCGGCAGCCTCGCGTGCCGCCTGTCCGGCCAGGTCGGCCAGTGCCGCGAGTCGTTCTGGGGTCAGAGGCATCACGCTCCCTCGCGCAGCTCGGCACAGACTTGGCGAGCGAGCCGCTCACTGTAGTCGTTGACCTTCCAGTGACCGGGGCTCCAGCCCTTGAGAAAGCGGTGAAAATCGCTCCAGGCCCAGGGGTAGAGGGCGCGCCACTCCTGCTCGACCGCGTCGGGATCGACCGCCACAGCGCGTCGTACCAGCGCCGCGCGGAGCAGAGAGAAATAGTCGTCGAGCAGCGCCTGCTCGTAGCGCTCACACTCCGCCTCGTGCAGGCAACTGCCGATGAAGTAGGCGAGGTCCTTCATGCCGCAACCACCACCCACATACTGGAAATCGACCGCCGCGACCCGCTCACCGCCCTCATCGAAACAGAAGTTGGCCAACTTGGCATCGCCGTGTACCAGGGTCTGATAACGGGCTCCATTGAGCCGCCCATCGATGGCCGAGGCGGCGGCCTTCAGCTCGCCATCGGCGAGCGCAGCCAACTCGTCAGGGCGGGTGTCGAGGTGCCAATAGGTGCCGATCGGCCAGAGGCCCTCGGGCGCGACGCCCATAAATGTGGCGTGAAACCCCGCCAGCCACGCCAAGCAGGCGTGCATCTCACCCAGGCCTGCGCTGTGCAGACGTGCACTGTAACCAGCGGCGTCCAGGTCCTCGAAGACCATGAGGAACTCCTCTTCCCCCTCCTTTAGCGCGTAACAGCCGGGGATACGGCAATGCTCGTCACAGCGTGCGGCATAGTCGCGATACCAGTGGCTCTCCACATGGTAGGAGCGCACCTTGCGCTGGTGCGAGCGGTCCGTCGCCCAACCGCGTGGGTGGTGGGCGCGGTCGGGCAACTGGACGTGTTTGATCACCACGCTGTCGCAGCACCCACCGCGCAGACCGTAGCGTACGATCTTGCCGTAGCCGCTCCAGAGCGACTGGATTTCTTCGATGGGGAAGATCGCCTCGGCGTTGCACGCCTGCTGGGCGATGGTCTGGAACTCTTGGTTCATGGTCTTCGATGGTTAACACAGATAGCGCTAGTTTAACGTCAACGTGGTGGCCGTTCAGACGACTATCCTTAGCGCAGATGAAAAGCGGAATGGACCATGCCCACTTCACAGCCCCGTCGCAACACCTATGCAGACCTGATGGAGCTGCCCGAGCACATCACCGGAGAGTTGATCGACGGCCAGCTCCACGCCTATCCCCGACCAGCGCCCAAGTACATCTGGGCGAGTTCCCATCTCGGTGCAGAGCTAGTGGGGCCATATCAGAAGCACCATGCAGGGCGTGAGGGCTGGTGGATCCTCGATCGCCCAGAGTTGCACCTGAACGGCAACGTCCTCGTCCCCGACCTCGCCGGATGGCGCCGCGAGCGCCTACCCAAACTCCCAGAAACCGCCTGGTTCGACTTCGCCCCCGACTGGGTCTGCGAGGTGCTCTCCCCCTCCACTGCACGACTCGACCGTAGCGAGAAGATGCCACTCTACGCCGCCGCTGGCGTCAGTCACCTCTGGCTCATCGACCCCGACCCGCGCACACTGGAGGTCTACCAGCGCCAAACGGATGGCCACTGGCTGTTGCTCACCACCCTCGCCGATGCCGCCGAGGTGTGCCAGCCGCCCTTCGACGCCACCACCTTCGATCTGACCGTACTCTGGCCCGACGAGTAGCTGTCGGTACGAACAACCCTCGGCCCAGCGGGATGCAGCACACGCCTCGGCTGGCGAGGTGCCACCCCCATCACAAGCCCCTCTCCTCCCACATGCTAGGCTCGACGCGAGTCCCACCAGGAGAGAGACCATGCACAAGACCCTACTGCTCTGCGCCCTTGTCCTCAGCCTCGGCGCACCGACCAGCTTCGCCGCCAAGCCCGACCAGCACCCCGGCCACTCCGTCGGCGACGAGCTTCCTCCCGGCCAGGCGAAAAGGCAGGCCAATCAAGAGAAACACGCGCGCAAGGAGGCCGAAAAGGAGGCCAAACGCCGCGCCATGGGCCACCCCTGGTACCAAGAAGCGGGTGAGCAGGAGAAGTGGCACGCCGCTATGGAACGGGAGCAAGCCCGCATGAACGACACAGCGCGCGAGCGCTACGAGGCAGAGCGCCGCGCCGCCTGGGAGGCCGAGATGCAGCAACGTCGAGAGGATGCGATCAGCGAAGAGGCGCGCAAACTCTGGGAGCTGGAGTCCTACCGTGAAGAGAAGCTGCGCCAGATCGGGCGCGCCGGGGCCGAGGCGCTGTTCGACGAGGTGGCGGATCAGATCTTCGGGCAGGGTAGCCGTTAGCCTGCTTCATACCAATTCGCCATACCACTAACAGAAGAGTGCGGCGATGAACCCAGGCTCGGTGATTCTGCCCCCTGAAGTGGGCATACCAGGTAAAGGTCGTAAAGACACAGCTGCATATGAGCAGCACGGCCACCATGAACACCGGAGGGTCTACCCATGACGGTGGTTGTGAAGGGGCAGAGCACAGCCCTGCCCCGTCCCTGATCAGCCCTGCTTGGCCTCCGGCTTCCACACCAGATCCAACTCACGCGCCGCCTTGACATCATCCAGCCTGCGCACCGGCAGGGTGTGCGGCGCGCCCTTGAGCAGCTCCGGCTGCTCGACCATCTCCTGGGCGATGGCACTCAGTGCCGCGACGAAGGCGTCTAGGGTCTCGCGCTCCTCGGTCTCGGTGGGCTCGATGAGCAGGCACTCGGGCACCAGCAGCGGGAAGTAGGTGGTGGGTGCGTGGTGGCCGTAGTCGAGCAGGCGCTTGGCCACGTCCATGGCGCTGACGCCGAACTGCTTCTGCTCCCGCTTGAGGGTGACGATGAACTCGTGGGTGGCACGACGTTCAGGGATGGCCATCTCGAACCCTGCGGTCTTGAGACGGGCCATCAGGTAGTTGGCGTTGAGCGTGGCGTACTCGGCGATGCGGTGCATCCCCTCACGCCCCAGCATGCGCGCGTAGACGTAGGCACGCAGCAGGATGCCGACATTACCGGCGTGGGCGGAGAGGCGCCCGATGCTCTGCGGGCGATCCTCCTCGGTCAGCCAGCGGAAACGCCCACCCTCCTCGCCCACCATGGGGATAGGCAGGAAGGGGGCGAGGCGCTCGCTCACCGCCACCGGACCGGCACCGGGGCCACCGCCACCGTGGGGGGTGGAGAAGGTCTTGTGCAGGTTGAGGTGGATCACATCGAAGCCCATGTCGCCCGGCTTCACCTTGCCGAGGATGGCGTTGAGATTGGCGCCGTCGTAATAGAGCAGACCACCTGCCGCGTGGACGATGGCGGCGATCTCTTTGATGCGCCGCTCGAAGACGCCAAGGGTGCTCGGGTTGGTGAGCATGATGCCAGCGGTCTGCGGGCCAACGGCGGCACGCAGCGCCTCGACATCCACGTCCCCCTGGTCGTTGGTGGGGATCTCACGCACCTCGTAACCGCACATCACGGCGGTGGCCGGGTTGGTGCCGTGGGCCGCGTCGGGCACCAGGATCTCCGTGCGCGCGGTGTCGCCACGGGCGCCGTGGTAGGCGCGGATCATCGCCACCCCGGCAAACTCACCCTGGGCACCGGCCATGGGGGTGAGGGAGACACCGCCCTTCATGCCGGTGACGTCGCGCAGGATCTCCTGCAGGTCGTGCAGGCAGGCGAGCACGCCCTGACCGTGGCTCTCGGCGGGGGCCAGCGGATGGCGGCCCAGGAAGCCCGGCAACATGGCGAGGCTGTTGGAGCCGCGCGGGTTGTACTTCATGGTGCAGGAGCCGAGCGGGTAGAAGTGCGTGTCGATGGAGAAGTTCTTCTGCGACAGCTGGGTGTAGTGGCGCACGGCCTGGAGTTCGCTCACCTCGGGTAGGGCCGGGGCGGCCTTGCGGCGCAGCTCGGCGGGGATGTCGTCGTCACGCGCGGCGGTGGTGGTGAGCTGGACCCCGTTGACGCGGCCAGGGCGGGAGTGTTCGAAGATCAGCATGGTGGTCTCATCCTGGAAGATTGGATTTGCCACGGAGGCACGGAGGACACGGAGTGGTATATGTGTAACTCGGTGTCGGCGTGGCTCAGGGCACAAGGAAATGGGTGGTAGGGCGCGGATTATCAAAGAAGAGCCTTCTCTTCTCCGTGTCCTCCGTGCCTCCGTGGCGCATTCCTCAGAACGGGTTCTCCGCCGGTTTCAGACGGGTGCAGACCGGGCGGTCGAGGCGCCCGACGACGCGGGTCAGGTGGTGGACCAGATCGTCGATCTCCTCCTCGGTGCGCTTCTCGGTGGCACAGACCAGCAGGCAGTTCTCCAGCTCCGGGTAGTCACGACCCAGGTGGTAACCACCGAGCACCTCCTGCACCGCCAGGGCGCGCAGGGCGTCCTCGGCGGAGACCGGCAGGCGCACCACCAGCTCGTGGAAGTAGGGGCTGGTAAACACCGGCTCGACACCGCCGATGGCCGTGAGCTTCTCGGCCAGGGTGCGGGTGTTGGCGTGGCTCGCCTGGGCCGCGCTGGTGAGCCCGGCGGGGCCCATCATGGCCATGTGGATGGTGGCGGCGGCGGCCATCAGCCCCTGGTTGGTGCAGATGTTGGAGGTCGCCTTGGAGCGGCGGATGTGCTGCTCACGGGCCTGCAGGGTGAGGGTGAAGCCGGGCTTGCCGTCGAGGTCGACGGTGCGCCCGACGATGCGCCCGGGCATCTGCCGCACGAGCGCCTGCTTGCAGGCGAGCAGGCCGAGGTAGGGGCCACCGGAGGAGAGCGGCAGACCGAGCGGCTGGCCCTCACCGCAGGCGATGTCGGCACCATTGGTGCCCCACGCGCCGGGCGGGGTGAGCAGGGTCATCGCCAGCGGGTTGACACAACCGACGACGATGGCGTTGTGTGCGTGGGCGGCGTCGGTGAGGGCGTCGACCAGTTCCAGCACGCCGAAGAAGTTGGGCTGCTGAATGACCATCGCGACGAAGGGCTCGGCCATCGCCTCTTCCAGGGCAACGGCGTCGATGCGCCCGCTCTCCGGGTCGTAGGCCACGTCCACCAGCTCGATGCCCTGGTTGCGCACGATGGTATCGACGGTGTCGCGATAGGCGGGGTGCAGGCTGCCCGGCACCAGCACGCGGGTCGACTTCACCTTGCGGTTGGCGCGCACCGCCATCAGCACCGCCTCGGCCAGCGCGGAGGCGCCGTCGTAGAGCGAGGCGTTGCTCACGTCCATGCCCATGAGGCTCGCGACCATGCTCTGGAATTCATACACCAGTTGCAGGGTGCCCTGACTCGCCTCGGCCTGATAGGGGGTGTAGGCGGAGTAGAACTCACCACGGGTCACCAGCTCCCACACCGCCGCCGGGATGTGGTGGTCGTAGGCACCGGCACCGATGAAGCAGACCGGCTCGCCGTCGCTGCTGGCGCGCATACGCATCAGCTTGCCGATGGCCGCCTCGCTCATGCCGGGCGGCACGGCGTCGAGGCCACGGGCGCGCAGCTCGGCGGGGATCTCGTCGAACAGGCTGTCGATGTCGACCACGCCGATGGCGGCGAGCATCGCCTCCAGGTCGGCGGGGGTGTGGGGGATGAAGGGCATGGGGCGTTCCTGCTGCGGGTGGGGAGGGGCGGCTTAGCCGTCGGCGTCGACGATGGCCTGGTAGGCCTCGGCGTCGATCAGGCCGCTCATATCGTCGGCACTCATGCGCCACAGCCAGCCGTCGCCGTAGGGGTCCTGGTTGACCAGCTCGGGGGCGTCGACCACGGCGTCGTTGGCGGCGGTGACCACGCCGGCCAGGGGGGCGTAGACGTCGGAGGCGGCCTTCACCGACTCGACCACGGCGCACTCCTCCTCGGCGGCCAGCTCGCGCTCCACCTCGGGCAGCTCGATGAAGACCATGTCACCGAGCAGCTCTTGGGCGTGGTGGGTGATGCCGACGGTGACGGTGCCGTCACCCTCGTCGCGGACCCACTCGTGGGACTTGGTGTACTTGAGTTCAGCGGGGACGTTGCTCATGGTAAAACTCCTTGGATGAAAGAGAGATGTTTGGAAAAAAAGGGCTGAACGCCTGGGCGGCAGAGGCCACCCAGGCGGTGACTCAGGCGAGGCAGCTCTGGCCGTCGCGCACGAAGGGCGCAGCGACGATGCGCGCCGGGAGCAGCTTGCCACGGATGTCCACCTGGCAGTGTGACGCCTCGCCCACCGGGATGCGCGCCAGGGCGATGGCCACACCGAGGGTCGGGGAGAAGGTGCCGGAGGTGATCTCGCCCTCCCCGGCCCCCTCGACCACCACTCTCTGGTGGGCGCGCAGTACGCCCTTGCCTTCGAGTACCAGGCCGACCAGGCGCTGCTGCACACCCGTCGCCTGCTCCGCCTCCAGCGCGGCGCGACCGATGAAGTCGCGCCCCGCGTCCTTGAACCAGAGGGTCCAGGCGAGGCCGGAGATGAGCGGGCTGGTATTCTCGTCCATATCCTGCCCGTAGAGGTTCATGCCCGCCTCCAGGCGCAGGGTGTCGCGCGCGCCGAGACCGGCGGGGAGCACACCGGCGTCGAGCAGGCGCTGCCAGAGGCCGGGGGCCTCGTGGGCCGGGAGCATGATCTCGTAGCCATCCTCGCCGGTGTAGCCGGTGCGACCGATGAAGGTCATGCCATCCACATTGTGGGCGTAGAAGCGGCCCAGGGCGGTGAGCGCCTCGGCCTGTTCGGGCAGCACGGCATGCACCTTGGCGCGCGCCTCGGGGCCCTGCACGGCGATCATCGCCAGCTCACGGCGCGGCTCGATGCTCACGGCGAAGCCCTCGGCCTGCAGCTGCATCCAGGCGATGTCCTTATCGGCGGTCCCGGCGTTGACCACGATGCGCACCCACTCGGGCTCCATGTAGTAGACGATGAGGTCGTCGATCACCCCGCCCTCGGGGTTGAGCATGCAGCTGTAGAGCGCCTTGCCGGACTGGGTCAGGCGCGCCACGTCGTTGGCCAGCAGGCGGCGCAGGAAGGGGATGGTGCCGCTGCCGTTCACGTCCACCACGCACATGTGCGAGACGTCGAACATGCCCGCCGCGCGGCGCACCAGGTGGTGCTCCTCGATCTGCGAGCCGTAGTTGACCGGCATCTCCCAGCCGCCGAAGTCGACCATGCGCGCACCGGCGTCCACATGGCTCTGAAACAGGGGGGTGCGTTTGAGCATCGTGAGGTTCCTTAAAAGTGTGAAATCAGCTTTCGGCGTGGTAGGAGCTGCGCACCATGGCGCCGGACTTGACCCAGGTGAAGCCGAGGGCCTTCGCCTCGTCGGCGTAGTCGGCGAACTGCTCGGGGGTCAGGTACTCGCGCACCGGCAGGTGGTGGCGGGTGGGGCGCAGGTATTGGCCCAGGGCGAGGCGGGTGACGCCGACGGCGCGTAGATCGCCGAGCACGCCGAGCACCTGTTCGCGGCTCTCACCCAGGCCGAGCATCAGCGAGGACTTGGCCTCGCAGCGCGGGTCGGCAGCGGCCAGGCGCAGCAGCTCCAGTGAGCGCGGGTACTTGGCGCCCTTGCGCACGCGCTGGTAGAGGTCGGGCACCGTCTCGACGTTGTGGCCGAAGACCAGTGTGGTGCCGGGCAGCAGCGCATCAAGGATGGCGGCCACGGCAGCGGGCTGGTCTTGGCGAAAGTCGGGGGTGAGCAGCTCGATGCCGAGATCGGCGCGGCGCGCCTGGAGTTCGCGCACACTGGCGGCGAACTGAGCGGCGCCGCCATCGGGCAGGTCGTCGCGGTTGACCGAGGTGAGCACCACGTAGTCGAGCCCCATCTCGGCCACCGCCTCGGCCAGGCGGCGCGGCTCGTCGGGGTCGGCGGCCTCGGGGCGCCCGGTGGCCACGGCGCAGAAGCCGCAGGCGCGGGTGCAGGTGTCGCCGAGGAGCATGAAGGTGGCGGTGCCGCGCCCCCAGCACTCGCCGCGATTGGGGCAGCGCGCCTCCTCGCAGACGGTGTTGAGGCGCTGGCGCTGCACCAGACGGGCGGTGTCGCCGTAGTCGCCATTGGCCAGCGATTGGCGCACCCAGGGCGGCATGCGCGAGACGTTGGCCTCGGCGGAGTGATCGAAGACGGGGATGTGTACGGGCATAGATTGGCTCCGGTAACCTGAAACGCGCCAAAACGCAAAAAGGGGCGACCGGGGTCCGTGCGCGGCACGGCCCGATCGCCCCTCTGTCCCGGTCACCTGAGAGCTTTTGCCCCTTCGGCGGGGGGGCTGGGACGCCCATGGCGTCGCCCCCCTCTCTCCAGAGTCGACCTTGAACTACCCACGATCTGTAGATAGTCACCCCACGGTCCTTTTACCTGAGCGATTCCGGACGGGTTGCGCCTTCGGTGGTGGCCTCGCCTATAGGCAGCCACGCTCTCCCATGGGGGGTGCGGTCGAACGCGGATCATAGTCCTCTGGCGGTGGCTTTCCAAGGGGCGAAGAAGATATTCACCACAGAGAACACAGAGAACACAGAGAGAACTTATGCTGTACGCCCATAGTCGTGTGGCGCTGGGCTAGTTCACGTCGAACAGAGAGCGAATCGCGGCGATGCCCTGGGCGCCGTGGGCCCAGGCGGTGGGCAGCAGCTCGGGGCTCTGACCGCCGAGGGCGTAGATGGGTAGGGTGGCGTCGGCGGTCAGCTCGGCGAAGCGTGGCCAGCCGAGGCCAAGGGCGTCGGGGTGCGAGGCGGTGGGCAGTACCGGCGAGAGCAGGGCGAAGTCGGCGCGCAGCGACTGGGCCATGGTCAGCTCGTCGGCGTCGTGGCAGGAGACGCCGATGAGGCCACCCTTGCTGATCAGGCTGTAGGGCCTGGCGTAGGCCTGGGCCAGCTGGTGTCGGGTGAGGTGGATGCCGTCGGCCAGGTCGAGCCAGGGGTCGGCGGCGGGGCGGTTGAGCAGCAGCTTGCCGCCTGCGGCGCGCACGCGTGGGAGCATGGCCTCGGCCAGTTGGCGGTAGGCGGCATCGTCCAGCTCGTGGGCGCGTAGCTGGACCAGGCGCACGCCGTTGGTGAGGGCGGCGTCGAGACGGGCAAGAAAGCCATCCCAGGGGCCGGGGCCCGGCTCGGGGGTGATGAGGTAGCGGTCCGGTAGCTGTGCGGCACGCAGGAGCGGGCGGTTGGCGGCGGGGAAGGGGTAGTCGTCGAGCCCGGCTGCGCTGACCCAGCGGGTCGGCTGACCCTCACGGCCATGGGGCTCACCCTGCCACGCCTCGACTAGATAGGCGTCGAGCAGCACGCGGCGATCACCGTAATCGTGGGGGATGCGGATGAGCGGGCGAAACTGTGTGGGTGTGACCCCCAGCTCCTCTTGCAGCTCGCGCACGAGGGCCGCGTCGGCCCCCTCCCCCGCCTCGACCTTGCCGCCGGGGAACTCCCAGAGGCCGCCTTGGTGGGCCTTGGTCGCACGCTGGGCGATGAGATAGCGTCCGTCGGCGCTGCGCAGCAGGCCGAGGACGATGTGCAGGGGCGGGGTAGTCAAGATGGCCTAGGTACGGTACTCGGCGTTGATGCGCACGTACTCGTGGGAGAGGTCGGAGGTCCACACCTTGGCACCGGCGTCGCCGCGCGCCAGCTCGACGGTGACGGTGATCTCGGCCTGATTCATCACCTGCTGCCCCGCCTCCTCGGTGTAGTCGGCGGCACGACCACCGTTACGCACGATGACCACGTTATCCAGGGCGATCTGCACCGCCTCCAGTTCAAGGTCAGGCACCCCGGCGCGACCGACGCAGGCGAGGATCCGCCCCCAGTTGGGGTCGCTGGCGAAGAAGGCGGTCTTCACCAAGGGCGAGTGGGCGATGGTGTAGGCGACGTCGAGCGCCTCGGCCTCACTGCGCGCGTGGCGGATGTCGAGGGTGATGAACTTGGTCGCCCCCTCGCCGTCACGGATGATCTGCTGGGCCAGCTCGACCATCACCTCGGTGAGGGTGGCAACGAACAGCTCGAAGCCCTCCCCGTCGGCGTCGATGCGCGCGGCCCCCGCGCCACTGGCCATGAGCATGCAGCTATCGTTGGTAGAGGTGTCACCATCGACAGTGATGCGGTTGAAGGAGCTGTTGACCGCCCGGTTCAGCGCCTGTTGCAGCAGCCCCTGGTCGATGGCGGCGTCGGTGGCGATGAAGGCGAGCATGGTGGCCATGTCCGGGCGGATCATGCCGGAGCCCTTGCAGATCCCGGTGACGGTGCAGGGCTGGCCGTCGATTTCGACCTGGCGACTGCTGCCCTTGGGCAGGGTGTCGGTGGTCATGATCCCCTGGGCCGCCTCGGCCCAGCCATCCGCGCTGAACGCCTCCGCCAAGGCGGGCATGGCGGTGATGATGCGCGTGATGGGCAGCGGCTCACCGATGACACCGGTGGAGAAGGGCAGCACCTGACACGGGTCCACCCCCATCTGCCCGGCGAAGGCGGTGCAACACGCCTCGGCGGCCTCCATGCCGTGGGCGCCGGTCCCGGCGTTGGCATTGCCGGTGTTGATCAGCAGATAGCGCGCGGTGCCACGCCCCATGTGGTCACGCGCCAGGGTCACCGGCGCAGCGCAGAAGGCGTTGCGCGTGAAGACCCCGGCGATGGTGCTGCCGGGGGCCAACTCGAAGGCGACCAGGTCGCGTCGGTTCGGCTTCTTGATACCCGCCATGGTGTTGGCCACACGTATGCCGGCCACGGGGGCCAGCGCGCAAAGACCTGTATATCCGACGGCCATCTTCTGCTCTTCTCCTGATGGAAGGGTTGTTTTCGAATTGGGTTGGGGTCAGCGGGTGCTCAGCTCAGCCTGCCGTGGCACTGCTTGTACTTCTTGCCGGAGCCACAGGGGCAGGGCTCGTTGCGCCCGACCTTGCGCTCCTCACGCACATAGGTGCTGCTACCGGCCTCGTCGCCCTCGGGCATCTCGCCTGCCGGCTCATCGCCGTAGGCGGTGGTCTCCTCGTGGTGGAAGCTGATGTTCTGCATCTCGGCGGCCTCCTGTTCGGCGCGACGCGCCTCGGCGGCCTCGACATCGCTCTGGGCGACGACCGGCACCTTGCAGAGGATGGAGGCGATATCCTGCTTGTAGCGACCGAGCATCTGGGTGAACAGCTCGTAGGCCTCGCGCTTGTACTCCTGCTTGGGGTTCTTCTGCGCGTAACCGCGCAGGCCGATACCCTGGCGCAGGTAGTCCATCGCGGCGAGGTGCTCCTTCCACAGCGAGTCGAGGGTCTGGAGCATCACCACTTTCTCGAAGTGGCGCAGGTTCTCGGCCCCGGCCAGGTTCTCCTTCTCGCGGTAGCTGCCCCACACGGTATCGATGATGCGCTTGCGCAGGGACTCCTCGTAGAGGTCGTCTTCGCTATCGAGCCACTGGCGCACCGGCAGGGTCTGGCCGAACTCCTCGACGAGCATCATCTCCAGCCCCTCCACGTCCCACATCTCCTCGATGCTCTGCGGCGGGATAAAGGCGGAGATGCGGCTGTCGAGCACATCCTCGACGATCACCTCCACGTGGCCGAGCAGGTCATCGCTGGCCATTAGCTCGTTGCGCTGCTCGTAGATCACCTTACGCTGGTCGTTGGCCACATCGTCGTATTCGAGCAGGTTCTTGCGGATCTCGAAGTTGTGCCCCTCGACCTTGCGCTGCGCATTCTCGATGGCACGCGTGACCAGCACATGCTCGATGGACTCGCCCTCGGCCATGCCCAACCGCTGCATGATGTTGGTGACACGCTCGGAGGCGAAGATGCGCATCAGCGTATCTTCGAGCGAGAGGTAGAAGCGGCTGGAGCCAGGGTCGCCCTGACGACCGGAGCGGCCACGCAGCTGATTGTCGATACGCCGCGACTCGTTACGCTCGGTACCGATGATGTGCAGACCGCCCGCCTCCAGGACCTGCTGGTGGCGCGCACGCCAAGCGGCCAGGGCCGCCTCGCGTTCGGTCCCTTCGAGCCGCTCCAGCTCACCCTTGATATTGCCACCGAGGACGATGTCGGTACCGCGACCGGCCATGTTGGTGGCGATGGTCACGGCACCCGGCATACCGGCGTTGGCGACGATGGTCGCCTCACGCTCGTGCTGCTTGGCGTTGAGCACCTCGTGGGCGATACCGGCCTCGTTGAGCGCCTTGGAGAGGAGTTCCGAACTCTCGATGGAGGCGGTACCCACCAGCACCGGTTGCTGGCGTTGCATGCACCCTTTGATGTCCTCGACGATGGCGACGAACTTCTCGCGCGTAGAGAGGTAGACCAGGTCGCCATGGTCGAGACGCTGCACCGGGCGGTGCGAGGGGATCACCACCACCTCCAGGCCGTAGATAGACTGGAACTCGTAGGCCTCGGTGTCGGCGGTGCCGGTCATGCCGGAGAGCTTATCGTAGAGGCGGAAGTAGTTCTGGAAGGTGATCGAGGCGAGGGTCTGATTCTCGTTCTGGATGCGCACCCCCTCCTTGGCCTCCACCGCCTGGTGCAGACCGTCGGACCAACGCCGCCCGGGCATGGTACGCCCGGTGAACTCGTCGACGATCACCACCTCACCGTTACGCACGATATAGTGCACATCGCGCTGATAGAGGGCGTGGGCGCGCAGGGCGGCGTTGAAGTGGTGCAACAGGCCGATGTTGGCCGAGTCGTAGAGGCTCTCGTGCTCAGCGAGTAGGCCCTCGGCGATGAGCATCTCCTCGACGTGCTGGTGACCCGCCTCGGTGAGGTGCACCTGGCGGCTCTTCTCATCGACCATGTAGTCGCCGAGCTGCTCCATGGGCAGGTAGTTCTTCTCCTCGTCGCGCTCCTCGCCCTCGTGGCGGGTGAGGTGGGGCACCAGGGTGTTGATCTTGGCGTAGAGGGCGGAGCTGTCCTCGGCGGGGCCGGAGATGATCAACGGGGTGCGCGCCTCGTCGATGAGGATGGAGTCCACCTCGTCGACGATGGCGAAGGCGAGGTCGCGCTGCACGCGGTCCTCGCTGTGGAAGGCCATGTTGTCACGCAGGTAGTCGAAGCCGAACTCGTTGTTGGTGCCGTAGGTGATGTCGGCGGCATAGGCGGCCTTCTTCTCGGCATGGGTGAGCCCCGCCACCACCACGCCGACCGTGAGGCCGAGGTAGTTGTAGATCTTGCCCATCCACTCGGCGTCGCGCTTGGCCAGGTAGTCGTTGACCGTCACCACGTGCACACCGCGCGCCGGCAGGGCGTTGAGGTAGGCGGCCAGGGTCGCCACCAGCGTCTTACCCTCGCCGGTCTTCATCTCGGCGATCTTGCCGTCGTTGAGCACCATGCCGCCGATGCACTGCACGTCGTAGTGGCGCATCTCCATCACCCGCTTGCCCGCCTCGCGTACCGCGGCGAAGGCCTCGGGGAGCAGCTCGTCGAGGGGCGTCCCCGCGGCCAGGCGCTGGCGGAATTCGGCGGTCTTGTCCTGCAACTGTGCGTCCGAGAGCTGTTCGAACTGCGCCTCCAGGGCGTTGATCTGCTCGACGCGCTTGCGCATCTTCTTGACCAGGCGGTCGTTGCGGCTACCGAAGATCTTGCTGAGTAGTTTGTTGACCATAGTCCGTAAATTTCTGCGTAAAAAAAGCAAAACGAGGAAGCCATGCCGAGCACAGCTTCCTCGCCTCGAAGGTTAACTGGTAACAGCGGCGGTCGGCCGCAGCGGGCCGGGGCTCAACATCAGTCGGCGGCCGCCTTCACGTAGGTGATCGGGTTGACCTGTCGACCCTCGCGCAACACCTCGTAGTGGACGTGTGGCCCAGTGGAACGACCAGTGGAACCCATCTTGGCGATGGCCTGACCACGCTCGACCGTATCCCCTACTGACACCAAATTCTCCTTATTGTGCCCGTAGCGGGTGACATAACCGTTGCCGTGATTCACCTCGACCAGATTGCCGTAGCCAAAGCGCTCACCCGACCAAGTGACCACACCCCGAGCCACCGCCACCACCTCGTCTCCCTCCTTGCCAGCGAAGTCGAGGCCCTTGTGGAACTCCTTCTTCCCGTCGAAGGGGTCGGTACGGTAGCCGTAGCTGGAGGAGAGCCACCCCTGGCGGATAGGTCGACCAGAGGGGAAGAGCTCGTCGTGTACACTGGAGCTGATCATCAGGTCTTCCATCAGCGCCAACTGCTGGTTGCGGTCCTCGACACGGCGCGAGAGCTGGTCGAGCTGGGCGATGAAATCACTCACCTCCACCCGGCGCAGCTCGGTGGTGGTAATAGGGCCACCGGCGGCGGGGTCGTGGTTGAAGTCGAACTCGCCATCATCCAAGGCACTGACGGTGATAAGACGTGAACCGAGCGCGTCGATACGGTTGATGCGCGCCTGCAGGTCACCGAGGCGCATGGCCAGGGCATTGAGGTTGGACTCGGCGGCGTCGCGTGCGCTGTCGATGGCCTGGCGCTGGGTCTCCAGCTCCATCTGTAACGCCTGAGAGGTGAGGACCTCCTCGTGATTCAGCGTCTGCACCGGCCGCGTGAGCGTGTACCCCGCGTAGAAGCCCCCCGCGGGCAGCGCCACGAGGAAGGTCACCGCGAGCACCAACTGGCCGAAGGGCCCGAGGTGCAGGTGGGACGTGCGCCCCTGCTTGGAACGTATGAGTACGATGTTCATTGCCTTAACCTATCGATCAGGTATTCTTTGGGCATCCGTTCGAGTTTACCCGAATCCATGCCTGCCCGTCGATGAAACGACCCGAGCCCATCGCCCGCCTGTTCAGCGCACCCGGTTCCCCCCTCAAGGGGTACCAGGCGATCCAACAACGTGCGGAGCGTCTGAAAAGGCTGCTCAATCGGCAGCTGCCAGAGGAGTTGCACCAAAGCTACAGCCTGGGTGCACTGCATGGCCGGGGTCTGACCCTGTACGCCCACGATGCCATGTGGGCGACGCGTCTGCGCTACTTCAGCGAGTCGCTACTCGCCGCGCTGAAACGTGAGCCGGAGTATAAAACCATACAGAGTGTGAAGATCAAGCTCCTCCCGCCCACAGAGAATGTGAGACATGTCTCACATCCCCACTACAGTGTGAATGGGGCAAGTCAGTTGCGCAACGGCGCGGAGAAGCTCGAAGAGGGCGAGTTGCGCAATGCACTGCTACGCCTTGCGGAGCATCTACGCAACAAACCCAAGGGGTGATGGGGGTCGGGGCGCGCACGGCACGCCCCATGGTGGCTCAGGCGACGCTGGGCCCGGCCAGCGGCTGACCGTAGGAGATCGGGGCCTTGCGCGGGTCGTCGAAGGTGACCTCTTCCCACGCCTCAGGGTGCTCCATCAGAGTACGCAGCAGGCGGTTGTTCAGTGCGTGGCCAGACTTGTAGCCACTGAAGGCGCCGATCAGGCTGTGGCCGAGCAGATAGAGGTCGCCGATGGCATCGAGCACCTTGTGCTTGACGAACTCGTCCTCGTAGCGCAGCCCATCCTCGTTGAGGATGCGGAAATCGTCGAGCACCACGGCGTTGTCGAGGCTGCCACCGAGGGCCAGATTGCGTGAACGCAGGGACTCGATCTGGCTCATGAAACCGAAGGTACGTGCCCGACTCACCTCACGCACGAAGGAGGTAGTAGAGAAGTCGAGCGAAGAGACCTGCTCACGCCCCTTGAACACCGGGTGGTCGAAGTCGATGGTGAAGGTCACCTTGAAGCCTTCGAAGGGCTCGAAGCGGACCCACTTGTCGCCATCGTTGAGCTGGATCGGGCGCTTGATGCGGATGAAGCGCTTGGGCGCCTCCTGCTCACAGATACCGGCCGACTGGATGAGAAAGACGAACGGACCGGCACTGCCGTCCATGATCGGCACCTCGGCGGCGCTCACGTCCACATAGACGTTGTCGATACCGAGGCCAGCCAGGGCCGAGAGGAGATGCTCCACGGTGGAGATACGCACCCCATCTTTGACCAAGGTGGTGGAGAGGGTGGTCTCGCCCACATTGCAGGCCTTGGCGTCGATCTCGACCGGCTCGGCCAGGTCGACACGGCGGAAGACGATGCCGCGATCCACCGGGGCCGGACGCAGGGTGAGATAGATCTTCTCCCCCGTGTGCAGGCCAACGCCGGTGGCGTGGATGACATTCTTCAGGGTGCGTTGGCGCAACATTGGGCACGAACCTCTCTAGTGGCACTACCTTTGGCAGGGGCAATGCTGGCAATAGGGAATATTGACTATGCCGTGATCCTAGCATAGGCCCTGGCGTGGTGCCTACCGGGCAGGTGAAAAAGTGTCAACGCAGCGAATATGAAATGTGACGTATTTACAACTAGTTATCACTGCATGTTTAAGTAAAATAGCAAATAGACGGGAAAAAAGAAGGGCGGCACTAGGCCGCCCATCTCGTTTTGTGACCGAGTTACCTCAGTCGGCCTGACGGCGCAGGAAGGCGGGGATATCCAGATAGTCGAGGGAGCCCTCGGTATCGCGACTACCCCGACCGCCGGTCTCGGAACGGCTGCGCAGCACGCCGGGCAACCCATCCTTATCCGCGTCGGCGCCACGCTCCTTGTCCACCACGACCTTCAGCCCCTCGTCGGGACGCTTCTGGCCAAGGCCGGTAGCGACTACGGTGACGCGCAACTCGTCGCTCATCTCCGGGTCGATCACCGTACCCACCACCACGGAGGCGTTCTCGGAGGCGAAGTGCTTGATGGTGTTGCCCACCTCATCGAACTCACCGATGGAGAGGTCGAGACCGGCCGTGACGTTGACCAGGATGCCACGCGCACCGGAGAGATCGACATCCTCCAGCAGCGGGCTGGAGATGGCCTTCTCGGCGGCCTTGCGGGCGCGGTCATCGCCGCTGGCGATGCCGGTACCCATCATCGCCATGCCCATCTCGGACATCACGGTACGCACGTCGGCGAAGTCGACGTTGATGAGGCCGGGGCGGGTGATCAGCTCGGCGATGCCGGCCACCGCACCCAGCAGCACATCGTTGGCCGCCTTGAAGGCGTTGAGCAGGGAGCAGTTCTTGCCCAGCACGCTGAGGAGCTTGTCGTTGGGAATGGTGATCAGCGAATCGACGTACTGCTTGAGCTGCTCGATGCCGGCATCGGCCACATCGGTACGCTTACGCCCCTCGAAGGGGAAGGGCTTGGTCACCACGGCGACGGTGAGAATCCCGAGCTCCTTGGCCACCTGGGCGACGATGGGCGCGGCACCGGTACCGGTGCCACCACCCATGCCGGCGGTGATGAAGACCATGTCGGAACCACTCAGCACCTCGATCAGGCGCTCACGGTCCTCCTCGGCGGCCTTGCGACCGATATCCGGGTTGGCGCCAGCACCGAGACCCTTGGTGATCCCGCTGCCGATCTGCAGCACGGTACGCCCTTCGGAGGCGCGGCGCAGGGCCTGTGCATCGGTGTTGGCGCAGATGAAATCCACGCCCTCGATCTGCTGGGTGACCATGTGGTCCACGGCGTTACCGCCGCCGCCACCGACACCAATGACCTTGATCACCGCGTTCTGTGCATGCGTATCCATTAGTTCAAACATTGCCACACCTCACTTGCAACCTTGTATGTATTGCTCATTGCTAGTTGTTAAACGAGCCCTAAAGGCTCCGGCTTTTGGGCCCGTTTTAAAAATTGCCCTGAAACCAACTCTTCATGCGCTTCCATAGCGCCAGCATCCCACCCTCGGCAGAGAGCCCCTGGGGGGCCTGCGGACGATTCCGCCGCCCGTGCAGCAGTAGACCCACGCCCGTGGCGTAGACCGGACTGTCAATCACGTCCCCGTACCCGGTAATCCCCTGCGGCAGGCCGAGGCGCACCGCCGTACCCAGGACCTCACGCGCCATCTCACAGGCACCGGGAACCTGTGAGCTGCCGCCGGTCAGGACGACCCCTGCGGGGATCATCCCGGCCAGACCACTCTTGCGCAGCTCATCGCGCACCAGGGAGAAGATCTCCTCGTAGCGCGCTCCTACCACCTCGGCCAGGTGCTGCTTAGGCACCACCTGTACCTGCTTGTCCCCGACCCGCACCACCTCCACCGTCGCCTCGGGCCGGATGCGCGAGGGGAAGAGCCCCGCCTCGGCCAGCTTCAGTGCCTCCGCATGGTGCGTCGAGGTGCGCAGTGCCACGGCGATGTCGTTGGTGACGTAGTCGCCGGCCACCGGGATCACCGCGGTATGGCGGATCGCCCCGTGGGTGAAGATGGCCAGATCCGTGGTACCACCACCGATATCGACCAGACAAACACCCAACTCACGCTCTTCGTCGGTGAGCACCGCGTGGCTGGAGGCGAGCGGCTGCAACACCATATCCTCCTCGCGCAGACCGCAGCGCTCCACACACTTGACGATGTTCTGCGCCGCACTCACCGCGCCGGTGACCATGTGCACACGCGCCTCCAGGCGGGTGCCGGCCATCCCGATGGGGTCGCTCACACCCTCGTGGTCGTCGACGATGAACTCTTGCGGCAGCACGTGCAGGGTCTTCATCTCGGCCGGCAACGCCACCGCGCCCGCCGCCTCCATCACCCGCTCCACATCGTCCGCGTCCACCTCACCGTCGCGGATGGCGACGATACCGTGGGAGTTGAGGCTCTTGATGTGGCTGCCGGCGATGCCGGTGAAGACCGAGTGGATGCGCGCATCGAGCATCAGCTCCGCCTCGGCCACCGCGCGCTGGATGGAGTGCACGGTGGCGTCGATGTTCACCACCATGCCCTTCTTCAGGCCGTCGGAGGCGTGCTTACCGACACCGATCACCTCCAGTTCGTCCAGCTCGTTCACCTCCGCCACCAACACCACCACCTTGGAGGTGCCGATGTCGAGGGCAACGATGCGCTCGCGTTCCGGCTCTCTTCTCATCACACTCATCCCTCCCCTGCACCCACCGTCTGAGGCATCTGCCCAGCGCGCCAGGCGATGGCCAGGCCATTGGGGTAACGCAAATCCACCCGCTCGATCTTTTGCAGGGAGTGCGCCAGCAGGCGTGGATAGGCTTGCACAAGGCGCGCCATCCGCTGCTCCAGCTCCTCCCGTCCCAGGGTCACCTGCAGGCCGTTGGCCAGGGTCAGGTGCCACACCAAACGCTCATCCAGGGTCAGCTCGCTGAGCGACAGACCCACTGCCTGTAGCTCGCCGCCCCAGCCACGCAGATGGTCGACCGTCTGCGCCTCGTAGCCCTCTGGCCCGCTCAGTCGCGGCAGACCGTCCGGCTGCGCCGGGACGCTGAAGCGCTCCCCGGCCTGGTTGATCAGATCCTGCGCGCCCCAGGTGGCCAGCGGCTGCTGCTCGTAGACGCGGATGTTCACCGCATCGGGCCACTGCCGCGACACCTCGGCATCACGCACCCAGGGCAGGTCACGCAGGGTGCCACGCAACGCCTCCAGGTCGAGGCCGAAGAACCCCTCACCCTCGAAGGGCGAGACTGCAGCACGCAGCTCCGCCTGGGTCACCCGCTGCATCTCGCCACTGATGAGGATGTTGCGCAGCGGGAAGTGAGCCGGGTCGAGCAGCCAGGCACGCCCCACCAACCAGGCCAGCAGCGGCAGGCCGAAGGCCAGCAACAGGCGTACTCCGAGGTGGTGCAGGGCGCTCGGCGTGCTCAACGTATCAGCCCTCCTGGCCCAGGGTCTGCGCCAGAATGCGCAATACCAAAGTGTCGAAATCGATACCCGCGACACGGGCCGCCATGGGCACCAGACTGTGGTCGGTCATGCCCGGTACCGTGTTGATCTCGATGGGCCAGAAGCGCCCCTCGGCATCGGCCATCACATCCACCCGACCCCACCCCTTCGCCCCCACCGCAGCGAAGGCACGCTCGGCGAGTCCCTTCAGCTGCGCCTCGGCCGCGGCGTCGAGGCCGCAGGGGCAGAGGTAGCGGGTGCTGTCGGCCAGGTATTTGGCCTGGTAGTCATAGAAGGTGTTGGGGGTCTCCAGTCGGATCGGCGGCAGCGCCTCACCGGCAAGCAACGCCACGGTGTACTCCGCCCCCTGGATGCACTGCTCGATCAGCACCTCACTGTCGTAGCGCGCGGCGGCGTCGTAGGCCACCTCCAACTGGCTCAGGTCATGCACCTTGCTGATCCCGATGCTCGACCCCTCGTGACTCGGCTTGACCATCAGCGGCAGACCGAGGCGCTCGGCGATGGCCGGCAGTTCGGTGGTGCAGGCGGCCATGGCGAAGGCGGGGGTCGGCAACCCGGCCCCGATCCAGAGCTGCTTGGTACGGCGCTTGTCCATCCCCAACGAGGAGGCGAGCACACCACTGCCGGTATAGGGCAGGCCGAGCAACTCCAGCGCACCCTGCAGGCCGCCGTCCTCACCGCCACGCCCGTGCAACACGATGAAGACCCGCTCGAACCCCTCGGCGCGCAGACGCCCGAGCCAGGCATCACCCTGGGCGTCGATGCCATGGGCATCCACCCCGCCACGCTGCAGCGCAGCGAGCACGGCATTGCCACTCTTCAGCGACACCTCGCGTTCGGCGGAGTTGCCCCCAAAGAGCACCGCCACTTTCCCGAACGCCCCTGCCTGCACCTGCGCCATGCTCAACCCCTCTCGCCCACGATCTTCACCTCGGTCTCCAGTCGCACGCCGAAACGGGCGACCACCTCGTCGCGCACCAGCGCGATCAAATCCTCGATATCCGCCGCACTCGCCCCCCCCTCGTTGACGATGAAGTTGGCGTGCTTGGGCGAGACCCGCGCCCCACCGAGGGTGTGCCCCTTGAGCCCCGCCGCCTCGATCAGGCGTGCGGCAAAGTCACCCTCGGGGTTACGGAACACCGACCCGGCGTTGGCCGTACCCACCGGCTGAGTGGCGGCGCGTCTATCGAGCAGCGCACGCACCCGCTCGGCAGCGGCGGCGCCATCGCCGTTGGCCAACTGCAGCCAGGCGGCGACGAACCACTCCCCCTCGGGACCGCGCACCTGGCGGTAACCCACCTGGAAATCCTCCACACCGCGCACCCGACGCACGCCCTGGGCGTCGAGGGTCTCGACCCGCGTCACCAGGGGCCAGGTCTCGCCGCCGAAACAACCGGCGTTCATCGCCAACGCGCCCCCCAAGGTGCCGGGGATACCGGCCAAAAACTCGGCGCCAACACGGTCGTGGCGAGAGGCGAAGCGCGCCAGCTTGGCGCAACTCACCCCGGCCTCGACGTACAGCGTCTCGCCCTCCAGCGCCAGGCCATTGAGCACCCCACTGGTGGCGATGACGCAGCCGGAGAGACCGCCATCACGCACCAGCAGATTGCTCCCGAGGCCGACCCAGTAGAGCGGCGTCTCCGCGACCCGCTCGGCGAGGAACAGCGCCAGGTCCTCCAGGTCGGCGGGGGCGTACCAGCAGGCCGCAGGGCCGCCGACACGCCACGTGGTGTGGCGCGCCATCGGCTCGGCGTGGCGCAGTTCGCCACGCCGATGTGCTGCCTGCAGCACGGCGTTCACCCCTTCACCCCCAGGCTCTGGGCTAGGCGCGGTGCGATCTGCCCCACATCCCCAGCGCCCATGGTGAGGAGCACGTCGCCCTCCTCCAGCACCCCGGCGAGTAGCTCCTCGATCTCGCCTTTGTCGCTGATGAGCAGCGGGTCGACCTGGCCACGGAGGCGGATGTTGCGACACAGGGAGCGACTGTCGGCCCCGGCGATAGGGTGTTCACCGGCGGAGTAGACCTCCAGCATCAGCAGCAGGTCACAGTTGGAGAGCACCTCGGTAAAGTCGTCGAACAGGTCACGGGTACGGGTAAAGCGGTGCGGTTGGAACAGCAGCACTAGGCGCCGCTCGGGCCAGGCGCCACGGGCCGCGGCCAAGGTCGCCGCCACCTCGGTGGGGTGGTGGCCGTAGTCGTCCACCAGGGTGATGCCACGGGCGCTGGCAGTGGCCAACTCCCCATGCAACTGGAAGCGGCGCCCGACGCCGGTGAACTCACCGAGTGCCTTGACGATGGCCGCATCGCTCACCCCACACTCGCGCGCCACGGCGATGGCGGCGAGGGCGTTACGCACGTTGTGCAGGCCGGGCATGTTGAGCACCACCTCCAGCTTGGCAAAGCCCGCCTGCAGCACCACGAAGCGGGTGCGCAACTGCTCGGGGCGGATCTGCACGGCACGCACATCCGCCTCTTCGCCGAGGCCATAGGTGCGCACCGGGCTGGCCACATCGGGGAGCAGACGCGCCACTTCGGCGTCATCGATACAGAGCACGGCGAGGCCGTAGAACGGCAGGTGGTGGAGGAACTCGATGAAGGTCTTGCGCAACTGGTCGAAGTCGCCGCCATAGGTGTCCATATGGTCCGCGTCGATGTTGGTGACCACGGCGGTGAGCGGCTGTAGATAGAGGAACGAGGCATCGCTCTCGTCCGCCTCGGCCACCAGGTAGTGGCTGGCACCGAGGCGCGCATTGCTGCCCCAGGAGTTGAGTCGGCCACCGATGACGAAGGTCGGGTCGAGCCCGCCTTCGGCCATCAGGCTGGCGATGAGGCTGGTGGTCGTGGTCTTGCCGTGGGTCCCGGCCACGGCGATGCCGTGGCGAAAGCGCATCAGCTCGGCGAGCATCTCGGCGCGCGGGATCACCGGGATGTGCCGCGCATGCGCCGCCACCACCTCGGGGTTGTCCTGCTTCACCGCACTGGAGGTGACCACCACGTCGCAGCCCTCGATCTGCTCGGCGGCGTGGCCCACGTGCACCGTCGCGCCGAGGCTCACCAGGCGCTCGGTGACGGCATTCAGACGCAGGTCGGAGCCCCCCACCTTGTAGCCCAGGTTGAGCAGCACCTCGGCGATGCCACCCATGCCGGCACCACCGATGCCGACCATGTAGATACAGTGAATGCGCCCCATGACCATGCTCTTCACCGCCATTGGGGTGGTCGCCTTGTCGTTCTCGTTATGCATCTCGCTCCCCTTCGATCACCCCTCGGGCCGGGGCCTGCAGGCAGGCGTCGGCCACCCGTTTGGTCGCCTCCAGATGGGCCAGGGCGCGTCCGCGCTCGGCCATCGCACAGAGACGCTCGCGCCCGCTCGCGCCATTGAATTCGCATAGGCGCTCGGCGAGCGATGTCGCCGCCAGGCTCGCCTGCGGCAGCAGCTCGGCGGCCCCCGCGTCGCACAGCCAGCGCGCATTGTGGGTCTGGTGGTCGTCCACCGCGTGCGGATAGGGCACCAGCAGTGCCGCCACCCCAGCGGCGGCCAACTCGCTCACCGTGAGCGCGCCGGCACGGCAGAGGACCAGATCGGCCCAGGCATAGGCCTCGGCCATGTCGTCGATAAAGGGCACCACTTCGGCCCTCACCCCGGCCTCGGCGTAGGCCACCTTGGCGGCCTCCAGGGTGCGCTCACCGGTCTGGTGCCACACCTGTGGCCGCTGCGCCTCACCGAGCAGCGCCAGGGCGGCGGGGACCGTCTGGTTCAGCGCCAGCGCACCGAGGCTGCCACCCACCACCAGCAGGCGCAACGCGCCCTCGCGGTCACGCAGACGCTCCTGCGGCGAGGGGAGCGTAGCGATGGCCAGGCGCACCGGATTGCCCACCTCCACCACCCCCGCACGGCGCCCGAAGGCGTGTGGGAACGCAGCGAACACGCCACGTGCCAATGGGGCCAACAGCCGATTGGTGAGGCCAGCGATGGCATTCTGTTCGTGGATCAGCAGTGGCACGCGCGCGAGCCAGGCGGCCACGCCACCGGGACCGGTGACGAAACCGCCCATGCCGAGCACGGCGGTGGGGCGAAAGCGCCGCACCACACCGAGCGCCTGCCACAGGGCACGACCGACGCGCAACGGGGCGGCGAGCCAACCGAGCAGGCCGTTGCCACGCAACCCGGCCACATCGATGAGCGCCAGCTCGATACCCGCCTCGGGCACGAGGCGCGACTCCAGCCCGCGCGCCGTGCCGAGCCAGCAGAGTTCGACACCGCGTGCGCGCAGCTCCTCGGCCACCGCCAGGGCGGGGAAGACATGCCCACCGGTACCACCGGCCATGATCAGCACCCGTGCGCCGTTCATGCGTTCACCTCCGTGGGCCCACGCCCGGCCTTGCCCAGTGCGCCGCGCGCCTCGTGGTCGACGCGCAGCAGCAGCGCCAAGGCCACGCAGTTGCTCAGCAGACTACTACCGCCGTAACTCATGAAGGGCAGGGTCAACCCCTTGGTCGGCAGTGCGCCCATGTTCACGCCGATGTTGATGATCGACTGGATCGCCAACCACAGGGTGATGCCGTGCGCGATGTGGGTGTGGAACGCGAGGCCCGCACGCTCGGCACGTTTGGCCACGTCGAAGCCCCGCGAGATGAGCAGGGCGAAGAGCACGATCACCCCCCAGGTGCCCATCAACCCCAGCTCCTCGGCGACGATGGAGAAGACGAAGTCGGTATGCGCCTCGGGCAGATAGAAAAACTTCTGCACGCTGTCACCGAGCCCGGCGCCGAACCACTCACCACGCCCAAAGGCGATGAGCGCCTGGATCAGCTGGTAGCCAGTGCCGGTCGGATCCTGCCAGGGGTCGAGGAAGCCGGCCATGCGGCGCATGCGATACTCGGAGCCGTAGACCATCACCGCTAGCACCATCACACCCGGCAGCAGCACGGCGAGGAAGAGCCAGATGCGCGCCCCGGCGAGGAACATCATGCCCATGGCGGTGGCCAGCATCACCACGGCGGCACCGAAATCCGGCTCCAACATCAGCAGCACCACCAGCACGCCGAGCAGCGCCATGGGCGCGGCGAAGCCACCGATGCGGTGCAGCACGCGCTCGCGCTGACGCACCAGGTAGCCGGCCATGTAGACCACTACGGCCAACTTGACCATCTCCGACACCTGCAGGTTGAAGCTACCGAGTGGGATCCAGCGGGTACTGCCGTTCACATCGCGCCCCACCAGCAGCACCACGACCAGCAGCAGTGCGCCGACGCCCATCAACCAGGGACCGAGGCGCTGCCACTCGGTCATTGGCACCTGGAACATCAGCGCGGCGGCGATGAGCGAGACCAGGGTAAAGACCCCCTGGCGTTCGAGGAAAAAGTAGGGTTTGCCGGTCAAGTGGTCGGCCACCGCCACGGAGGAGGAGTAGACCATCACCAGCCCCACACCGATGATGGTCAGGGCGATGGCCAGGATGCTCGGGTCGAACTGCCAGCTACGCATCGGTGAGCCCCCCCACGGCGGCGACGAACATCTCCCCCCGCGCCTGGTAGTTGGCGAACTGGTCGAAGCTGGCGCAGGCCGGTGAGAGCAGTACGGCGTCGCCGGGCGCGGCCAGCTCGGCGGCCAACGCCACGGCGGCCTGCATATCGCTCACCGGATACAGCGGTGCGGCGCCGTGCAGTGCCTCGGCGATGAGCGGGGCGTCCTGGCCGAAGAGGATCACGGCGCGGGCACGCGCACGCACGGCCGGGGCCAGCGGGGCGAAGTCGGCGCCCTTACCGAGGCCACCGAGCAGCAGTACGACCTTCTCACCGGGCACCCCGGCGAGGGCCGCCAACGAGGCACCGACGTTGGTCCCCTTGGAGTCGTTGTACCAGACGGCACCGCGCTTCTGCGCCACCCACTGACAGCGGTGGGCAAGCCCGGTGAACTCACGCAGCACCTGCAGCATCACTGCCATCGGCAGGCCGGCGGCTGCACCGAGGGCGAGCGCGGCGAGGGCGTTGAGCTGGTTGTGGGTACCGGCGATGCGCAACTCCTCGACCGCCATCAGGCGCTCGCTGCCGCGCAGCAGCCAGCCGTTGGCCAGGCCGAAATCCTGCTCGCGGCGCGGGGCGCTGCCACCGAAAAAGACCGGCGCGTCGATGCCGTCGGCCATCGCCGTCACCTGCTCGTCGTCGGCGTTGAATAGGCACCACTCGGCGCCACGGTAGATACCCGCCTTGATCGCCGCGTAGTGGGCCATCTCACCATGGCGGTCGAGGTGATCCTCGCTCAGGTTGAGCACCACGGCGGCACGTGCGGCGAGCGAGCGGGTGCTCTCCAACTGGAAGCTGGAGAGCTCCAGCACGTAGAGTTCCGGCTCCGGGTCGCGCAGCAGGTCGAGGGCTGGGGTACCGAGGTTGCCGCCGACACCGACGCGCACCCCGGCGGCCTTGGCCATCTCCCCTACCAGGGTCGTCACCGTGCTCTTGCCGTTGGAACCGGTGATGGCCACCACCGGTGCCTCGGCGTGGCGGGCGAAGAGTTCGATGTCGCCGATGATCTCCACCCCGGCAGCGCGCGCGGCGGCCAGCTCGGGCAGGTCGAGGGCCATCCCCGGACTCACCACCAGACGTTCGGCACTGGCCAGTAGCGAGACATCGAGCCCCCCCAGGTGCAGCAGCACCTGCGGCATTTCACGGCGCAGCTCCTTCACCCCGGGCGGCTCGGCGCGGCTGTCGCACACGCCGAACGGCACCCCTTGGCGGTGCAGGAAGCGCGCCACCGAGAGGCCGGTCGCACCGAGCCCGACCACCAGGGTGGTAGGGGCGGAGGCGGCGCCGAGGGTTTCCAGTTCGCTGTGCATCGTCGTCACTTCACCGAATCTTCAGTGTGGCCAGACCAAACAGCACCAGGATCACCGTGATGATCCAAAAGCGCACGATGACCCGCGGCTCGGGCCACCCCTTGAGTTCGAAGTGGTGGTGCAACGGCGCCATGCGGAAGATGCGCCGCCCGGTGAGTTTGTAGGAGCCCACCTGGAGGATCACCGAGACCGTCTCCATGACGAACACCCCGCCCATGATCACCAGCACCAGCTCTTGGCGTACCAGCACGGCGACGATGCCGAGGGCGGCGCCCAGCGCCAGGGCCCCCACGTCGCCCATGAAGACCTGCGCCGGGTAGGTGTTGAACCAGAGAAAGCCGAGCCCGGCTCCGACCATGGCGCCACAGAAGATCACCAGTTCACCCACACCCGGCACATAGGGGATAGCCAGGTAGGTGGCGAACTTGATGTTGCCGGTGACGTAGGCGAAGACCCCGAGGGCGCCGCTGACCATCACCGTGGGCATGATGGCCAGGCCGTCGAGGCCATCGGTGAGGTTGACCGCATTGCTGCTACCCACCACCACCAGGTAGGTGAGGATGATGAAGCCGATGCCGAGCGGGATCGCCACCTCCTTGAAGAAGGGGATGATCAGCGTGGTTTCGGCCGGGGTCTGCGCCGTGGCGTAGAGAAAGATCGCCACACCGAACCCGGCCAGCGACTGCCACAAATACTTCTCCTTGCTGCTCAGCCCCATCGATTGGCGCTTCACCAGCTTGCGGTAGTCGTCGACCCAGCCGATGGCACCGAAGGCCAGGGTGGTGAATAGCACCACCCAGACGTAGCGGTTGGAGAGGTCGGCCCAGAGCAGCGTGGCGACACCGATGGCGGTGAGGATCAGTGTGCCGCCCATGGTCGGTGTACCGGCCTTCTTCAGGTGACTCTCGGGGCCGTCGTCACGCACGAACTGGCCCACCTGTAGGTAGCTGAGCTTGCGGATCATCCAGGGCCCGAAGACCAAGGAGATGAGCAGCGCGCTCAGCACCCCGAGGATCGCCCGGAAGGTGAGGTACTGAAACAGGTTGAAGCCGCTGTAGTGGCTGCTCAGGAAATCGGCAAGATAGTAGAGCATGGTTTACTGCTTTCCCTCACGGCACAGGGCGTCGACCAGACGCTCCATGCGCGCACTGCGTGAACCCTTGATGAGTAGGGTGGTGTTCGCGTCGTTCATCTCCGCCGCCAGTCTCTCCACCAACGGCGCCATATCCTCGAAGTGGCGCGCACCGTCGCCGTAGGCCTCCACCGCCGCCAGGCTCATGGGGCCGATGGCGTAGAGCGCATCGATCCCCGCCTGCCGTGCCCGTTCGCCCACCTCGGCGTGCAGGCGGCGGGCATCGGCACCCAGCTCGGCCATATCGCCGATGGCCAGCAGACGACGCCCAGGGCGGGCGGCCAGCACCTCGATAGCGGCGAACATAGAGCCGGGGTTGGCGTTGTAGCTGTCGTCGAGCACCCGCGCACCGCCATCGGCACGGCGCTGCTGTAGGCGTCCACGCACCGGGGCGAGGTGCGTAAGCCCCTCCACCACCGCCGCACCCGGTACGCCGAGGGCGAAGGCGCAGGCGGCGGCAGCCAGGGCGTTGCTCAGGTTGTGGCGCCCGGGCAGCGGCGGGGTGAAGGCGAAGGTGGCGCTACCGTAGTGCAGGGTCACCGTCTCGCCCTCCCCCACCCAGGCGGCGTGCACCGCCGCCTCGCCCGCCACGGAGAAGCCCAGGGTCCGGCGTCGACCGAGGTGATCGAGCCAGAGCTCGGCGAACGGCTCGTCGCGATTGACCACCGCGATGGCCCCTTCGCCCAGGCCGATGTAGAGCTCACCCTTGGCCTCGGCGACACCGCGCAGGGAGCCGAAGCCCTCCAGATGCGCCGGGCCGACGCCGGTGATCACCCCCACGTCCGGCGTGGCCAAGCTGGTGAGATAGGCGATCTCACCGGGGTGGTTGGCCCCCATCTCGATCACCGCGAAGTGATGCTCTGGGGTGAGGCGCAGCAGGGTCAGGGGTACACCGAGGTCGTTGTTCAGATTGCCCTGGGTGGCCAACACCGGCCCACGCGTGGCGAGGATGGCGGCGACCATCTCCTTGACGGTGGTCTTCCCGTTGGAGCCGGTGACGGCCACCAAGGGGGTACCGAGGTGGCGACGCCAGGCGGCGCCGAGGCGACCGAGGGCGAGGCGACTGTCGGCCACCTGTAGTTCACTCGCACCGCCACAGGGGCGCTGCACCAAGGCCGCCACGGCACCGGCGGCGAGCGCCGCGCCGACGTGGTCGTGGCCGTCGTGGTTGGGGCCCTGCAGGGCGATGAAGAGGTTGCCCGGACGCACCGCGCGGCTGTCGCTGGTGACGCCGTGAAACGTCAGGTCGGCACCGTGCAGCACGCCACCGCACCACGCGGCGGCCTGACTCAGGCGGGTCACGATCCCTTCAATCATGGGTCACCTCGCGGCGGTAGAGTGCCAGCGCGGCGTGGGCCTCGGCCAGGTCGTGGAAGGGGCGGCGCTCACCGGCTACCTCCTGGTAGGGTTCGTGCCCCTTGCCGGCCAGCAACACCACATCCCCCACCGCGGAGGCGCCGATGGCGGTGCGGATGGCCAGCGCGCGGTCGTGGATCACGTGCGCCACCTCGGGGGTGAGCATGCCGGCGAGGATCTGCCGCACGATGGCGCTGGGGGGCTCGCTGCGTGGGTTGTCATCGGTGACCCAGAGGGCGTCGGCGAGGCGCTCGGCGATGGCCCCCATCAACGGACGCTTCTGGGCGTCGCGGTCACCACCGCAACCGAACACGCAGTGCAGCATGCCGTCGGTATGCCCGCGCAGTGCACCGAGCACCTGCTCCAAGGCATCGGGGGTATGGGCAAAGTCGACCACCACCTGCGGGGTCTGCGCCGTGCTACTCACCAACTGCATGCGCCCAGGCACGGCGCGCACCTTGGCCAGGGCGTTGGCGATGGCGTCGAGCGGGTAGCCCATACCGTGCAGCACACCGGCAGCGGCGAGCAGGTTGGCGGCGTTGAAACGCCCGAGCAGGGCGGCACGCAGTTCGGCCACCTCACCGTCCAGTTCGAGGCGCAGCTGCAACCCACTCGGTGCGAGACTCAACAACACCCCCTGCAGGGCGCTGTCGAGCGCCTGCTCCAGGCTGAAGCCGAGCACCTCGCACCCCTCGGGGAGCAGCGCCAAGAGTTCAGCGGAGAAGGGGTCGTCGCGATTGAGTACGGCACGGCGTACCCCGGGTAGGCGGAACAGCAGCGCCTTCGCGGCACCATAGGCGGCCATGTCGCCGTGGTAGTCGAGGTGGTCTTGGGTCAGGTTGGTGAAGACCACCTGGTCGAAGGCCATCCCCTGGACCCGCCCCTGGGTCAGGCCGTGGGAGGAGACCTCCATCACCACGCAGGCGATACCCGCGTCGCGCAGCTCGGCCAGGGTGCGGCTCAGGGTGATGGCGTCGGGGGTGGTCTTGCCGAAGTCGATCAGCGCGCCGGGGCGCCCGGCCCCCAAGGTACCGACCACCGCGGCGGGGCTACCGAGCAGGTCGAGCGCCTCGGCGATGTAGTGGCTCACCGAGGTCTTGCCGTTGGTGCCGGTGATGCCGATGAGCGTCAGCGCGCGCGAGGGGTGGGCATAGAAGCGCTCGGCGATGTGGCCGAGGTTGGCCCACAGCCCCTCGGCGATGATCAGCTCGGGCCCCTGCAGTGCCTCGCGCGCGTCGGCGTCGAGCCCGCTGGGGTCGACCACCACCGCCAATGCACCGTTGGCACGCGCCATGGGGATGCGCGGGGCACCGTGCCCATAGACCCCGGGCAGGGCGAGGAAGAGGTCACCGGGGCGCACCTGTCGGCTGTCGCTGGCGATGCCACTGACACTCAGCCCCGCCAACGCCGCAGGCACCTGGGCGTAGCCGTCGAGCAGCGCATCGAGACGCCAGGGGGCGATCGGTCTGCTCATGACTTCCCCCCCGCACTGGCCATGCGCAGCAGCTCCAGTGGACGGTCCGGCGGGATGTCCAGCAGGCGCAGGGCGCCAGCGGTCACCTCGGCGAAGATGGGCGCGGCCACCTCGCCACCGTAGTAGTAGTGGCCGCTCGGCTCGTCGAGCACCACCACCACCACGATGCGTGGGTTGGAGGCGGGGGCGAAGCCAGCGAAGAGGGCACGATAACGCTCCTCTTCATAGCCTCCGTCATGGGCCTTGCGCACCGTGCCGGTTTTACCGGCGATGCGATAACCGGGCACCTGGGCGCCAGTGCCCGTTCCACCAGCAGCGACCACACTCTCAAGCATGCCCTGCACGATGCGCGCGGTCTCCAGGGTGATCACCTGGGTGGTCGGGACCTCGCTGCCGGGTTCCAGGCGCAGCAGCCGGATCGGGTGCATGCGCCCATGATCGGCGAGCACGGCGTAGGCCTTGGCCAACTGCAGTGCGGTGGCGGAGAAGCCGTAGCCGTAGGACATGGTCGCCTGCTCCACCCTCTGCCACTCGCGGTAGGGCTTGAGGTGCCCCTTCGCCTCGCCCGGGAAGGGGTACTCCTCTCCCGGTGCGGCGCTGCTGGTGCGTTCGCCGAATCCCACCTGGGTGAGCATGTGGTGCAGCTGCTCGGCCTTGAGCTCCATCGCCACCTTGGCGGCGCCGACGTTGCTCGACTTCTGGATGATGGTAGCCATATCGATGCGCCCATAGTTGCGCGCGTCGCTGATGCGGTAGCCGGCCAGCATCATATAGCCTGGGGTGGTGTCGATCAGGTCCTGCTCGGTGAAGCGACCGCTGTCGATGGCCGCGGCGATGGTGAAGGGCTTGATCGTGGAGCCGGGCTCGAAGGTGTCGGTCACCGCGCGGTTGCGGTAGTGGTCGACGATCCAGTCCTTATTGTCGTTGGGGTTGAAGGTGGGCTGGTTGGCCAGCGCCAACAACTCACCGGTGGTGGCGTCGAGTACCACCACAGAGCCACCGCGTGCGCCATTGTTGCGCACGCTCTTCTCCAGCGCGCGCATGGCCAGATACTGCAAACGGCGATCGATGCTGAGGTAGAGGTCCTCGCCGTTACGCGCCTCCTCGACGATCTCCACACGCTCCACGGTGCGCTTGTGGTTATCGCGGATCACCCGCTCGGAGCCAGCACTGCCGGCCAGGCGCTGATTGTAGACGTACTCGACCCCCTCCAACCCCTTGCCGTTGAGGTCGGTGAAACCGACGATGTTGGCGGGGATCTCGGCGGCGGGATAGAAGCGGCGCTCACCGGGCTCGGTGAAGATCCCCTCGATGCCCAGCGCCTCGACACGGCGCACCAGGGTAGGGTTGGCGTTGCGCTTGAGGAAGATGTGTTTGCTCCCCTCCTTGCGACAGGCGCGACGCTCCAACTCCTCGGTCAGCTCGGCGCTGTCCCAGCCCACCAGGCGGGCCAGGCGCGGCAGTTGCTCGCGTTGCAGCACCAGCTCCTCCGGCTCACCGTTGACCGTCTCCACCCGGGTGCTCACCGCCAGCGGCTCACCGTTGCGGTCGTAGATGATGCCGCGGGCGGCGGGCAGCGCCTGGGTGCGCAGGTGGCGCTTCTCGCCCTGGGCCTGGAGGTGATCCTGGTCGAGGATGTGCAGATAGAAGGCACGCGACATCAGCGCACCGAGCATCACTGCGATGAGACCGATGGCGAACTGACGCCGACCCGGCGCGGTGGGGGGAAGCTGCGCGCCGCTCATGGCTTCAGCACCTGAAACTGTGCGCCGCTGGGACGCTGCATCTGCAGGCGCTCCTGTGCCAGCGGCTCGATGCGACGCGGGTCGGAGAGGGTGGTGCGCTCCAGCTGCAGACGACTCCATTCGGTACGCAGGTCGGCGGCATCGTTGCGCAGGCTCTGCAACTGCACGAACTCACGCCGCGCCTCGTAGCGGTAGTAGACCAGCAGCATGGCGCTGGCGAGCACCAGCAGGCCGAGACCGAGTGGGGTGACGAGACGCTCCATCACGCCCCCCCCTCGACCAGGCGCTCGGCCACACGCAGCACGGCACTGCGTGCGCGCGGGTTGAGTGCCAGTTCGTCGGCATCGGCGCGGATCGCCTTGCCCACCAGTCGCACCTTAGGGTGCAGGGCGTGGGCCGGGATAGGCATGTCCGGTGGATAGTCGTCGCCTTTGGCCTGATCACGCAGGAACTGCTTGACGCGGCGATCTTCCAGGGAGTGGAAGCTGATGATCGCCAGGCGCCCCGCGGGGGCGAGCACACCGATGGCCTGGGCGAGGAAGTCGTCGAGTTCGTCCAGCTCACCGTTGATGTGGATGCGGATCGCCTGAAAGCTGCGCGTGGCGGGGTGTTTGTCGCGCTCCCACTTGGGGTTGGCGGCACTCACCACGGCGGCCAACTCGGCAGTAGTGCGCACGGCCCCCTTCCCCTTGCGCTGGGCGACGATGGCGTTGGCGATGCGCTTGGCAAAGCGCTCCTCGCCGTACTCCTTGAGCACGCGGGCGATCTCGCCCGCCTCGGCGTGGGCCAGCCAGTCGGCGGCGCTCTGGCCACGGGTGGGGTCCATGCGCATGTCGAGCGGGCCGTCGAGGCGGAAACTGAAGCCGCGCGCGGCATCGTCGAGCTGGGGGGAGGAGACGCCGAGGTCGAGCAGGATGCCGTCGACCTTGCCCACCAGTCCCGCCTCGCGCACGGCATCGAGCAGACCAAGGAAGCTACCGGCCACCACCTGCACGCGGCCATCCTCGTCTGCCAAGGCCCGGGCCACGGCGAGGGCCTCGGGGTCCTTGTCGCTGACCCACAGCCGCCCCTCGGGACCGAGCTGGGCGAGCAGCGCGCGGCTATGGCCGCCACGCCCGAAGGTGCCGTCGAGGTAGCAGCCGTTGGCACGCAACGCCAACCCATCGAGGCAGGCGCTCAGGAGTACCGGGTTGTGGCTGAAGGTCTCGCTCATTGGGCTGCTATCGCGCTGGCGGTCCGTAGTTGTCCTGCCCGCCCCGCGAGGGGTGGGCCCGTGTCATCGTTATGCTTATAGGGAGAGGCTGGAGAGCTCTGGGATCATCTCGCCATGGGCGCCGTTGCGCTCCTCTTCGAGCCACTGGTCACGCTGGGCGCGCCAGTGGGCCTGGTCCCACAGTTCGAACTTGCGCCCCTGCCCCACCAGCACCAGGTGCTTGTCCAGACCGGCGAATTCGCGCAGCGGGGCGGGGAGGAGGATGCGGCCATTGGTATCCATCTCCACTTCGTGGGCGTGGCCCAGAACCAGGCGTTGGATGCGCCGGGCCTGCGGGTTGAGTGAGGGCAGTGCGGCCAGCTTGGCGGCCAGCACCTGCCACTCGGAGGCGGGGTAGATGAGCAGACAGGTCTCTTCGATATCGATGGTGAGCGTGAGACGCCCCCCCTCTTCGTCCAACAGCGGGGCGCGGAAACGGGCGGGCATGGCCAGGCGGCCCTTTCCATCCATCGCGATATCCGATAACCCCGTAAACACCTGATGCTTCTCCTGCCCTTGGCCCCCACTGTACCGTGGGATTAATCCAATTCGATCCACTTTTCTCCACTTACCACCACTATCGTCTGTTCGGCCTACTGGTGTCAAGGAAAACTGTTGTTAAATTGGGTGAAATAGGCCTTTGTAGTCAGATACTTAGGAACAGTTCACAAGAGTGGAGATGAGGGTGTGGCAGGGTATTAAAGAAGTCTTTTCCAACAGGATGTTGAACCATTTTCTTCACAGTTGCTTACAAAAAAATGCGCAACTTATTGGATTAATTGAGCATTTACAAAAATTGGGCACATCGGGGTATCAATAAAGGGTAAACCGCACCGGGATATACCTAATAAACAACATTAAATGAAGTCGTTAAGATATTGTTTTTATTAGATTAAGCAAAAATCAGAGATCAAAGAAATGTCACAAAAAGTGACATGCATCGCGCACTACCGTGCGCCCAGCGGGGAAGAGGTGGGGTGTTGTGGGGTAGATCCACGCCTGTGGTGGGAGGGAGTGGAGGCCGCACTCGCGCAGGCGCATATGGGCATATAGATAGATAGATAGAAGAGGGCGCCCACACCGGCGTGGTGCCGGCGTGCTCGCGGGGGAAGAAGGGGGAGTCGGCCGATAAGCCGGGTTCTGTCGTAGACAGCCATTCATCTAGGCCCGTGGTCACCCACGGGCTCAAGCGACCTACCCGGGAACCGTGCGGGCCACACGTCCTGTATCGCTACAGATGTTCCCCTATTTGGTCTTGCTCCAGGTGGGGTTTACCTAGCCACGGAGTGTTGCCACCCGTGCGGTGCGCTCTTACCGCACCCTTTCACCCTTACCGGTGGCCGAAGCCACTTAGGCGGTCTGCTCTCTGCTGCACTTTCCGTCGGCTCACGCCGCCCAGGCGTTACCTGGCACCCTGCCCTACGGAGCCCGGACTTTCCTCCACGGGGTTACCCCCACAGCGACTGTCTGGCCCACTCCCGGCGCGCACCTTACGCGCCCGGCCCGGCACTGGCAAGGGGCTACGCCTCGCGCGCCAATAGATGGTCGTAGAGGCGGTTGCGCTTGGCCCCGCAGATACGTGCGGCAAGGGCGGCGGCCTGCTTCTTCGGCAGCTCCTCGGCGAGCAGCTCGACGATGCGCCGCGCCTCCGGGTCGAGTGCATCACCCTCCTGCGCAGGCGCCCCGGCCACGACCAGTACGAACTCCCCGCGACACTGCTCTGGGTTCTCGGCGAACCAGGCATTGAGCTCGCCCAGGCGGCCCTTGCGGATGGTCTCGAACTGCTTGGTCAACTCGCGCGCCACCACCGCCTCGCGCTCGGGACCGAAGGTGTCGAGCAGGTCGGCGAGCGCCTCTTGCACCCGACGTGGCGACTCGTAGAACACCAGGGTGCGCGGCTCGCTGGCGAGGTGCTGCAGTTGGCTGTGGCGCGCCGCCTGCTTAGGCGGCAGAAAACCCTCGAAGGCGAAACGATCGGTGGCCATACCGGCCACCGAGAGCACCGCCATCACCGCACTCGCCCCTGGAACCGGTGAGACCGCCACCCCGGCGGCCCGCGCACGGCTGACGAAGTGGTAGCCGGGGTCGCTGATGAGCGGGGTACCGGCATCGGAGATAAGGGCGATGCTCGCCCCCTCCTGCAGGCGGCGGATCAGCGCGTCACTCGCCTGGCGCTCGTTGTGGTCGTGCAGGGCGATGAGCTTGGTCTGGATACCGAAGTGACGCAACAGCGGGGCGCTGTGGCGGGTATCTTCGGCGGCGATCAACGCCACCTCGGCAAGCACCTGCTGCGCCCGCGGGCTCATATCCCCCAGATTGCCGATGGGTGTAGCCACTACATAGAGGGTTCCGGCTTCAATTGACACTGAGTTACCTCGACAAGATACTGTGGGAATTCATTTGCCGATCATAAAAGATCCGAGACCCTCTGGCCGAACTCTCCATGCGCAAAACACCCTGGATCCTCTCCCTGGCGCTGCTGCTGGCCGCCTGTACCCCCTCGCAAACCCGCCAAACGGTGCAGACCGAGGACCCGGCCCTACGTGCCGCGGTCTCGGCCTACAACACCGGACGCTATGCGGAAGCAGCACAGCGCTTCACCCAGTTGGCCAGCCATGACGGGCTGAGCGCCGAGACCCGTCTCGACTATCAACTACGCGCCATCGAGGCCCAGCTCCAGGCCGGTGACCGCGCCGGGGCACAGCGGCGCCTGTTGGCCCTCGACCTGAGCCGTGCCAGTCCGCGCCTGCAGATGCGCGGCCAACTGCTGCACGCCGAACTGCTGCTGGAGAGCGCCCCAGACCGCGCCCTGCAGCGCCTCGCCACACCGCTGGCACCCAACAGTGAGCGCGACCTCTACGCCCGCTACCACCGCCTGCGCGCCGCCGCCTACAACGCCCAGCAGAATTACCTGGCCAGTGCCCAGGAGCGGGTCGCCGCCGAGGGTTACCTGGTGCACGAGGGTGACATCGTCGACAACCAACAGGCCCTCTGGGAGGCATTGAGCCACTTCAGCCTCGAAGAGTTGCGCATGCTCGCGGTAGAGCCACCACCCGACACCCTGAGTGGCTGGCTGGAGCTACTCGCCACCCTGCAGCAGCACCGCCGTCCCGGCCCGGCGCTCGACAGCGCCCTACTGCAGTGGCGCAGCCGCTACCCCAACCACAGCGTACGCCAGGCGGTGGTCGACAGCATGATCGCCAGCAGCGGCAAGCTCCCAGATCACCCACGCAAGTTGGCCCTGTTGCTCCCCTCCTCCGGGCGTTATGCGCGCGCCGCTGCCGCCGTGCGTGACGGCTTCATGGCGGCCTACTACCACAGCCCGGAGCTGGGTCAGACCGAGATCCGCCTCTACGATACCGGCAACGGCGAGACGGTCGAGGCGCTCTACCAGAGCGCCGTCGCCGACGGTGCCGAGCTGGTCATCGGCCCCCTGCAGAAGGAGGAGGTCCAACAGCTGGCCCACCTCACCCTCAGCGTGCCGGTGCTGGCACTCAACTACCTCGACGAGACGACGAACAACCCCGACCTCTACCTCTTCGGCCTCTCCCCCGAATCCGAGGCGGAGCAGATCGCCGAGGAGGCCTTCGCCCAGGGTAAGCGCCGTGCCGCCATCATTGCCCCTGGCGGCAGCTGGGGCGAACGCATGGTCAGCGCCTTCCGCGAACGCTGGAAGAGCCTCGGCGGCGTGGTCGTGGCACAGACCCTCTACGACCCACAGCAGAACAACCTCTCCGACCCCCTGCACCAGATGCTCGGCCTCGACCGCAGCGAGGCGCGCAAATCCCGTCTGCAGTCACAACTGCGCCTGGAGCTCGAATTCGAGCCCCGCCGCCGCGACGACATCGACTTCATCTTCCTCGCCGCCTTCCCACGCGAGGCGCGCCTGATTCGCCCCTTGTTACGCTTCCACCGCGCGACCTCGGTGCCGGTCTACGCCACCTCACACCTCTACGCCGCAGCGGCCAACCCGAGCGGTGACCGTGACCTCGACGGCATCCGCTTCGTCGACCTGCCCTGGGTGCTCGACTCCGCCACCACTCAGGCGCCGGTGCGCGAGGTGGCCCGTCGCCTGATGCCACAGTACAACGGCAAGTTGCAACGTCTGCTGGCCCTCGGGGTGGACGCCTACCACCTCGCCTACTCCCTCTCCGCGCTGGCCCAATCGGGCAGTGCCGAGTACTACGGCGAGACTGGACACCTGAGCCTCGCCGAGGGTAATCAGGTGCGACTCAAGCGCGACTGGGCCCAGTTCCGCGACGGCCTACCGAGTGCCGTCAGCGATACCACACTGACGGACGACATGGAGGTCCAGAGTGACGAAGGGAGCGAACCCGCCGAGGGTGACGGCGCCGCGGCGCCCGGCAACACACCGTAGAGGCTTTGGCCAGGCGATCGAGGCGGCGGTGGCCCAACACCTCGAACGCCAGGGGCTACGCCTCCTCGGACAGAACTTTCGCGCCGGCCACGGGGAACTCGACCTGATCATGCAGGAGGGTATCACCCTGGTCTTCGTGGAGGTGCGCTATCGTCGTGACGGACGTGGTGCCGAGAGCGTCGACCCACGCAAACAGGCGCGCCTCATCGACGCGGCGCGCCACTATCTGTCACGCTTACGCGGCCCCGCCCCACGCTGTCGCTTCGATGTGGTGGCGGTACATGGCGAGCCACCCACGCGGCTCCAATTCGAGTGGATACGCGCCGCCTTCACGGTGTCATGAAGGGCGCGCACGGGATACAATTTGCTTTTACCCGCACAGCGCGAGAGCCGATGGACATCCTTAGCCGCATCCAGAACCACTTCGACGAGAGCCTTCAGGCCAAACAGGCCGCCAGCGAGGTGCTTATCGAGCCCATCGCCGCGGCCGCCGAGCTGATCAGCGAGGCACTCCTGGCCGGGCACAAGATCCTCAGCTGCGGCAACGGCGGTTCTGCTGGCGACGCACAGCACTTCTCCTCGGAGCTGCTCAACCGCTTCGAGCGCGAGCGCCCGGGCCTGCCCGCCATGGCCCTCACCACCGACAGTTCGACCATCACCTCCATCGCCAACGACTACGCCTACGAGCAGGTCTTCTCCAAGCAGGTCGCGGCACTCGGCACCGACGGAGACCTGCTGCTGGCCATCTCCACCAGTGGCAATTCACGCAACGTGGTGTTGGCCATCGAGGCGGCGCACGAGCGCGGTATGCGCGTCATCGCGCTCACCGGACGTGACGGCGGGGTAATGGCAGAGACCCTCGGTAGCGATGATATCGAGCTGCGCGTGCCGCCCTGCTCCACGGCGCGCACCCAGGAAGTTCATCTGCTCCTGATCCACTGCCTCTGCGACCTCATCGACCTGCACCTCTTGGGTGAGGAGGAGTGACCATGCGCCCATACACGCTGCTGCCACTACTACTGCTGCTGAGCGGCTGCACCACCCCGCTGCTGGTCGGCACCATGGCCGCCGGTGGTGCCGCGGTGGCCTACGACCGGCGCCCTGCCGAGGTGGTGATCGACGATCAAGGCATCGAGATCCACGCCCTCAACGCCATCAACCGCTCCGGCCAGTTCGATACCCACAGCCACATCAACGTCACCAGTATGAACGGCGTGGTACTGCTCTCCGGCGAGGTACCCGACAGCGCCCGCAAGGCGCGTGCCGAGACCCTCGTACGCGGCCTGCAGAAGGTGCGCGAGGTGCGTAACGAACTGCTCGTGGGCCCCGCGGCCACCTTCGAATCGCGCGGCCAAGACACCTGGATCACCACCCGCGCCAAGGCCAACCTACTGGCCGACGAGGAGCTCGGCGCCGGGCGTGCCAAGGTGGTCACCGAGCGCGGCACCCTCTACCTGATGGGCCTGCTCTACCACCGCGAGGCGGATGCCGCCACACGCATCGTGCAGCAGGTCGATGGCGTCAAACGCATCGTGCGCATGGTCGAATACCTTGACTGACGCGACACCCCAAATCCACGGCCCTCACCCCGAGCTACTCGCCGCCCTACAGCAGATCTTCGCCCCCGAGCAGCTCGCTACCGACCCCGCCGAGCGCTGGGCCTACGGCTACGACAACAGTCGTCAACACCGTCAGCCCGGCCTGGTGGTACGCCCGGACGACGAGACCCAAGTGGCCGCCCTGCTACGCCTCTGCCAGCAGCACAAGGTGCCCCTGGTGGCGCGTGGCAGTGGCACCGGCACCACCGGTGCCAGCGTCCCGGCCACCGATGGGGTCGTGCTCTCCCTGGAGCGCATGAACAAAATCCTGGAGGTGGACCCTGAAAACCGCCTGTTGCGCGCACAGACCGGGGTCACCAATCAGGCACTGCAGCAGGCCGCCTCCGCGCACGGCTTCTTCTGGCCGCCGGACCCCACCAGCGCCGCCGTCTGTACCCTGGGGGGCAACCTCGCCTGTAACGCCGCCGGCCCGCGCGCGGTGAAGTACGGCACCCCACGCGACAACACCCTCGGGCTACGCGCCGTGACCGCCAGCGGCGAGGTGATCCGCTGTGGCGTACGCACCACCAAGGGGGTGGTCGGCTACGACCTCACACGCCTACTCATCGGCTCCGAGGGGACCCTGGCGGTGATCACCGAGGCGACCCTCAAGCTCACCCCGAAACCGGAGGCGGTACGCACCCTACGCGCCCTCTACACCGATGTGCGTGGCGCCGCCGAGGCGGTCTCACGCATCATGGCTCAGCCGGTCACCCCCTGTGCCCTGGAGTTCATGGATGCGCAGGCCATCGCCATGATCCGTGACTACTCCAACGCCGACCTACCCGCCGACGCCGGCGCACTGTTGATGATCGAGGTGGACGGCCCGAGCGCAGGCCTCGACGCCGCCGTTGCCCAGGTCGCCGCCGCTGCCCACGGTCCCGGGTGTATGGAGGTGATGGTCGCGCACGACGCCAGCCAGGTGCAGGCACTCTGGGAGACGCGCAAGGCCCTCTCCCCAGCGCTCCGCACAGTGGCCCCGAAAAAGATCAACGAAGATGTGGTCGTGCCAGTCTCGCAGATCCCGGCGCTGGTGGACGGCCTCGGTACCCTCTCACGCCGCCATGGCATCACCATCGTCAACTTCGGCCACGCGGGAAATGGCAACCTGCATGTCAACCTGTTGGTCGATCCACACGACCCACGCCAGATGGCCGAGGCTGACGCCTGCCTGGCGGAGGTGTTCGAGTTGGTGCTGCGCCTCGGTGGCACCCTCTCCGGCGAACACGGCATCGGTCTGGTCAAGCGCCCCTATGTGGCGCAGGAGCTGGACCCCGATTCGCTCACCTTGATGCACGGCATCAAGCGCCTGTTCGACCCCAACGGCATCCTCAACCCGGGCAAAACCCTGCCCTGAGCGTCGCGACCACGCCTAAACGCACAAAAGGCCCCGTGGCGAATACCACGGGGCCTTTTGTGCGTTTAGGCCAGAGGGGTGAGGTCGGCTATTTGACCACGCGCAGACTCGGGCGGCCACGCGGTGGTGGCTCGGGGTCATCCCCATCGTCAAGGGCGAAATCGAGCTCCTCGGCGAACAGCTCCTCGCCCCCGTCCGCCTGCGGCGCCTGGGTGGGGATACCCGGTCCATGACTACCGAACTCCATACCCATGCCGTTCTCACGGGCGTAGATGGCCAGGATTGCCCCCACCGGCATCTCGATCTGGCGTGGGCGACCGCCGAAGCGGGCACTGAAACCGAGACGCTCATTGCCCATGGAGAGCCCTTGGGTGGCACTCGGGGAGATGTTCAGCACGATGTGGCCATCCTGCACATACTCGTTTGGTACCTGGACACCCGACTGACGGGCATCGACCAGGATGTGCGGGGTGTGGCCGTTATCAACGATCCACTCGAAGATGGCGCGCAGCAGATAGGGGCGGCTAGAGGTCATGGCTCAGGGACGCAGTTCGCGCTCACTTTCGCTCAGGCTCAGGCCAAAGCCTTCGCGGGCGAAGAGGCTGTTCATGTAGTTGTTGAGAGCGCCCAAGCCCTTGGGCAGATTGATCTTCAGCATCGGTAGGCGCCACAGCAGCGGGGCCAAACTACAGTCGGCCAGGGTCAGCTCGTCGTTCATGAAGAACGGCTTGTGGTCGAACACCGGGTTCATACTCGCCAGGTTGTCGGCGATCTCCTTGCGCGCCTTGGCGGCGGCCTTGTCAGAACCCGCCAATACCACGTTGAGCGGTGCATAAAGGTCGCGCTCGATGCGGTAGAGCATGAGGCGAATGCGGGCACGGGAGACCGGGTCCACGGGCATCAATGGCGGGTGCGGGAAGCGCTCGTCCAGGTACTCCATGATCACCTGACTGCCATAGAGGGCCAGCTCACGGTCGACCAGGGTCGGTACGCTGTTGTAGGGGTTGAGGTCGATCAGGTCCTCGGGCGGCTGCTCGGGATCGACCGAGGTGATATCTACATTGATCCCCTTCTCGGCCAAGACCAGGCGGATACGATGGGACTCGAAGTCATTGTCACCGGAAAACAGCATCATAACGGACAAGTTCTGTGGCAATCACCGCCAATATGGGTTCGGTTCCTGTTACGGCACACGAACAAAAGGGGGGCTCGATGAGCCCCCCTTTTGTTCGTCGGTACCGCTGCCCCGGGGCGGCGGCCTTATCTCAGGGCGGGCAGGCGCGGCGAGTATACCACACCTGCCCGTACTGCGGGTTAGTGGACGTCCCGCCAGTACTCCTTCTTCAGCGCGTAAGAGACGATGAAGAGGATGACCAGGAAGCCCAGCACCCACCAACCGAGCTTGGTGCGCACCAGCGCGGCGGGCTCGGCCATGTAGGTCATGAAGTTGGTGAGGTCGGCGACGGCCATATCGTACTCACCCGGGGCCATGGTCTCCTGCATCTGCCACAGCACATGCGGCATACCGGCGTTGGCCAGGACGTGGTTGTTGTAGCCGGTGGGACGGCTGGCGTCCTTATAGAAGCCACGCAGGTAGGTGTAGATGTAGTCCGGGGTACGCGAACGGGTGATGACGGAGAGGTCCGGGGGGACCTTGCCGAACCACACCTTGGCCTGCTGGGCAGGCATGGCGACGGTCATCAGCGAGCCGGTCTTCTCGGAGGCGAACATCAGGTTAGCAGCCACCTGCTCGTCGGTCAGGCCCAGGTCACGGCCCATGCGGTTGTAACGCATGGCCTTGGCGCTATGGCAGCTGAGGCAGTAGTTGACGAACAGCTTGGCACCGCGCTGGAGGGAGCCCTGATCATGGATGTTGATCGGGGCGTGGTCCAGGTGGGCACCGCCGGAGGCTTGGGCGAAGGCCGGCAGGGCGGCGATCAGCAGAGCTACGATGAACTTTTTCATTAGTGAGTCACCCTCTCAGGAACCGGCTTGGTCTTCTCGAACTTCGGAATGAACGCGAGGGCGAAGAAGAACACGAAGTAGTAGATGGTGCCGATCTGAGCCAACAGCTTGTAGAGGTCGGTGGTCGGCTGCATGCCCAGGTAACCGAGCATGATGAAGTCAGCGACAAAGACCCACAGCAGCAGCTTGAAGCAGAGGCCACGGTAGCGGATGGACTTCACCTCCTGGCGGTCGAGCCAGGGCAGGAAGAACAGGATCACCACAGCGGCACCCATCACCACCACGCCAGGGAAGGCGGAACCGGCGATGGAGGGCACGGCGCGCAGGATGGCGTAGAAGGGGGTGAAGTACCACACCGGGGCGATGTGCGCCGGGGTCACCATCGGGTCAGCCGGGTCGAAGTTCGGGTGCTCCAGGAAGAAGCCGTTCATCTCGGGCGCGAAGAAGATCACGGCGGAGAAGAACATCAGGAAGACCACCACACCGACGATGTCCTTGACGGTGTAATAGGGGTGGAAGGGGATGCCGTCGAGCGGGATACCGGTCTCGGGGTCCTTGTGCTTCTTGATCTCCACACCGTCAGGGTTGTTGGAGCCAATCTCGTGCAGGGCGATGATGTGCGCGACCACCAGGCCCAGCAGCACCAGCGGCACGGCGATGACGTGGAAGGCGAAGAAGCGGTTCAGGGTGGCGTCGGAGACGACGAAGTCGCCGCGGATCCAGACGGAGAGCTCCTCACCGATGAAGGGGACGGCGGAGAAGAGGTTCACAATCACCTGAGCGCCCCAGAAGGACATCTGACCCCAGGGCAGCAGGTAACCGAGGAACGCCTCGGCCATCAGCGCCAGGTAGATGAGGCAACCGAAGATCCAGATGAGCTCACGCTTGCCCTTGTAGGAGCCGTACATGAGGCCACGGAACATGTGCAGGTAGACCACCACGAAGAAGGCGGAGGCACCGGTGGAGTGCATGTAGCGGATCAGCCAGCCCCACTCCACGTCGCGCATGATGTACTCGACCGAGAAGAAGGCCAGTTGGCCATCAGGCTTGTAGCTCATGGTGAGGAAGATACCGGTGACGATCTGGATGACCAGCACCAGCAGGGCGAGCGAACCGAAGAAGTACCAGAAGTTGAAGTTCTTCGGTGCGTAGTACTCGGAAAGGTGCTCTTTCCACATCTTGGTCAGCGGGAAGCGGGTGTCGACCCACCCCAGCAGGGCAGTGAGCATACCGTTCATCAGGCGACACCTCCATCTTCACCCACCAGGATGCGGGTGTCGGACAGGAAATAGTAGGGTGGCACGGCCAAGTTCTTCGGGGCCGGCACGCCGGAGAAGACGCGGCCAGCGAGGTCGAAGCGGGAGCCGTGGCAAGGGCAGAAGAAGCCACCCTTCCACTCGGGGCCCAGGTCCGCCGGGGCGATGTCCGGACGGTAGGTGGGCGAGCAACCGAGGTGGGTGCAGATGCCGATGAGTACGGCGTACTCGGGCTTGATGGAGCGCACCGAGTTCTTGGCATACTCAGGCTGTTGGCCTACGTTGTCAGAAGCCGGGTCCAGCAGGGCGCCGTCCAGGGTCGGCAGGTCGGCCAGGTTCTGCTCGGTACGGCGGACAATCCACACGGGCTTGCCGCGCCACTCGACGGTCATAATCTGACCGGGTTCGAGCTTGCTCACATCCGCTTCGACCGGGGCACCGGCGGCCTGTGCGCGGGCACTGGGCTGCAGGGACAGGACGAACGGTAACGCTGCCGAGGCCGCGCCCACACCGCCGACCACGGAGGTCACGGCGGTGAGGAAGCGGCGTCGACCCTTATCTACGCCTTCACTACTCATAAACACGTCTCCCGAGATGGCATGGAAAACAACGAAAAAACCGAAGAGACCATCGCGCAGTCCCCCGTGGGTGCGACGATAGCCGACCAAATTATTCAGGCTTGAAGCCCCTTAGGCGGGGCCCTATCTCTCCATCGAGGCCCTATGGGCTCGATCCCTGGAGTGGGTGGGGGGAAAGAGGTGCCCCTCCACCAGCCGCAGACCCAGGTACCTTCGGGTGACACTCCCTGCCGCCCAACGATCGACCTAAGCCTATTAATGGCAAATATTACCAAATACTTATCCATAATAGTTTCATATAACTCCCCGCTTCAGGTCAAGGAAAAGATCTCCCCTCGGGTTCTGTGTGATTCCCCTCCCCTTTCACCTGTTCTCGACACTATTTAGCACCGCGTCAAATATCGAATCGACGGTCCACCACAGGCCGACAATGGGGTAATCGCGGCCCCGTTTGTACGCGCGAAGACAGGTCTTCGCGTACCACCAACACGCGCTACTTATGTCATCGACCACACCACGCGGCACCCAACCGGCTCATGCCGGATTGGCGATTTCCACGAAGTGGTGCTCCAGATCGAATCTCTCCGCCAGGTGGTCGCCCAGTGCACGTACCCCATAACGTTCGGTGGCGTGGTGACCTGCCGCCAGGTAGTGCACCCCCAGCTCACGCGCCAGGTGTACCACCGGTTCGGAAAGCTCTCCGCTCAGGTAGAGGTCGACCCCCAACTCGGCGGCCTGGGGCAGGTACCCCTCGGCGCCGCCACTACACCAGGCCACACGTTGCACGCCCCGTTTACCCGCAGTGATCAGGGTCGGCGTGCGCTCAAGCCGTGCTGCCACGTGCGCAGCGAACCCCTCGGCGCTGTACGCGTTCCGCGTGCGCCCCCACCAGAGCAGACCCTCCTGCCCACCCACGGCCACCTGTCCCTCCACCTCCAGCTCGAACACCTGTGCCAGTTGGGCGTTGTTACCCAGTTCGGGGTGGATATCGAGCGGCAGGTGATAGGCGATGAGGTTGACCTCGGCGACCATCAGTGCCGCCACGCGTCGACGCTTCACCCCGACCAGCTCGGGGCTCTCGCCCTTCCAGAAGTAGCCGTGGTGCACCAACAGGGCGTCGGCCCCGCGACGCACCGCCTCATCGACCAGGGCCTGACATGCGCTGACCCCAGTGACCAAGCGGCGCACCTCGCCGCGCCCCTCCACCTGCAGGCCGTTGGGGGCATAGTCACGGATGCGTGCACTCCCGAGCAGCGTATCGAGGTAGTCGATGAGTTGGGTGCGCGTAACCATAGGCCGACCTCCGGGGCTGAGTTAAGATGGGCGTAGATTATCGCAAACCCCCTTGCGGCTGTCGTCCGGGGGCCTCGGAGCCGACATGAGCCCTGCCCGCCACCTCCTCTTCATCCTCAAGTCGTCGCTGCTGGGGCTGATGATGGCACTCCTGCTCTTGTGGTGGAACCCACAGTGGCAGAGTCAGGGCGGCATCGAGGTACCCATCGAAGAGAGCCCTTACGGCCCCGGTGAGCGCGACGCCCCACTCGACTACCCCAGTGCCATCGCCCAGGCCGCCCCCTCTGTGGTCAGTGTCCACTCACGCCTGCACACCCCCGTCCAGCGCAGCCTCGGAGACCCCTTGCTCGATCAGCTCTACGGACGAGAAGCGACGCCCAGGGCCCAGGTGAGCCTCGGCTCCGGTGTACTCGTGAGTGGCGTCGGCTACATCCTCACCAACCACCATGTGGTGGACGGCGCCGAGGCGATCTTCGTCACCCTGCGCGATGGTCGTTCCACCCAAGCGCGCCTGGTCGGCAGCGACGTGGAGGCGGACCTGGCCGTACTGCAGGTCGACCTACCCGACCTTCCTCATATCGTCCTTGGCCACGCCGACTACCTGCGCGTAGGCGATGTCGTGCTGGCCATCGGCAACCCCTTCGGCGTCGGTCAGACCGTTACCCAGGGTATCGTCAGCGCCCTGGGGCGCCGCCAACTCGGCATCAACACCTTCGAGGACTTCATCCAGACCGATGCCGACATCAATCCCGGCAATTCAGGGGGCGCACTGATCAACGCCTACGGCGAACTGGTAGGGATTAACACGGCGATCTTCAGTGAGGGCAACGGCTCGGTGGGGATCAGCTTTGCCATCCCGATAGAGATGGCCAGGGCCAGCCTGCAGCAGATCATCGAGTTTGGCCGGGTGATGCGTGGCTGGCTCGGCCTCACGACAGAGGCGCTCACCCCCTTCACCGCCAAACTCCTCAATGTCCCACTCACCACCCACGGACTCGTGGTGCTGGAGGTGACCCCCAAGGGGCCAGCCTACCTGGCGGGGATACGCCCCGGCGACCTGATCCTCGGGGTCAATGGGCAGGAGCCCCAGAGTGACCGGGAACTGGTCGATCTGGTCAGTGCACAACGCCCTGGCGACACCGTAGAGCTGCGCCTGGTCCGGCGCGGGGTGCTCTTCGCCGTCAATATGGTCAGCGGTGAACGGCCCACCCAACCACACTGAACGCCCCGCCACTCGGGCCGACCTGCCGCTCAGTCCCCCCTTCCAAGACCCTGCATCCCACCCTCGTACGCGGCCCGATACCGTGCGAGAGCGCCTGCACCCCGAAGCGTATTTTGCCGCGCGCCAAAATAGAAAGGGCCCGGTCGACTCGCATCGACCGGGCCCTCTACCCCTCAAAGGGGGTGCGGTTGCTTATTGGACGTTGTCGTAGAGCATCTGGAAGGCCTGGGCGGGCAGTGCGAACTGCGCCTCCTCGGTCCCCGCAGCGGTGCTGCTACCGATACGAACGAGGCCGTCGGGTAGACCCAGGATCAACTCCTCACCCGGGTCCATCTCCAGATAGTCACCCATGCCGGCCACTTGGATCACCCCCACATTGAGGATGGTGAAGCGACTGTAGGTGGTGGTTCCGATAGGGTTGAGCCCACTGGAGCAGCCGTTGCAACGGTCGTAGAGGTTCACCCCACCACTGGCGGAGTCGAACTGACCGTAGTAGTCCATACCATTGTTAGTGCCGAGATAGACATAGTTGGCACTGTTCTCCACCTGGTCGAGGGTGGTGGTATTGCTGCTGAATACCCCGTCTACGTCGACGCTGTAGGCGACGGTGCAGTTGTTGGCGAGCGAGGTATTGGTGCAGCTATTGATCCGCAGGGAGTAGCCGGTGGACGCCTGCAGCACATGCAGTTGCAACAACTCGGAGCCGACGGGGAAGCGCAGGCTGGCATCGGCCATGTGGCTGGCCCAGGCGGTGGGGAACACGCGTGCCATCAGGTCACCGCTCAGGTCCATGCTATCGAAGGTGACCTGGATGCCATCGAAGACGTTACCTGCACTGTCGACCATAGTCAGGTCGACATAGCCCTCGAAGATGGAGTCGACACGCGGGTACGTACTGCTGTTGACCCAGCCGTTGGCGGCACTGAGCATCCACTCGGGCTCCTGAGCGCGGGTGACGAAGCCACCGTTGACCAGGTCCCACTCCATTTCGGATTCGTTGATGGTGTTACCCACCATCTGAATCACGCTGTACGCCGGTACCTCCACCTGATTGTAGGTGTTGTAGTCGTACTGAGAGCGACTGCGCACCATGGTGAGTCCGGCGGTGAGCAGGTCACTGATGTGGGTGTCATCGGTGACCGGCGTGCCGTTGTAGCTGACGGCGGTCGGCATGGAGGCCCCCTGCAGCAACATACCACCGTAGTATGTGGTATCGCCGCCGTAGTGGTCGGTCAACTCCACATCGGCGTAAACGCCATTGAACATGCCGAAGGTGGTACGCATGGAGGCGACCATCATCCCATCCGCCGGTTCGTAGAGGTCGATACCGAGACTCATCGAGCCTTCGCTATAGTCGTAGACCCCACAAGTGAAGCCATCGAACGAACTCCCGCTCGGGGCGATGATCTCGCAGAAGGCGTTGTAGTAGTCCGCGGTGCTGAGCTGCAGGCTGAGGACGAAGTCGGTGCTGCCATCGCCATCGTAGTCCACGTCGAAGTCACCGAGCACACCAGGGTAGATCTGCGCCCAGTCACTCTGGGCGAAGGCCTTGACGCTCGGCTCGGTGTCGTTGCCGACGGTGGAACGACGACGCAGCTTGCCACCATTGAACATATCGATGTGGTAGAGCTTCGGTAGTACCTCTTGACCACCGTTGCTGCACAGACGGGTCTGGGTCACCAGGGAGTCGTCATCCACGCTGCTCGGTTCGAGCAGTACGCACTCACTGTCGCTACCGGACAGAGGCATCCACTCGGCCAGCAGGGAGATGCTGCCCGGGAAGAAGCCGGCAAAGTAGTAGTTGCCGAGGTCGTCCTGCATGAACACATCGCTGCCGTTGAGCTTGACGCTGGTATGGTCCACGACGCTGGTCACGTAGTCCATGGCGCGGGCGGCGAAGTCGTAGCTGGCCATGAGCACATCGTCACCGTTGCCGAGCACACCATCCACGCTATCCACCACGTTGATCACGTAGGGGCTGTTGTCGGTCAGGGTCGAGAGGTTGCAGCTGATGGAGCTGTAGCGACTGCTCTGGAACTGCTCGGCGGCCGGGTCGGGCAGGTACTGGTAGGCACGCATCACGCTGATGTTGCTCTCGGCAGCGGCAAAACGGGTGCTGCAGCCGGGGGTACCGTTGACCGTCATGAACAGGTTCTCCAGCTTGCCACTACGCATGGTCGGCGGGCTGAGCAGGCCGATCACCACACTGTGGCTGCCATCCTCCTTGGTCAGCATGCGGGTGTAGGGTTGCGTATCCACGTGGCGTGCATAGAGGTCCGCATCGAACTCCTCGATGCTGTCGGGGGTCACTGCACTCATGTCCAGTGGCAGCGTGGCGGCATCGTAGTTGCCTGCGTAGTGGCGCGTCACCTCCTCTTGATAGAGGATCATGGTCGGACCACTGCTATCGCCCGGGGCCCGCACGAACATGCCAGTGTAGCGGGCGACCATATCCTCCAACTCATCGAGGCTGCCGTCGCCGTTATTGTCGACCAGCTCCTGTGAGTGGCTCAGGAAGGAGAAGTGACCGGTCATCGGGTCCATGACGAAGTCACTCCAGGTCTCGTACTGGGTATTCTCGCCAGAGGCGACTGCCAGCTCACCTCCCGCCATTTCCAGTTGGAAGGAGAGCGCCTTTTGCACAGAACCCTCGTTGGATTTGGCCACCATCTCGGCCTCGAACACACCGTTGTAGTCCTCATCACCGCTATGGGTGTAGAGGAACTCGCCCGTGTAGCTGTAGCTGGTCTGACACTCGGCCACGAGCTGGGCGTTACGGTCGGTGACATCCGCCGTACCCGTCACTGAGCCATCGGGGCTGAGGGTACCGTAGACGGCGATGAGGTCGCTGTTGCCGAGCGAGCCATCCACTAGGCTGTTGTGGTCGGCACTGCCGTCGGCGAAGAAGCTGCCAGTAGCGTGGGTGATGCCGCCGGCCAGGGTGTCGCCGTTGGAGGTGCTGAAGGTCAGGCCGGACGCATCCTCGTCGAGGCTGAAGTAGACCACCTTGATCTCGCCCACGGCATCTTCACACACGCCTCCATTCTTCGGGGTGGCGGAGGTCACGGTGAAGTCGGCACGCCAGACGCCCCGCACCACGTCACTGACGCTGACATGGACACTGGCGCTCGCCGTGGCCTGACCATCACTGATGGTATAGGTGAAGCTGTCGTCACCGGAGAAGCCACTGGCCGGGGTGTAGACCACGCTGGTGCCGTCGATGGAGACGGTGCCATGCCCCGGGGTACCGACGGCGGAGACACTCAGGCTACCGTTCTCCAGGTCGCTGTCGTTGGCCAGCACCTCGATGGTGACCGAGTTACCCTGCATCACACTGGCCTGGTCGTCGACCGCCACGGGGGCATCGTTGACCGGGGTGACGGTGATGTGGACGGTGGCCTCAGCGGTGAGGCCACCACTGTCCTCGATGCTGTAGATGAAGCTGTCGCTACCGTTGAAGTTGGCCACCGGGGTGTAGACATAGTAGTCACCCTGCAGGACCAGACTGCCCATCTCGGGCATGGCCACCACGCTCACCAGGGTCCCGGCAGCGATGGTGTCCTCCTCGTCGGAATCGTTCACCAGCACCTGCTGGACGATGTTCATCTGCAGTTGGCCATCCTCGGCGACGCTGAACTGATCGTCCACCGCCACCGGGGTGTCGTTCACCGGCAGCACGTTGACGCTGACCTGTGCGGTCGCCGTCTTGCCCTGGTTGTCGACGATCACGTAGCTGAAGCTGTCAGTACCGTAGAAGTTGGCGGCCGGGGTGTACTCGACGGCGATGGCGTAGCCACTCTCCGGCGGGTGCAGGGCGGTGGTGCCATGACTGCCGTTGGTGGCCGACTGCACGTAGATCGTGCCCTGGTTGGTGTCGTAGTCGTTGTTCAGCACATCGACGAAGATCATCGTGTCTTCGTTACCCTCGGCACTGTCGTCACGCGCCACCGGGGCATCGTCACAGGCATCGCCCACACCGTTGGCGTTGAGGTCGGCCTGATCCTGATTGCTCACCAGAGGGCAGTTGTCGCTGGTATCGGGGGTGCCGTCGTTGTCGTCGTCCGGGTCGCAGACATTACCGAGCGCATCATCGTCGGTGTTGAGCTGATCGAGATTGGCGACCGTCGGGCAGTTGTCCAGCGGGTCGGAGATGCCATCCCCGTCGGTGTCGACGTCACAGGCGTTACCGATGCCGTTGCGGTCGGTGTCGGCCTGGTCCGGGTTGGCCACCAGCGGGCAGTTGTCACCCTCGTCGAGCACGCTGTCGTTGTCGTCATCGTCGTCGCAGGCGTTGCCGGCGGCATCGGTGTCGCTGTTGAGCTGATCGGCGTTGGCGGTGAGCGGGCAGTTGTCGCTGGCATCGCCCACGGTGTCCTCATCGGTGTCGGCCAGTTCGGGGTTGGTGCCGAGGAGCTCCTCTTGGGTGTTGCTCAGGCCGTCACCATCGATGTCGTCGTCGCACACATCGCCCTTACCGTCGCTGTCCATATCCTCCTGGCCTGGGTTGTAGACGGTGGAGCAGTTGTCGCCCTTGTCACCGACCCCATCGTGGTCCACGTCACTGCTCTCGTTGGGGTCGAGCGGGAAGGGATCCTGGCTGTCGTTGACGCCGTCACCATCGGTGTCGGCCTTCAGCGGGTTGGTGCCCATCTCCACCTCGGCGCCGTCGGAGAGGCCGTCACCGTCGGTGTCTTTCACCAGCGGCTTGGTGCCGTAACCCTTCTCGGCCGTGTCGCTCAGACCGTCGTCATCGTCATCGGTATCGGCGTTATTGCCGATGCCATCCTTATCGGTGTCGACGGACTCGTTCTTGTCGAGCGGGAAGGCGTCGTTCTTGTCGCTGACGCCATCCGCATCGGTGTCGCGATTGAGCGGGTTGGTGCCCTTGGTGGCCTCTTCGGTATCGCTCAGACCATCGTTGTCGTCGTCGGTATCGGCGTTGTCACCGATGCCGTCCTTGTCGGTGTCACGGCTCTCGGAGGCGTCGAGCGGGAAGGGGTCCTCAGCATTGACCACCTCGTCACCGTCGATGTCGTCATCGCAGGCGTTACCCTTGCCATCGTTATCCATGTCGAGCTGCAGCGGGTTGGCGCGCAGCGGGCAGTTGTCCACACCGTTGCTCTTGCCGTCGCCGTCGAGGTCACCCTCGGGACCATCGTCGCAGGCGTCGCCGATGCCGTTGCTGTCGCTATCGGCCTGGCTGGCATTCGCGGCGGCGGGGCAGTTATCGAAACCGTCGTAGACGCCATCGCCATCGGTGTCGTCTTTGACCAGCGGGTGCGCATCCTCCTCGTCGAGGATGCCGTCGTTGTCGTCGTCGCTGTCGGCGTTGTTACCCACACCGTCGCCATCGGTGTCGACGCTCTCGAGCGGGTCGAGGGGGAAGGCGTCGAGGATGTTGAGCACGCCATCGCCGTCCAGATCGGGATTGGTCTCGGCCGGCTTGGTGGCAATGGTGCTGTTGGTGTCGAGCGTGGTGGTCACCGTGGCGCCGGTGCTGGCCTTCTCGCCATCGATCACCGCCTTGGTGCTCCCCACCAGGGTATTGGTATTGGGGATGGTGAGGTTGTTGGGGTCGGCATCGAGCACGTCGATGTGCTCTCCGACCACACCGCCATCATCACCGATGATGCCGTCGGTGAGGTCGGCAACCAGCTCGCTGAGCACGGCGTCGGCGTCGGAGCCGCTGGCGCGCTGGCCCATTTCGTAGGCCACCGCGGTGAGCGCCTCGACCGCGCCACGATAGAGGGCCGTGGCCTCCTGCTCTTCGGCGGTGTCGGTGTCGCTGGTGAGTAGTGGCGGGGTCTGGAAGATGTCGATGTCACTGGTGACACCGAAGCCGAGGGTGGAGGTGACCTGCCCGGCGGCGGTCTCCAGCTCGGTAAGGAACTCGGCCACGCTGCCGTTACCGTCGGCGTTGGTGCGGGCCAGGGCCAGATCCACGGCCATGGTGGTCAGGGGGGTGGCGTAGATGCGCTTGAGGCCGTTGATCTCCTCCTGACGCACCACGCTGCGCAGCACGGTGATCACCGGGTACTGACCCGTGGTGAGGTCGGTGGTGCCTGCGTTGGCGCGATACTCGATGATGAACGGCGGGGTCGCGCCGGCGGGGACCACGACGCCGCTCAGCTGGGCCTGGCTGTCGGTGGTACCGGTATCGATCGGGGTGCTCGCCATCACCAGGGTGGTGCCGCTCACCTGCAGCGGATAGAGGGCCACATCGGCCCCCACCAGCGGGCCTTTGACCACGCTGCCGGAGAGCGAGACGCCTTGGGTTTGCGAGGTGCCACCGCCACCGCCACCGCCGCCACAAGCGGTGAGCAGTAAGGCCAGAGAGACGGCAGCGCCGACGCGCGCGCCACTGGCCAGTGAGCGGAACGAGATCTGAGACTTATCGTTCATCGAATCACTTCCCCCATGTGCACATGGATGTCTATAAAGTTGAGATGACTGCAAGGGACACGCCTCCGCCAAGGCGGAGAGCGATGAGATTAGCTTGGGCGAGTGTCAGGTTTATGAGTAAGAGGAGCACCCGACAACGGGTGAGATGATCCCACTCCGTACCTCAATTTAAGACTACGCCATAACTAGGCGCAATGCGATGCCGCCAGGGGTAAAACAGTGTCGCGTCGGCGCAGAAAAATATGGGTATTTTTCCCACAAAAGCACACCCCTTAATTTACACATCCACCCATCTCTGCTCACGATCGTTTTTGTGTGGAATGGACGCCAACCCTTGTGCACGTAGAGGCGAGGCGCAAAGATCGCCTCGACCATGCATTAGCAAGTGCTGATCAACCCCTCCAACAACCTAGGAATAATAGTTAGGCTATCCTAACCGTCGACCTCGGTCGATCGCTACGTATAGGCAAATTTCCGGGCCTCGGAAAAACCACCCGAACAGACCTACATAAGCCAGCAGCAATCACCTACAAGACTTACGCGCACATAGTGTATCCAAACTTGTTACCCTCCTGCATCTGTCAAACGACCACATCATCTGTAGGAGAAGTCCATGGGCTCCTGTTGTATCAGTCCCACACTCAGGACTATCACGCTGCTATATCTGTCGGTCACGCTACTGGCCGGTTGCGGCGGCAGTGGAAATACCAACACGGGTAGCACCCCGCAAGGGGTGACACTCTCCGGCTCGGTCGTCAAGGGTATCATCCGCCACGGGCTGGTGGACGTCTACCCGATTACCGCTGGCACGCCTGCAGACACTCCGATCATGACCGGCACCACCGGCGTGGATGGTCGCTACACCTTGACCGTCCCCGCTGGGCAGACCGGGCCGTTCAAGCTGGTGCTGCGCAAGGGGCCGGCCACCGAGATGCGCTGTGACGCCCCTGCAGGCTGTGGGATTACCCCCTATGGTGAGTGGATCCCCACCTCCGCCCTGCCCGCCAACCTCTCGCTACAGGCGATGCTCCCCGCACAAACAGCCGGGAGCAGCACAGCGGTCAACATCACCCCATTGACCCACATGGCGAGTGTCGATGCGGCCCGGCGCGGTCTCGACTCCGACAACATCCGCATCGCCAACCAGCGTGTCGGCACCCTGTTCGAGATCACCGACATCGTTGGCCAAGAGCCCATCGACATCGTCGACAGCGCGGCGATCACCTCGGCCAGCCCCGATCGCGTCCGCCTCGCACTCTTCTCCGCCGCACTCGCGCAGCAGGCCTACGGCACTCATCGTGACCTCGCCGAGGCCATCGAGGCACTGGCGAGCGGCTACGCCAGCCACCAAGGCCAGCTGGCCACCCAACCTGCTGCCGGTGAGATGAGCCTAAGCGAACTGGTCGAGGGCGCGGAGGCGGTCGTAGCGCAGATCCGCACCAGCGCCCCGGCGGCGCTCGACACCCAGGTCGCCATGACCGTGGCCGAACTCGCCACCCTGGCCAAGGCGAGTGACTACACCGCGATCCCCGAGGTCGAGACACCCCCACCGAGCAACGACTTCGACGCGGCCAAGGCGCTGGTGAGGGCGATCCGCGACTACTGGAAGGGGCTGCTCGACCCCACCTCCGCCACCTCGCAGGCGCGGCTCACCCTCGACCATCAGGTCGCGCAGTCGCGCCAGGTGGTGGCCGATGCCGAGTCCGCCCTGCCCCACTACCTGGACCTCCTCAGCGCCGCGACCCGATTCGCCCTCGCCCCGACCAGCAGCAGCGAGCCTACCTGCACCAGCGGCTACGACCTCGACCAGATCGACGCGATCCAGGCGCTCGAACCCGGCCTGCACGGCTGCCTAGAGGTCAGCGGCAGTGAGCAGGCGCTGCTCTCGGGCACCCCGTTCACCCTCCGCTTCGTTGCCTACCTGGGCACCGAGGGCGAGCCGAGATACCGTTTCGACGCCAACGTGACTCCCGAGGGCGCCCTCCAGGCCGTCGGCATCAGCTTCAGTGGTGCGATCAACCACCCCGAGGCATTCCGCCTCGCCCTCGACAACAGTACCCTCACCCTCGCTGTCGACCGCACCCTGAACGCCGACAACCTGAGCGAGGCGCAACTTCGCGCCAGCGACGCGGATCTCAGCGTGGCCCTTGAGAGTCTCGACCCACTCGCCCCGTTCAGCTTTTCCGGCACCCTCACCCTGGATAGCCTCTGGCAACAGGCGCAGCAGCTCAGTGACTGCCCCACCTGCCCCAGCGACACGGCCTATCTCCCCCTACCGCGCAGCTTGGCCCTCTCCGGCAAGGTCACCTACCCCGGCGGTGAGTACGGCCTCAGCGCCAATGGCATCATCAGTAATGCCGACAGCTACCAGATCAGCGCCCCGCTGATGCCCGGCCACCAGGTCAGCGGCAGCTACCAGTTCAACGCCGATGGCACCGAGCTGACCCTCACCCTGCTCCAGCGTCGCACCCGCCTGCGCCTCGACAGCGCTACCGGCGAGGGCTGGCTGGCCCACGACGCATTCACCGCCGACGGCTGGGTCGAGCAGAACCTCTACCGCCTCAACCGCGACATCGGCACCGGCACACTGCCCACCTACGCCTCCATGCGCGAGCTGCTCGAAGACAACCACTGGCGCCTGCTCGACTACCTCACCGCCTGGGTCGACAACCAGGGCCTCTACTTCGCCGCGTTTGCCGCCGATGGCCCGATCCAACTCAGTGAGGAGTCCCTCCAGCTACCCGCATCCCTCGCAGGCCAGAGCGGGGCGCTGATCGCCACCCTTGAGACGCCGAGCTGGTGGCTCGGTCGCTTCGACCACTACTACCAGAGCAGCAGCAACTACCTGCTCGCCGACCTCACCCTGCGCCTCGACCTCAGCCTGCCCGAGCTGCCCGCCCTCGCCCTCACCCTGAGCGGCAAGACCCAGGGCCCCTATGCCGGTATCGGCAGCGCCCTGGTGAACCACGCCAACAACCGCCTGAGCCTCACCGCCAGCGGCGACGCCGGTAGCGCCCTCATCAACCTCTCGGCGCTAGACCAGAACGGCTCGCGCCTGTTGATCACCACCGCGAGCGGTGCCACCAGCGGCCAGCTCAGCGTCAACGGCGTGATCTACGGCAGCATCCAGGAGGAGAGCGGCATCCTGCTCATCCGCTACACCGACGGCACCTTCGAGAGCCTCGACTAGGCCACAGAGCACCCCATCGACTCAGCGTCAAACGACACCATTCGACACCCAATCTTCACAAGAGGAATCGACCATGAAGGTAGTTTCTAAGCTCGGCACCGGCAGCATCCTGATCGCCGGCGTCATCAGCGCGGGCTGCGTCCCCCAGGGCAGCGACGAGAGCAGCAGCACCGACACCACCCAGGCCCCCGTCTCCGCCGTCTTCACCGTGCTGCAGACCAGTCAGACCAGCAACTGCCCCAACGGCGGCGTGATCGTCGACTCCGGCATCGACAGCAACCGCAACGGCACCCTCGACCCCGAAGAGGTCGACCGCAGCCAAGAGGTGTGCCACGGCACCAACGGTGTGGATGGCGTCGCTGGCAGCGACGGCACCGATGGCGCCCCCGGCCTCCCCGGTGCGGATGGCACCAACGGTAGCGACGGCGTGAACGGCGCCGACGGCCTCACCAGCCTGATCAACATCATCCCCGCCGATACCGCCCTCTGCCCCACCGGTGGCCACCAGATCCAGGTCGGCCTCGACGCCAACCGCAACGGCATCCTCGACAGCAGCGAGGTCAACCCCAGCGGCGCCACCATTTGCAACCCCGACGCCAACAACACCGCCGACGGCCTGGCCAAGGTCAAGGCACTGGTCGGCGAACTGCGCACCTGGGGCCAGCAGCTCTCCGCCGTCGGCGGCGCCAGCAAGGCCTTCGCCACCCAGGCCGACGCCCTCGCCGTGGCTACCAGCCCCGCCTCCGCCTCGCTGATGCAGTCGATGGGCCTGGCCGCCACCGCCCTGGCCAACGCCCGAGACACCGACTACGCCGTGACCGACGTCACCGCCCTGCTGGTCGGCGTGGCCCCGTGGAACGCCACCGCCAACGGTAGCGTGACCAACAACGGCAACGGCACCGCGACCCTCAACGCCACCATCACCCTGCCCGTTCAGCGCGAAGATGGCTCCACCGTCGCCTACACCAACACCATCGCCCTGACCATGACCCCACCGGCGCAGAGCGGCACCACCTTCACCATGACCATCAACAGCTGGAGCGGCAGCAACGCCCTGATGCAGATGGTGGTGGGTCAGGGTGAGGCACAGATGCTCTTCGACGGTGCAGTGAGTGACCTCAATACTGCCGAAGCGGAAGGGCGTAGCATCATCGCTGCCAGCTTTGATCTGCCGGATACGGTCCTGAGCGCAAAAGACGGGAGCTACAGTTTTACAGGTCGGCTTGGATTCAACATGCAAGCACAAGTGGTCGACGGGGTAGACAATCCTCAGGTATCTGTGGCAACTGCTGCTTTCAACGGTACATTCAACATAGGCGGGGAATCATTCACAGCGGAGTTATCCGCCGACGTCAGCAACACAAACCCCAGCGCCCCACCCATTAGCGTCGAGCATACGGTAGATTTTAGCTATACAGTCCGCAGCAGCCTCCCTCAGCAAGGAGGAATATATAATCCACTTACACTGACATTTTATTCACCAGACGGGTTCACTCCACTCTTTTACTATATGGATGAGTGGGGCCGCATCTTCAGAACTCAGTACTCTACCAATACATCGACCACAGACTACGTGGGCTTTAGCGGTTCCGGAGACCTGATCAGTTTCCTTAACTCTCGATTCACGTACACACCCGGCAGCACACAATACACACTAGAACTGTCAATTCCTTACGATATTGCACCCGCCCTGACCTACGATATGCCCTATCAGGTTTGGTGGGATGAGTACACCCAACTGAACCTAGAGGGTGGCACTGTCCATGCGTACCAGTACGGTTACTACGGTTCACCTTTTCTCGATACAGCGTATGACTATTACAAGGCCGACCTACACCTAGCCTTCGATGCGCAATTAGCCGACCCAGCGGATGTAAACACTATCCTGCCAAATGCAACATTCTCATTAGACCTGTCACGCCAAGCCTTCGACCATGGAAGCCTTGAACTTAAGATCTCCCACGAAACGGGGTCACTTAGGCTGATTAGTAACATTGACCGTGCGTATCAAGATTTGGGCGAACACTGGGAATGCTTCTACGACCTGTTTGGCACATACAAATGCAACGAAACAGCAGGTGGCGCAAGGCTATTAGTAGAGACACGCAATGCATTACAAGCCCTGGTCGACGGCTGGTTCCCGAGTACGGAGATGTGGGACGGAAATCTAGCCACTAGCATCACTGAAACAGGCTACACGTTCGTCAATCAGGATGGCGCGAGATTGGAAATTCCTGCTGGAACAAACTGGGCAGGGAAGACCATAGGTATTATTAAATACAACGGCATGGAGTACGGCACTCTACGCCGGGGTGCTGTGGGTTACATCGTCAGTTACAGCGACGGCTCCATCGAAACCCTCTACTAAGCCACGCTTAGCGGATGGCCTCAGGCCATCCGCCCTCATTAATCACCACCCAAAACAGACGGGGCGGCATTGCCGCCCCGTCTGTTTTGGGTCTGAGTCACAGCCCATGCCAGCAGACCCTCGTCTCCTTCTCATCACACTTGCGCTCCTAAGCACGCTTCACAGCCATGTATCCGCCAAAGACGGTGAGCCCCCGCAGATCTACCTGCACACCGATCACTTCCTCTACTCCGCGCCGGTCTCGGTCGACGCCTTCACCAGCGACTGGCACGGCCCCTACCAGGGCGGAGAGTGGGCCGTCGCCCTCAACGAAGTGGAGATGGGCATTCACTACCAAGAGTGGCAGCTCGGCTACCTCTACCGGCACCAAGCCGAGGCGCGTTTCAGCGCCGACAGCGCCCGTCTGGTCTACCTCACGCGCAACCACCTGCCACTGCCGACGGGTGAGGAGCTGGCACTGGATCTGAAGGTGCAACAGGTGATCACCCGAGGGCTTCGCCTCGGCCGTCGCTGGCAGTGGGAGCACCTCGGCCTGACCCCCTCGCTGCTCCTGTGGCAGGCCGAGCGCATCACCGACGGCGCGCTCAGCGGGCACGCCAGCGTGGTGGGCGACAAAGACTACGACTACCAGGTCGCGGTGGACTATCACTACACTGAGGACGGGCTATTCGGGCGTGAGAACCCCGCGCCAACAGGCACAGGCTACAGCCTGGAGCTAAGCGGCAGCTGGCAACCCGTAGAGCGCCTCGACCTGAGTTGGCAGCTGCGCAACCTCTACGGCTTTATCGACTGGCCCGAGGCGCCGCGTACACGCGCCGAGGTCACCTCCGCGACCAAGCACTACGACAGCGATGGCTATGTGGTCTACTCACCGAGCATGAGCGGTTGGGAGGGGTACGACGCCCTCCATCAGCGCCTACGCCCATCGGCACAGGTGGTGGCGGAGTGGCACGGTGCTGACGGCGTGCGTCTTCGCGGCGAGGCCCTTCTCTTTCAGCAGGGCGGGGTCGCCATGCTGGAGTATGCACGCCCTGTCGGCAGCGTCGAGATCGGGCTACAGGCGGCACTGGCGCCGGTCGTCGGCTATGGGCTGGGGGTGAGGTGGCGCGGAGTGCAGGCTCGCCTGCTCAGCGACAAACCGACCGACCTACACGCTGCACGTCTCATCGCCCTGAGCGCGGGGGTCGTGCTGCGCTGGTGATCAGGCGCGAAGGCGCACCTGGCTGCGAGGCCGCGTTTTCAGATCGACAGCATCTCAGTGCCACCCCGGCATTCCCTAACACTCGCGTACTGATATCATTCAGCAACCCACACGAAGCCACCGTCCAACACAAGGACCAGGCCGAAAACAATGAACCCTAAACAGCTGCAAACCTCATTGGCGCTCTCTCTGGCCTGCATCGGCACCTCGGTGGTTGCCACGCCATTCGCGCGTTTCGACCCACGCTCCATGGCCATGTTCGGCGCGGGCACTGCGGTCGGTTGTGCCAGCAGCGCCCCTTCTACAACCCGGCCCTGCTGGCGGCGAGTCACCCCAAGGACCGCTTCGCCATCGAGCTGCCGGTGTTCGGGGCGCGCATCTACGACCCGGAGAACTTTGCCGAGGCGATCGACGACTTCCAAGAGAGCGATGTGGTCGAGCAGCTGGACCAGGCCATCGCCGCCTTCAACAACAACTCCAGCAACGGCACCAGCACTATCCGCAGCTCGATGCAGCGCCTCGATAACGAGCTCTACACCCTCGGCGACAGCCCGCTCCAGGCCGAAATCGGCGCCGGCGTGGTCGTCGGCGCCCCCAGTCGCGAGCATGGCCTGGCCTTTACCGCGAATACCTTTATCGCCATGGGCGGGACCATCCACTACGAAGACAGCCCCACCTTTCAAAAGCTCGAAGGCGACCTGGCGACCCTGGATAGCTGTGCCACCACGCCAGGCAACTACGATGTGAACTGTATTCAAAGCGCCCAGTTTGCCTTTATCGACACGAGCAACCCGAATGCCCCGACCATTACCTTCGAGGCGGGCGGCGACAACTCGGATGTCAACTCCAGCGTCGATATTCGCGGCCTGGTGATCTCCGAGGTGGGTATCACCTACGCCCGCGAGGTGACCATCAAGGGGCACAAGATCGGCCTCGGTGTCACACCGAAGTATGTCAGGACCGCGGTCTTCGACTACACCGCCAATGTCGAGACCTCGGACACCGGCGACATCAATAGCGACGACTACCTACGCGAATACTCGAACTTCAACCTCGACCTCGGCGTCGCCATGGATTACAGCAACGGCTGGCGCACCGGCCTCGTGGTCAAGGGCCTGGTCCCGCAGAGCTACGCCACCTACCGCCGGAACTCGACGACCGGGGCGATGGAGCCCACCGGGCACAGCGTCGACCTGGCGCCACAGATGCGCCTTGGCGTATCGAAGCAGGACGAACTCTACACCCTGGCCGCCGACCTCGACCTGACCATGAACAACGCCTCGGGCTTCGAGGGCGACAGCCGCTATCTGGCGCTCGGTGCCGAGTTCGACGTCTGGAGCTGGGCGCAGCTGCGCACCGGCTACCGTGCCAACCTGGCGGAGAGCGCGCGCAATGTCTGGTCGTTCGGTATCGGCCTATCGCCCTACGGCGCACACATGGACCTTGGCGTGGCGGGCAACGCCAACGAGCTGGGGGCCGCCATACAGTTTGGTTACCGTCACTGAGGGGTACACCTGGCCGAGGAGCGCCCCAGCGGGGCCACTCCAGCCATCTTCCCGAACCGCGCAGCGTGACCGCCCCCACCAGACGCAAAAAAGCCCAGCGTAGCGACCACTACGCTGGGCTCGGGGTCGGCACCGGGTGGTGCGTGCCGCCGGGCTACTTGATGCGGAACTCCGCAGAGCGGGCGTGGGCGGTGAGCCCCTCGCCGCGCGCCATCACCGAGGCGGTCCTGCCGAGCGTGGAGGCCCCCTCGGCGGAGCAGAAGATGAGGCTGGAGCGCTTCTGGAAGTCGTAGACGCCGAGTGGTGAGCTGTAGCGTGCGGTGCGCGAGGTGGGCAGCACGTGGTTCGGCCCGGCGCAGTAGTCGCCCAACGCCTCGGCGGTGTAGCGACCCATGAAGATGGCCCCGGCGTGGCGGATGCGCCCGACCATCGCCATCGGGTCCTCGACCGAGAGTTCCAGGTGCTCGGGGGCGATGTAGTTGGCCACGTCGATCGCCTGGTCCATGTCGGCGACTGTGATCAGCGCGCCACGCTCGGCCAGCGAGGTGCGGATGATCGCCTCGCGCTCCATGGTCGGCAGCAGCTTGTCGATGCTCGCGGCCACGGCGTCGACGAAGGCGGCGTCGGGGCAGACCAGGATCGACTGGGCATCCTCGTCGTGCTCCGCCTGGGAGAAGAGGTCCATGGCGATCCAGTCGGGGTCGGTCTGGCCGTCGCACACCACCAGGATCTCCGAGGGCCCGGCGATCATGTCGATGCCGACCGTACCGAAGACCATCCCCTTGGCGGTGGCCACATAGATGTTGCCGGGACCGACGATCTTGTCGACCTTAGGCACCGTGGCAGTGCCGTAGGCGAGCGCGGCCACCGCCTGGGCACCGCCCACGGCGAAGACCCGGTCCACGCCGGAGACGGCGGCGGCGGCCAGCACCAGCTCGTTCACCTCGCCACCGGGGGTGGGCACCACCATGATCAATTCGGCGACCCCGGCCACCTTGGCGGGGATGGCGTTCATCAGCACCGACGAGGGGTAGGCCGCCTTGCCGCCCGGCACGTAGAGCCCGGCGCGGTCGAGCGGGGTCACCTGCTGACCGAGCAGGGTGCCGTCCTCTTCGGTGTAGCTCCACGACGCCTGCTTCTGCCGCTCATGGTAGCTGCGCACGCGCTCGGCGGAGAGCTCCAGGGCCTGGCGCTGGTCGGCGGGCAGACCGTCGAGGGCCTGTTGCAGACGCTCCACGGGGATCTCCAGCTCGGCCATGGAGGCGACGCTCATGCGGTCGAACTTGTTGGTGTACTCCACCAGGGCGGCGTCGCCACGGGACTTCACGTCGGCCAGGATGGTCTCGACGGTCTGCTTCACCTGGGCGTCGGAGACCCCCTCCCAGGCGAGCAGCCCTTCGAGGGTGGGCCAGAAGTCGGCGCTGCTACTGTCGAGTCGGCGAATGGTGCTCATGCTTCTCTACACTCTCGCAAAAAATCAATCGGGAAAGGCGACACTATAGGCCAGCACTATACGAAGTGGAAATCGGGGAGTGCGCCACGGAGGCACGGAGGGCACGGAGAAGAGAAAAGGCGTGATTGAGAGCCACACGCAGAGCGCACGACGCACCGACCTCTGCCTCTATGCATCCACCACACTCATCCACGCACCTCTCCGTGTCCTCTGTGCCTCCGTGGCACATTCTCTGCGGGCTTTTAGACGCCCATTCAAGCCGCGTTGCGCGCCGCCACCGCCTCGGCGATCTGAGCGATGAAGCGCTTCATGCGCTGATGCTTCATCTTCATGCTCGCCTTGTTGACCACCAGGCGCGAGCTGATGTCGGCGATGTGCTCCAGCGGCTCCAGGCCGTTGGCGCGCAGGGTGTTGCCGGTGTCGACCAGGTCGACGATGCGGTCGGCGAGGCCCACCAGCGGCGCCAGCTCCATGGAGCCGTAGAGCTTGATGATCTCCACCTGCTGGCCCTGGGCGGCGTAGTAGCGCCGGGTGCTATTGACGAACTTGGTGGCGATGCGCAGGCGCCCGCCGCGCTGGGGCTGATTCGGGTCACCGGCGACCATCAGCTTGCAGCGGGCGATCTTCAGGTCGAGCGGCTCGTAGAGCCCCTCGCCGCCGTGCTCCATGAGCACATCCTTGCCCGCCACGCCGAGGTCGGCGGCGCCGTACTCCACGTAGGTGGGCACGTCGGTGGCGCGGATGATCACCAGCTTCACGTCATCCTGATTCGTGTCGAGGATCAACTTGCGGCTGGTCTCCGGGTCGTCCACCGGCACGATCCCGGCGTGGGCCAGCAGCGGCAGGGTGTCTTTGAAGATGCGCCCCTTGGAGAGGGCGATGGTCAGGGTCTCACTCATGGTAGAACGTCCGACAATATCGAGGCTGAATCGGTGTGGCTAGCGGGGATGCGACGGATGGAGGCACCGAGCTGACCGAGCTTCTCCTCGATCCCCTCGTAGCCACGGTCGATGTGGTAGATGCGATCGACCACCGTCTCCCCCTCGGCCACCAGCCCGGCGAGTACCAGGCTGGCGGAGGCGCGCAGGTCGGTGGCCATCACCGGGGCGGCGGTGAGCCGCTCGACGCCGGTGGTGGTGGCCACACGCCCGTGCAACTCGATGTTAGCACCCATGCGTTGCAGTTCCTGGACATGCATGAAGCGGTTCTCGAACACCGTCTCGGTGATCTCCGCGCGCCCCTCGGCGATGCAGTTGAGGGCGACGAACTGCGCCTGCATGTCGGTGGGGAAGTCGGGGAAGGGGGCGGTGTAGATATCCACCGCCTTGGGGCGACGTCCCTGCATGTCGAGGCTGACCCAGTCGGGGCCGGTCTCGACCTTGGCGCCACACTCGATGAGCTTGTCGAGCACCACGCCGAGCAGCACCGGATTGGTGTCCTTGAGCTTGACGCGCCCGCCGGTGATGGCGGCGGCCACCAGGTAGGTACCGGTCTCGATGCGGTCGGGCAGCACGCAGTAGCGCCCGCCGGAGAGGGACTCGACCCCCTCGATGGTGAGGGTCTCGGTACCGGCGCCGTAGACCTTGCCACCGAGGGCGTTGATGCAGTCGGCCAGGTCGACCACCTCGGGCTCGCGCGCGGCGTTTTCGATGACGGTAGTGCCATCGGCCAGGGCGGCGGCCATCATCAGGTTCTCGGTGCCGGTGACGGTGACCACCTCGTGACGGATACGCGCGCCCTTGAGGCGGCTGGCGCGCGCCTTGATGAAGCCGTTCTCGACGCGGATGTCGGCACCCATCGCCTGCAACCCCTCGATATGCAGATTGACCGGGCGCGAACCGATGGCGCAACCACCGGGCAGCGACACCTCGGCACGGCCGTAGCGGGCGAGCAGCGGACCGAGCACCAGGATCGAGGCGCGCATGGTCTTCACCAGCTCGTAGGGGGCGACGAAGTCGCGGATGGTGGGGCCGTTCACCTCGATATTGAGCTTCTCGTCCACCACCAGGTGCACCCCCATGTTGCCGAGCAACTCCATGGTGGTGGTGATGTCGTGCAGGTGCGGCACGTTGCACACGGTCACCGGGCCATCGGCGAGCAGGGTGGAGGCGAGGATCGGCAAGGCGGCGTTCTTCGCGCCGGAGATGCGGATCTCACCGTTCAGGGCGGTGCCGCCGGTAATCAGCAGTTTGTCCATGGAGTCTCTGGTCGGGTCGGTGCGGTGCGGTGCGCCCTGGTCGGGCGCTGCTTATAATTGTTCTGTCGTGGGTTACTGACCGATACGCAGGGCGCTGGCCTTCTCCCACTCCTCTGGGGTATGGGTCTTGAGACTCACGGCGTGGATGGCGCCACTGGTGATCGACGCATTGATGGCGGCGTAGACCATCTTCTGGCGCTTCACCGGCGTCAGACCGGCAAACGCCGCACTCACCACCTCCACATCGAAGTGGCTGCCGTCGCTGCTCTTCACACTCACCCGGCTATCGGGGAGGGTCGCCTCGATGAGGCGCTGCACCTCGTCAATTTGCATCGAACTCTCCTACATTGGGTCCGAATGGGCCGCCGCACGGGCGGATGAACTGGGCATTGTACCCCGCGTACCCGTGGCTTGTAACCCGCGCGGGAGAATAGCGGGTCAGATAGGACCCTTATCACCCTTCACCCCTACCGAGGTAGGATAATCTTGCCTGCTCCGGTCGCCCGCCCGCGCCACTGCCGGGCCCGTGGCGCCGCTCACCTCATGAGACCACCGTCATGCAGACCCGTTTCACCAAACAGCAGCTGACCGACATCCTCGACCAGGCCTCGATCTACGTCTGCGCCTGCCCGGCGCAGCTGTGCCAGGCGATCCTAGAGCAGCGCAAGCTGTACAACTATCAGGCCCACTGCCTCAACGACAACGCCACGGACCATCAGGTCCACACGGCCATCGCGCGCACGGTGGAGGAGACCCACGCCCTGCTTGAGGCATGTCTGATCGAGGTGCTACTGCTGGAGGGGTGGGACATGCAGAGCCTGCGCATGCCGACCGACCTGGCCAAGCGCCTGGTGGCCGATGACTGACTACTGGGCAAAGGGGTCACCCGCCTCCGGCGGTGGCCCCACGTTGCCACGGTTGGGCGGTCGATTACCCCCGCCGCTACCGGCATTGAACAGGAATTTGCCGATCAGCTGCTCCAGCACCAGGGAGGATTGGGTCAGCTGGATCTCGTCCCCCGCCTTCAGGTAGTCGTACGCCCCCCCGGCCTGTAGGGCGATGTACTTCTCCCCGAGCAGTCCGGCGCTGACGATACTCGCCGAGCTGTCTCTGGGCAGTTCGCGAAAACGACCATCGATGCGTAGCCGCGCCAGCGCCTGGAAACGCTCGGCGTCGTACTCCACCGCCGTCACCTCGCCGATGCGCACCCCGGCCAGGGTCACCGGCGCGCGCGGCTTGAGGCCGCTGCTGTCGGCAAAACGCGCCACCACCTCGTAGCCGCCACCGGGGCGCCAGTCGGCCAGCCCGCTCACCTGAAAGGCGAGGCCGAGCAGCGCCAGCACCCCGAGCAGCACGAAGAGCCCCACGGCCACCTCGATCCCACGCGACTTATCCATCGTTTCTCTCCATCGCCTCACACCTCGGTGAACATCAGCGCCGTGAGCAGGAAGTCGACCCCGAGCACCGCCAGCGACGCATGCACCACCGAGCGCGTGGTGGCACGCCCCACGCCATAGGGGGTCGGCGTGCAGTCGTAGCCCTCGAACAGGGCGATCCAGCTCACCAGCAGGGCGAACACCAGACTCTTCAGTACGCTGTTGCCGAGGTCGTAGCCGAGCGCCACCTGCGCCTGCATCTGGCCCCAAAAGGTGCCGTCGTCGACCCCCAACAGCCCCACCCCGACCCACCAGCCGCCGAGCACCCCGCAGAGCGAGAAGATGGCGGTGAGCAGCGGCAGGGCGATGAGCCCGGCGAGAAAGCGCGGGGCGAGCAGACGGCGGATCGGGTCCACCGCCATCATCTCCAGGGCGGCGAGCTGCTCGCCGCTCTTCATCAGCCCCACCTCGGCGGTGAGCGCGGAGCCCGCGCGCCCGGCGAAGAGCAGCGCCGCCACCACCGGCCCCAGCTCGCGCAGCAGCGCCTGCGCCACCACCCAACCGAGGGAGCCGGTGGCCCCGTAGTGCACCAGGGTGTTGTAGCCCTGGAGCCCCAGCACCATGCCGACGAAGAGCCCGGCGACGATGATGATCAGCAGCGAGTGGACCCCCTCGGCGTGCAACTGCTCAACCACCAGGCGCGGACGCTGCCAGCCGATGGAGGCCTCGCGCAGCAGGGCGACGAGCAGCAGCGCGGCGCGCCCCAGGCGGGCGAGCCAGGTGAGCGTACGTCGGCCAATGGCGGCGAGCGGCTCAAGCATGACCGGCGCCTCGATAGTGGAAGGGCACCGGGCCGTCCGCCTCACCACTGAGGAACTGGCGTGCCCAGGGGTCGGCGCTGGCGAGCAGGGACTCCGGAGCCCCCTGCGCCACCACGCGCCCCTCGCCGAGCAGGTAGATGGTGTCGGCGATGGCGGCGGTCTCGGCCACGTCGTGCGACACCACCACGCAGGTGAGCCCGCGCTCGCGCTGGGCGCGGATCAGGCGCTGCAACACGCCGAGGGAGATGGGGTCCTGGCCGGTAAAGGGCTCGTCGAACAGCAGTAGCTCGGGCTCCAGCACCAGCGCGCGGGCCAGTGCCACGCGCCGTGCCATACCGCCGGAGAGCTGCGCCGGATAGAGCCCTGCCGCCTGCTCCAGGCCGACGGCAGCGAGCTGGTCGAGCACCTTGCTGCGCAACACCCCCTCGGGCAGTTCGGTGTGCTCGCGCAGTGGGAAGGCAACGTTCTCGAACACCGTCAGGTCGGTAAGCAGGGCGCCGCTCTGAAACAGCATGCCCATGCGTCGGCGCAGGGCGAAGAGTGCGCGACGACCGAGGCGCGAGGGCGCCTGTCCATCCACCAGCACCTCTCCGCGGGTCGGCGCGAGGGCGCCGCCGATGAGCTGAAGTAGCGTACTCTTGCCCACCCCGCTCGGCCCCATGATGGCGGTCAGCTCCCCCCGACGCACGCTCAGGTCGACCCCGCGAAAGAGTGGCAGCCCGGCCTGGGTGAAGTGGAGGTCGCGCACCTCGATGTGGAACGGGGTCATGGTGTCGATGGTTGCGGTACTTGCAGGTGCCAGATGGGCGGGAGCATAACAGAGTCGCACGCCGGTAGGCGTCAATCTTCGAGTGCCACCGCCACCTCACCGCTCAGCGGGTCGATGGTCAGTTGCAGCGTGGTGTACTCGCTCTGCTCCTCGACCGGCGTCGGGTCGTCGGCACAGTTGCAGCCAGCGATGATGCTGGTGAAGAAGACCCCCACCCGCACCCGATAGCGCCCCTCCAGCGCCTCGCCAGCGAGCCAGGTCACCTGGTGCGGCGAGGGGCCGAGGGCGGAACCCCGCGCCATGGCACGCACCAGCAACAGCGCCTCGGCGGGCCACTCGGCGAGTGCCGCACACAGGCGCGGGGCGAATTCGGGGGTCGACCAGAGGGGCAGCAACGGGGCGAGTGTCGGCATCGGCGGTCTCACGGCGAGGGGCGTGGCGCTGAGAGTAGACCAGAGCACCGTATCGTGCACGCTAGAGACGTCTTTGGCATGATGGTCCCACTGCATAAAGGAACCGAGCCATGGACTACCACTACACCGCCCAGCACAAGTTGCGCCACCTGCTCATAGGCATGCTCATCACCTCGGCCCTGGTGGTGAGTGGCCTCGCACTCGGTGCGAATGCCATCGTCCAGTGGCTCGCGGGCCACACCACCCAAGGCGTGCTCGGCAACTTCCACAGTGAGGTGGTCTACAACACCTACGACCACAAGCGCTCCAACCACAACACCGCCACGGCCAGCTACTCGGTCGAGGGTGCCGAGTATCAGATCGAGGTGAACACCCACCTCTACAAAGAGTTCGACCTCATCCAGGCGGGCCAGCGTGTCACCATCGCCTACCCACCCTCGGCCCCCGCGCAGGGCAAGGTGATGGATGGGTTGCTGTTCGACCCCCTCGCCCCCTTCCTGGTGGCGATGGGGGGGCTCGGCCTGGTGCTGCAACTGCTGCAACTCCCCTTCCTCTGGCGCAAGGCGCGCGCCGAGGCCGATGCAGAGCAAAACGGCTAAGATAGCCCAGCGCTGTGCCAGAGTGCCACAAACCCATCGGAGCGCACACGTGAAGACCCGCACCAAGCACCTACTCCAGGCCCTGTTCCTCGCCCCGCTGGCGGCCCTGCCCGCCTCGGCGCTCTACGCCCTCGCCCTGCCGCTGCTCTCCGGCGACTTCGCCGAACTCCAGGCGGGTGGGTTTATGGTGATGTTCGTCGGCGTGAGTACGGTCACCCTCACCATCGGCTACGGCGCCACCCTCACCTACCTGCTGGCGGTCTACTTCATCCTGCGCTACGGCGAGGTGGAGTCGGTGTGGAACTACCTCGCCAGCGGCGCCCTCGGCGGGCTCTTCTTCGGCCTCTCCGATCCGGGGCTGGCGATCTTCGCCACCGGGGTCTTCTTCGGCCTCGCCATCAGCGGGCCCTTCTGGTGGCTGGCGGTGGGGCGCAGGCCCGACGCGACATCGAACAGAGGATAACGGCATGCCGCTACACATCACCCCAACGCTCGACCACGCCACCTGGGCGGAGCTGGCCGAGCTCTACCGCCTCACCCTCGGCCCGCGCGACCCCGAGGTGCTCAAGAGCCGCTTCGACAACAGCCAGCACACCCTCTTCGCCTACCTCGATGGGCGCCTGGTCGGCGCGGTGCGCGCCCTGGCCGACGGCAGCGACGCGGCGCTCATCTGCGACATGGTGATCCACCCCGAACTACAGGGTGGTGGCCACGGTCGCACGCTCTTAGAGGCGCTACTCGCCGAACTCCAGGGGCACCGCAAGGTGCTGCTCTACGCCAGCGCGGGCAAGGAGGGGTTCTACACCCGCCACGGCTTCAGCCCGCTGCTCACCGGCATGGGGCTGTTCGCCGACGAGGCGCTGGCCCAGCGGATGGGGCTGATCCCGCCCAAATCAGGCTAAAGCGTTTCAACCGCCTGAATGGGCTCTCATCTGAACAGCCAGCCCGCCCCGCCGTGTACAGCCCAGTAGGAGCGCCCCATGGGCGCGATGGCCGCCCGCATACTGGCATCGCGCCATGGGGCGCGCCTACCCCCTAACGCCCTTCACGGATCAACTCGCCCAAGATCGTCAGCCCCTCCTCCATCAGCGCCACCTCGGCCTGGGCGTAGTTGAGCCGCACGAAGTTCCCGTAGCGCCCGCTGGCGGAGAAGAGCGGCCCCGGCGCCGTGCTCACCCCACGGGCCAGGGCGCGACGGTAGAGGTCGAGGCTGTCGACCGCCTCCGGCAGCTCCACCCAGGCGAGCATGCCGCCCTCCGGTTGGGTCACCCGGCAGCCACTCGGCAGATGGCGCGCAGCGAGGTCGAGAAAGCGGTCGCGCCGCTCGCGATAGGCGCTGCGCACACTGCGTAGGTGGCGCTCATGGCCGCTCCCCGCCAGGTACTCTGCGGCGGCCTGCGCGGGCAGGGTCGGACCGGCCAGGCTGGTGACCATCTTCAGGTGGGTCACCGTCTCGGTGTGACGCCCAGGGATCGCCCAGCCGATGCGCATGCCGGGGTCGAGGGTCTTAGAGAGCGACGAGCAGAGCAGCACGTTGCCCGTGCGGTCCCACGCCTTGGCCGCGCGCGGGCGCTCGCCGTGGTAGTTGAGGTCGGCGTAGACGTCATCCTCGATGAGCGGCACCCTGGCCCGTTCCAGCAGCGCCACCAGCTCCGCCTTGCGCCGGTCGCTCATGCGGTAACCGAGCGGATTGCTGAAGTTGGGCGAGAGGACCACCGCCTTCAGCGGCCACTGCTCCAGCGCCAGCTTGAGCGCGGGCAGGCTCACCCCCTGGCGCGGGTCGGTGGGGATCTCCAGCGCCTTGAGGCCGAGCGACTCGATCGACTGTAGGGTGCCGAAGAAGGCGGGCGACTCGATGGCCACCGTATCCCCCGGGCGGGTCACCGCGCGCAGGCAGAGCACCAGCGCCTCGACGCAGCCGTTGGTGATCACCACCTCGTCGGCACTCACCACCACCCCCGCCTCCGCCGCACGCCGCGCCACCTGGTGGCGCAGGGCGGGGTTGCCGGGGGGCATGTCGTAGTCGGCCAGACGCGGGTCGGGGCGCCGCGCCAGACTGGCGAGGATGCGGTGCAGACGCACCACCGCCGGGAAGTCGGTGCGTGGCAGGGCGCTGCCCAGCGGGATACGCGCACCGTGGCGCGAGGCCTGCACCACCTGTAGCGCCAACTGGCTGACGGTGACCGCCACCGGGTGGGCCTGGGGGCGGCTGATGCCGGGCGGTGCCGGGCGCTGCACCGGGGCCTGCACGTAGTAGCCGGACTGCGGGCGCGCCTCGATCACCCGCTCGTCGAGCAGCAGCCCGTAGCCCTGCACCACGGTGGAGACACTCACCCCGAGACGACGGCTCATCTGCCGCACCGAGGGGATGCGCTCCCCCGGACGCAGCGCACCGAGGCGCACCTGCTCACGCACCTGATCCGCCACCTGCTCATATCTCAACGCCTCTTCGACCATCACAGTCACCCTCCTCTAGCACCCATACAGAGTCTGCCAGCGGGCAACTGTATTGCCCAGATACAGTTCTCGCTGCATCTGTGTTGGTCTGCCTGCGACCCCTAGCATGGCCTCTCCACACCGAGCTTCAACCACCCAAAGGGAAGGCATTCGCATACCTCCGCAGACTCGCCACAGAGGCACGGAGGACACAGAGAGAACAACCAGAGTGAAGTCGTGCGTGAACAGATATTTCGGTTCACCGATAGGTCGCAGTCGACCACATTCACGTTCAGAACCTCCGTCTCCTCTGTGTCTCCGTGGCGATCTCCCCGAGCTTTGTCCACCCATGCGCTTGCCTGACCAAGGAGAGAGACCATGCAGAGCGAGAAACAGAGAGAGCCACACCGTTTCGCCAGCCTCTACGGCCTACTAGCCGTGGCCACCTTCGCCGCGACCCTGCCGCTGACGCGCATCGCCCTGGAGGGGTTCGCCCCCCTGCCGCTCACCTTCGGACGCCTCTTCGGCGCCGGGGTGGCGGCACTGCTCTGCCTGCTGCTCCTGGGGTTGAGGCCGCCGACGCGCGCGCAGCTCGCCCCGCTGCTGTTGGTGAGCCTCGGCGGGGTGTTCGGCTTCCCGCTCTTCACCGCCTGGGCCCTGGAGCACCACCCGGCGGCCCCGGCGGCCATCCCCCTGGCCCTGCTGCCGCTGCTCACCGCGCTCTGGGCGCGGCTGCGCGGCCATGAGCACCCCTCGCGGCGCTTCTGGTTCTGGAGCCTGCTCGGCAGCGGACTGGTGCTGCACTTTGTCTGGCGTGACGGCGCCGGACAGGTCGACCCGCGGCTGCTCGCCGCCGCCGTCAGCGCCGCCATCGCCTACGCCGAGGGGGGACGCTTGGCACGGCAGATGCCCGGCTGGCGGGTGATGGCCTGGGCGCTGGTGTTCGCCCTGCCGTTCAGCGCCCTCAGCTTCGGCTACAGCTGGGGCCCGCTGCTGCTGCCAGAGAGCGCCGCCCCTTGGGCCGCCCTCGCCTTTCTCGCCTTAGTGAGTCAGTTCGGCGCCTTCTGGCTCTGGTACCGCGCGCTGGCCGCCGGGGTGGCGCGGGCCAGCCAGATCCAGCTGTTGCAGCCGCTCCTCACCCTGCTGCTGGCCGGGCTGATGCTCGGTGAACAGGTCGAGGTGGGGCTGTGGCTCTACGCCGCACTGGTGGTGGTGAGTATCTGGCAGGCGCGGCGGGCCGCCTCTGCCCCACACGCGGGACAATCCACACGCCTACCGCTCGCCAATGCCCCCTCCTCGCCCTAACCGGTCAAGCCCCCTACGCCACCGCCTCGCGCGGTCGGTGCAGTTCGGGCAGCCACACCGCCATCAGCCCGAGCAGCGGCAGGTAGGCGCAGAGGCGATAGACCGCCTCGATGCCCCAGTGGTCGGCCAACACCCCCATCACCGCCGCGCCGATCCCGGCCAGGCCGAAGGCGAGGCCGAAGAAGAGCCCGGAGACGGTGCCGATCTTCCCCGGCAGCAGCTCCTGGGCGTAGACCACCATGGCCGGGAAGGCCGAGGCGAGCATGAAGCCGATCACCAGCGTCAGCAGCGCCGAGGCGTGCAGCCCCACATAGGGCAGCGCCAGGGTGAAGGGGGCGACGCCGAGGATCGAGAGCCAGATCACCCGCTTGCGCCCGATGCGGTCACCGATGGGGCCGCCGAGTAGGGTCCCGGCGGCCACGGCGAAGAGGAAGTAGAAGAGGTGGTACTGCCCGGTGCGGGTATCCACGCCGTAGTGCTCCACCAGATAGAAGATGAGGTAGCTACTGATGCTCGACAGGTAGAAGAACTTGGAGAACATCAGCCCCACCAACACCCCCAGGGTGGCCGCTACGCGCCGCCGCGAGAGGTCGTGGCCGCCAGTGGCGGCGGCCTTTTTCGGCCTGCGTTGCTGGTCGCGGTACCAGACCCCCACGCCGCCCAGGATCACCATCGCCAGCAGGGCGATGAGCGAGAAGAGGGCGATGCTCTTCTGCCCGTGGGGCAGCACCACCCAGGCGGCCAACAGCGGCCCGAACGCCTGTCCGGCGTTGCCGCCGACCTGAAAGATCGACTGCGCCAGCCCGTGGCGTCCGCCCGAGGCCATGCGCGCCACGCGCGACGCCTCCGGGTGGAACACCGACGAGCCGGTCCCCACCAGCGCGGCGGCCAGCAGCAGCATGGCGAAGCTCCCGGCGCTGGAGAGCAGCAGCAGCCCGAGCAGGGTACTGCCCATCCCCACCACCAGCGAGAAGGGGCGCGGATAGCGGTCGGTGTAGAGCCCCACGGCGGGTTGCAGCAGCGAGGCGGTGAACTGGAACGCCAGCGTCACCAGGCCGATCTGGGCGAAGCTGAGGGCCAGCCCCTCCTTGAACAGCGGATAGCTGGCGACCATCACCGACTGCATGGTGTCGTTGAGGAAGTGGGTAAAGCTGATGGCGCCGAGCACCGTGAAGAGGGTCCGCTCCTGCATGACGCACCTATCTGAGGTTGGATAGAAGTGGGTTGGGCAACCACAGCCTCTGGCAAGGGTGAAAAACTAGCCACGGAGACACAGAGGAGACGGAGAAGAGTGGCGCAAGGTACGCATACATGACCCGCTTTCGGGGAGAATTGGGTAACAGGACTTTGAAACGCTGTTCTCCGTGCCCTCCGTGCCTCTGTGGCAAACGTGTGCGCCGCCCAGATCCAAGGGATTGGATCGAGCGGCCAGTTTAGGGGTAGGCTGCATGTCCGTCTCACGGCATTCAGACAGGAATCTTCGCGAAATGGACAACCTGGACCCGAACCACTGCCCCACCCCGCTCGACCGTGGCGACTGCCCGGTGACCGGCAAGGCGATCGACTACCCCACCGACTACCGCGTCCCCGAGCACAGCCACCCCACCGCCCAGCTGATCCACGCCGTGCAGGGGGTGATGGTGGTGGCCACCGGCGACAGCCGCTGGATCGTCCCGCCCACCCGAGGCCTGTGGATGCCCGCCGGGATGCGCCACCGCCTGCGCATGGTCGGCGAGGTGCAGGTGCGCACCCTCTACATCCGCCCCGACCCCAGCGCGCAGCTGCCCGCCGAGTGCTGCGTGGTCGGCGTCTCGCCGCTGCTGCGCGAGCTGATCCTCGCCGCGATCCAGGTCCCCTGCCCCTACCCCGACGACTCCCGTGACGGCCGCCTGATGCGCCTGCTGCTCGACGAGGTGGCGGCCCTGCCGAGCCTGCCGCTGCACCTGCCCCACCCCAGCGACCCGGCCCTCGCCGCGCTCTGCACCCGCCTCGCCGACCACCCGGAAGACCCCGCCACCCTCGGCGAGTGGGCCACCCGCCTCGGCCTCGACACCAAGACCCTACAGCGGCGCTTCGCCCGCCACACCGGCATGACCTTCGGCCAGTGGCGCCAACAGGCGCGCCTCATCGCCGCCCTGGAGCGCCTGGCCAGCGGCGCCAAGGTGATCGACGTCGCCCTCGACCTCGGCTACAACAGCCCGAGCGCCTTCGCCAGCATGTTCAAGCGCCAGTTCGGCACCACGCCGAGTGGCTATTTTCGCTGATCGAGCGCGCCTCAACGGGCCGCGCTGCGCACCTGCTCCGCCACCCGCAGCGCCTCACGCAGGAACGCCTGCATCGCTTTCGGCGCCACGCGCTTGTTGGCCCGGTAGACGATGATCAGCTCCCCACGCCCCTCCACACAGAGGCCTGGGTTGGCCTCGAAGAAGGTGAGCAACGGCGGGGTAAAGAGGCGGCGCACCTGCTCGGCGGGCTCCCCCTTGAGGAGGTAACGCTTGGAGAAGGCCGGGTGGCTGTCGAAGTCGATATCCCCGCTGCCGAAGAGGTCGCCGAGCTTGTCGAACAGCCCCTCGGGGCGCATGGCGAAGGCGGGCAGATCGAGCTTGTCGCTACGCAACAGCGCCACGCTCTGGGTGAAGGTCTGGCTGTTCTTGCCGTGCCCCTGGGTGTAGTGGTAACCGAACAGATTGATCTGATAGCCACTCATCTCCCCCTCCATCCAGTTGCGGATGTTGCGGTGGTTACCTCGGGTGAAGAGCGGCAAGGGGCCGAAGGCGTCGTGGGCCTGATAAAAGACCGTGGGCTGGAACTTGAACCCGAGCCCCTTGGCCACCTCCATGAGCGCCTCACGGCGGCGTTTGTCGAAGTAGTAGGCGATGCCGCCGAGCAGGCCCGACAGCACGATAAAGAGAAGAAACAGCTCAAAGCCATCGAGATCCATGCGCCCCTCACCAGGTCGAGTTGTACCAAGACACCCTGAGCAGGGTAGCTGTGAACCCGAGCGGGGGCTAGCACTCGGCGACACGTTGATTCATGCGCGCGGGCGGTCCCGCTCGGTTGCTAGTCGCCTATCAGGGTGGCACTCTGTGACCTGCCGTAAACTGAGCCTGCCACAAACGAAACGGATGTCGTCGCCATGGAGCCCTACACCCTCGTCGCCATCGTCGCGATCGCCCTCTTTCTCACGCAAAAGCAGCTGCTGGTCGTCTGCTATCGCCTGGGTAAGATGCGCTTTCGTCTGCCCTCCGTGGTGGTGCTGCCGTCGATCGAGGTCCCGGCTTATCTGCACAAGCTGAGCGCGCCTGTGCTCCCGGCCTTGGAGGCCCATGGGTTTCAACCCGCCTTTGCCGCGAAGCGCCGTCTCGGCCATGTCGAGGGCCTCCCGGCACTCCCCTGCCTGGTCTACTTCGCCGCCGAGAGCGGCTGTTATGCCGAGTTGACCCCCTCGGTGGGTGATGGCCGTGCCCCCGGCTTCGAGGTGACCCTGACCACCTTGAGCCAGGACCAGCGTCACCTGATCAGCTGTAACTGGCGCCGCCACGAACTCTTCGCCGAACCGCAGACGATCCAACTGCACGACCCCGAGGCCGAGAGCTTCGCCGCCCTCTACGCAGCCCACACCAGCCGTCTCGCCGAACTCGAACTACAAGCACACTTGCCTCTCGACCCAGAGGCGTGGTGCTTGGCGCAGCAGAGGCTGCATCAGGAGTCGTTCGACGCGGCACACGAACAGGGGCTACTGGTACCCGCGGAGGGTGGGATGGCCGTGCGCCCCGGTGCCATCCTCTCCTACGCCAAAGGCCTGCTGCGGGCCGCCAAGCGCACGACCAAACAGTGGCAGAAGATGCGTGAGCAGGGCAGTGACCTCACCTGTGACCCAGAGACGGCGCCGATCGAGAGCCAGGTGATCGTCACCCGCCACCTTCGGGCGCTCCTCGACACCCCCGTACCCAGGGCGATGTTCAAGGGCTTGATGCTCGCCTCGGCGCTGCTCTTTCTGCTGGTCTTCTCCCTGCTGTTTTCGTGGCAGAGCGGGCTACTGATCCTCGCGACCGTGGCACTACACGAGAGCGGCCACGCCCTCGCCATGCGCTGGGTCGGCTACCAGCGCATTACCATGATCTTTCTGCCCCCCTTCGGCGCAGTGGTCTCCGGTGACCCGGCAGCGTCACGCCCCTGGCAGCAGATCTTCGTCTACCTCATGGGGCCGTTGCCAGGGATCCTCCTCGGCGCGTTGCTCTATCTCATCTATTGGCCCAATATTTCAGAGTTAGTCAATGAATTCGCTTTAACGCTGTTAGTGCTCAACTACATCAACCTCCTCCCACTCGTACCGCTCGATGGCGGGCAGATCCTCCGCATCGCCCTGTTCAACCGCTCTCCCCTGCTCCAGGTGCTGTTCATCGGCTTTAGTGGCTGCGGCCTGCTCGCGGTGGGCGCCTCCTTCTCCGACCCCTTGATGCTGGTCCTCGGCATCTTCCTCCTCCTCGGCCTGTCAGGCGTATGGCGCGAGGGGCGCCTGGCACAGAGCATCCGCCCCGGCTGGAACAACGACCAACCGCTCTCCCTGCGGCTCGGGCGCCTCTACCACGCCGTTGCGACCCACTACCCGAAAGAGCCCTTCGCCACCCGCGAAGGGCTGGTGCGCGCACTCGCCCAACGCCTTGCGAGCCCTGTATCCGGTTGGAAGACAGCCACCGCCGGGGGCATGCTCTATCTCGCGCTGGTCATCGCGCCGCTCTTCCCCAGCCTCATCTTCCTGCTGAACAATGCCGACTACCCTGACGCCTATCTCGCCACCCTCGACCGCGCCGGGTGGGATGAACTGGTGGAGAGCGCCGAGGATAACGAGGAGCGCCTCGACCTCTGCATCAAGGCCACGGACAACCTGCTCTGGAGAGAGCAACCCAACCCGCAGGATCTGCACCATTTTTACCAGTGTGCCTATCAGGCCGTGGGCGAACTCCCACACAAGGCAGAACAGACACCGGAGATCCTCGCCGGCCTAGCCGCATCCGCCACCGACCAAGAGTCCCGCAACACCCAACTCGCGCGGCTGGAACGCTGGCATGCAGGCGACCAAGAGGCCTTTGTGGTCTCGATTACCGATTTCATCAGCTCGGCAGAGATACTCGGCACCCTCTCGCCGAGTGACAGACGTACATGGCTACTCCACCAACTCAACACGGCGAGGCAGACTACGAATAGCGCCCTTCAGCTGCGTGTCATGCGGAATCTGGCGAACGACTACATCCGCATGAGTGAGAGCGCCCCCCTCGACGCCCTGATCGCTGAGGCGCAAGCGCTCCTGCGTGAGCAACATCAACCAGAGGACGAGAACCGGAGCCTTACAATCCCCTACACCGCGATGGCGACCACTGTTGCCCAGCAGTGGATGGACGAGGGCAAACTCGACCAAGCGCACGAGCTGCTTAAAACCCTGCTTCCACTCTGGCCCGCTGAGCCAGAGTCCTTTGCCCGCGTGAGGTTGTACGAGGAGTTGGTCTGGCTAGAGCTGCTACGCGGGGATCAAGCCCATGCCCTCAGCCTCCTCGACCTAGCCGACGCAGAACTCCCGACACCCACAGAGGACGCAGCAGAATACGAGTTCTACCCACACAAACGCCTCGCCATGCTCCGAGGCGTAGCTGACAAGACCAGCGTAGCAGCGAATGCCCAACCACCACTCTCATTAGACGAATTCTATGGTGGCGATGAAGAGGAAGAGGGTCCTGCCATCTATCGGCATATGCAGTGGCGCCTCGCAGCCCTTCGGGAAGCCTGGCCTACTGCGGCAGAGGGCGCCGAGTGAGAGTAGAAATGACGGCATATGGCGTCTAGGGTGTGACCCTCACTGCCTAAAGTTGTGAGAGATGGTCAGCTCGGGAGGCTACAAGTCTAGGCCTGACCCTATACACCTGACCCAGGTGTCACCCACTACCTCAATGTTCAAAAGTACACAAAACATAAAATTCCCAAATTGGGAGCTTGAAGTTTACTTTTGTCTGATGCATACTTTCTCCCAAATTGGGAACTAATGAAACCATGCGACTGCTAGGAAAAGATAAATTACAGCGCCTTGTACGCACTGATGAAGCGGTGCGTACTTGGGTATATGCATGGGTTGCAGAAGTCACAACTGCGAATTGGAAACAGGCCACAGACGTAATTCATCAATTCCCGCATGCGCGACAGTCCGAACCCAGCAACTTCGTTTTTCCTATCGCCAACTGTACACAAGAGATTTTTTTACAAATTGCATTTCAACAAGGCATTGCCGTTATCACGGGCATACAGTGAAGACAGAATTTATGGACGCTAAGGTAATTCACACAGAAGCTCAATATGCTGCGTACCTAGATGAGGTCCAGGCACTTATTTCCGACAACCCAAGACTTAACTCAAAAAAGAGTGAACGGCTAGAATTACTGTCTGTGCTACTGGAGGCTTACGAAAACTCAAAATATCCTGTAGAGAGTCCGGATCCTATCGACGCCATCTTATTCCGCATGAATGAAAAAGGCTTGAAGCAAGCTGACCTCGTTCAATATTTTGGTACAAGTAGCCGTGTTTCTGAGGTTCTTAACCGCAAGCGCCCATTAACTGTTCAGATGATTCGAGCTTTAACAATCGGATTAGGCATTTCAGCGGACACCCTTGTAGGAGCGTCACTTCCTGACTCGCCAGCTACCAAAATGAATGTTGACTGGACGAAGTTTCCAATCAAAGAAATGACCCGTCGGGGCTGGATAAAAAACGTCGGCAAAGTGACGGCAGATAGTGTTGAAGATTTAGTAAAGGGCTTCATATCAGATGCGGGTCTACAATTCGGCGCAGCTTCTTTCCGAAAAACATTTTATGGGGAAGCTGAGACACCATCGTCAAGATATGCACTCTATGCCTGGCTGGCCCGAGTGATTCAAAAAGCTCGTGCGAAGAAAGACAACCTGGTTGAATTCAATGCTGATGTAATCTCTGCAAACTATTTGAAAGAACTAGCGCAATTAAGCCGTTTTGAAGCGGGACCGTTGCTCGCGGTGGAGCAACTAGAAAAATCAGGCATAGCCGTTATCGTCGAACCAGCGCTTAAAGGTACATTACTAGACGGAGCTGCACTAACAGATGCTGACGGCACACCAATTATTGGTCTTACATTAAGGTACGACCGGCTGGACAATTTTTGGTACACCCTCCTTCATGAGGTCGCACATATTTGGAAACACGTGACCGACGGAAATGCCTTTCTAGATGATCTCAATGCGTCATCCGAAGATCGACGCGAAGCTGAGGCCAACAGGTTGGCTCGTGAAGCATTTATTCCACGCGTCCTATGGAGAAGAAGCGAGGCTTATACTTTACCTAGCAAGGAATCAATCGAAAAGTTTGCTAAAGACCTAAAAATCTCTCCCGCGATTATTGCTGGCAGACTCCGAAAAGAATCGGGTAATTATGGCCTGTTCTCCGATTTAGTGGGACAGGATCAAGTGCGCAAGTTGTTTCCATCCCATGAGGAGTGCGAGGCTTAGTTTATGAACACCATCTATTTCCCAATTCTCAAGACTCTAGCGGCTGAATTTACCGCACTAAGAAACACTAAGCACAGCAAAGCAAAAAATATTATCCCTCTGTTCGAGTTTCCTAAGGTCCAAAATCGCAAGAAATATCGGGAAAGCTCAGAACCTATAACTGAGTTCATTGGCGATACTAGTGAGGAAATTGGACAATTCTGGGCCGAAAAACATGCGATGTTCGATGCTTACCACTGGAGCCCAACGGCAACAAATGAGCAAGGCGAACACATCATTTCTTATATTTATCATTCTCTGGAGAGCACAGGCGTTAAGACTGTACCAGTAGTTGGTTATGACCGCTGGGGTATCATGGACTACCAAATGGCCTTGCAGAGTATCGCTCGATCGCACATGGGGAAGTTTTGTATTCGACTCGATCACGCAGCTTTTGAAGATTCTGCAGAACCTGATTTCCTACAAGAAAACTTGGATGACATCATATCGTCACTCGAACTCAACCCATCTAATTGCCACGTAATTTTCGATTTTGAGGATGTAACACATCTCGGTGCGATTGACTTGATTGAACAGTTCGAATCACTATTTAATATAGTTTCAAGGTTTAATTTCATGTCGTACTCGATCGCAGGATGCTCTTTGCCTAAGACGATAAATGAGGCCGTAAAAGTGCAAAACTCGTGCGGAGTGGTTCTGCGTAAAGAAATGCTGCTTTGGCGTAGCGCCCGCCAACGGTTTCCTAATATACCCATTTATTTCGGTGACTACGGTGTTCGTGGACCTCACTCAAATGAAGGGATAATTAGCCCTAATACAAATGGAAAAATTAGACACACCATCGAAAATGAATATTTTGTAGCACGAGGCCAATCACTTAGTAAACCACCAAAGGGTGAGCAGATGTGGCAACTCGCTCAGAAAATCATAGATTCTGGCTACTACCTTGGCGAACAGTTTAGCTGGGGAGACAGCGAAATATTTCGATGCAGCAAAAAGAAGTTTAAAGGCAACGCAGGTCAGTGGATTGCTATTGATACCAATCACCACCTCGCATATGTTGTCGCAGAGATTGCTGAGTTCGAGCGAATTACAGCATTACAGGCTACGAGTACGCCCCAGGGATCTCTAGCATAGTCGTCTTAAAGCCACTACGGCCACCACCAATCAAACCCCGACTTGAATGGGCCCTAGCACATTTCTGATCATCAAGAGAGCGCTTAGGGTCCTGCCTCTCATGCAGAACACGGACAATCTCAGCCCTCTCGCGAGTCATACGGTAATAGAGCGTGTGACGCTCAACGGGGAAAGATCGAACATTCGGCAACAGCTCGGGACGTTCGATCCCGATCAGCGGTTGCTCGGTTAGCAGAAACAATCTCCCTTTGAGCACCGAAAGGTAGCGCTCGGCCTGCCCTTCACCCCACTGCTCAAGGCCATATCGGTAGATTCTGTGTGAGGTATTGCCGTGCTGCTGGGGATATGCCAAGCAGAAGTGCGGCCATATCGAGTGGTTTAGCTTTTCACATCGTCAAAGAAGCGATCCAATGCGTTCATTGAGTCGATGGGTATACCTTCTCCACGGTCGAGCTGTTCGATGCCGACACGGAGCTTTTCACGCAGTTGAGCCAGTTGGAGTTCGCGCACCCACTCTTCATGGGTCTCCATGAAGCGCAGTGCCTCACGGATCACCTCGCTGGCGTTGTTGTAGAGGCCAGATTCCACCTTGGCCTTGATGCGTGCTTCCAGTTCAGGGGTGAGGGATACGTGCATGGCTGCCTCGCGGGCGAAGTAAACTATTCACCTAGTGCTGGGAGGCGCGCCATAGATTGTCAATGATTGAATTCCTGAGCCTGGGAACGCTCCCCCCTACAACAACACCCGCTCAATCCCCCCCTGCTCGACCTTGTCGAGGAACACCTGCTGCCACTGCTCGCCGAGCTTGCGCTTGGCCAGCTCGACGACGATGTAGTCGGTCTCGGTCTTGATGCCGTGGCGGTAACGGGAGAGGCCCTGCTGGCAGGCGGGGCAGCTGGTGAGCAGGCCGACCTCGCCGTCGCCCTTTTCGCGCCCGGTGAGATCCTTGATCCCCTTGCGTAGCTCCTCCTCTTTGCGGAAGCGCACTTGGGTGGCGATGTCGGGGCGGCCGATGGCGAAGGTGCCCGCCTCGCCGCAGCAGCGGTCGGTGAGTTTCACCGGTTGGCCAAGCAGGCTGGCGGCCACCTTGAGCGGGGCGTAGGTCTTCATCGGTGAGTGGCAGGGGTCGTGGTAGAGGAACTGCTTGTTCGGGTCGCCCTCGCTGGTGACGCCGCGCTCCATCAGGTATTCGTGGATGTCGAGCAGGCGGCAGCCGGGGAAGATCGCCTCGAACTGGTACTTGAGCAGTTGGTCCATGCAGGTGCCGCAGGAGACGATCACCGTCTTGATGTCGAGGTAGTTGAGCGTGTTGGCGACGCGGTGGAAGAGCACCTGATTCTGTGTGGAGATGTGCTTGGCCTTGGCGTCGTCGCCCCCGGCGCTCTGCGGGTAGCCGCAGCAGAGGTAGCCGGGGGGGAGTACGGTCTGCACGCCCTGCTCGTAGAGCATCGCCAGGGTGGCGAGGCCTATTTGGCTGAAGAGGCGCTCGGAGCCGCAACCGGGGAAGTAGAAGACGGCGTCGGCCTGCTCGCTCACCTGCGGGTCGCGTAGGATCGGCACCATGTTGTTGGAGTCGAGGCCGAGCAGTGCGCGCATCGGCTTATTCGGTAGGTCGCTCGGCATCGGTTTGCGCACCAGGTTGATCACCTGGGCCTTGACCGTGGGGCGTCCGGTGGTGGCCGCCGGGTGCTTTTGCAGCAGCAGGCCGGTGCGGCGGGCGATCTGGTAGGCGATGCGCTGGGCCGCGTAGCCGCCCTGGATCAGCGTCTTGCGCATGAAGGCGATGTTGCCGGGACGGGTGATGTTGAGGAACAGCATCGAGACCCAGGTGCCGGGGGAGAAGTGCTTCTTGCCCTGGTTGCGCAGCAGGTTGCGGATGCGCACGGTGACGTCGCCGAAGTCGATATTGACCGGGCAGGGTTTGACGCAGCGGTGGCAGACGGTGCAGTGGTCGGCGACGTCGTTGAGTTCGTCGAAGTGGTGCACGGAGACGCCGCGCCGGGTCTGCTCTTCGTAGAGGAACGCCTCGATCATCAGGCCGGTGGCGAGGATCTTGTTGCGCGGCGAGTAGAGTAGGTTGGCGCGCGGCACGTGGGTGGTGCAGACGCTCTTGCACTTGCCGCAGCGCAGGCAATCTTTGACCATCTCGTTGAGCGCGCCCAGCTCGCTCTCCTCCAGGATCAGCGCCTCCTGTTCGAGCAGGCGCAAGGAGGGGGTGTAGGCGCGGTTCAGGTCGGCACCGGGACGCAGCTTGCCGGGATTAAAGCGATCCTGGGGGTCGACCTTGGCCTTGTAGTGGCCGAACGCCTCGACCACAGAGGGGTCGAGGAACTGGAGCTTGGTGATGCCAATGCCGTGCTCGCCGGAGATGACCCCGTCCAACTCCTCGGCTAGTTGCATGATGCGCTCGACCACGCGGTCCGCCTCGTGCAGCATCTCGTAATCGCTGGAGTGGACCGGGATGTTGGTGTGCACGTTGCCGTCACCGGCGTGCATGTGGGTGGCGACGAAGAGCCGCGAGGTGCGCACGCGGGCGTGGATGGCGGCGAACTTGGCGCGTACCGGTTCGAACTCCTTACCGGCGAAGAGGTCGGTCAGGGCGCACGCCACCTCCTCTTTATAGGAGACACGCAACTGACGACGCTGCAGCAGGCGAAACAGGGTGTCGTCCGGTGCGCACTGCGCACGCAGTTCGGGGCCGACCAGATCGGGGTACTCGCTGGCGGGCTCGTCGAGGGCGTCGAGCAGCACCTGCCAGCGCTCGGCGATGGCGTCGAGGTGGTTGAGGGCGCCACGGCGTTTGTTGGCGATGAGGGCCAGGCCCTCCTTGTCGGCCTCGGCGTAGATCCCACGCAGCTGTGCCTCGATCCCCTCCTGCAGGTAGGCACGCACCGCGTGGATGGTACGCAGCTTGTTCTGCGTGCTCTGCTCGATGTTGATGCGTTCGATCCCCTCGCTGTACTCGCCGAGGCGTGCCAGGGGGATGACCACGTCTTCATTCACCTTGAAGGCGTTGGTATGTGCGGCGATAGCGGCGGTACGCGAGCGGTCGGCCCAGAAGCGCGCGCGCGCCTCGGCGCTGACCGCGACGTGCCCCTCGCCGTCGCGGGCGTTGGCGAGCTTGACGACGGCGCTGGCACAGGTGGCCACCGCCTGCTCATCGTCACCCACCAGGTCGGCGATGAGCACCATCTTCGGCAGCTCGCGGCGCGGCGCCTTGGTGGTGTACTTCACCGCGCGCACGTAGCGCTCGTCGAGGTGTTCGAGACCGGCGAGCATCACCCCCTCTGTGGCCTTGATGTGCTCGATGGTCTCGACGATAGCGGGCACGGCGCGGTTCAGATCGGCGCCGAAGAACTCCATGCAGACGGTGCGGGTGAAGGTGGGCATACGGTGCAGGATGAACACCGCCGAGGTGACCAGGCCGTCACAACCCTCCTTCTGCACGCCGGGCAGGCCGCCGAGGAACTTGTTGGTGACATCCTTGCCGAGCCCCTGTTTGCGCAGCTCTCTGCCGGGGATTTCGAGGATCTCGGGCTCACCGAGCGGGCTCTTGCCGTCGGCCTTGAAGCGGCGCAGCTCGAAGCGCGCGGTCTCGACCTCGTGGATCTTGCCGAGGTTGTGGTCGAGGCGGGTCACCTCCAGCCACTGCGCGTCGGGGGTGACCATGCGCCAGGAGAGCAGGTTGTCGAGGGTGGTGCCCCACATCACCGCCTTTTTGCCCCCGGCGTTCATGGCGATGTTGCCGCCGATGCAGGAGGCGTCTTGCGAGGTGGGGTCGACGGCGAAGACATATCCGGCCGCCGCTGCGGCCTCACTCACCCTGCGGGTGACGGTACCGGCGCCGACGCGGATGGTGGCATAGGGCTGCGCAACACCGGGCAGGGGGCGTTCGAGGGTCACCGGCTCCAGGAAGTCGAGCTTCTCGGTGTTGATCACCGCCGTATCCGCCGAGAGCGGTACGGCGCCACCGGTGTAACCGGTACCGCCACCACGCGGGATCACCGCCAGTTCGAGGTCGAAGCAGGCGGCCACCAGGGCGGCCATCTCCTCTTCGGTATCGGGGGTGAGGACTACGAAGGGGTACTCGACACGCCAATCGGAGGCGTCGGTGACGTGGGAGACGCGGGCCATGCCGCCGAAGTCGATGTTGTCCTTGCGTGTCACCTTGGCGAAGCGACGCAGGGCGCGCTCACGGCGCCCCTTCTGCTCCGGCAGGCAGCCCTCGAACGTCTGCACCGCGCGCCGCGCCGCCGTGACCAGGGCCAGCGCCAGCACGTTACCATCGGCGCGGCTCTCGATCTGATCGATACGATGGTGCAGCGCCCCGGCCAACGAGGCCCAGCGCTTGGGGTTGTCGATCAGGTCGTCCTGGATGTAGGGGTTGCGCGAGATGACCCACATGTCGCCGAGCACTTCGAAGAGCATGCGGGCCGATCGCCCGGTCACCCGCTCCCCGCGCAGCTTCTCCAGCACCTGCCACATGTCGACGCCGAGGAAGCGCTCGACGATCTCACGGTCGGAAAAAGAGGTGTAATTGTAGGGGATTTCGCGGATACGCGCGCTATTTTCGGGGATCATCTGGACCTTACCGCTGGCGGTCGGGAAGATCCCACAGTCTAGCACGCCCCCCGGGGCGAGGTGCCAATAGAATCTCCTACTAAAACTCCCCGCTTGGATAAGCTCTCCGTGGCGCCCATATCCACCCCCACGCCGTCCGTCGGGGGCGGCCCACCACCCCACACAGCAATTCGATTGGCCCCAGGAGCAACCAATGACCTCCATCGACTCCCAGAGCATGGACCTCAGCAGCGGCATCGCCGCCTTCGAGGGCAAGCACTTCGCCACCGCCATGCAGATGCTCTACCCCCTGGCCGAGGCGGGTATCGCCGACGCCCAGTACCGCGTCGCCATCATGCAGCAGAACGGCCTGGCCGGTCCGCCCAAGCACACCGAGGCCGCGCGTTGGATGCGGGCCGCCGCCGAACAGGGGATGGCCATGGCCCAACACGGCATGGGCTTCATGTACCTGGAGGGCGAGGGGGTGGAACAGAACAGCGCCGAGGCGATCGTCTGGTTCCGTAAGGCCGCAGACCAGGGGCTGGCCGGCTCGCTCACCACCCTGGGCCTGATGTACGAGCAGGGCAATGGTGTGGAGGCGGACCCGGCGGAGGCGCAGCGCCTCTACAAGCTGGCCGGCTTCTGATGCCCAACCTATGCCCTCTCGCCTAGGCCGAAATGGTCATACGGGTGAGGCGGATGAGATAAATCGGACCACAGGGGCGTTATGGCACCCCTGTGGTCCTTTTTCTCGCCCTTTGGACGCCTGCTCGGCTTATCTGGGCCGCTGTTTCTCGCTATGATCCGGCGCTTGCACAACGGCACGCCACTAGCTGAAGGAGCGACATCATGAGCAGCAATAAGGACGGGACACCGCCCAAGGAGATGGTCGAGATCGGCGAGATCGATCTGGACCGCCTGGCCACCATAGGCGCGGACACCCGCCCCTCTCCTCAGGATGAGACCTCCCGGGTCAAGGGTCAGGTACAAGTCGACCGCGCGCAGTTCGACATGCTGCTCGATGAGTTCTACCGCAGCCAGGAGAACGCCACCAACGTCAAACGGCTGCTCAGCTCCCTCTCGCCCATCCGCCTGTTCGGCTACCTGCTCATCTACCTCTTCTGCCTCGACCTCGCCTATCAGCTCTACCCCTTCCAGTTCCTCGACCCGGTGTGGGAGCTGGAGGCGATGCGCGCCATCGCCGACCGCATGATCATCCCGCTGATGGGCTTCACCCTGCTCTTCTGGGGCGGTGGCTATCTGCGCACCTACTTCGACCGTCTGGTGCTCTGGCTGGTCTCCTGGGCCACCTTCTGGCTCGCGCTGATGATGCTGATCCTCGCCCCGCTGGCGGTGAGCGACACCATCCGCGTGCAGAACCTCATCGACAAAAACGCCAACACCAGCATCGAGGAGGTACAGGGGAAGCTACGCGAGATCGTCGCCAGCGTACGCGGTGCGGAGGATATGCGGGAGCTGGCGGTGATCGCCCGCCAGCTTGGCATCCGCACCGGTATCACCCCGGACACCCCGCTGAAGGAGGCAAAGAGCAAGATGCACACGCTCTACGCCGAGCACACCGAAAAGGCCGTGCAGAAGCTGGAGAAAGAGAAGGAGAAGCGCATCGGCACCCTGTGGAAGGAGCTGATCAAACTGGTGCTGGCGCTGGTCGGCGGCGGCCTCTTCCTCGGCGCCGTGTGGTGGAAGAGCACCTGGGCCCGCCAGGCCTTCCGCGGTGAGGAGCACAACGCCTGACCCCTCGGGGCCCGTCGTGGGCCCCTTCCCCCTCACACGCGGGTGAGCAGCTGCGGGTCGATGCGCCCGTCGATAAAGGCCGCCAACTCGGCCAACTCTGCATGACGCCCCGCCACCTGGGCCAAGTAGCCGAGGGTGCGTGGGATATCCTTCAGGTACCCCGGCTTAGCGTCGCGGTGGTTGAGGCGGGCAAAGATGCCAATCGCCTTCATGTGTCGCTGCGCCCCCATTAGGTCGAACCCACGCAGGAAAGACTGCTCCATGCGTCCGCGCAGGATGCCGTGGTCCAGCGCGAGGTCGTGGTAACCGAGCACCCACTCCTCCACCAGCGCCTGAGGCCAGGCGATGTAGCAGTCACGCAGCAGCGAGACCAAGTCGTAGGTGACCGGGCCAATCACCGCATCCTGAAAATCGAGGATGCCGGGGTTGTGGCGGCTCACCATCAAATTTCGCGAGTGATAGTCGCGGTGCACCGCCACCTGCGGCTGCGCCAAGGCACTGGCCACCAACAGGGCGTGGACCCGCTCCAACATCGCCCGCTCCGCCGGGGTGAGGGTCAGCCCCAGATGGCGCTGCAGAAACCACTCGTCGAACAGCCCCAACTCACGACGCAGTAGCGGCTCGTCGTAGGCCGGTAATTCACCGACCTGAGGCCCACAGCTCTGCAGCACCGCCAAGGCACCGAGGGCGTCGCCATAGAGGCGTTCGACACTCTGCGCATCGAGGGCGGAGAGGTAGTCCTGACTACCCAGGTCACCAAGCAGCAGAAAGCCCTGTTCCGGGGCCTCGGCATGCACCTCGGGCACGTTCAGGCCGATGCCACGCAGACGGCGCGCGATGGCGACGAAGGGGGCGGTATCCTCCTTGTCGGGGGGGGCATCCATGGCGATGCGGCTCTCTTCGCCATAGCGCACGCGGAAGTAACGGCGAAAGCTGGCGTCGCTGGAGGCAGGGGTCAGCTCATAGTCGGGCAGGCCGAGCCCATGGCTCAACCACTGATGCAGTTGTTCGATACGCTGCGGCACGGGGGTCCTCGCGGGCGAGAGGGCGCAGGGTGGGCGCACGACGCGCCCACCCGTCGGGGGCGGGTTAGAAACCGATGCTGGCCTTGAGGCTATAGGTGCTGGCGTCGCCAGTCTTGTCGGCCTCCAGGGTGAAATCCACCAGACCGAGGCTGGCGCGCAGGCCGGCGAAGAGCTTGTTCTGGCTGAAGCTCTCCTCCTTCAGTCCGGCCGTGGCGGCCGTCCCCTTGGGGGTGGATGTGACCCACACCTTACCGGCGCCGGCGTAGGGGGTGATCAGCGTCAGACCCTTGGAGACGGTCGCCTCCAGGGCGCGCGTCTCGAAATCGAGTTGGTCTACCCCGGTGAGGGAGGAGAAGGCGTAACGCACGCCCACAGTGGGCATGCTCAGCCCCCCCTCCAGCACCGCGTAGCTCAACTCACCGCCGATCAGCTTGATGTTGGAGTCCGGCACCGCGGTGTAGCTCAGGCCCACATCGAGCCCGGCGACGAGCCCCTTGTGCGCGTGCAGCTTGGGCAGCGGCAGGGTAGAGAGGGAGGAGCCACCGGTGGCCGTCTCGAACACACCGCTGTTGGCCAGCTTGGTACTGGTCACCTCCAGGCCGATGTCGAAGCCGCTGATGCCGAACGGCTCGGCGGAGCGCATCGCCTTGTAGCTGAGGGCCGAGCCCATATCCTCCGAGAAGAGGCGGAACTGAGCCTGACCCAGGGCGTCGAGGCTGTCGATGTTGTTGTCGGCCTGGGCACCGAGGGCGATACCGGCGAGGACCAGGGTGGTGAGAAGACGCTGCATGGGGGGCTCCTGAAGTCGCACTGTGACAAGCGGCTACTATAGCGGAAATCCGGCACAGGTCGCTTGTTCGCCGCCGCACAGCTGGCCATAATCGGCCAAAAACAGGTGGTGCGACCCCAGAGGCCAAGCATGGAAAAACATAAAATCGATATTGAGGCCCTGACCCAAGAGGTGAAGGTGTTCCTCACCCGAGTCATCGACCTCGCCGAAAAGATCCACAACCTCGACCTGAAACGTCAGATGGTCGATATCGACCCGGCCCACTCCGAGCGCTTCTACCAGGAGATGGTCAAGGTGTTCGAGGCGAGCCCGCGCATGGTGCACCTCTGGGCCGACCGCATCGGCCTCTCCGCTTCTACCTCCTGGCAGGTCTACCAGAATTTCCTCATCTCCCTGGAGCAGGAGCACCTCAAGGAGCAGTACCGGGCCAAGAACAATGAGAAGACGGTGATCGATAACGCCTATGACAACCCCTTTTTGATGCAGATCCAGCGCGAAAACGATACCGACGAGCAGGTGATGGAGCAGATCCAGAAGGGGGCGTTGACGCGCAACGAGATCCTCAATCTGCTCGGCAAGCTCAGCCTCAAGGAGCTCAACGGCCTGCTGCAGCTCGCCCAAGGGCTCAACATGGGCGATATGTGGGAGCGTAAATACGACCTCTGAGCCCCGCCCCGAAGCCTCACAGGAGCCGACCATGTCCGAGACCCCGCGCAACGCCGACCCCGCCGCCCTGGCCCAGATGGAGGAGGCGTACGCCGTCATCTACACCCCGCGCCGCACGCGCAAGCGCTTTGCCGAGAACACCGTGTTCATCAAGGCTAGTGACCTGGAGGCGATCGAGGCGGAGGACGAGGCGAACCACCTCTACCCTGCCAAGGTGTGCGGACCGTTTCGCTCCTCGGAGGGGATGCGCCTCTACTATTTGGTGGAGTGGCTCTGACAAGACGCGGAAAAGTGGTAACAAAAAGCATTACGCCCTGTAGGCGGAACCTACAGGGCGTAACGGGTCAGTGGCGGACCATGTATTAAGAGCCCAGGCCCCACTCACTCCAGAGCGGCAGACCATCAATCTCCCTATCACTCCCTGGCTCTGATGGGCGTCCCTCGTTTGGTGCCTCCTGCACCGGGGCGGGCATCCGCGCCCGCCCCCTCACATCCCACTGGCGCTATGGTGGCATACTCGTGGCTCACACCAACGCCCCAATCGCAGTACCTGCACGTCGGCCAGAATCTGTTCAATCTGTAATCCGTAGCCGACAGCCAGCACCCCTTGTCACTGCCCCAAAACGCTGGGTAAAGTGCGCCTTTACCCCGGACCACCGAGGATGTCAGGCCCCATGTCCCATCGCGATCACGTCGACGCCGAGAGCGCCCCCTTCGAACTCAAGGGGAGCATGGTCACCGTCACCGAACTACGCCTGTTCGACACCGACCTGAAACGGCTCAGCCTGCACCTGTCGCAGACCGTGGAGCAGGCCCCGGCCATGTTCCAACGGATGCCGGTGGTGGTCGACCTGCAGCACCTCGCCGAGGGGGAGGCCGAGAAGGTGGAGTTCGACACCCTCGCCCGCCTGTTACGCGCCCAGGACCTGCTCCCGGTGGGGGTGCGCAACGCCCCGAGCGAATTGGAGGAGCGGGTGGTCAACGCCGGTTTCGGCCTGATGCCCGCCAGCCGCCGCCGCCCCGCCGCCGAGCCCAGCCCCGCACCGCACGAGACCCCCACCGACGGCGAGGCGCCAGCCGTCGCGGCCGAGCGGCAGGGCGACGCGGTCGCGGTTGTCGACCCCGAGGCAATGCCTGCCGCGGGTGAGGAGGGTTCGACCCACACCACCGAGGCGCCAGATGCGGGCGACACGACACCCGAGGTAAACGAGGGGGTCGAAGAGGCCACGACCGATGCAGAGCCCCCCCTGCGCCCGGCACCCAAGGTGGTGACTCAGCCGGTGCGCTCCGGTCAACGTGTCTACTCCCAGGGCGACCTGGTGGTATTCGCCTCGGTCAGCCCCGGGGCCGAGCTGATCGCCGACGGCTCTATCCATGTCTACGGCAAGCTCAGTGGCCGCGCCCTGGCCGGCAGTGGCGGCAACACCAATGCGCGCATCTTCTGTCAGGCCCTGGATGCCGAACTGCTCGCCGTGGCCGGTGCCTACCGCGTCTTCGAAGAACCGCTCGGAAACCTCAAAGGCAAGCAGGTGCAGGTCTACCTGGATGGGGAAAAACTGATCATCGATCCGGTATAATCCCAAGACGCCGAACACGCCCTGGGCGACGGCTTTTGCTAGTCCAATCACGCCGGACTAGTATGCATACCGGGTATACTGGGCGCATTTGCCGCCACAGACCACCCACGGGTGGCACCCCAATGGCGGTGCCGACACACTGTTTCCCGCCGGTTCGCGGCGGTTCAGGAGGAATCCGACCTTGGCGAAGATCATCGTCGTCACTTCAGGCAAGGGTGGGGTGGGCAAGACCACCACCAGCGCCGCCTTCGCGACCGGCCTGGCCCTGCGCGGCTACAAGACCGTGGTTATCGACTTCGACGTGGGCCTACGTAACCTCGACCTCATCATGGGTTGCGAGCGCCGCGTGGTCTACGACTTCATCAATCTGATCAACCACGAGTCCAACCTCTCGCAGACCCTGATCCGCGACAAGCGCGTCGACAACCTCTACGTCCTCCCCGCCTCGCAGACCCGCGACAAGGACGCCCTCTCCCAAGAGGGGGTCGAGCGCGTCCTCAACGAGCTCAAGGAGGAGGGTTTCGACTACATCATCTGCGACTCCCCCGCTGGCATCGAACACGGCGCGCACATGGCGCTCTACTATGCCGACGAGGCGCTCATCGTCACCAACCCCGAGGTCTCCTCGGTGCGCGACTCCGACCGCATCCTCGGCCTGCTGGCGAGCAAGTCCAAGCGCGCGGTGGATGGTGACGAGCCGGTCAAGGAGCACCTGCTGGTGACCCGCTACGACCCCAATCGGGTCAAAGAGGGGGCAATGCTCTCCACCGACGACATCGTCGACATCCTCGGTATCAAGCTGATCGGCGCCATCCCCGAGTCCGAGGCGGTACTGGCCGCCTCCAACTCCGGTGTGCCAGTGATCCTGCAAGAGAAGGAGGACGCCGGTCAGGCCTACACCGACGTCGTCTCCCGCTACCTCGGCGAAGATGTGCCGATGCGGTTCCTCACCCCCGAGAAGAAGGGCCTGTTCAAACGACTGCTGGGGTAAGCCATGGGACTGCTCGACTACTTCTCTTCACAACGCAAGAAGAACAACGCGTCCGTGGCCAAGGAGCGGCTACAGATCGTCATCGCCCACGAGCGTTCGCGCCGCAGCCACGCCTTCCTGCCCAAGCTACAGCAGGAGCTGCTCGACGTGATCCGCAAGTACATCCCCATCGAGGATGACCAGGTCAAGCTCGACATCGAGCGCGACGGGGAGTGCGAGGTGCTGGAACTGAACATCACCCTGCCGGAGGAGAGTGCGCGCGGCTGAACCCCGGCCCTCCCCATCCACGAGACGCCCGGCCCCGCGCCGGGCGTTGTCGTTTAGGGCCCGAGGGCCCTAAGACGTACCGACACAGGGCGGCACACCCCGTGCAGGCGCATGGCCGACAAGCTGATCAGCACCCCTCGTCCGGTCGCGCCCGATGACCCGATCCAGCCTTGCCCTTCATGGCGTAGGGCGGCGGTGAGCCATCCGGGCGACTACGAAAGATGCGCAACGACCACATGTACTGAGCGGGCGCGGCGCGGATCATCCCTTCCAGCACCTGACGCATGCGCGCCGCATCCTCGGTCTCGTCCTCCCCCGGGAAGGCCTCCAGCGCGGGGCCGACCTCTGCCACATAACAGCCCTGCTCGGCGTCATAGTGGGTCGAGAAGGGCAGTACCGGCACCCGCCCGAGGCGCGCGAGGCGACTGAGGGCGGTGATGGTCGCGGTCTGCACGCCGAAGAAGGGGACGAAGACCGACTGCTCGGGGCCAAAGTCCTCGTCCGGCAGATAGTAGAAGGCGTGGCCGCTGCGCAGCCCACGCACGATGGTGCGCAGCCCCTTCTCGCGCGGGAAGATCACCCCCTTGAAGCGCGTACGCCCGCGGGCGATGAACCAGTCGATGAGCGGGTTGCGCGCCTGCTTGATGAGGCCGAGCGAGGGGAAGCAGCGGGTCAGCGCCGTAGCCCCCTGCTCCAGTGCCACATTGTGGCTGGTGAGCAGGATCGCCCCACCGTGCGCGGCGAAGGCCGCCTCCAGTTGCTCCGCCCCCACTAGGCGCAGTTGATGCGAGAGGCGCGCCTCACTGGCCCACCAAAGCTGGCCGATGTCGAGGATCGACTGGGCATAGAGGGCGAAGTAGTCGAGCGCCCGCGCACGGCGTACGGCATCACTCAGCTCCGGGAAGCACCACTCCAGATTGGTCAGCACGATCTGCAGACGCTTCTGGTTGCGCGTGGCGATGAACCGCCCGATGAGGCGCGCTGGGCCGTGGCGCCATGCGCGCGGCAACTGCGAGTAGAGATAGAACAGGCCGAGGCCGAGCCACACCGGCCAGAACCTAGGCCCGAGCCAGGCGCGCTGAAACGGCCCCGGATAGTCGGAGGTGACCTTGGCCATCAGCCCAGCTCCGCCGTGAGTCGACCGATCATCGCGCTCGCCTGCCCGGCGTAGCCGCCGCCGAACATGTTGGCGTGGTTGAGGATGTGGTAGAGGTTATAGAGGGTACGACGCACGTCATAGCCCACGTCGCGCGGCCACGCCTCGTCATAGGCGGCGTAGAAGGCGCTGCCGAAGCCACCGAACAGCTCGGTCATCGCCAGCTCCGCCTCACGGTCGCCGTAGTAGACCGCCGGGTCGTAGATACACGGCGCGCCACTATCGAGGTAGCCGAAGTTGCCACCCCAGAGGTCGCCATGCAGCAGAGAGGGGATAGGGCGGTAGTCGCTGAAAAAGCCATCGAGCCCGGCCAGCAGCCGCTGCGCCTCACGCTCAAGGCCGAGCATGCCGTTGCGCCCGGCCAGCTCCAGCTGAAAGCCGAGCCGCTCGTGGCGCCAGAACGCGACCCAGTCGTGGTGCTGACGATTGGGCTGGTGGGTCGAGCCGATGGTGTTGTCGCGCCACCAGCCGAAGCGCTCCGCCGTGGTGCGGTGCAGCTGCGCCAGTTGACGGCCAAACTCCGCAGGTGAGCCATTGCCGCCCAGACTCAGTGCCTGGAGGACGATGAACGCCTGCCCCCCGGCCACGCCGTGACAGATGGGTTCGGGCACCACCAGCGCCTGCGCGCGCGCCAGTTCGGCAAGACCATCCGCCTCGGCGGCGAACATCGCGTGCTTATCGGCGCTGTTGAGCTTGACGAAGAAGGTGCGCTCGCCGTCACCCACGCGGTAGGCGCTGTTGATGCAGCCGCCGCCCAGGGCGTGGCGATCACGCGCGTTGAACGACGCCCCCGTCGCCTCGGCGATCTGCGCGGCGATACTCTCCCACATGCTCACACTCCCGGCTGCAAAGTCGGGGGTAATGGTAACCGCTGCACCGGGATCGGGCGAGTGGGGCACGGCTGGGCGGCGACGCAAGCGCCAGCGTAGCGAGGCAGATATCCCTGATATTCAGGCTCCGCCTGGATACCACCCTCTTCGCCGCTCTGCCGCCAGCCGGGTCGACCTGTTCCACCCGGCCTCTCAGCGTAAATAGGGTCTGACGCGCCGAAGCGCATAGAGGGCGCTAAGGCCGAACAGGAGCCAGAGATGCGGCGCACCACCGCCGCCACTGCTGCGGGTCGGCGTGGTGGTCGGTTGCGTGCCGGAAAAGTCCGTCGCCGCCCCGGCGAGGATCGCCTCCAGCACCTCCTGGAAGTAGGCGACGCGGGTATAGCCGTCGTAGAGGTCGGCCTGGGCACAGCCGTAGCCCCATGAGGTGATACCCATGAGGTAGTCCACCCCACCCTCCTGATAGATGAGGGGCCCGCCACTGTCGCCGAAGCAGACGCCGATCCCCTCCTCCAGCTCTCCGGCGCAGAGCATATCGTCGTGCACCGGCGTGCCGCTGCGTACCCCCTGCGAGCGCAGATAGCTGCTGATGGCGGCGTTGCACACCGCGTTACTCACCAGGTGTACATCGAGCTGATAGAGCGCGCTGGTGGAGGTATCGGCAGCACTCGTCGCATCGGGCGCCATGGGCTCCTGGTTACCACGCCCGAGCACGCTCACCCGCGCCGAGGCGTCGATGGCACGGGCGGTGACGGCGGCGTCGGCCAGGGCCACGGGGGTGACGCCGACCGGCGCCTTTTTGAGGCGTAACAGCGCGATGTCGTAGCCGTTGCGATAGGGGGAGTAGTAGTGGTGGACGATGATCTCGGCCACGCCGATGACGTTGGCCTGGTCCTGAACCAGGTCGGTGCCGCCGACGTTGACCAGCAGCGCCTCGGCGGTGAGGTCCTCGACGCAGTGGGCGGCGGTCACTACCCACGCACCGCCGATATAGCTGGCACCACAGAAGCTGCCCTCGGGCACGCTGTCGCTGTAGACCAGGCGCGTGCCCTGCCCCAGATAGCCGAGCAGCTCCAAGCCCACCTCACGGCTCACCGAGAGCGTCGGGATGCTCGCCCCTGCATCACCCAGGGTACCGCTGTAATCCCCTGCCACATTGTTGTAGATAAGTGCCGCAACGCCCCCACCGGCGGCACAGTTGGCCGCCTTCTCGTAGAACAGCGTCTCGCCGCGCTCGATCAGGCAGACCGCCCCCTCGGCCCCGGCACAGGCGCTGAACCCCTGGCTACAATCGACCAGCGGGGCATCGAACCAGGCCATCGGCGAGCCCACCAGATAGCTCGCAGGCAGGCTCAACCCGGCGATCTCCAGCGCCATGTCGCGGTGCATGATGGCGCTCATGTAGGGCCAGGCGTCCTGCGCGCTGGGGCTGCCACCGACGATGGGCAGCCAGCGCCCCTCGCCACCCCGCCCCGGGTGTGCGAGGTAATGCGCGAGCCCGAGTACGAACAGCAGCGCCAGCCACCCGATGGCCAACCGCCAGCTCGGTCGCCGCCCACGGGTCGACGGGGTCAGCACGGCCCTCGGCTCAGCACGCATATAACAACTGCTCCAACGCAGAAGAGGCCATCACATCGCGCCACCCGGCCTCGAAGGTCTCCCGCAGTTTGGCCCGCCGGTTGTCCAGCGGGTGGTGGGCACCCTGGTAGCGCAGCGCCACCCGCGCCACAGCGTCGGCGTCCCCCCCCGCCTCCGGCGGCGTGGGGAAACCGTTGCGCCGACGATACCAGGAGAAGAGACCATCCGCCGAGGTATCGCGATTGTCCAGCACGATGAGCCGCGTCGCCCCTTCGGCCAGCGCCTTCAGCTCGTCGAGCCAGAGCGAGGAGCCGACACTGCCGTCGACATAGACGTCGCCATTCACCCGCACCCGACGCCCATAGACCAGTGGCACCGCCTTGGAGGCGCGCAGCATCTCGAACAGCTCCGGGTGGTAGTGAGTAAAGTACAAGGGCTCACCGCTGCGCGCGCAGGTGACGGCAAAGTACGCAACGCTGTAGCGCGGGGCACAGAGGCGGTCGATGTCGAGCGGCACGCGCAGGCGAAACACCTGGTCGACCAGATAGTCGATGTCGAGCACGCGCCAGGGGCGCCACCAGCTCTTGAACCTCGGCGTGCTGAGTTCGTCGAGCCAGATCTGCTTCAGCTCCTCGGTCTGTCCGGCGAGGTAGTAGCAGAGCGAGGCGCTGGAGCCGGAGTTGCCGACCAGGATCTCCGGCGCGGTGAGGGCGAACTTCGCCTTCAGCGCCAGCAGCGCACCGACGCTGTAGGCACAGCGCATGCCGCCACCGCTGGCGACGATGGCCAATTTGTCGGTATTGGGGTTCACGTCGGCCCTGCTCCGGTGAGCTGTGCACTGATCTCACGCCGGACGATCTCGCGATACTCGGCGAAGTGTTCGTAGTAGGCGCACGCCTTGATGTACTGGATCAGCACGGCGGGGTTGTCGCGCTTAATGCGCCACAGGTAGCGCCAGAAGGCGAAGCGCGTCGGCGCGATCACCCCTTGGCGCAGAAACAGCCGCGCCAGTGCCTTGACCACCTTGAGCCCCTTGCGGTCGCTTTTCGCCTTGTGGCGCGGCGCGCCCATCATGGCGTAGTGGTGGTAGGTGCGTTCCAGGTAGGCGTGCGGGTCGTAGATGGCCCAGAAGGCCTGCACGTACTCCTCGGCGATCGCCTCGCGTGGGCGCGTCGGCACGAAGTTGGGCAGCGAGGTCTGGTTGAGCGGCGCATCGCCCGCCAGCAACCGCCCTTCGCGCTCCAGGCGGTGCCACAACGCGGTGTGCGGCAGCGCCTGCAGGGTGCTGAACATGCCGATGGGGATGGTGCTCTGGCGCATGAACTCGACGATGCGCTGCCCGGCACCGGGCGCCTCGCCATCGAAGCCGATGATGAACCCGGCCATGATGCGGATGCCCGCGCGGGTGATCGTGTGCGCCGACTCGACCATCGGCTGGCGCACGTTCTGCACCTTACCGGTGAGCTTGAGGCTCGCCTCGTCCGGGGTCTCGAAGCCGATGAAGACGTTCTTGAAGTGGCTATCGACCATCAGCGTCATCAGCTCATCCTCCTCGGCGAGGTTGATCGACGCCTCGGTGGTGAAGATGAAGGGGTAGCCGCGCGCCGCTTGCCAGGGCTTGAGCGCCTGCAACAGCCCCAGCACCTCGCGCTTGTTGCCGATGAAGTTGTCGTCCACCAGAAACACCGGGCGGCGCCAGCCCAGCGCGTAGAGCGCATCCAGCTCGGCGAGCAGCTGCTCGGGGCGCTTGGTGCGTGGCTTGCGCCCGTGCATGACGATGATGTCGCAGAACTCGCAGTTGTAGGGGCAGCCGCGCGAGAACTGCACCGCCAGCGAGTAGTAGGCCTCCAGCTGCAGCAGGTCGAAGCGCGGGATGGGGCTCCGGGTGACGTCGGCCTTCGCCTCGTCGGCACGAAACAGGCCGACCGGCTCGCCGCGCGTCAAGGCCGCGACGAAGGGCGGGATGGTGATCTCACCCTCGTCGAGCACCAGGTAGTCCGCCCCGGCCTCGACCAACTCGTCGGGGCAGGCACTGGCGTAGGGGCCACCGACCGCGACCCGCTGGCCGCGCCGCTTCGCCTCTTCGACCAGTGCGAGCAGCGCCCCCTTTTGCACGATCATGCCGGAGATCATCACCAGCTCGGCCCAGGCCCACTCGGTCTCGCTCACCTCACGCACGTTGCAGTCCACCAGTTTGAACGACCAGTGCTGCGGCAGCAGTGCCGCCACCGTCACCAGCCCCAGCGGCGGCAGCATGGTGCGCCGCCCCTCCAGGCGGATGACGCGCTCGAAGGACCAGAAGGTCTTGGGGAAGCGCGGGTAGAGGAGGAGTACGTTCATCGATCAGTCCGGTTTTTTTCGCGTACAGGACATTGGAGTACAGGGCTCGCCCTGTACGGTTTCAAGCACGTACAGAGCCAGCTCTGTACTCCACTTTGCTCCGGGCTGGAGTACAGGGCTCGCCCTGTACGGTTTCAAGCACGCACAGAGCAAGCTCTGTACTCCACTTCGCGCAGGGCCTTGGAGTACAGGGCTCGCCCTGTACGGTTTCAAGTACGTACAGAGCGAGCTCTGTACCCCATGCGTACCAGGGGCAGCACGACCAACAACACCAAGATAAGCAACACCGGCCCCTTGCCCCAGCGCACGAAGGGGCTCTGCATCTGCGGCGCGAAGGCGTCGTAGAGGCGTGCCGAGCGGCGCTTGTCCGGCGACATCCCCTGCGGCCCATCTTCGCCGCTGGCGAGAATAAGCCCACTGTGACCGGCGTTGGCCACGCGCACGATGGGGCGGCGCGTCTCCACCGCGCGCAGGCGCGCCAGACTCAGGTCCCAGGCGCTGATCTGCGGGCTGTGGTTAAAGGCGGCGAAGTTGGCCATGTGCAGGATGAACTGGCCGCCTTCGCGCACCCCTTCACGCATCAGGTCGGCATCCTGGATATCGAAGCAGATGGCGGGCAGCAAACGGCGCCCATCCGGCAGCGCCAGTGGATGAGCGCCCTCCCCCTCGACGAAGGTGGGCAGGCCGATGAGGTCGCGCCCCCCCTCGAAGAAGGGCACCAGATTGCTCTTCTGGTAGCGTCCCAGCGGCGCGCCTCGCGCATCGACCAGCAGGGCCTCCGACTGGCTCACGCCCTCACCCAGATTGCGCTCGCAGTTGAGCAGCAGGGGGTGCCCCAGGGAGGCGACGATGGGCGCGATGGCACGACAGACCGGGTCGTACTCCTCGCCTTGCGCCATGGCGTCGAGGGCGATCTCGGGCCAGACGATCAGCTCCGCCTCGGGTGTTTGGGCCAGACCCCGACGGCTCAGCTCCAGCGGCGAGAGGGCCCCGCCCTTGCCGTCGCGCAACACCAGGTGGCGATTGTTCGCCTTGGGCACCTGGGTCTGCACCCCCAACACCGCCAAGCGTACCCCCTCACTCGCCTCCTCCAGAGTGCGGTACTCGTGGAGGCGGTATTGACCGTAAGCGCCCACCAGGGCGATCAGCAGCCCACCGATCAGCAGTGGTGGCCACACCGGCTCACGTCGCCAAGCGGCACGCAGTGCCAGGGCCCCCAACTGCTGCAAAAAGATGAGCAGAAAGCAGACCAGCGCCAGGCCGCCGAAGTCCGCCACCTGGATGAACCAGGGGGTGTCGGAGACCAGCGCCACCACGGTGTAGGGCGGCACGCGACTGCACAGCTCCGAGGTGAGGGCGAAGAGTGCCGCCCCGGCGAGGGCCGCCAGCAGCGGCGTGCTGCGGCGTTGCAGCAGCGGCAGCGCCGTGCCCAACACGATGAAGGGGGCGGCCATGGGCACGAAGATGGCCAGGTGGGCGAGGAACTCCCCCACCGGCGGCAGCCCGGCGTTCTGTACGCTGGCGTTCATCGTCTGCCACTTGCCAACGAAGGAGAAGGCGAAGCCCACCAGCAGCCCGAGCCAGGCCCCCTCACGCACGCTGATCTGGTGCGCGACGAAGAGCCAGGGGACGAAACAGAGCCAGCCGAGCCAGGCGACATCGCCGATGGCGGGTTGGGCCAGCACGGTGAGCAGCGCCGAGAACAGGGTCAGGGTCGTGCGCACGAGGCACGGGCGGGCCCGCAACCCAGTGAGCAGTGCTGGAAGGAACTTAGGGGTGGCCATGTGAGAGGCGCTCTCCTCGACGGCCACAGGCGTGGCGTGGGACGAACAGTACGCGGCAAACGTGCGCTCGACGCAAACGCGTATTAGACACGCTAAACGCGCCTCGCCATAGCCTGAGCGTCTATGACTCCCTGTCTGATTGTCTCAATGCGCCATGCAAGCGGCCATCTACACACAGAGGTCGGTCGCTGCTCCCCGCGATCCCAGGCCCCCGCTCTCCCGCACCGGCGGCGCAGATGGGCGCGCGCAGAGTCAGGTAGGGGTATCGACGCGGTCGGCGAAGCCTTCGATCAGGCGACGAAAGGGGAGCAGGTGCTCCTGATCGGGCCCACTCAGGGGGTCGCCCAGGCCACGCATGGCCAGGGCGTCGGCGCGCACCTGCCCAGGGTTCTGGCCGAAGCGCTGGCGAAAGCGGCGGCAGAAGTGCACCTCACTGGAGAAGCCACAGTGGTGCGCGATGGTGGCGAGGGTCATGGCGGCCCTGGCCGGGTTCAGCAGCAGCTGTAGGGCCTGTTGCAGACGCCGCTCCCAGATGTAGTTGGCCACCCCGCCATGGGGCTGAAACAGGCGGTAGAGCTGGGTGCGCGAGAGGCGGAACAGCTGCGTCAGTTCGGCGATATCGATGGCGCGGTGCAGGTGCTGGTCGATGTAGCGGGTGATGGCGTCGAACAGGGCGTGGTGGGTCGCCCCCTGATAGCGCTCCTGGAGCGCCGGGTCGTTACCTAGCCAGCCAGCCAGCAGGCCGAGGGCACCCTGCGCCGAGGCGAGCGCCTGCTGCGGGTCGAGGGAGGACAAGCAGTGCCAGAGGTTGATCAGGTGCTCGCGGATGATCCGCACCAGAGGATTGCTCGCGGCGAGGCGCTGGTTGTGCAGCCGCTCCAGCAGGCGGGTCAACTCGGGATAGAGCGATTTGGGCAGCAGTAGCGAGAGGTTCTGATAGTGGTCGGTGATGACGTGGGTGGGCTGGGCCAGGTCGAGGATCAGCATATCGCCGTCGCGCACCGGCGCCTGCCCTTCGAGATAACCGCTACCCTGGAGGTAAAACTGCACCAGGATGCCGTCGATCGCCTCCTGCACCACCACCCGCTGGTCACGCACGAACTGCTGGGAGGTCGCCTGGGCCAGACCGAGCACCACCTCGCCCAGATTCACCGCAGCGATGCGCGCACGCGCCGCCGTGCGCGGCCTCTCCCCCTGGCGTGGCTCCACGGTGAAGAAGACGCCCATGTTCTGCCGCCAGGCGTCGTAGCGCAGCGGTGCCTCGATGAGTTGGGTGTCGAACAGTGAGACGGGAATGGCGAAGCCGTCGTCCGGCTCGGGGAAGCGCATGCGGTCGCGCCCCTCGCGCGCACGGCGCGACGGGCCCAAGTCGGTGTCGGCGGTCTCTAGTGTGGTTGCCACAGATTCAGATCCGTTGGGGTAAGGGGTCAGCGGCGTGTCGCCCACTGGTTACGCACGGCAAGCACTTCGGCAGACCCATCCAAGACGATGGATGCCGCACTACACGCGCAATAGCCCATCGAAGCCAGTGTCGAGGGGCTTGACGAAGTACTCGATCAGGCGCCGAAACGAGAACCGCGGGTCCTGCACGGGGCTCGGCAGAGCGGCGTTGTCCTGCGCCAGGGGCTGGAACTCGGCGCGCACCTGACCGGGGGCCAGACCAAAGCGTTGGCGAAAGCGCCGACTGAAGTGCGCCTCACTGGTAAAGCCACTGCGGTAGGCGACGAGCGACAGGGTGAGGTCGCTCAGTGTCGGGCTCAGCAGCAGGCGCAGGCTCTGTTGTAGGCGCCGCTCCCAGACATAGCTTGCGACCCCACCGTGGGGCTTGAGGAGGCGATAGAGCTGCGTACGCGAGATGCCGAAGGTGTGGGTCAGTTCGGCGACACTGAGGGGGTGACCCAGGTGGCGGTCGATATAGCGGGTGATGGCCGCGACCAAGGCCAGCCCCGTCGGCTCCTTGAACTGCTCTTGGATCTGCGGGTCGTGACCGAGCCAACCACCAAGCAACCCCAGCGTGCCCTGCACACAGAACCCCGCCTGATCCGGAGAGAGCAGCGCGAGGCCGCTCCAGAGCGTCACCAGATGGTCGCGGATGAGCCCCACCAGGGGGTTGTCACCGGCGATACGCTGGCTGTGGAGCCGCTCCAAAAGGGCACTCAACTCCGGCGAGAGGGCCTTGGGCAACATCAGCGTGAGGTTACGAAAGTCGTCGTTGAGCATCTGGTGAGGCTGGGCCAGGTCGATGATCAACATATCGCCTGCGCGGATGCGCTCCTGACCGACGATAGAGCCACCGCCGTGGATAAACACCTGCACCAGGATGCAGGCCATCTCCTCCTGCACGATGAGGCGGTTGTCGCGACGAAACTGCTGCGCCGGGGCCTCGGTGAGGCCAAAGAGCGCCTCGCCCAAGTTGGCCGCGCTGACCCGCGCGCGGGCGCCTTCCCGCGGTGTCTCGGCCTCGCGCGGCTGCACCTCGAACATGAGCGACATGCTGTCACGCCAGGCGTCGTAGCGCTCCTGCGGCTCGAAGAGGTGGCTGTCGAACCGTGCCATGGGCAGGGCGAAGCCGTCAGCGGGGGGCGGAAAGTGGGGCCACTCCGGCCGGGAGTCGCGCTCCCCTGGGAGTGGATAGTTTGCTGTCGATGCCACGTGCGCTTACTCGGTAAACACCAAGGGGTGATGGGGTAGCTTAGGGGACGCGGGGGCGCACCACAAACCGTCGACCACGGCGGGAACAGGCCCTCGATGGCGCCAGCGCCCGTTGGCTTAATCTCGATCGCGAGGCCCCCTCATAGAGCCTTTGGGTGACCACCACTCGGCGAACGTCTCCTCGGCGCTGCGGCGCAAGGTGGGCGCTGCGTGGGGCGACACACGGGTCGAACAGCGCACGGCCAACCGGCGCGACGCGAACCTGTATTAGACACGCGAATCGTCCTGCACCATACCCTGAGCGTCCACAATCACCTGTCTGTCTGTCTCAATCGAGCACCCGGTGAAGTGCGCGCCCCACGCCGGTCACCTAGCCGCGGACTAAGGTCGCCGATCGCACTTCACTGAGGTAGCGGGGCACCGCGAATCCCCTGCCTCGAATCTCTCGGGGCGCCGATTGCCTGCGGGAAACGGTAAGTGACCCACCACGCGCTACAGCCAACCGCGCTGCCCTTGTGCATTGTCCCGGTTGGCGCCACGGCGTCGCGCGCAGAGCGGCAGAAGAGTGAGGAGGAGTGGGTGCAGGGCACCGCCACCGCCCTTCGCCTCGCTCGCCGTGTTCGCCGCGCCCTCGGTGAAGCCCGTGGCACTACCTACGAGGATGGCGTCCAAGTCGAGTTTGAAGTAACCGACCCGGGTAAAACCGTCGTAGAGCCCCGGTTGGGCGCAGCCATAGACCCAACTGGTGATACCGATGAGGTAGTCGACGCCCCCCTCGTGGTAGACGAGGGGGCCACCGCTATCGCCGAAACAGACGCCGCTTCCGTCGGCGTCGCCCCCGGCACAGAGCATGTCGTCACTGACGGGTGACCCGGAGGGGATGCCCTGTTTACGCAGATAGCTGCGAATGGCGTCGTTGCACTGGTCGTTGCTCACCAGGTACATCCGCGCCTGGTAGAGCGCGGGGGTGGTGTAGCCCTCGGCCGCACTATCCTGTGGGTCTACCGGCCCCTGCCAGCCGCGCCCAAGCACCGTGACCGGGGCCGTGGCGGCGATGGCGCGGTCGGTGATGACGCCATCCGCCAACTGAATGGGCGTGACCCCCTGTGGCGCCTGTGCCAGGCGCAACAGGGCAATGTCGTAACGAAAGTGGTAGGGGGAGTAGAGGGGGTGGGCACGCACCTCGGCGACACCGATCACCGGGCGGCTATCGCTCTGCAGATTGGCGGCACCGATGCTCACCAGCAGGGCCTCCGCCGTCAGCCCCTCGACGCAGTGGGCGGCAGTGATCGCCCACTGGCCGCCCAGATAGGCGGCCCCGCAGAAGCTCGTAGTAGTGAGGGTGTCGGCATACGCTAGCTGGCTCTCTTGGCCCAGATAGTTGAGCAGTTGCAGCCCCGCCGCTTGGGTGATGGCCAGGACCGGAAGCGTCACGCCCTGTCCCAGTTTGCCCGTAAATTCTCCAGGCTCGTCGTTATAGATCAGCACACCGACGCCACCACCAGCGGCGCAGTTGGCCGCCTTGACGAAGAGCGATGTCTCACCCCGCACGATGAGACAGACCGCCCCCTCAGCCCCGCTACAGGGGAGAGAGCCCTTGTCGCAGTTGACCAAGGTACCCGCGAAGCGCGTGGTGGGGGAGTCCGTCAGGTAGTCGGCCTTGAGCGTCACGCCCGCCACGGCGATGACCACCTCTCGGCGCAGTAAGGCGCCCATATAGGGCCAGGCGTCAGCTTGGCTCAAGCTGCCGCCGATGATGAAGTGCTGCGGGGCGAGGACGGCGCTGGCCGGGTTGGCCAGGAGGAGGGAGAGGAGTACGGCGACGAAGATGCAGTTGGGCATTACGCTGTCTCGGATATCGTCCCTGAAGCGGCGTTGACGGTGACGGCCAGAAGACCGTGCGTTCCGACGCCAGGCGCCGGAACGACTGAGAGACGCACACAAGGGCCCTATACCACACGCCGTGCGGCGGCTAGCCGTAGCGGCGCAGGCGCAGACCCACACCCAGTGGCAGCAGCAGCCAGAGCAGCGCGCCACCACCACCGCCGGAACTGGTGCCACCTGCCGCGCTCACCCCCAGGGCGATCTGCTTCGCCTCGCCCCAGGTGTAGCCGAGGGCCGTCGGCGGATTGCTGTAGCCGTAATAGGTGTCGCCGTTTTCATCTTCCCACACCCCTTCCAGCAGCAGCTCCAGATCGACGCCACTGGTATCGAAGCCCGGCATCGCCTTGGCGGCGAGGTCGGGGTCGGTAAAGTCGATGTTCGGCTGCCAGTAGGCCAGACTGATGGTCGGCTCGGCGGTGAGCAGCTTGGGGTCCATGTAGTCGATCAGGGTGACATAGTCAGGGTCGGTGAGGTCGTAGGCGTTGGTGAAGATCTGCAACTGGTCGCCAGCGGCGAGGTGGTGGCTCTCCAGATAGTTGCCCGCATCGTCGTAGGGGTCGATGGAGATCTCCAACACCTGCTCGTCGTTGGCATCCATGACGAACCAGAGGTCGGCCCAGGCCGCCCCACTCTCCCACTCCTCGGCGGCGTACTCCTTCCCCGCCTGGCGGAAGAGGACATAGCCAGCGAAGTAGAGGCGACCGGCCTGTGCGGGGAGTTCATCCACAGCGGGTACGTAGTTGGCATCCCACACCTGGGCCGGCAAGAGGCGGGGCAGGCCGTCCCCCAGGTCGATCCAGAAGAGCTTACCGTTCCACTGCCCCAGGCTGTGGACACCATAGCGCGTCTCAGTGGTGTCGAAGCCGCGCAGCAGCACCTCTAGATGCACCCCATCCACCTCATAGGGGAAGGAGAGCCAACCGGTCACGTAGTCCCAATCACCGCGCAGCTCGCCGCTCAGGGTCACGCCACTCGCCCCAGCATCGCTGGCGGCAACCCCCATGGGGAGACCCTTGGCGGGGCCAGCCAAACCGTCGCTAGCCGGAGAGCGCAGCTTGGCCGGTTGGTGGTGGTAGAGGAGTTGGCCGTTCACACCACTCCACACGGTCCTCCATCCGCACGTCAGTCCATCCTTCGTGGTGACATTATTTTGCCAACACTCCAATTTCATCGCGGACACCGATTGGGCGAAGAGCAACAGGCCCAGAGTGGCCATGATCACGCGCAGGCGGTGGCGTAGGGATCGGCGCATGGTGAGACTCCTCAAGTGATAGGGATCTGTCGACGAGGAGCACCTTCGAGGTGGTGCAACGAGTGTCCGGGTTGGCCTCGGCAAGGGGCAGGATGGTCTCGTCGTCTTCAGAGACGGCGATACTCTACCTACTCGCCCACGCAGGATATTGCGCTAGCGTCTTTCGCGAGTTGCCTTGGCGTCCCACGGGTGGAAAGGCTGAGTGTTTACGCACACTCGGCAGTCGGACGGTGGGTATGTTGGGCTCCGCTGTCGCTGTCAAAGCCAAGCGTTACCTGAGGGAACGAACAAAGCTTGGAGTACAGGGCTCGCCCTGTGCGGATCGAACCCGAGTAGCCATGCAGCGCTCGTACAGGGCGAGCCCTGTGCTCCAAGGCGGTGGCTCGCCCATGACGACTAGCTGGAGTACAGGGCTTGCCCTGTGCGGTTCGTACCTGAGTAGGCCGTGCTGCGCTCGTACAGGGCGAGCCCTGTACTCCGAGGCGGTGGCTCGCCCATGACGACTAGCTGGAGTACAGGGCTTGCCCTGTGCGGTTCGAACCCGAGTAGGCCGTGCTGCGCTCGTACAGGGCGAGCCCTGTACTCCGAGGCGGTGGCTC
>QKED01000083.1 GCA_003252455.1 Gammaproteobacteria bacterium
GTGGCGATGGTTTGGCTGGAGGGGATGGGGGGGGGCGACGCCCTCTGGCTTACGCTGACCACAGTGACCACCGTCGGTTACGGCGACCTCTCCGCGCACACCACTGCCGGGCGCGCCGCCACCGTGCTGCTGCTCTATCTGGGCGGCATCTTCGTGCTGGCCAAGAGCGCTGGCGACTACTTTGAATACCGCACCGAGAAGCGCCTGCGCAAGTTGCGCGGCGAGTGGGATTGGGACATGCAAAATCACATCCTCATCATCAACACCCCGACGCACAACGGCGAGCGCTACTTCGCCACCCTCATCCAACAGTTGCGCAGCAGCGAGCGCTTTCGCGCCCACCCGGTGGAACTGGTGACCACCCAGTTCCCCGAAGGGTTGCCCGAGAGCCTCAGCGCACTCGGCGAGGTGGTGCACTTCCACGGCCTGGCCTCCGACCCGGAGACGCTACGGGTGGTGGATGCGGCGCAGGCGGCGGTGGTCATCGTCCTCGCGCACGATGAGCACGACCCCGCCGCCGATAGTTGGACCTTCGATATCCTCCACCGCCTGCGCGACGCCCAGGTCGAGGGTACGGTTCTGGCCGAGTGCGTGGATGACCGCAACCGTGCCCGCCTGCTCGCCGCTGGGGCCGACCTGGTACTGCGCCCGATGCGCTCCTATCCGGAGATGATCGTGCGGGGTCTGGTCGCCCCCGGTGCGGAGCAGATTATCGAAAATATGTTCACCTCGGCGAACGACGAGTACGCCCGCTTCGACCTCACAGTGAGCGGCCTCACCTGGGCCGAGCTGGTGACCCGGGTAGTCCAGGCCGACTGCGGCCTGCCCGTGGCCTACGTGGCGCTCGACCAAGAGTTGGTCACAAATCCCCCTGCCAACCACCCTGTCGACGCCTGCGCCCTGCTGCTCATGGTGCGCGATGAGCATCGCACCCAGCTCGACGAGTTGCGTGCCGCCCTCGCCACCCGCTAGATGCCCCGAACCTTAAGGAACCTACCCATGCAAATGACCCTGCAGACTACCCCTGTCGCCGCCTCGGGACGCGGGCAGCGTTGGGGCCTCTGGCCGCTGACGCTGCTGCTGCTGCTCGCCCTGCTCAGCGGGTGTACCAACGAGTATCAGCTCGACCTGGACAAACGCCTGCCCGAGACCCGGCAGCGGATCGACGCCCTGGCCAGTCAGCTCGACGGCGCCAAGCTGACCAATGTCGCGCTGGTGCGCAGCTATGCCGAGCAACTGAAGAAGCTCAAGCCCGAGCTGCTCGAACCCGCTGAGCTGTTGGCCAAGGAGGCGACCTCGGACGGCAATCTCTATACCAGCCTACGGCAGCGTCTGCAGCAGGTACCGACCACCGCGGACAATCGCGACCAGTATCTCCCGGCCTTCCAGGAGTTGCAGTCGCTGTGGGCCGCCAGCGACCCGGTGGTGTTCAACGACGCCCTGCTCGATGTGGTCAACACCCTCGCCGACCTCTCCGGCGGCGCGCTCGCGCGCATCAACGTGCCCAAAGACTCGCGCACCGCGCAGCTGGAGGGGCAGCAAGGGCAGGTGCCCATGAGCTATCTGGTGGGCAACCCTGCCTATGGCGAGTGGAAGACCGACTCCTCCGGCCAATCCTTCTGGTCCTGGTACGGCCAGTACCGCCTTATGTCCGACCTCATCGGTGGGACCTCTGGCGGCCGTTACCACTATGGCAGCGTGAGCTACGACGACTGGTACTCGCGCCCGCGTTATAGCTACTACCACGACTATGGCCGCACCACCTACGGCAGTGTCCGGGACCGCTCCAGTTGGAGCAGCCAAGGGGCGAAGAAGTACGCCTCGGTCGCGCCACAGAAGAGCTACGCCAGTGTCGCCGGAGAGAAACGTGTGAGCAGTTACAGCACCATGCGCAGTAGCACCGGCGGCACCTCCACCAACTACGGCACCATGCGCAGCGGCAGTGCCAGCACTGCCTCCAGTTCCAGCAGCAGCTACGCATCGGGTTCGAGTAGTTCCAGCTCCAGCTCCAGCTCCAGCAGCGGTGCCAAGCGCACCTCATCCTTCTTCGGCAGTAGTGCGCGCGGTACCAGCAGTAGCCGCAGCGGCTCCGGCGGCAAGTAACTCACCGATTTCAAGCTTTAGGGAGATTATTCACATGACATACGTAGTACTTCAGGACGCCGCGTGGACCTACTACCTGGTGGACTTCATCGTGGTGATGGCCATCATCACCGGCCTGCGCCTCTTCTCGGGTAGCGTCGCCAACGTCTCGCTCAAGGAGGTGCTCACCGAACACGACAACGGTGCCATGGGTATCTCCATGGCCGGTATGCTGGTCGGTGTCTCCATCATGTTGATGGGGGCCGTGGCCGGTGACGCCGGTGCCACCCTCGGGGCCGAGGCGCTGTTGATGGTGATCTACGGTGTGGTCGGTATCTTGCTGATGTGGGTCACACGCCAACTCTTCGACAAGCTCTCCATGCCCGGGCTCTCCATGCATGCGGAGATCATGAAGGACAACCGTGCCGCCGGTCTGGTGGATGCAGGCAACATGATCGCCACCGCGCTCATCGTGCGTGCGGTGATGAGTTGGGTCGACGGCTCTAGCTGGCTCGGTCTCGGTATCGTGCTGGTCGGTTACCTGGTCTCGCAGTTGGTCTTGGTGGCTGCCACCCTCTACCGGCGCAGCGTCTTCCGCCGTCGCCACCCCAATAGCAGCCTGGACGAGGCGATCAAGGCCGGTAACGTGGCCCTGGCGCTGCGTTTCTCCTGCTACCGTATCGGCGCCGGTCTTGCCGTCACCGCCGCCTCTGGCATCGTCATCTATCAGCCCGAGACCATCGTCATGACCCTGCTGGTCTGGACCGGTGTGGCCTTCGCCTTCTTCGCCGCCATCACCCTCATCGCCGCCGCTGCGCGCCACATCCTCCTGCCCGGGGTCAATGTGGCCGAGGAGGTGACCGACCAGCACAACATCGCTATCGGCGCCCTGGAGGGGGCGGTCTACCTTGCCATCGGCCTGGTGATGGTGGGCCTGTTCGGCTAGATGGGGCTATAATCCACCGCCTCGCCGCCCTGCGCGGCGGCCTCACCACCCGACAATAGGACCCCGAGCATGCTGGACGATTACCTGGTCACCCTCGAAACCAAGGTGCAGAACGCGGTCGAGCTGATTGAGCTGCTGCGGATCGAGATCATGGAACTCAAGGAGGAGAACGAGTCGCTCAAAGAGGAGCGCGAGGCGTGGAAGAACCGCGTGCTCAAGGTGATCGAGCGCTTCGACGCCATCGAGCGTGAATCGGGCAGTGAAGCCCCGGCGGCGCCACAGCAAGGCTGAAACAGGCGGGGCGAGCGCCTGCTCGCTGGCCCGAACCGTCGCATCCGGCGTGCCCCTCAGTGGCTTGGTCACGGAGGATACAGAGGGGCGAATACAATTCGTTGAAGCGCATCGAGGGCACTGATTCGCTCTCTACTGTGTAACTTATTCTCCGTGTCCTCTGTGCCTCCGTGGCCTGTTGTCGTAACCCACCCCTACCAGCTAACGGGTCCGTCATGGACCCGTCGTTCGTACGGCCCCAGCGGCCAACCCCAGCCCGAGGATTATCATGGATATAGTGCGCACCATCGCCGAAGAGCTCGGCGTGCAACCGGCCCAGGTCGAGGCGGTCATTCGCCTGCTCGCCGAGGGGGCCACCATCCCCTTCATCGCCCGTTACCGCAAGGAGGTCCACGGCGGCCTCGACGACACCCAGCTGCGCACGCTGGACGAGCGCCTTGGTTACCTCACCGAACTCAACGAGCGTCGCGAGACGGTGCTTAAGAGTATCGAGGAACAGGGTAAGCTCACCCCGGAGCTGAAGCGCGAGATCCTCGCCGCGGATACCAAGACCCGGCTCGAAGACCTCTACCTGCCGTACAAGCAGAAACGTCGCACCAAGGCGCAGATCGCCCGCGAGGCGGGGCTGGAGCCGCTGGCCAACAACCTGCTCAGCGATCCGAACCTCACCCCTGAGGAGGTCGCGGCGAGCTTCATCGACAACGACAAGGGGGTGGCCGATGCCGCCGCCGCACTCGACGGCGCACGCCAGATCCTCATGGAGCGCTTCGCCGAAGACGCCACCCTGGTCGGTCCGCTGCGTGAGTATCTGTGGGAGAAGGGCACCCTCAAGTCGACCCTGGTGGATGGCAAGGCGGAGGAGGGGGCCAAGTTCTCCGACTACTTCGACTACGCCGAGCAGCTCGATAAGATCCCCTCCCACCGCGCCCTGGCGCTCTTCCGTGGGCGCAAGGAGGGGGTGCTCAACCTCACCCTGGAGATGGCCGAAGACGAGGGCCTGAAGCCGATGGAGCCGGGCATCATGGAGCGCAAGATCGCCGCCCACGTCGGCATCAAGGAGCAGGGCCGTCCCGCCGACAAGTGGCTGCGCGATACCGTGCGCTGGGCCTGGCGCGTGAAGATCCTCACCCACCTCGACACCGACCTCAAAGGGCGCATGCGCGACGGTGCCGAGGAGGAGGCGATCAAGGTCTTCGCCACCAATCTGCACGACCTGCTGCTCGCCGCCCCGGCGGGCCCGCGCGCCACCCTCGGCCTCGACCCCGGTCTGCGCACCGGCGTCAAGGTCGCAGTGGTCGACAGCACCGGCAAGCTGGTCGACACCGCCACCATCTACCCCCACGTGCCGAAAAACCAGTGGGAGCAGTCGGTGATGGTGCTCGCCGCGCTGTGCAAGAAGCACGCGGTGGAGCTGGTGAGCATCGGCAACGGCACCGCCTCGCGCGAGACCGACCAGCTCGCCGCCGACCTCATCAAACGCTTCCCCGAGCTGCACCTGACCAAGGTGATGGTGAGCGAGGCGGGTGCCTCGGTCTACTCCGCCTCCGAGCTGGCCGCGCGTGAGTTTCCGGAGCTGGATGTGAGCCTGCGCGGTGCCGTCTCCATCGCCCGCCGCCTGCAAGACCCGCTCGCCGAGCTGGTGAAGATCGACCCCAAATCCATCGGCGTGGGTCAGTACCAGCACGACGTCTCCCAGGTGCGCCTGGCCAAGACCCTCGATGGCGTGGTCGAGGATTGCGTGAACGGCGTCGGTGTCGATGTGAACACCGCCTCTGCGCCGCTCCTCACCCGCGTCGCCGGGCTCTCCGCCACCCTCGCCGCCAACGTGGTGAGTTATCGCGACCAGAACGGCGCCTTCAGGAGCCGTAAAGAGCTGCTCAAGGTGAGCCGCCTGGGCGAGAAGGCGTTCGAGCAGTGCGCAGGCTTCCTGCGCATCCAGGGCGGCGACAACCCACTCGACGCCTCCGCTGTACACCCGGAGGCCTACCCGGTGGTCGAGCGCATTCTGGCCAAGACCGGCAAGTCGATCCTCGATGTGATCGGCAACAGCCGCCTCATCGGTGGCCTGGCCGCCAACGACTTTGTGGATGATCGCTTCGGCGCCCCCACGGTGCAGGACATCCTGCGCGAGCTGGAGAAGCCGGGTCGCGACCCGCGCCCCGAGTTCAAGACCGCCACCTTCAAGGAGGGGGTCGAGACCCTCGCCGACCTAGAGCCGGGCATGGTGCTCGAAGGGGTGGTTACCAATGTCACCAACTTTGGCGCCTTCGTCGACATCGGTGTCCACCAGGATGGACTGGTGCACATCTCTGCCCTCTCCGACAAGTTCGTCAAGGACCCCCACGAGGTGGTCAAGGCGGGTGACGTGGTCAAGGTGAAGGTGATGGAGGTGGACATCAAGCGTCAGCGCGTCGGTCTCACCCTGCGCTTGAGTGACGACCCACGTGATGCCGCTGCCAAGGGACAGGAGCGCGGGGCCGAGCCCCAGCGCGGTGCCCAGCGACGCGGGGGCGCCGGAGCCGACAACCGACAGAACTACAACAAGGGCAGCGCACAGGCTCCTGGTAACAGTGCCATGGCCGACGCCTTCGCCAAGCTCAAGCGCTGAACCGACGGTGATCGAGGGTCGCGCTTCGCGTGGCCCTTACCTCTAGCCCTGCCACCACAATTCTGCGACACGTCGCCCCTGTAGGTGCTAGACGGTCACGACCGCACAACGAAAAAAAAACGGGTATCCCGTGAAGGATACCCGTCAAACCCCTGGAAAGGTGCCTGAAGCAGGCTGAAAGTGCTTAGAAGCTGTGGATCAGACCCACGCCGATGGCGTTCGGGCTGCCACCGGCAGAGGTGGTGGCCGGGCCGGCGTCGCCGTGGCCACCGTTGTCGTTCAGGTTGACGCTGGAGGCGTCACCGTTGGCGACAGAGGCGTAGGAGACATACAGGGTGGTCTTCTTGGCCAGCTTGGTGAAGTAACCGATGGCGAACTTGCTGACGTCGGTGTCGTCGGCGTCGTCCCATGCGGCCATGGAGTAGTACTGGGCGCGGATGTCGCTACCGGCGCCGAGGTCGAGCTTGCCGCCGATACCCATGGCGGAGCCGTCCTTGCCGTCGATACCCTTGTGAGCAGTCATGTTCTGCACCAGGGCAGAGACCTCGAAGCTACCGAAGTTGTAGCTACCGACCAGACGGGTGGCGGTCTCGGCCTCGCCACCGGTGGCGTCCTTGGAGAGAGACTGGTAGCCGAGGCCGAGCATCAGGGAACCGGCCTTGTAGGTAGCGCTGAGGCTGGTGGCGGTCTGCTTGCCGTCGTCCTTGGTGTCGTCGGCGGCATCGGTCACATAGGCCAGCACGGCGCTGAAACCGCCCATCTCGGGGGTGGCGTAGGCGATGACGTTGTCGGGACGCAGATCGTAGTACTTCTTGTCCGGGTTGATCACGGTACGGCTGTCGCCCATGCCGTCACCGAAGTAGTCGACGGAGCGGCCCACGCCCTTGAAGGGGGTGTCGTGACGACCGGTGAGGATGGTACCGAAGTCACCGGCCAGGCCGACGTAGGTGTTGCGGCTCATGAAGTTGTTCTTGGAGGTCGCGCCGACGCCCACTTCACCTTCCATCTGGTAAACCAGCTTCATGCCGTTGTCCAGGTCGGAGGAGCCCTTCACGCCGAGGCGGCTGGAGTTCGTGGAGGTGGCCAGGCCGCTGTCCGGGTCGGCAGCGCTGTTGTCGTTGCTGATGCTCTCGATGGAGACGTGGATCTTACCGTAGACGGTCGGGGCGTCGGCGTGAGCGGCCAGCGGGGCGGTCAGGGCGCCAGCAACGGCAAGGGCGATCAGTTTCTTCTGCATGGGGAGTTTCCTCTGTCATTAGGCGAATGCCGGGAAGTCGACCGCCGTGGGCGGCGAGCGGGGGCATTGTGTAGCCAGAATGTGACAGTAGGATTTCCCCTACATTAAAGTTGTAATAAAGCAAATAGCTGTTGCGTCATGGCAACAGGCGTGCAGGCGCCTAGGCAGGATTACCTCTACCTAACAGCGCATTGGGGGCCGAGGCAGGATCGGCTCAGGTGACGAGGGGTCTAGAGGCCGTGCCAGTTGCGGCGCAGTGCCGAGAGGACGCGGTTGGGGTAGTCGAGCTTCCCCAGGCTGCCGTTGTAGCGGGCCAGGGCGCGCACCAGATTGCCCTTTTCCATATCCAGGTAGTAGCGCAAGATGGTGCAGCCAAAGCGCAGATTGGTGTGCGCGTCGAAGAGGTCGTCGCCGGAGCGCCCGATCTCCTTGAGCCAAAACGGCATGATCTGCATCAGGCCACGGGCGCCGCTTTTGGAGACGGCGAAGCGGTCGAAGTTGCTCTCTACCTCGATCACGGCGAGCACCAGTTCGGGTTCGAGACGCGCCCTGCGGGCCTCGAAATAGACGTGCCGCAACAGCTCCAGACGCTTCTCCTTATCCGAGATGCGTTGGTCGAGGCGGCTCGACATATCGAACAGCCACACCTCGGCATCCAGTTCGTTGCCCACGGCCTCGGGGTTGGAGAGGGCACTTACCAGCAGGGTGCGTAGCGCCTCATCCAGCGGCTCGCGGTCGTCGTCGGCGTGCACCGGGCCCACTGCACTCCACAGCAGGGCGAGGAGGGTGAGGTAACGCAGGAGGGCAGTGAGCGGTGCGGTCATGTTGCGGTGTAGGTCGATGGAGGTCTGGCCATTATAAGGGAGCGCCACACTCCTCACCAGTAAAGGGCTCGCTCGCCTGTCAGCCTAGGATTAGGTGGTTTAAATCACGTAATCGTCACTATTCGAGATGGCTCGCCCCCTGCGTATCGTTATACTGTGCGGACGGCGTGGATGGGGGCAGAGGGGTCCCCGCGCCAAAGGAGGATGAGTGATCAACTTTCAACAAGAGGCGATCGATCGCTTCATTGCCGATCTCAAGCGCAACTATCAAGAGACCTACGGTCTCGATGAGCCCGAGTATGGGAATGTGCTTGCCTGGGTCGGTCAGTTGGCGCTGGAGAACATCTCCAACACCGATGCCCTCTACCATAACATGGAGCACACCATGCTCGTGGCCCAAGTGGCCCAGGCGGTGCTACGCGGCAAGCACCTGCGTGAGGGGGGGGTAAAGCCCCTCGATTGGCTCCACTGCATCACCGCCTCCCTGTGTCACGATATCGGTTACGTACGCGGCATCTGCCGTGCCGACCGTGAGGGGGTCTACGCCACGGGCGTGGCGGACGCCCTGGTGAGCATCCCGGATGGCGGCACCGACGCCTCCCTTACCCCTTACCATGTGGATCGCAGTCAGCTCTTCGTGCGTGAGCGTTTTCAGGAGATCAGCATCGCGAGATTCGATGTGGAGCAGGTCTGTCGCTACATCGAGGGGACCCGCTTTGCCGGTGCTGAGCTGGATGAGAACGAAGACACCTTTGACTATCCGGCCCTGGTGCGCGCCTCCGACTTCATCGGCCAACTGGGTGATCCACACTACCTACGTAAGATCCCGGCGCTCTACTACGAGTTCCACGAGTGTGGTTTCAATCAATTGATGGGCTATGCCAATCCCAACCAGATGCGTAGCTCCTATGCACGCTTCTTCTGGGCCAGCGTTGCACCACGCATCCAGGGGGCGCTGCACTATCTGGGTATCAGCTACGAGGGGCGGCAGTGGATCAGCTCCCTCTACGCCCATGTCTTCTCCGTCGAGCATGGCGGCTCGGTACAGACCGTGCGTGAGCGCAAGGCCGTGATCTACGAGTAAGCGCCTCAGCGTGCGGTGCGCCCGTTGCCGCGTTGCTGCTCGGTGCTCTTCAACACATTCGGCACCATCTGCTCCGAGAAGCCGGCGATGAAGGACCAGATGATCAACAGTGCTAGGCTCTTCTCGTCCATTTGCATCAGCTTGACCGACTTGATGCTCTCCTCACTGCACACCACCTCGGTCAGCCCGGGGTAGGTGATCGCGGGGAACGACGGCAGAAAGGTCCCCCCGAGCAGCCCTGCCTCCATGAAGTAGTAGAAGATCAGCGAGGCACCCATGCCCACGATTACGCGCGTGAGGATGTAGCTGTAGCGCGAAATCACCTTCAACTCCTCGATGTCGCTCTTATCCAGTGTGCTACGTAGGCGCAACAACATGGAGAAGGCCGCCCCCATCCAACCGGCGGAGAGGGCCGTGAGCACATAGTAGGATTTGGTCCCGACGTGCACGTTGAGTGAGGTGGCGATACTCGGCATGATGAAGGGCAGAAAGAAGAGCACGAAAGAGAGGGCGAAGACCAGACCGGTACGGATACGGCAGAGGCCACCGAAGAGGTTGTGTGCCTGCACCACCTCATAGTGCCACTGCAGGTCGTTGACAATGCGTGCGAGCATCGCGCGCTTGCCCTCCTCACCATAGCTCTCCAGCCCCTGCTGATAGAATTGATGGTTCTCGACCGGGAGGTGTTGGCGCACCTCCAGCAGCCGTCGACCCAACTCCATCTCTAGCCACTCACCGCTCATAAGCGCCGAGAGGCGCTGCTCCACCTCGTAGGCATGGCGCCAGTTGCGCTCTCCACGCAGCATCTCGTCGATACTACGCAGTGCCTCGCTGGTGGCCTGATCGGCCTCGGTCCGCGTGCGTGCCAAGTGCTCGTAGGTAGCGTTGAGGGTGATGAAATATTGGTCGATCAGCTCCTGATCGGTGCGGTGGTCGATGAGACCGAGTAGACCGCGAAGGGTGTGCAGGCGTGCCATGCTGGGCTCCTGGGCAGGCGAGGTGGTTTGAGTATACGGATGAAAAGCGGAGGCGGAAACGTGCTACACGGCGCTTGGGGAGGGAGAGGATGACGCGGCTGACCCGCGAACAACTCGCCGTGGTGCACCATGGCCAGGGTCATGCCCGCGTCTCTGCCGTGGCCGGGTCGGGTAAGAGCAGTACTCTGGTGGAGCGCGTGGCCTGGCTGATGGAACAGGGGGTGGCCCACCAGCGCATTCTGGTGGTGATGTTCAATGTGGCGGCACGCGAGGGATTCGAACAGCGCCTGCGTCAGCGTTTGGGGGCACAACCGATGCCGACGGTGCGCACCTTTCATGCGCTGGGGCTGCGCCTCTGCGCTACCCTGGTGAGGGCTGGTGCCTTGCCCGACTGGCGCCTGGTGAGTGAGGCGTGGCCACGCCAGCGCCTGTGTGAGGAGGCGCTCTTGGGCGTGGCCCCCGAGCTGGCCCGCGCCGGGCGTGAGCAGTTACGTAGCGAGGTAGAGCTTTTCAGCGGGTTTGTCGACCGGGTCGGGGCCGACCTGATCGATGCCGCCAGCCAGTTCGAGCGCCTCGACTTCGATGCCGAGCTCCGCCACTTCGTACCGGCCTTCGAGCGATTCCAACGACTGCGCGAGCGCCAAGGGCTGCGCTTCTTCACCGACCTCATCGGCGATCCGGTCTGCGCGCTGGAGGCTGAGCCGTCTGCGCGTGCCCTCGTCGCCGACCGCCTCGACCACCTGATCATCGACGAATATCAGGATATCAACCCGATCCAACAGCGCCTGATCCGCCATCTCGCCGGGCGTCGCGCGGCGGTGATGGCGGTCGGCGACGCCGATCAGTGTATCTACGCCTGGCGCGGTGCGGAGCCCTCGTTCATGGCCCATCGCTTCGGCGAGGATTTCCCGCGTGCCAGCGACTATCGCCTCAGTTACACCTTTCGCTATGGGCATCGCCTCTCGCTCGCTGCGAGCCATGTGATCCGCCACAATCACCCCACCACAGAGGGGGAACTCTGCCTCAGTCACCACGCCAATCCCCAGACGCGTATCGAGTGGATGGAAGAGGGGCGGGCCGACCTGCCCAAGCGGCTGCAGGATTGGCGCGCGGAGGGGAGGAGCCTGCGGGAGGCCGTCCTGTTGGTGCGGCTCTTCAGCATGAGTGCGCTGCACGAGCTGGCGTTGCTGGGGGCGGGTATCCCTTATCGCCTGGAGGGACGTGAACCGGTACTGACCCAGCCCGAGGTGGGGGCGTTGTGTGGTCATCTGGGGCTGGCCGCCGGACACCTTTTCGACTTACCGATGACGGAGCGCCGCGAACGGGTCCATCAGATGCTCACCATCCCGCCCATGGGACTCAGTCGCGAGGTAGTCGAGCGGCTGGAGGGGGCGATCCTGGCCAAGCCCAAGGCGGCCGTGGCCCTATTCGAGGCGGCGATCCCGGCCAAGGCGCACCCCAAACAGGTCGAGCGTCTGCGCGAACGGGCGGCACTCTGGGGGGCACTGGCCGCAGGTCAGGTGGGGGTGAGCGTGGATGCCTTGCTGCGCCGGGTGGTCAGTGCCCTCCACATGGACGAAGGGCTCCTCTTTAGCAGTGGACGGGCCGAGTTGGCCGAGGAGCGCAAACTGCTGGTAGAGGCGTTTATCCGCTTCGCGGCCCAGTGCGGGGAGCCACTGCAGGCCTTCGTCGAACGTCTCGCAGAGTATCGCGCACGACCCACCACCCCGGCGGGCGACGCCCTGCTCATCACATCGATCCATCGCGCCAAGGGGCTGGAGTGGCCCCTGGTGATCGTGCCTGGGCTGGAGGAGGGGCGCTTCCCTTTCTATGTGGGCGGGAGCATCGAGGGGGGTGGAGAGGATGAGCGCCGACTCTTCTACGTGGCGATCACCCGCGCGCAGGAGCGTCTCTGGCTCCTGCACCCGGGTGACACCACCTTCGAGAGTTGGCGCGAACAGGGCAGCGGCGAGGCGCCTTGGGGCCTTGGTCGGGGGCGGGCCAGCCGCTTTCTCTATGAGAGTAACCTCGCACTGAGCGATGCGGTGGGGAGCGCACTGGGGGCGGCCACCTTGCCGGAGACCCCGTTGCGCGCGGTCGAGTGTCGCGTGGCTCGGCGTTATCTCCATGCCCTCGGTACCACGCTACCCATCGAACACCAACCACCCCGCACACCGGGGGTGGAGAGTTCCGCCACAGGTGTCGCCCCCTGGCGGCGTGGCCAGCGCGTACGCCATGCCCGTTTCGGTACCGGGGTGGTGGTCTGTGTCAGCCCGGAGGGGGAGAAGGTGCAGGTGCGCTTCGGCAACGAGGGGCTCAAGTGGCTGATGCTCAGCTACGCCAAGCTCGAACCGCTCTGACTTGTCACCCCTTTCCCGATGCGCCAGAGTGACACACCCAATATGAGGAGACGACCATGCCAACACCAGAGCCCCTACAGAGCGTCGAGGTCGTGCTCACCCGGCGAAGTGGCTATCTGTTCGAAGCGCACTTTCCCGCTACCGACCTAGAGCCCATCATTCTGGACGAGCCGCCGCCACTCGGGGGGGGCGAAGGGCCCAATGCCTCGCGCCTGCTCACCAGTGCGGTGACCAACTGCCTCACGGCGAGCCTGCTCTTCTGTCTGGGCAAGGGGGGGCAGAGTCCATCTTGGGTCGAGAGCCGTGGCGTGGCGAGCCTGGTGCGCAACGTAGGCGGGCGGCTGCGGGTCGCGCGTATCACGGTGGACATTCACATAAAGGGTGTGACGCTGGAGGGACCACGCGAACGCCGATGTCTCGACCTGTTCGAGGAGTACTGTGTGGTCAGCGCCAGTGTGCGTCAAGGCATCCCCATGGCGGTGCGGGTATGGCTCGACGAGGCGCTGGTACACGAGGTGTGCGACTGACTCGTTGTCCACTACACCGGACTGATTTGCGGGTTATCCCTAATTGTTTCGCCTCATCCCCCCTCGCATAGTGGGCCCTGACGCAAAAACAACAACTGGGAGCCCGCCATGCACTACACCACACACCTTCGCCAGGCACGCCTTGGATTCGCCCTCATTGTCACCGCACTCGCCGCTGCCCCCGTGGCCCAGGCCGAGGGCGAGCAGCCGATCACCGTCAACATCACCCGCCTCTCCATGGAGACGGCCCTGCGCATCGCCAAGGCGAGTATCGACGCCTGCCGTGCCGAGGGGCTGCAGATCGGTGTCACCGTGCTCGATCGGGGTGGTAATCCCCAGGTGGTATTGCGCGATACCCTGGCCCCCGACCTGACCCTGACCATCAGTCGTCAGAAGGCCTACACCGCCCTCTCGTTCAACTCTGCGACCTCCGCCATGGAGGATCGCTTCGACAAACCCTTCTCCGTCGGCAAGGTGCCCGGGCTGGTCTTCTCCGCCGGTGGCGTGCCGATCGCCGCCGGTGGCTCCCTCCTGGGTGGGGTCGGTGTCAGCGGGGCCCCCTCCGGTGAGCTGGATGAGAAGTGCGCCCAGGCGGGTGTCGATGCGGTGAGTGCCGACCTGGAGATGGCCGGCTTCTAGCGCGACATGCTCCATAACGCACAACGCCCGCTGAGGTGGACCTCGGCGGGCGTTGTGCGTTTGCGGCAGTGAGTCGGCGGCAGGGGCCGCGGGATTAGAAGCTCTTCACCCCGTTCGGCGTACCGACCAGCATCACATCGGCGGGGCGCATGGCGAAGAGGCCGTTGGTGACCACGCCGGTGATGTGGTTCAGGGTCTGCTCCAGCTTCACCGGCTCCATGATCTCCAGGCCGTGCACGTCGAGGATCAGGTTGCCGTTGTCAGTGACAAACCCCTCGCGATAGACCGGCTCGCCACCGAGCTTGACCAGCTGACGCGCCACATAGCTGCGCGCCATGGGGATCACCTCTACCGGCAGCGGGAACTTGCCCAGATAGCCCACCACCTTGCTCTCGTCGACGATGCAGACGAACTTGTCACTGGCGGCGGCGACGATCTTCTCTCGGGTGAGCGCCCCACCACCGCCTTTGATCAGGTGCCGGTGGTGGTTGGTCTCGTCGGCGCCGTCCACGTAGACAGAGATCTTATTCACCATATTGAGGTCGAGTACCTCGATGCCATGGCCGCGCAGGCGTGCCGCGCTCGCCTCAGAGCTGGCCACAGTGCCATCGACCTTGTGCTTAATCCCGGCCAGATAGTCGATGAAGTAGTTGGCGGTGGAGCCGGTGCCGATGCCGACAATGGTCCCGGCCTCGACATATTCCAGGGCCGCACGGGCGACCGCCTGTTTCATCTCGTCCTGATTCATGCAATAGGCCCCTTCTTTAGATAGGGTGAGTGGGGCGTGGGCGTGCCCACGGTCTACGCGCAGCAGTGGCGCGGTTGATGGACGGCAAAGATAGCATAATCGTCTACCTACATTAATCTGGCCTAATGGGGTAGGTGAGGGGCATAAAGCCCCTCTAGTGTCGTATAAAAGCAACAACGAAGTGTGACGAACGGGTGGTGATGGGCCAGAACCCTCTACATGGGTAGCGAAGGCGAGGGCACTTTTGTGAAGTGGTGCTCAGGCCGATTGTCGAATACCCGCCATATCGTTGGCCGCCGTTGTGTCCTTGAAACGGCCTTGGGTTGCCACTGCAAAAATGATATAAACCGTACAATTAACCTATATTTACAATGTATTGATTATGATACCTAAAGTTAATTCTAGGTTGTGTCTGGGTCTGCATGCTCATATCGCTGTTGTGTGGTAGCAACAAGAAAAAATAATTGTGGTTTTTTTGATCGAAAGTTGTTGCATTGTGATTACATTACAACTAGAGTTTGGGCCGTGAGAGTTGAACACCTCATTTCAAACCCCTAGGAGAGAACACTTTATGAAGAAGAACCTCATCGCTCTGGCTGTTGCCGCTGCTGCCCTTCCTTTCGCCGCTGTCGCTGACGTCACCGTTTCCGGTGGTCTGCAGGCCCAGTTGGTGAGCGTCGGTGGCGATGGTGCTGCTACCCCCACCGGTCTGTACGCCTCTGACGGTGGCGAGTTCGGTTCCGAGAACGGCGGTTCCTTTGGTTTCATCAAGTTCTCCGCTTCCGAGGACCTGGGCAACGGTCTGACCGCCCTGGCCATGTGGAACGGTGTTGCCAACGTGGGTGACTCCAACGCCGCCGGTGGTATCAGCGGTCGTGACGCCTATGTCGGTCTGAGCGGCAGCTTCGGTACCGTTCTTGCCGGTACCCTGGCGACCCCTTACAAGTCCTCCACCGTCAGCTGGGACCCCTTCGTCACCACCTTCATGCAGGCTCGTGGTAACTTCGGCATGAGCGACGCCCAGAACGGCTACGCCAGCAACGCCCTGGCCTATGCCAACACCTTCGGCGCCGTCAAGCTGGTCGCTGCTATGGTCCTCGACGAGAGCGTCGACCCCACCGATGGCACCAAGGCTGCTGGCAAGCACGCCATGGCCTTCTCTCTGAACGTCCCCTTCGGTCCGGTCGAAGTGGCCCTGGCCATGGTCAATGCCGACGAGTTCACCAACATCGGTAACCTGGGTCTCGGCGCCACCGCCTCCGCACTGGGCAACAACACCCTCGACACCCTGACCGCTACCAAGCTGGGTGCCAAGTACTCTGCTGGCGACCTGACCATCGCCGCCCAGACCGAGATGCTGACCCTGGAAGACGCCACCGCCGGTGTGACCACCCTGGATATGGACGTCAACTACATGTACCTGACCGGTTCTTACACCGTGGGTGCCAACACCTTCTCTGCTGCCTTCGGCAACCAGACCTGGAAGCCCGCTGGCGGTACCGAGACCACCGACACCTACGCCGCTCTGGGCATGAAGCACGCCTTCAGCAAGAAGGTCTCTGCTCACCTCGGCTACCGTGCCTCCTCCGTCGACACCACCCCGTCTAACGACGAGACCATGGTCGGCGCTGGCCTGGTCGTCAAGTTCTAATCTGATTAGAACCTTGACCTAGGGTGGGTGTTACACCGACCCAAAAAAATCGGGGCCTTCGGGCCCCGATTTTGTTTTTGCCACTCGACGCAATCACAACGCTGTCGCACGACTGCACAAGGTGTGTGCGGCTTATCCGCTAATATTATTTGTCCATTGTTTCTTTGCTCAGCCGCGCTGTGTGTCTGACTTTGCGCCTTGACGAGGGTGTAGCTTACCCGCGCCCACCCCGACGCAACCGCCCCATCACCTGTTTGAAGATCACCGCACGCAATTCGCTACGCAGTCGGGAGAGCTCTCGCTCCACCGCCATGTCGACCATCTGTTCGACCAGGGCCTCGAAGCGGCGCTGTGTCTCCGCCTCGGCGGCGTCGAATAGCTGTTCGGCACCCGCGTCGAGCGCTTGACTTGCCTCCGTCCCCTCCAGGGTGACGGCATCGAGTTCATCCGGCCCCTCTTTGACGTCGATATCCAGCTCACGCAGCATGGCACTGAGGGCGTCCAGCTCTTCGATCAGCTCCAATTCAAGCTCTTCCCGTTCGCGACCGGCCTGACGGATGTGGCGTTTGCGCATGGGTGCTCCTATTCGATCTTGTGGTCAGTGAGGGGGTAGCCACGCTCTTTATAGAAGCGATAGCGATGACGGGCCAACTGTAACTGCTCACCGTCACCGGCGGCCACCTCGGCGACCCGAGTAAAGCGGCTGAACCAGTCGGGCACCTGGTCGGCGAGATTGATTAGCACGTCGTGCTGGTCAGGTGGTGGGACGCCGGTACCGATGCGGATCGGGGTGTCCGGGTCGGCACCTCCGCCCTCGGTGTACAGGGTGTGGGGAATGAAGCTCTCTTGGCTGTAGGCCCATAGGATTTCGTCGAGCCGGCTCGCCTGGGCGGCGTCCCGGGCGTGTAGATAGATGCGCATCCCCTGCGCATGGACCTTCTGTACCAGGCGACAGATGAAGGGCAGGGGGTTGCCACTCTGCCCCCCCTGTAAGATGTAGAAGTCGACTTTGGTCACATCAACCCTTCTGTGCGGCTCGACGGCGCAGGAACTCCAGCAACAGCGGTACCGGTCGGCCGGTGGCGCCCTTGTTGGTCCCGGCACTGACCCAGGCGGTGCCCGCGATGTCCAGGTGCGCCCAACGGAACTGCTTGGTGAATCGGGCGAGGAAGCAGGCCGCGGTGATGGTACCGGCGCTACGCCCACCCACATTGGCCACATCGGCGAAGGGGCTTTTGAGCTGTTCGGCATACTCCTCCCACAGCGGGAGTTGCCAGGCGCGGTCACCGGTGGCCTGCCCGGCGGCGAGCAGGTCATGGATGAGGGCGTCATCATTGCCCAGCAGACCACTGGCCTGATCTCCCAGGGCGACGATACAGGCGCCTGTGAGGGTGGCGATGTCGATCACCAGTTCGGGCTTGAAGCGCTCTGCATAGGTGAGTGCGTCACAGAGGATGAGGCGACCTTCGGCATCGGTATTGAGGATCTCGATGGTCTGTCCTGACATGCTGGTGACGATATCGCCGGGCTTGTTGGCATCGCCATCGGGCAGGTTCTCGGAGCTCGGTACCAGGCCGATGATATCGATGGGTAGCCCCTCGGCGGCGGCGGCCTGCATGACACCCAGCACCGTGGCACCGCCACACATGTCGTACTTCATCTCGTCCATGCCAGCGGCGGGTTTGATCGAGATGCCGCCCGCGTCGAAGGTGAGGCCCTTACCCACCAATACGATTGGGTTCTGGGTCTTGCGCCCCGGGCTCCCCTTATAGTGCATGACGATGAGTTTGGCCGGTTGGCGTGAGCCGCGCGAGACGGAGAGGAGGGAACCCATTCCGAGCTTCTGCATCTGCGCCTCGTCGAGGATCTGCGCGCGCAGGGCGGGGGATGATTTGGCCACGGTACGGGCGGTTTCGGCCAGATAGGTCGGGGTGCAGACGTTGCCGGGGAGGTTGGCCAGGTCGCGGGTCAGCTTCATGCCGGCAGCCAGGGCTTGGGCACGGATCAAGGCCGCGCCGATGGCGTCACCCGCGGCGCGCGTGGCGGTGTAGACGACCAGCTCTGTGAGCTTGCCACCCTTCTTCTCCTCGCTGCTCTTCATCTGGGTGAAGCGGTAGTCGGCGTAGAGTACCGCCTCGGCCAGGCGCTCGACCTTCCACGCCGTATCGGCGTCTGTCACCTCCAGTTCACTGAGGGTGCTGAGGGCGAGCTTGGCCGGGGTGTTGCTCAGATGCTGGGCCGCACTGGCACAGAGCTTACGGTAGGCACCTTGGCTCATGGGGGTGTCACCGGCACCGAGGAGCAGTAGACGCTCGGCACTCAGACCCTGGGGCTGGGGCAGGAGCAAGGTCTCACCGAGGGCGCCGGTGATATCGCCAGCCTTGACCTGCTTGGCGAGCAGACCATCACTCAGCGCGTCGAGCTGTGCAGTGCTGGGGGCCAGGGTGCCATCGCCGTGTACGGCGCAGAGGAGAATGCCGCAACGCTGTTTGTCGAGTTTGCCGCTCTTGTGCTGAAAATCCATCCGGGGCCTCGTCTTGATTGGTTAGCCTATGGCCTATAGCGTAAACTGAGCGGCGGTCGGGTAGAAGCCCCGCACCGTGCGGTCCGTATCCACTTCGGCGAAAACCCCTTGGTCATCATCGAACGCTACATCCTCCGTGAGGTCTTTCAGACCTTTCTCGGCGTCACGCTGCTGCTGCTGCTCATCTTCTTGAGCGGCACCTTCGTACGTCTGCTCGCCGAGGTGGCCGAGGGCGATTACCCCGCCAGCATCCTCTTTAGCCTCTTCGCCTTGAAGGGGCTCTCCAATCTCGTGCTCGTGCTGCCCCTGTCGCTCTTTCTCGGTGTGCTACTGGGGCTCGGGCGGCTCTATAACGACAGCGAGATGGCAGCCATGACCGCCTGTGGCGTCGGCCCACGCCGCATCCTACGTGCGGTGGCCTGGGTTGGGGTGATGGTCTGCCTGCTGATCGGTTTTCTCTCCCTCTATCTCTCCCCCTGGGCGGAGGAGAAGGGCCACCAGCTTCTCGATCAGGCGCGCTCCGAGGCGGAGATCGAGGGTCTCGCCGTCGGGCGGTTCAATGAGCTGGAGGGGGATGGGCAGCTCATCTATGTAGAGGCGATCAGTGCCGACAAACGCCGTCTGGCCAATCTCTTTGCCTTCTCTGCGCCGGAGAAAAAAGGGGCTGAGCGGGCGACCGGGCCGGATTCGTTGCAGCTACTCACGGCGCAAGGGGCCTATCAGATGGGCGATCGCACCAGCGATGACCGCTTCCTGGTGCTCACCCAGGGCCACCGATACGAGGGTGACCCCGCAGGGGGGGAGTTTCGTATCATCGAGTTCGAGGAGCATGGCCTACGCATCCGTGACCGTGAGTTGGTGCGCTCGCAGCGTCGGCGCAACGCCATGCCGACTATGAAGTTGCTCGACAGCCACATCAATGCCGACCGTGCCGAGTTTCAATGGCGTATGGCGATGCCCATCAGTGCGGTCCTGTTGGCGCTGCTTGCCGTCCCCCTGAGCAAGACCAACCCGCGCCAGGGGCGCTATGGGCGCCTCTTCGCCGGCATCATGATCTACATCATCTACAACAACCTCCTCACCGTATCACGCTCCTCTCTGGGTAAGGGGGAGCTCGACCCCTGGCTCGGTCTCTGGTGGGTCCATCTGGCACTGGTCGCCGTGCTCATCGCGGTGTTCGTGCGCCAACGCCGCATGCCCGGTCCGAAGTCGGCCAAGGGGGCGACGGCATGAGGCTACTCGACCGCTACATCGGCAGCAGCGTGGTCAACCACACTGCTATTGTCATGGGTGTACTGCTGACGCTCTATTTCTTCAGCGCCTTCGTCGCCGAGATGGGCTATGTGGGCCGAGGGGATTACGGTATGGCCGAGGCGGTCGCCTATAGCCTGATGCTCATCCCGCGTCAGGTCTATGAACTCTTCCCGCTGGTCGCGCTACTCGGCAGTATGCTCGGCCTCGGTGCCCTGGCCGGGACCAGCGAGTTGACGGTGATCCGCGCCGCTGGGGTCTCGGTGCGCCGCGTGGTGCTGTCGGTGATGAAGGTGGGCCTGGTGATGATGTTCCTGGTGGCCCTGGTGGGTGAGGGGATCGCGCCACCGCTGGAGAAGCAGGCGCGTATCGCCCGGGCCCAAGCGCTCTCCGAGCAGATCCAGGTGAACGCCGAGAACGGCCTCTGGGCACGAGAAGGACAGACCTTCGTACACATCGACCGCCTGTTACCGGATGGTCAGGCGAGCGGCATCTCACTCTATCAATTGGGTGAGGAGATGGTGCTGCAGAGCGTGGTGCACGCCCATACCGCCCAGCACACCGACACCGGCTGGGAGCTCTACGACGTTACCCGCCAGACACTCGGCGCGCTGCCGCTGCGTGAGGAGCGGATGGAGCGGCTCTTCTGGAGCAGCAGCATGACTCCCGAGGTGGTGAACATCGTCGCGGTACCACCGGAGAACCTCTCCATTCTCGACCTCACCGACTACATCGGCTATCTGCACGAAAACAACCTGGAGGCGCGCCACTACGAGCTGTCGCTCTGGGTGCGCGTGGTCGCCCCTCTGGCCACCGGTGGCATGATGTTGCTGGCAATCCCCTTCGTGGTCGGCTCCCTGCGTAGCGTCTCGCTCGGCAAGCGGGTGATGACCGGCGCGCTACTCGGGATTGGCTTCTACCTCTTCAATGGCATCTTCAACCGCATCGGCCTGGTGTATGAACTGCCCCCGCTGCTGAGCGCGTTGATCCCGACCCTGTTCGTCTATGGGCTCTGGTTCTGGTTGATGCGACGCGTCGCCTGACCTTGGTCCGATCAGCCAGGAGAAGAGCGGATGAGCAAACGTCCCCGCATCGACCACAACCACGCCCACCAACCCCCCATCGGGGTAGTGTTGACCAATCTCGGCACCCCCGACGCACCGACCGCCACGGCCCTGCGGCGCTACCTCAAGGAGTTTCTCTGGGACCCACGCGTGGTCGACCTGCCGAGGCCGCTCTGGTGGTTGATCCTCAACGGTATCATCCTGCGTACCCGCCCGGCGAAATCGGCGGCCAACTACCAGAAGGTGTGGGCCGCCGACGGCTCACCGCTGCTCCTCACCAGCGAGGCTCAGCGCGCCGCCTTGCAGGTTTGGCTTGAGAACAGCCTCGGACGCAAGGTGGTGGTGGCACTTGGTATGCGCTACGGCAACCCCTCCCTTGCCACCGCCCTGGCCCACCTGCGGGCAGAGGGCGTGCGGCATCTCCTCATTCTCCCCCTCTATCCACAGTATTGTGATGCCACCACCGCCTCGACCTTTGACGCCGTGGCGGCGGCGCTCAAGGGGGAGCGCGGCCTGCCCGAGCTGCGCATGGTGCATCACTACCACGACCACCCGCGCTACATTGCCGCCCTGGCCGAGTCGGTCAAGGCGCAGTGGGCCGAGACGGGTCGCGCGCAACGCCTGCTCTTCTCTTTCCACGGTACACCCGAGCGCTATCTGCACGAGGGCGACCCGTACTTCTGCGAGTGTCAAAAGAGTGCACGCCTGGTGGCCGAGGCGCTCGACCTGGAGGATCACGAATGGCTGGTCGCCTTCCAGTCACGCTTTGGCAAGGAGCCGTGGTTGCAGCCCTACACTGACGAGACGCTGCGGCAGCTACCACGTCAGGGGGTCAAGCACTTGGATATCCTCTGTCCGGGCTTCTCTGCCGACTGCCTGGAGACGTTAGAGGAGATCGCCGGTGAGGGGCGCGAGATCTTTCTCCACGCCGGGGGCGAGCAGTACCACTACATCCCCGCGCTCAACGCCCGGGCCCACCACATCGAGATGATGGGGGAACTCCTATTGGAACAGATGCATGGCTGGGGGCTGCCTACACCGCAGGAGTGTGCCCGCCTCGCCGCGGAGCGGCAGGAACGCGCCACGGAGCTAGGGGCGCCGCACTGAGGCTTGGTGCGTGACCTGACCGACAAAAGCAGGATAAAGTCTGTTGACAATATAGGTATATGCGCAAATACTAATATGCACACAGAGTTGTGATGAGGTCTCTCCTGTTTATTCAATGAGGAGCTACCACCATGCAACAGTTGCACATCAGTAAAAAACAGCGCGGCTTTATCGAGCCGGTCACCTTTCTGCTGCTCTCCCTGGCCATCGGCGGTAGTGCCGTGATGGTCGGTGCGATGGACGATGAGCGGGCCTTCGCCGAGGCCCCCACTCAGAGTGCCCCGCTGGAGGTCTCGCTGCAGGAGAAGGCCGAAGGGCTCGAAGCGGGCCGCTGAACCGCTCAGCGGTACATGAAAAACGGGGAGGGTGACCTCCCCGTTTTTTTGTTTGGGCGCAGGGGATCGCTGTGTCGGCCGTCAGTAGCTGAAGCCGATCTGCAGTGCGGCCCCCTTCTCCACCTTGCTGTAGGCGAAGGCCACGTCGATCGCGGTGCCGATGTCGAAGCCGATGGAGGAGACGTTGCGTGAGGTGTCGAAGGTGTTGACGCGGTAGCCGACGCGCAGTGCCCCCCAGCGCATGTAGTAGAGTTCGGCACCGAAGGCGATGAAGCGGGTCTCCTCTTCATAGGCCACCGAGTCGTTGACCGTCAGGTCCATATCCATCGCCAGTAGATACCAGGTGCTCATCTTGGAGACGCCGAGGCGCACCTGCGGCTCGATGCTCACCCGGGTGCCGTTGGGTGCGGTGTAGTCCTGCTTGAAGATGTTGCGCATCACCACGCCGGTGCGCCAGCCGTTGGCATAATCCTTGGCCATGCCCACGTCCAGATTGAAGTTCTGGTACATGATGTTGACGTCGGACCACTCGGGCAGGTCGTCGTTGGCCCCCGACTTGATGCTCTCGTGGTAGTCGAAGACGATCGCGGTCACCGCCTTGGGCTGGATCCCCACCGACATACGGTGGTTGAACAGCGTCACCTCTCGGGCGAACGAGAGCCCCACCTCACTCACCACCAGCCCCTCGAAGGCGATCTCCGACTCCATCATGGTGGTGGGGTCGTCGATCTCGTCGTCGTTGTTCATATCACCGAGGCTCTCGTACATGGTCAGCGTGTCGGCGATGCTGCCCTGGCTATCGGCGTAGGTGTAGAGCACGTCCATGTAGTTCTGCACCAGGGCGGCGTCTTTGTAGCGCATGTAGCCGGCACCGGCGGTCCAGCCGCTGATGGAGAGGGCCATGCCGTACTTGCGGCTGGGGATGCCGATCACCGTAGCCCCGGCCAGCTCCACCTGGATGCGCCGTCCACTCAGCACCTGCAGACCCGAGGAGAGGGCGAGGATCTCGTCGGCGGCCTTGCGCGCCTCGGCGCGGGTCTGACCGTCGTAGTTGAGTTCGTCGAAGGCATCCTCCACTCGCCCGATATAGTCCTCGTCGATGAAGTGGTTGAGGTTATCGACAAACTCATCGGGGTCGTAGACTCGGGCGCCGATGATCGGCAGTTGTACCGAGAGGTCATCGTCATCGCGTGAGGCGGCGAGTAGCGCCGGGTTGTAGAAGGGGGCGATACCGGGCGAGGCGACCGCGACACCGACACTGCCCATGCCCATCGAGCGGGGGTCGAAGGAGAAAAAGGGGATCGCCTCGACCGCCGACGAGCCGAGTATCAGGCCTAACAGGGCGGCGATGGCCCGCAGTGGGCGGCGGGAGGGGGGCCAAGAGCTCATGAAAAACACCGGGCATTGGCTGCGAGCGTGCAAACGTACCACAGGTTTGGGTCCGTGGGTGGTGACGAACGTCTGTTTCACCCACGCCAGGCAGGGATATCGCCGCGCGCGGCCTCGCCCTGGCCGTCGGGTCAGGGCCGACCGTTGGCCGCCGGGTCGGCGCCCAGGGTGCCGGTGAGGCTGCGCAGATAGTCGGCGGAGGCGACATAGGCGAGGCGCTCACGACTAGCCACGATCTTCGCCTCGATGGCCTGACACTCCTGGGCGCTGTAACGCGCGCTGGCATGCTGCCCCTCCAGGTAGGTGAGGTGCTTTTGCCACAGGTCGATGTTGCGCTGCTGTTTGAGCCGTAGGCGCGCCTGATACCAGTCGCTCTGGAGCAGGTAGTGGCGGGTAAAGAGGGCACGGATCGACGGGTCGTCGAGCCCCTTACCCTGGTAGTGCCCCTCGGCCATGATGTAAAGCAGGGCGCGCAGGGGCGGGCAGGCGTCCTCCACCGTACCGTCCTTGAGGTAGGCCGCGGCGACGCGCTGCTGGGCCTCGACGATGTTGTGGATGCCGTCGACATAGGCCTCCAGGTCCTGCAGCTCGGGCTTGAGCATCGGTTCGTCGAACACCGCCGTGGCATTGTCGAACAGCTTACCGAGGTAGGCGTGGACGAATCCCTCGGTGATGCGGTAACCGAGGCGTGAGGCGAGCACGCGGCGCCCCTGGTGGTCGAAATCCTCCAGTCGCTCCAGGTAGCCACGTTCGATCATGTAGCCCGGGTCGCGGTCGGCCACGTTGAGGCGGCACCAGATCTCCGGGATGAGCAGGCTCACGTCGTGGTCGATGCGCCGTGAGGTGCCGATGTAGCCAGCGGCAGAGCTGAAGCCGTGATAGCCGGTGAGGATGTAGCTGACCAGGGCGTTGTTCAGGTCGATGGCCGGCGAGAGGGCGTTGAACGGCCCCTTGGTCAACGCCCCCTCGGAGCCTGCCCCGGTGGTGGAGGGGGACTTGCCGGTGAGACTGGCGATCATATCCATGAAGAGCTCAGGCAGCTCTTGGTAGTGGATTGGGTTGTAGACCGCCAGCGGGCGGATCCCCTTGTCGTATTCGGGTGGGTTGTTGCGCCGTCCGGGCAGTACGGCGTTGACCGGGAAGTGGACCGGGCTCGCCGCATCGACCTTACGGTAGAGGCGGGTGCCGAGCTCGGCCACCAGACGCCCGTAAGGGTCCTCGATGTCGGGCCGAAGTTGCAGGTAACGCACGTTGGGACTCGGTTTGCCGTCGACCAGGCGCGGCTGGGCGGAGTCGACCACATAGCCGTGGCCCTGCTCGGCGCCACGGCGCAGGAGCGCCTGCATCGGCGCGGTGTAGCGACTGAAGGTCATCACGTCGTCGAGGCGATCTTGCGCCTGCGCCGGGGTGAGTGGCTCGAAGTTGGAGATGAAGTTGTCCGCCTTGGCCAGGTCCGCCTCCGCCTGGGTGTCGAAGCCGGGGGTGATCGCCTCGTCTGGGCGTTGAAACAGGCGCGTCTCGCAGTTGTCCACCAGCTTTACACTGGGGTTGGTGTAGGCCGGGTTGAGGTGGCTGAGCTGCTCGGCGGGGACCACGGTGGAGACGGAGATGTCGTCCTCCATCTGCACCTTGTCGGCGCCGATGAAGTCCTGGCGCAGTTTGAACAGGCGCCAAGAGCCATCCTCCTGACGCCCCACGCGCAGGTAGCTGGCCACCAGGGTGCGACCGTCGTACTTGATCTCGTGGTCCGGGTGACCGTTGACCAGGTCGACGCTGAAGTGACGGCGCCAGTCGTCGCCCCACTCGGGGCGGTAGAAGCGTTTGATCAGGAACACCAGGGCGCGGATGTGCTGCGAGACGCTCTCCAGCCAGGCGTTGTAGGCGTCGCTGTACTCGCTCTCGGAGGGGGTGAGGAGCTTGATCACCGAGCCGAGGGTGCGCGATTCGCTGAGCACCTTGCGCTTGTCCACGCCGTTGCGCTTGGGGTCGCGAAAGCGCTGTGAATAGTCGCGTTCGAACAGTGCCTCGACCTCGTCCAGGTCGCTCTTGAGGTCACCGACGAAGAAGGTACCGGCGATGATGGCATCGGAGATCTCCTTGGAGATCTCCGACTTGCCGCCCCCGGAGACGGTACTGGGTTTGTGGCAGAAGGTCCCCTCCGCCTCGACCCCGGTGAGGTGCCAGGTGGGCGCCACGGGGTGCTTCTCCATACGCACCTTATAGCCGCAGGGGTAGATGTAGGTGTGGGTGTGCAGCAACGTGATCGACTGTACCCCCTCCCCTTGAGGCCAGAATACACGCCGTGCGTGCATGTCGATCTCCGCCGCAGTGGGGAGGTAGACGATGCGTGGGTAGTGGCGGTCGACCGCGTAGCCCTCGGCGCGCACCTCGACACGCTCACCGAGCAGTGCCATGGCCTGATCGAAGTGGTGTTCACCGGTGAGTTGGCGTGAATCGAGGCGGAAGTACTCACCGTAGTTGTAAGCGGGGAAGGCGAGGGCGCCGCCTGCGTGCTCCTCTTCGCAGCCACCGAAGAGGTTGGTGCTGTAACTGAGTTGGGTCTTGATCTCTTTTTTCGAGTAGCCGAAGTAGTTGTCGGCGATGAGGGTAACGATCACGCCGCGATGGTCGCGACACACCACCTTGAATGCCTGGCCCTCGTTGTAGCGTTCATCCTCGCGCTCCCAGCACATACCATCGTGGCGCTGGCGCTCGGATGCCTCGCTCACATGCGGCAGGCCGAGCGCCTGTTTACTCAGTTGGGTGAGGTGTGGGGCGAGGATCACGCAGCCGCTGTGGCCGCTCCAGTGCAGCACATCGAGCCCCGCGTCGTTCTCGAGAAGATAGGGGTCGCCGGCATTGCCGAAGATCGACTCGACAAAGTCGCAGTTGGAGACCAGCCCCCCGGGGGCGAAAAAGCGTGTCTCCATATACTTCGGCTTGCATACCCCGTCGGCGTCTGGGCGGTTGTGCGGATGCATCATCAGCGAGACCCACACGTGCGCCGGTTCCGCCTGGCCATCGGTGAAGGGGAGCGCCTGCAGCGCGTCGGGGGGCTGCATGGCCGCCTCGAAGAGGCGGGCGAAGGTGGCGACGGGCACGGCCTTCTTGTCGCAGGGGATGGGCAGACCGCCCTCGACGATGTGGAACACGCCCTTGGTGGTGCGCCGGTCGCTCACCGGGTTGTGCAGCACCCCCTGCACCACGCGATAGGAGTCGAGGTAGGCATTGCGGAAGTGGTCGCGGTTGGGGGCGAGGGAGAGCTCACGTGCCAGCCCCTTGGCGTCGAGGATGAAGGTATCCTCCGGCAGGCGGGCACTACACACGACCCCCTGTTCGGCGAAGAAGCGGTCGAGAAAGCCTTGGATACGCTGGTCGGCGGGGCAGTGGCGGCCATCCATCAGGCGTCGGAGTTGGCTGTAGTGACGCAGGAGGTCGCGGGCGATGCTGATCTGCTTGTCGCTGTCCTCGTCGGCGTAGATGGGTTGCCCCATCGCGGCCAGCTGGAGATTGATACGGGCGATGCGCCTTTGGCGGTCATCCTGCGCCTGTTCATCCCGGGTAGCGGTGGCCGAGCCGTGCGTCAAGGACATAGATCCCCCTGTGCTGAGAAAGATGGGTAATAGGTGTAAGGGTGGTCGGTGGCGTTCCAGGGTGACGCCGACGGGCATGGAGCGGGTCTTCAGACCTCTACTTGTTACCGGGGCACGCTCGCGCGCCCCGTGCACAATACACAAAACCCGGTACGAGGTGAATGATCCCCGCTGGTCGATAAGTGACTGCTTATGCAGTGAGTCAGGGCGCGAGCGGGAGCCCGGTGCAGGCCTGGCGGGCGGGGAGGGGGCGCTGAGCGGTGGGGAGGGTGAGCCGGTGGTCGCTTCAAGACAAAAAAAAGCCGCCCGCAAAAGCAGGCGGCTGGAACTTGCGACCCAGGTCGCATCCATCCGAAGCGACCGCGTATCCAGGCCGTGGGGCCAAGCTGCGCGGTAGAGTGTGCTGTACCGGAGCACTACGGCACCTCACGCTCTGCAAATAATCTATCCGCTTATCCATTGTGAAGTCAGTTACAGTTTGTAACTATTTCCTACACGTTTACTTTGGATAGGGTTACAGGTTCCTTGCCCGGGCAATATTTGCCATGATGGGGCGTGATACCACAGCAAGACACTGAGCACACAGTGCGGACGACTCCATGACACAACAGCAAAATACCCCCAACCAAGGGGGAGAGCACATCCTGGTGGTCGACGACGATGACGCGTTGCGCAACCTGTTGCAGCGCTACCTGAGTCAGAACGGTTACCGCGTAACCACGGTTCACGACGGTCGGGCGATGGATGCGGCACTGGCACAGACACCGGTCGACCTGCTCATACTCGACCTGATGCTACCGGGGGAGGATGGTCTGAGTCTGGCTCGACGCATCAGCCTCACGCGTACCCTGCCGATCCTCATGCTCTCCGCGCGGGGCGAGGACGTGGACCGCATCGTCGGCCTGGAGATGGGCGCCGACGACTACCTAGCCAAGCCCTTTAATCCGCGTGAACTGCTGGCCCGTGTGCGCGCCCTGCTGCGGCGTAAGCAGCAGGAGAGTACACCGAGGGAGAGTCAGGCACCCTCCGAGCAACTCTTCTTGATCGGTCCCTATCAGTTCGACCTCCAGCGCCACACCCTGAGCCGTGGAGGTGAGGTGTTGCAGCTCACCGCAGGCGAGGTGTCGCTGCTGGAGGTGTTCGTGCGCCAGCCGGGCAAGGTGCTGAGCCGCGACGAACTACATCAGCGACTGCGTGGCTTCGAGCAGGCCCCCTTCGATCGCAGCATCGATGTGCGCGTTACGCGCCTACGGCGCAAGCTCGAACCCGACCCCGCCAAGCCCATCTACCTGCGTACCGTGTGGGGCAAGGGCTATCTCTTCACCCCGGACGGCAACAACCCGTGCTGAGAGTCTGGTTCAGGCGCGGCTCGCTGTTTCAGCGTACCGCCATGACCATTGCCGGGGTCTCACTGCTGTTTCTTGCTATCACCCTCGCGGGTATCGCCTACTTCATCCTCATCCCCACCGGGCAACGCTCCGCCAGTGAGTTGGCTGCGATGCTGCAGTTGGCCACCGAGAGCTGGCAGGCACTCCCCGATGAGCGCTTGGCGCTGTTTCGCCAGCGCCTGGAGCAGGATTACCAGATCCGCATCCACCAACACCCCGATGGTATCGCCCCGCTACATGCACCCATGCCCTTCATCCAGTTCGTACAGCAGCGACTGAGCGAGCGCCTGGGTGAGCCACTGGAGTTCTACACCACCGAGACGTCGCCCGGTTGGTACTGGGTGGAGATCCCCCTGCGTGGGCATTCCGGCACGGTGTGGGCCGGGTTTCACTACGTACACGAGGGGATCGAACCGCCCCATCTCTTGCTGGTGTTGGTGCTGCTGGGGGGACTCTTCACCATGCTCACCTCCCTGGCCCTGGCCCACCGCGTGCTCAATCCGCTGGAGCGCCTGACCCTGGCCGCGCGTGACATCGGCTCGGGAGGCCAGCCCAAGCCACTACCGGAGCAGGGTCCCATCGAGCTGGCCGAACTGGCTCGCACCTTCAATCAGATGGCCACCCAGGTGCAGGAGCTGCTGGCCAACCGCACCACCCTGCTGGCCGGTATCTCGCACGACCTACGTACCCCCATGGCGCGTATTCAGCTCGCCCTGGCGATGTTGCCGTTGGAGGAGGATCACGAGATGGTCGCCGCCATCCGCCACGACCTACAGCAGATGGACCGCCTGGTCGGTCTGTTTCTGGAGATCAGTCGTGGCCTGCAGGCGGAAGAGGGGGAGTCGGTGGAGTTGATGGGGTTGCTGGATGAGATCGTCACCGATGCACGCCGCAGCGGCCACCCCATCCAGTGGCAGCCGATGTCGCTCTGCAGCCGTCACCTGAGGCCGCTGGCGTTATCGCGCATTGTCACGAATCTACTGGAGAACGCCATCCGTTATGGTGGCAGCGCGCCCATCGAGGTGCACTGTACCGACCACAGCGACGGTCTGGTGGTGATCGAGGTGTTGGACCGTGGGCCGGGCATCCCCCCGGATGAGAGCGAGGCGGTGTTTCGCCCCTTTCATCGCCTGGAGCGCTCGCGCAGCCAGTCGACCGGGGGGAGTGGGCTCGGTCTGAGCATTGCCCGCCAGTTGGCGGATGCCAACGGCTATCGGCTGGAACTGCAGATGCGCGAAGGGGGCGGGACCCGTGCCCTGCTGGCGATCCCGGCCCCGGCGCTGGGGTTGTGTGCCCCCCATGCGGAGGGGGGTCAGGGCATTGAGTGGGCGCGTAAGGACTAGCTGTGGAACTCGGGGGCGTGCTCGGTGTTGCCCTCGTGGCCATCTTCGTAGCCCGCCTGGAAGGCGTCGGTAGAGGTCTGCTCCTCGCGGTCGGGATTGTGCAGGAAGCCTGCCGCCCAGCCCGCGATGTACTCGTTGCTGATACCTTCGGAACGCAGACGTTTGCAAGTCTCGGTGTAGAACGCGGTCATTTCAGTCTCCTTGGGTAATAACCAACTGCTGTGGTCGGATACTATTTATGGACGACACTCTCGGATTCAACAAGGTGAAGAGAGAATTTTTTTCCACGCCCCAAGGAGGCCCCGTGTCTAGACCCTTAACCAGCCTGACTGCACACCTCCTGTCGCTCGCCCTCGTACTGGGGACGGTCACACCGGTGTGTCACGGCGGCGCGCTCGGCGACTTCGAGCAGAAGGTCGAGACGCAGAACGCCGAGCGTTCGAAGGAGAGGCACCGCGCCCAGCACGATGACGATGACGATGACGAGGGGTGTGGCCTCAATCTCCTCTGCCATCTCATCACCGGGCTGGTGGAGGTGACCGTCGAGGTGGGGGCGGACCTGGTCAGCGACGCCGTCAGACGCGGCGGGGTGGTCACCACGGTCGAGTTTGCCACCGAGTACCCGGATGAGGGGCGTGACACCGAGGCGGCCCTTGAGGCCGACCCGCTGCACGGTGCCATCCCGGTCGATGAGGCACGCCTCACTGAGGGCGCCGCGCAGACTAGTGCGGCGGTGGCGCCCCTGATCACCTTCGGTCACCTTCATCTCGCCACCCAGCAGCTTGACGACGGTGTGCGCGGGGAGCGGCTGGAGCTGCTGGCCGGCCTCGAATTTCTCCACGCGCGACTACGCCAGAGTCGCTTCGTCGAACACAGTGCCGGCGCCACCGACCGCCTCGCCCTGACGCAGATGGATGCCGGTTTCAACCTCGGAGCCCTGGGCCACAAGGGGGGGGCTGTGGGGTTGGGCATCGGGCTGGTACAACTCAAGGGCGACCAGGAGCACTGGGGTTCTGAGGTCACTCTACCCCTCACATGGGGGGCGAACGACCTGCTCGGGGTCGCTCTGGAGGGCGATTACATCACCCTTGGCGAGGCCCATCTGGTCGACCTGGATGCCGCGCTGAACCTGCGCCGGGAGCACCTCCTGCTACGCTTGGGTTACCGCAGCCTACGCAACGGTGACGAGGTGTTGGAGGGGCCCTACGTCGGGGTCGGTCTCACCTGGTAGCGGGGGCGGCTTCATCCCCCTGTCATTCGAGCTTCACCCCACTGCAAACGGGCCTCACTACCCTGTTTCAAACCTCAACGGGAGACGCAGTATGGACCCTGCAGATATGGCCGATCGTCACATCGAAGAGTATCTGGCCCAGGCGATTGCCGCCGCGCGTGGTATCTACCAGACCCAGAGTGTAGCCAAAGGGGTAAGCATGCACCGCTGTGTGGAGTGTGGCGAGCCGATCCCCGAGGCGCGTCGCGTGGCCCTCCCCGGCTGCACCCTTTGCATCAGCTGTACCGAACACCTGGAGCGGCGGCGTGCGGTCCACCGCCACCCCATGACCCTGGCACTGGGCATGGCCATGGCGGGTATCGACTAGGACCTGGCTGTACGCGCCTGTGCCTCCACTAGCTGGCCGAAGGCGAGCCCAGCGTCGTTGCAGGGCACCTGGTTGGCCAGGTAGGTGGGGCGCGCGCACGCCACCCTGGCCAGTCGCTCTAGGCAGAGTTCGGTGAGCAAGCGGTTTTGGAACACCCCGCCGGTGAGCCCCACGGCGGCGATCGTCCCATCAGATGCCAACTGCTCGACCAGTGCCACCAGACTCTCTGCCAGGGTGGCGTGAAAGTGCCAGGCCTGCACCTCTGGCGCGTCGCTACTGGCCACTAGACGGTGTACCAGTGGGGCCCAGTCGAGCATCCACAGCCCATCCGCGCCGAGGCCCCACGGCAGTGGCCCGGGCGCGTGTCGAACGGCGCTGCGCCGTGCCAAGGCCTCCAGGCGTAATCCCGCCTCGCCCTCGTAGCCGACCCGCTGTTGGCCGGTGATGAGCGTCGTTACACCATCGAAGAGTCGCCCAATCGCATGGCTCTCGGTACAGTTGAGCCCCCGCTGCCATGCCTGTGAGGCGAGTGCGCCCTCGGGCGGGGCATCGGGTAGTCCCAACCCCTCGGCCCAACAGAGTGCCGCGGCGCTGCGCCACGGCTCGCGCCCCGCCTTATCACCTCCGGGCAGGCGCAACGGGCGTAGGGTGGCGACCCGCCGCCAGTGCCCCGGGGCGCCGAGTAGCGCCTCGCCACCCCACAGCCCCCCCTCCTCGCCGAGCCCGACACCGTCCCAGGTGAAGACCAGCCACTCACCCTGCCCGGCATGTTCTCCATAGAGCGCCGAGGCGTGCGCAGCGTGGTGCTGTACCTGCACGAGCGGTAGCCCCTGTGCCTGGGCCCAGCGGCTGGCGTGGTAGCCCGGGTGGCGGTCACACACCAGGCGCGTCGGGACGATGCCGTAGAGCGCTGGCAGTTCGCGGCAGAGCCGCTCAAAGAGTGCGAGCCCTTTGGGCGTGTGCAGCTCGCCGATGTGTGGACCGAGCAGGGCGCGGTCGTCCCACGCCAGGGCGATGGCCCCCTTCATCTCGCCCCCCACGGCCAGGGTCGGCTCTGTCATGCGCAGCGCGAGGCGCAGCTCCAACGGGGCGTTGCCGCGCCCGAGGCGCAGTGGTCGCGGGCGCCCTCCGAGGGTGCGATAGACCGGGTCGTCCGCGGGACGCAGGATCGGTCGGTCATGGTGTAACCAGGCGTCGGCGATGTGTGCCAGGCGCCCCTGTGCCTCGTGGTTCTCCGTTAGCACGGGTTCGCCGCCGAGATTGCCCGAGGTGGCCACCAGTGGGGCGTCGAAGGCGTCGGCCAAGAGGTGGTGTAGCGGGCTATAGGGGAGCAGCGCGCCCACCTCGTCGAGCCCAGGGGCGATGAGCTCGGGGAGGCGGTGGTCGGGTCGCTTGGCGCAGAGCACGATGGGACGCATGGGGTCGCTGAGCAGTGCCGCCTCGGTGGGGCTCGGGGCGAGGTCCTGGCGCAGGCGTCCGAGTCCATCGTCACCGCGCCAAGGGTAGAGCAGGGCGAGCGGCTTACTCGGGCGCGGCTTGCGCTCGCGCAGGCGCGCCAGGGCCGCTGTATCGTGCGCCGCACACATCAGGTGGTAGCCACCGATCCCCTTGACCGCCACAATCGCCCCAGCGTGCAGGGCGTCGAGGGTCGCGCGCAGTGGGTCGGCAGCGCCCGCCGCACCGACGAATTGCAGACGGGGCCCACACACCGGGCAGGCGAGGGGTTGGGCATGGAAGCGGCGGTCGCTCGGGTCGGTGTATTCGCGTGTGCAGTCGGGACAGAGCGGGAAACCGGCCATCGCGGTGTGCGGGCGGTCGTAGGGCATGCGCGCGATGAGGGTGTAGCGCGGTCCACACTGGGTGCAGTTGGTGAAAGGATAGCGGTGGCGCCGCTCGTGGGGGTCGTAGATCTCCGCCAGGCAGTCGTCGCAGGCGAACTGGTCCGGGGGGATGTGGATCCGGCGCGACGCCTCGGCGCGGCTGTGCAGGATGTGAAACGGGGGGGCATCGGCCGGTCGCGTCGGCAGGGCGTAGGGGGCATCGTCGAGCAGTTGCGGGCGGGCCAGTGGTGGTGCGGCGTGGATCAGGGTGTGGGCCAAGGCGTCGATGTCCGCCGGGCGGCCACACACCACCACCTCGACCTCTCCTCCCAGGTTGCACACATGGCCGGTGAGGCCGAGGGCGTTGGCGCTGCGCCAGACGAAGGGGCGAAAGCCGACCCCCTGGACCCGCCCGCCGATGAGGATGCGTCGGCAGTAGGGTGGGGAGGGGGTCTGGGTCATGCTAGCTCGGCAGGTGCTGGTCCAGGAAGTCGCGGATCACTTGGGCCGGCTGCGCGCTGGTGAAGCGGGCCACCTCGACCGCGTCGATGAACAGTAGCACAGTGGGGAAGCCGCGCACACGGTAGTGTCCGGCGAGTTTCATGTTGTCGTCTTCGTCGACCTCCAGCTTGGCCAGTCGCACGCGCCCGGCATACTCGGGGAGCACGCGCTGCATCACCGGGTCGAGCACCTTACACGGACCGCACCACTCGGCCCAAAAGTCCACCAGGATCGGCTGTTTACGCGAGGCCTCCAGCACGTCATGCTGGAAGCGATGGAGGTCGGTATCGAAGATCTGCGTGCTCTGAGTCATGGAGTTTTAGTGAATGGTTATATTCTGCTGGATTGTCACGTGCGCGCGAATGAAATGCAAGCGCCTCTCCGTCAGGGGGGCGCCACGATGGGCATAACGTCCCACTCACTCCACTCTTGGCCGTCGACGACAACCGAGGCGCGAGCGCTCCAAGATGAGCTGCGCCCACGCCTGCTGCTTGAGGATCAACTACCGACAGCGGTGCGGTACGTGGCGGGGGTGGATGTGGGCTTCGAGGCGCAGGGGCGCATCACCCGTGCCGCCGTGGCCCTACTCGACTACCCGTCACTGACCCTGCATGAACAGGCCATCGCCCGTGCGCCGACACGCTTCCCCTACGTACCGGGTCTGCTCTCCTTTCGTGAGGTGCCGGCGATCCTCGCCGCCCTGGCACAGCTGCAGACGCCCCCCGACCTGCTGCTCTGTGACGGTCAGGGTATCGCCCACCCTCGGCGCCTGGGCATCGCCGCACACCTCGGGCTCCTGTGTGACCTGCCCAGCATCGGTGTGGCCAAGAGTCGACTCATCGGTACCTATGAACCCCCGGGGGGCGAGCGGGGTGACTGGTCACCCCTGCTCGACAAGGGTGAGCGGGTCGGTGCCGTCTTGCGCACGCGCGCTGGGGTCTCGCCACTATTCATCTCGCCTGGGCACCGCATCGGCCTACAGAGCAGCATCGACTGGGTAATGCGCTGTACCACCCGCTACCGCCTCCCGGAGACCACACGCTGGGCCCATCGACTCGCCTCCGGTCGCTGAGGCCCTGGCGAGCCGTACGACCACCTCTCGACACCGATCGACCCTCCCGCTTGGGCGGGCAAAGCCGTAGAATCTGCCCGCATAACCTAAGGTAGAGAACACACGGGAGTCGCGCATGAATCTGGAAAAGGTGGTCTTCGGCTTTTTCATCGTCTTCGCCTTGACCCTCAACTTCGGCTTCTTCGTCGGCGAGTTCGACAATCCCGACCATCACAACGTCTACGAACTCTTCGCCGTCATCATCGTCAACCTCATCGCCACCGTGCTCAAGTTCGGTGACCGGACGCAGATGGGGGCGGTGCTCCTGGCCACCTCGCTGGTAGCCGACCTGCAGCTCATCGCCGCGGCCATGGTCTGGGGGGTGGCGGTCAACGTCACCCAGGTGGGGCTGGTACCGCATGTGATGGGGTCCATCGTCTCGCTCGCCGGGGGGGCTATGCTCGCCAACGTCACCTCTGTGGTACTGCTCATCATCGAGACGGTCAATCTGCGCCGCTAGCGCCCAAACGACCGGCCATGAACAAGGTCACCTCACTCATCCTCAGGCGCATGCGCGCACCCCTGGTGGTGCTCATCGTCGCCTATGCCGTCTCCATCATCGGCCTGGTGCTGATCCCCGGGGTCGATGCCCATGGCAACCCCACACGTATCGACTTCTTCCACGCCTTCTATTTCGTCAGCTACATGGCCACCACCATCGGCTTCGGCGAACTGCCCGATGGCTTCACCGCGGCGCAGCGCACCTGGGTGTTGGTGGGGATCTATCTGAGCGTCGTCGCCTGGCTCTACGCCATCGGTAAGATCCTCGCGCTGATGCAGGACCAAGGCTTCAAGGAGACGCTCATCGTCGACGCCTTCAGCAATGCCGTACGGCGCCTCACCGAACCCTTCTACATCATCTGCGGGTATGGTGAGAACGGCTCGCTGCTGGTCAAGGCGCTGACCCGGCGTGGGACCCGCGCCGTGGTGCTGGACCTGGACCAGGAGCGTATCAACGAGGTGGAGCTGGATGAGCACATGGTCTCGGTGCCGGCCCTGCGTGCCGACGCCTCGCTCACCGAGAGCCTGCGTCGTGCCGGGCTCTACCACGCGAAGTGTTGCGGTGTGGCGGCGCTCACCAACGACGACCAGATCAACCTGCATATCGCCATCACCAGCAAACTGCTCAAGCCGCAGATGCAGGTGATCTGTCGCGCCGAGACCCTCGACGCCAAGGCCAACATGGAGTCGTTCGGTACCGACTTCATCATCAACCCCTATGAGACCTTCGCCGAACAGTTCGCCCTGGCGGTGCACGCACCCGGCACCTACCTGCTCCACGAGTGGCTCACCGCCGTGCCCGGGACCGAGCTGCCCAACCCCCTCTACCCGCCCCGGGGCAAGTGGATCCTCTGTGGTTATGGGCGCCTTGGGCGTGCGGTGAAACGGCGTCTGCAGCAGGAGCGTGTCGAGACGGTGATTGTGGAGGCGCAACCGGACAAGCACGGCTGTAGTGACTTTTGCGTCGTCGGTCGTGGTACCGAGGCGCAGACCCTGCTCGATGCCGGCATACAAGATGCGGTCGGGATCGTGGCGGGTACCGACAACGACGCCAATAATCTCTCGATCATCATCACCGCGCGCGAATTGAAGCCGGAACTCTGTCTGGTGGCGCGTCAGAACCGCCGGCACGATTGGGAGATCTTCCGTGCCGCCAAGCTCGACCTGGTGATGCAGCGCTCGGAGATCATCGCCCGCGACATCTTCGCGCTGATGACCTCGCCGCTGCTGCCACGTTTTCTCGAACGGGCACGCGGTCTGAGTAACGACTGGGCCAACGAGGTGATCAGTCGCATCAGCGCCGTGACCGATAACCAGGTCCCCGAGGTGTGGGCCGTGGAGGTCGACCTCGATGGCGCGCTCGCCCTCAGCAGCCTGCTTGCCGCCGGGGGTGAGACGCTGCCCGTCGGCCTGTTGTTACGCCATCCGCGCGAGCGTACGCAGACGCTGCCCTGTATCGCGTTGATGCTGGAGCGTGGGGGGGAGTGCTGGCTGCTGCCACGAGAGGATGAGCCACTCAAAGAGGGGGATCGGCTGCTCTTCTGTGGTCAGTTACGCGCCTGGCGCGACATGCAGTGGACGCTGCAAAATCACAACGTGTTGCACTATGTGCGCACCGGTGAGGAGCGTCCGGATGGCTGGGTATGGCGCTGGTTGCACCGCTATCTACAGGCGCGTGCCGAGCGTAAGCACCCCTGAACTCACTGTCCGGGCGTCACCACCGGGGCGCGTTCGCGCAGCGGGATGACGCTGTGATCCTCGGCCAGGTCGGTGATGGGCTGCTCGTGGTCCAGCTCACCGAGGGCCCAGGCGGCGTAGCGTGGGTTGAGCTTGCGATAGCGCAGGGTGGCGTGCAGGGTGATAGGTGACTTGGCCCAGTAGGGGATGGGGAAGTGGTACTCCACTACATCGCTGCCACCCGAGGGGATCACCCGCTTCTCCATATCACCGGTGACGCGGAACAGGTCGTGGCGCCATACCGCACGGCCCTGGCGGTCCACCGGGATGGAGCGGTAGAAGACCGCCGCCGGGTCGACGCGCCCATCCACCTCCAGCTCACCGCTACGGAAGAGCCGCCGCCCCTCGGCATCTTGCACACGAAAGTCGACCCACGCCTCGTTGATATCGGTGGTCCCGCCGGGGAAGTTGTGTCCCACCAGGTTGTTGCTCACGCTGAGCTGGATGGTCGCCTCTTCGCCCAGGTAGAAGTAACTGGGCGTGTCATGCGCACTGCGCAGTTGTTCGTCGACGAACTGCCCGGAGCGGTTGGCGTCTTGGCGCAGGGGGCGGTCGATGGCGATGCGCAGTTTGTCTTGCTGCAGCATGCGCAGCACGGCGGCCTCCTGCTCGGCATCCCCGCTCAGGGTGGCCAGGAGTCGATTGGCCCCTGGTGCGCGGTGGTCCACCACCTGGCCTGCGGCATTGGCCGAGGGGTCACTGCCCGGGCGTGTGGGCATGTGACACGCCTTGCAATCCTGCCGCTGAGGGTGGCTGAAGCGGCTCTCGTTGAGCCCGGAGAAGGGGCTGGCGAGCCAACTGCTGTAGTCGTTCTGCATCTTCACCCAACCCCAGTGATTCATCTCCGGGGCCATGTACTGCTCGTGGCAGGTGGCGCAGAGCTCGGCGCTACGACTGATGGGGTAGCTGACCTCGGCGCGGTGCTCCTGGGGGTGGATGCTGATGAGGAAGTTGCGCAGCAGTTGCGCAGTCCGACCGGGCCACCCCTCGAAGAGGTAGGCACTCGGCGTCGCCACCTCGTAACTGCCGACCCCATTCAGGTGCACCGCGCCACGGATGGCGTGGCAACCGAGGCAGCCGACCCCCTCACGGTTGGCCAGGGTGCCGGGGACGCCACCGTGTTTGCCCCCGGGAGTCAGCTCGCCCGAGAGGAGCGCCACCGGCGCGTGGCACCCCTCGCAATAGCGCGTGGCATCGGTACCTCGACTCTTCTCTAGGAGGTTGACATTGGTGACGTAGGCCGGGTCCTTCGCCGCTAGGGCGTGCACCGAGGCCTGCCACTGACGGTAGATATCGGCGTGGCAGGTGGCACACTCCTGGGAGTTTCCAAGCCGCCTTGGGTCGATGAACTCGCCCTTGGCCAGGCGCGCCTGGCTCGGGTAGAAGGGCGAGTCACCGTAGCTGTACTGATAGTCGGCCACCTGGGGGGCATCGACGAAGGGGGAGGGCTGTGCCTCATAGAGGCGGGTGGCGCCGTAGCCGAAGAGGAGCACGCCGAGCAGGGCCAACAGGCTCACTCGGTTAAACGCCCACGGGAGGGTGAGCCAGGGGCTGCGCTGGTCCATGGGTGGCAGACGGTGGAACAGCAGGTGCAGTACTAGCAGGGGGGCGAGCAGGTAGCCACCGACGATGTGCCACTGGTAGAGCCCGCGTAGTGCCTCCTGCTGGCCGAACAGGGTTACCTGTAGGCCGCTACCGGCGAGCCAGAGGGTGGACAGGGTGAGCACCAGGCCGGTGCCGATGGCGATGAGCCGTCGGCGACTCAGGACGCGTCGGATGTGGCGTAGCAGGTAGAGTGGCAGGGCCAGTACCAGCGCCACGCCGAACAGGGTGTGCAGCAGATAGGTGATCTGGCGCCACACCCCACCTGCATCGCTGCCGAGCGTCTCGCTCAGGTGGGTCGCGAAGCCGGAGAGGGCGGCGATGAGCGTCACCAGGGTGAGGGTGTGCAGCGCACGGCGCTCAAGCGCCAGGCGGGTCGGGTCGAGTGGTGGCGTCTCACTCATGCGCGGGTGCTCTCTCGGTGATGGGCGTCAACAGTGTGCGGGCACGGGTCGGGTCGAGTCGCATCAGAGCGGAGATGGCGGCATAGCGCTGTGACTCGGGCCGTGTGGGCTGCAGATAGACCTGTTCGAGCAGTGGGCGCAGCGCTTCAAGGGGCAGGGCGTGTGGGTAGTCGAGCAGGTCGCTCCAGAGGGACCCGTCGGGCTCGACCATCAGTTTTACCAGACTCCAGCGCACGACGGGGTCTGCGGGGTTGGCGGCCGCGAGCTGTAGGAGGTAGCGCCGGTCAGCGAGCGGGGCCGCCTCCGACAGCAGGCGATTGCGCCAGGCCAGTCGTGCCCAAGGGCGGGGACTGTGGAATAGGGCGCTGAGGAGTGTCTCGGGGAGGGGCGCCGGCTCGTTCAGGGCCGCAGTGAGCGCGGGGGAGGCGCTCTGTGCCACTGCCTGCAGACTCGCATCGTCCGTCTGTGACGTGACTCGGGGCAGCCCCTCGCTCTGACAGGTCGAGGGGGCGGCTAGAGTGTGGCGCTGCAGACTGGCCACGATGCTCGCTTGGCCGAACAGTAGACCGGCCTCTGTGTCGCACAGCAGTGTGGAGGCCAACGGGTCTCGCCCCTCTTCGGGCGTAGCGATGAGCAGGCGTTCGAGTAGCTCGTCGCCAGGCGCTGCCGAGAGGCGCCTGAGCGCCCCCATGGCGGCCACGCGCAGCGCCGTCGGTGCCGTCGCCTCGTCGAGAACACCCTCCAACGCCGGGATGGCCTCCCCCTCGCGCACGCTACCCAGGGCCTGGGCGGCGGCGCGGCTCACCTCGGCGTCGCGGTCGTGCAGGTGGGCGATCAGGGGCACCACCGCACGATGATTCTCCGCCTCGGCCAGGGCGGCGATGGTACACATGCGCACGCTCGGTCGTGGGTCGTCGAGCAGGCGGATCAGTTCTGGTAGCGCCTGGTACTTGCGCAGGGTGAGCGCCTCCTCTTCACGATAGAAGTGGCGATAGGCCTCGGCCAGGGCACAGCGCACCTCGGCGTCGGGGTCACTGAAGCGCGCGAGCAGCCAGGGTGCGGCGAACTCCGACTCGTATTGGGCCAGGCCCTCAACGGCGAGGCGGCGCAGTGGTGCGCGTGCCTCACTGAGGCCGTCGATGAGGGTGCGTAGGCCAGAGTAACCGGGGTGTTCACTGGCGATCTTCAGCAACTGTTCTCGGGCATCGAGGTCATCCCACGCTTGGGCCAGCGCCGCCGCGGCAGCTGCGCCCCGAGCCGGGTCGTCGAGTAGCCAGCCCCATGCGCTGCGCGCATGACGCGGGTCATTGAAGAGCGGGGGCAGTGGCGGGATGGCGTGGGTCGCAGGCGGGGCGATGGGCGTCGCCTGACCGGTATCCTCCAGGCGATAGAGCTGATTGACCGCGAGGTCGGTATACCGCGAGGTGGTGCCGTCACGCCAGGTGACGAGGAGTTCATCGATACGCTTGGCGGTGCCGAGGCCAAAGTGCTGGCGTAGGGGGGCATGACCCAGGTGGCCAGCGAGTTCCACCTCCCTTCTTTGCCACTGCGCGCCGATGCGTAGGTCGAGCCGTGCGCCGATGGCATCGCGGTTGCCACGCGTCGCGCGAAGGTCGAACTCGACCCAGGCGCCGTCCGGATCGCCACTACTGAGGAGTTGAGGGGCACTGTTGTTATTGGCGAAGAGCAGCTCCAGGCTGCCGTTTTGGTCCAGGTCGGCGGTAACCACGGCGCGTGACGATGCGGGTGCGCGTGCCGTGTCGAGTGGCAGCGAATCGAAGCCGCGCCCCGCTCGATTGAGTAGCAGTGTGTTGCCTTGCGCCTGGGTCAGGCGTGGGGCCAGGGTGTCGGGGGTGAGTAATCCGTTGGCCTGCGCCAGGTCGAGCCAACCGTCATTGTTCAGGTCGCCCGCCACCATCGCCTGGGTGAATTGCCCGAGTAGTGGCTCATCGGCCAGGCCCCAAGGGCGTGTGAGATTGCCGTAGGGGGGCTTGGCGCTAAAGAGTTGGTTGGGCCGGGCGTCGCCACTCACCAGGAGGTACTCCGCTTCACGGTCGTTATCGAGGTCGAGGATCAGCATCTCCGGGGTATCGAGGTTGCTGATGAGCGGATGCGGTAGCGATTGTTCGACAAACCCCTCGGGTAGGCGGTTGAGCCAGATGCGGTTGGGCGAACCGGCAGAGTTCGCCACCAGTAGGTCGGGGCGACGGTCACCGTCCAGATCGTGCCAGCGGGCGCTCTGACCGCGACCGCTAGGGTTGTCCAGATGCAACGCCTGGGCACGATCCTCGAACCTCAGGCCGCCGAGGTTGTGGAGTAGGCGATTGGGGCTGCCGTCGTAGAGGTCGGCGGCAAAGCGATAGTCTCGGCTCGCCTCGAAGCCGCTGCCACGTTCATAGGCGAGGGCCCCTTGGCTAAAGCGCAAATAACCAACAACGTAGAGATCGAGCAGGCCGTCACCGTCGTAATCGGCGATAGCCACTGAGCTGCTCCACCCCGTGGCGCCAAGACCCGCATCGAGCGAGATGTCAACAAAGGTCCCATCGCCCTCGTTGCGATAGAGGTGGTCCTGGTCGAGTGTGGTGATATAGAGGTCGGTATCGCCGTCGTTGTCCAGGTCTGCCGCAGCACAGCCCATACCCCAGAGGGGTTGGGTGAGGCCGGCAGTCGCGCCCACCTCCCGAAAGCGGTTGGCGCCGAGATTGAGGTAGAGCAGGGGGTGGGTCGGTCGACTCCACCAGGCGTGGCGACCGAAATAGCGGTTCTCGCCACTACCTGCGACCTGCAGGATGTCGAGACGTCCATCACCATCGGCATCGAAGAGGCAGACGCCGGCACCATAGCTCTCGGTGATCGCCTTGAGTGGGTCACTACCCTGCAGGTGTGAGGTGAAGAGGCCGGCATGGTGGGTGATGTCGACCATCGGTGGGATGGTCACCACAGGGCGTTGCACGGTGGGTCGGGAAAATTCGGGCTGCGCCACCGGAGGCTCCCCCGGGCCGACACGCCACAGGGCTGCAGCGATGAGCAGAGGCAGGCCGATGAGCGTGAGGGTCTGGGTCGGAGACAAGGTGGTGGGCAGCGAGTAGGCGAAGGGTGAGAGGCTCACCCTTCGCGTGGGGCCAGATGCGCTTAGGGTGCCGCGGGTGGCACGTAGGTGGCGAAGGCCTGGAGTTTTCCGAGGCCGGCAGGGATTGTCGCCGTGGCGGTGGCGTTGCCGCTGGCGTCGGTCGGGCTACTCTGTACCACGCTCAGACCACCGGCAGACATGATCCGCACATCGATCACCGTACCCGTCGGGAGCTGCGGGGCGGAGAGGCCGATGGCCACCTCACCACCGTTGTTGAACACCACATCGACCTCGCCCAAATCACCCTGTGGGGGGGCCGCCACCGCCTGACCGTCGACAGTGGTGATGGCGATGCTGGCCAGCTTGGGGGCCTGGTCGTCGGTGAGTGTGGTGGGTTGCATGGAACCCGTGATGCTGCCGGAGCTGGCGTACATGTTGAGGTTGCCCGCCTGATAGAAGGCCTCGGTGCGGATGCGACCGAAGGAGTCGGCGCGCAGTGTACCGCCACCAGCGATGCGACCGGCCACCAGGCGGATGGAGCCGCCTGAACCGTTACCACTCGGGCCCGAACCGCCGCCACCGTTGGCAGTGATGGAGCCGTTGAGGGTGATCTGGGTATTGGAGGCGATGAGGATGGCGCCACCACCGGCACCGCCGTTGTAACCGTCACTGGTATCGGTGGAGGCCGAACCACCACCACCTGAACCACCGAGCACCGGACGCACGAGACGGTTACCGTAGGTGGTTCCGTTCATGGCCACGGTACGCCCGTAGCTGGTATTGGTCGATTTGTTGGCGTGAGCGGCGTGACCACCGCCCTGGCCATTGGTCACACCCGGCGCACCGCCGCCGATGCCCTCGCCGGGCTGAGCGGCGTAGCTGCCACTGACCGAGAAGCGCCGACCTCCTAGCCCACCATGACCACCGCCAGGCCCAGGAACGGGCTCATTGCCGGGCATGGGGGCGGTGCCGCTGCCATTGTAGTCTTGCCCATTGAGGTTGATGGCGCCACTGATGGTCACATCGTCGCTGGCGAGCCACACCACGGGGGTGTTGTTGGCATTGCCCTTGAAGCGCACCTCGACCCCGACAGGAATGTCGATGGTGGTGAAATTGAAGGTCCCGTCGGCCCTACTCGTCATATCGAAATACATTACCGGGTTGGAGTCGCTCGGTCGCTTGAAGCCGTTGGCCTCGTCCCAGTAGTAGGTGTAGATGCCGTCGGTGAGCAGGACCTTGCCCCTGGCGGCATCGTAGACCGCCGGGTCGTTGGTCATGTTGGGGTTACCGCTGGAGATCTGCTCCCAGGTCGAGCCGTTCCAGTATTTCACCGTTGTGGCGTCGAAGGCGACGATCTTCTGGAGCTTGGGATCGTAGATGATAGGGTCATCGGCAATGCTGGGGTAGGAACCCGGTGCACCACGGGCACTCCAATCGCTGCCGTTCCACTCGTAGGTGTAGGCACCGAGTACAGCCACGACTAGACCACGACTCTCATCGTAGGCCATGCAATGGTCGTTCGAAGCGGGCAGGTTGGTGGTGGTGGGGATGACGGCGGTCCAGCTCGTACCGTTCCAGGCCCACATGTCGTTGCGGTCGCTGGTGCCATCGTGGCCACCGATGACCAAGAGCTGCTTGCGCGCACCGTCATAGACCATGGAGGGCTCACTGCGCCCGACCGGCCCAGCGGCACCGCTCTTTTGTGTCCAATCGACGCCGTTGAACTCCCAGACGTCGTTGTTGCGCAGCCCGTCGCTGTCGACACCACCAAACATCACCACCACCTGTCTCTGCGGGTCGTAGGCGAGGGCAGTACCGACGCGGGGGCCGGGGCTGTGTGCGGTCTCTTTCGGCAGCCACCTCGAGCCATCGAAGAGGTAGGTGACCCCTTTGTCAGCCTGATAGCGCACCACCACCTCTCGGGCGGCGTCGTAGGCCATGATGCGGTCGTCGTTCACATCGTCCGGGACCGGGGCGTAGTAGATAAGTGCGCCATCTGTCCCACTCGAACCGCTGTCGATCAGCGCTTCCGCGGCCATGGCATCCGTGCGCCAGAGCGCCCCCATCAGGGAGACGACCAGCAGTGAGCGATTAAAGGGCTTCATACTTAACCTCTTCTCTCTTGTCTTCGGTGGTACGCAAACGTTCCTTACCCGCTAGGGTCAGGGTCAATAGAGGGGTTCGATGAGAGTCGAACCATCGGTCTGTCGGGTCAGGCGCCAGGCGCGGGTTGCGTTGTCGGCCAGATCGGCCACACCGCCACTGGGGATGACCAGCACCAACGGTCTGTCCGCCAGGGGTTCCGCCGCCAGTGTCAGTACGAGCGTGTTTGGTGTCAGTGCCAGCGCGGCGCTGATCACCTGTGGCGCACCCTCACCCTCCAGGATGTAGTGGGCGGCGTCGAGCTGTAGTGGGTCGAGCGCTTCATCGAAGAGGACGCTCAGCTCAGCACCGACGCGTGTCAGCCCCAGGGGGCGTGGAGCGCTGATGTCGGTAGCCAAGGTGGCACCAAACTGGACAACACGCCGCTCGGCACGATTGCCGGCGAGGTCCTCGATGCCGTCCAGCGTGAGACGACTGGTACTGCCCTGCAGGAGGGGGGCGGCAGGGTCGAGGCGCAACTGTTGATAGCCCCGGTGGAAGCTGGGGTGATAGGCGATGGGCTGGCCCTGTGCGTCGATCCAGGCGAGCGTGCTCGGGGTGACGCTCAGGGGGTTGATCGGCTCGTCGAAGCGCAGGGTCAGGTGACCGTTACTGGCGAGGCCTGCCGCCTGCCACTCACCCGATTCACTCGCTACCGCCACTGGTAGGAGTTGCACGACATCGGGGGCCTGGTAGTCGGCGGGGCTCTGGGCGGTGAGGCTGTGCACCGCAGCGGTGAGGGCCTCACCCTGTAGGTCGTGTACACCCTCGCTGACGGCGGCTAGCACGGGTTGCTGCAGTGGCAGTAGGGTTCGCGGTGTGGCGCGCAGGGCGGTGTCGCCGTGTGTGGCGCTGATCAGGCTGTCGAGTAGGGTGGCTCCCGCCTCGGCAGGGCGCAGGGCCACATTGGCCGGGGTGGCATCGGTAGGATTGAGGGGCTCACTGTAGCCACTCTCTACGGCCACGTTTTGCGGCACCGTCTCGACACTACCAGGCGGATTGACGGCCACCAGCTCGGGGGCCGTCGTGCCTGCTTCGGCGGGGAGTCGGAACGAGCCCTGGTAGGTGAGGAAGTGGGCCCCATCCGGGCTTTGTGCATCGGCCAGGGTCACCTCCACCAGGGCGTCCTGAGGCCAGGCTTGGTGTGGGGTGAAGACAATGATGCGCCCCTCGTCGTGCAGGGTGAGTTCGCCGCTTACCGGGACGCCACCGACACTCACCTGTAGCCCTCGTGCGACGCTGTCGGCGTCGAACGCTAGGGTGCCGAAGAGGCTCAGTTCGCCCTGCGGTGAGGCCAGCGTGGCCGTGTCGGCGGGACGTTGGGCGATGACCTTGGGCGTCGGGCCCGTGCCCTCATCCCAGGTGGTGAAGATCGCCGATGAGTAGGGTAGACGATTACCGGCCAGATCCTCGGCGCCGAGCACCGCCACACTCACCAGTGCATTGGGCGGCAGGGCCGTGAGTAGGGTGACAGCGTGGTTATCCGGGCTCAACAGCATCTGGTAGGGGATGGGGACGCCATTGCTGCTCAGCAGCACTGTATCGCGGTTGAGCGTCGCGCTCGCCATCGCCTCGGAGAAGGTGAGGGTGACACGGCTGTCGGTCGGCACGTCGAGGCTCTGGTCTCGCGGGGTGACCAGCAGCAGCGTCGGTGCCTGCTCATCCAGTCTGGACTGACTCCCCAACTGCTCCAGTAGCGAGGCCTCCAACGGCGCTAGCTCCACCGAGAAAGTGCTAGAGGCACTTTGGCTCACGGCCGTGGTGATGACCAGGCTCTCGTCATTGGCATAGGCGACCACGAGCGAGTGATGCGTGATACCGATGGCCGATTGGGCGTTGTTTGGGTCACTGCCCAGCTGTGACTCGTCTTGATCGGAGATGCCATCGCCGTCACTGTCGCTGATCTGCTGATTGAGGAATGCGATCAGGGTCGATTCGATGCTGTTGCGTATGGGTTGCGAGCTGGCCAGGGCCGGGTCGGTGCCGGTCTGCTCCTCGTCGATATCGGAGAAGCCGTCCTGATCGCCGTCGGCGATATACTGGTTGAGGTAGGCGGCGAGGTCCGACTGCAGGGTGTGGCGTGCAGGCATGGAACTCGCGAGTAGGGCGTCGGTACCCACCAACGCTTCATCGGCGTCGGCGAAGCCATCTCGATCGCTATCGGCGATGTGCTGGTTGAGGTAAGCGGTATCCAAGCCGTGCACCGCGAGGGGGGGGCGTGAGCTGGCGTCGCCAGATTCGGTACCGAGTTGCGCCTCGTCGGCGTCGCTGACGCCATCGAGGTCGAGGTCTGCGATAGACTGATTGAGGTGGGCCACTAGTTGGCTGATCGTCTGCAGCTCGACGGTGGAGTCACGGCTGTCGGGGTTGGTACCGAGGAGCACCTCGTCGTTGTCGGTCAGCCCATCGCCATCACGGTCGCGCAATTGGCGGTTGAGGTAGGCGACCCGCAGGCTATCGGCCTTGCCTGGGAAGCCGTTGGCACTCACCGGGTTGGTGCCGAGCTCACGCTCCAGGGCGTCGTCGAAGCCGTCGCCGTCGCTATCGGCCAGGGTCGGATCGGAGCCGAACAGGTACTCCTCGCGGGCACTCAGGGTGTCGCCATCGTAGTCGCGCAGGGCGTCACTCGGGTTGGTCGGATCGAGATTGAGCGGTGCGCCACGCAGTGCCACCTCATAGCCGTCGGGCAGGCCATCGCCATCGGTATCGGCCATGCGTGGCTCGGTGATGAAGCCGTCGGCACCCGAGACCATCTCTTCGCTATCGTCGATGCCATCACGGTCGGTGTCGGCAAGCAGCGGGTCGAGGTAGTTCTCCACCTCAAAGCCGTCGGCGAGGCCGTCGCCATCGCTGTCGGCATTGTTCGGCAGGGTGCCGAAGACGTTCTGTTCGGCACTGTCGCCGAGGCCGTCACCGTCACTATCTGCCTCGATGGGCAGTTCGAAGGTGGCGATGCCACTCATATTGCCGCCGAGGTCGAAGGCCTCGACCCCCACGCTGACACTGCTGCTCCCTGTCGGTAGGGTGAGTGTCTGGCGATAGGGGGCGGCGTTGTCGGTGGCGACGCGCACGCCGTCGACATAGAAGTGCACACCGGAGACGAGGATGTCGTCGCTGGCCAGGGCACTGACACGGACCTTGCCACCGTCGACACCCGTCATACCGTTGACCGGCTCGGTGAGGGTCACCTGAGGGGCGATGCCCTCGTCGTCGCGTAGCATGCGGTATTGGCCGATGAAGAGCCGTGAGCGACTGGATACCATGTAGATATAGGCGCCGTCGGCCGTGACGCCGTTGCCGTTGTCATCGCCATAGCGACTGAAATCGAGGATTAAGCGCGGGGCGAGCTGCGTCGGATCGGTGACGTCGGTGACAGGTACGCCATTGACGAAATAGACGTCGCTCGCAAAGGTGAGGTTGCCGACACGGGTCAGGTCGTTGATGCGGCCACCGTTGATCGCCGGGGTGGTGTCCTGCACCAGCGGTACAGAGGGGTTGCTCAGGTCGACGCTGGTGAGCGAGTTGCTGTAGTCCGCCACCAGGGCATACCCATCGCCCATGACGACGGCGCGTGGGTCACCGGTGTCGATGACGCCATAGGTCTGTACTTGAGCGAGGTCCTCAATGCCGAACACCTCCAAGGCATCGGTGATCACCCCGAGGCGGTCGCCCGCCGGGGCGACGGAGAGCGCGCGTGCACTCCCTCGGGTGCGTATGGTGGTACGTAGCTTGGGGCTACCAGGCTGACTGATGTCGAATACCTGTACACCGGCATTGCTTACCGCTACCCAGAGCAGGTTGTCGACCACCTCGACGGCAGTGGCGTTGCCAGCGGTGGCGATCTGGGTGATGAGGGCGACGTGACCCGGGTCGGAGACATCGAGCACCTGCACCCCCGAGGCACCTTCGGCGACGAAGGCGAGGGTGTTGTGGGCCGCCACATCGAGGGCTGAACCCGGCGTGGGGTAGCTGGTAACGAGTCGTGGGGCACTACGGTCGCTGACGTCGACCACCTGGAGTCCACCGGTCTGCGCCGCGACGAACAGGGTGTTACCGAGCACGTCGAGGCGGATCGCGCTGTTTGGTAGCTGGAGCACGGAGAGTGCACTGGCCTCGAAAGTAGAGACGCTCACAGAGAGCTTTGCCTCGTGCCCGCTGTTGCTCACGGTTACCTCGGCGGTGCCGGTCTGGCCGCCATAGATTCGCCCTGGTTCACTGCCGAAGCTGGCGACGCTCAGGTCGCTAGAGCTGTAGTTGGTGCCGAGCGCGGAGGCGGTGAGGTCCAGCTCACTACCGTCAATCAGGCGTCCGAAGACCTGCACCGTCTCGCTGGTCTCGGTATCGATGGAGTTGAAGACGATTGAGAGGGTGTCGGGGACGACGCGCAGTGAGTCGATGGCAGCACTGTAGTTTGCCTCACTGGCGTTGTTGGGGTCGGAGCCGACCAGGATTTCTACATAATCGTTGAGGCCATCGTTATCGCTGTCTGCTTGATTAGGGTCGGTGACGAAACCATCCTCACCGGCCATCACCTCTTCGCCGTCGGGGATGCCGTCGTCGTCGGTGTCTGCGTCCATGGGGTTGGTACGTGCCTGGAACTCCTCCAGGGCACTGAGACCGTCGCCATCCTGGTCCTCGAAGGCATCCAGCGGGTCGTTGGGGTCGAGGCCGTAGATCAGCTCTACATCGTCGGGGATGCCGTCGTTGTCGCTGTCACCGATATCCACCACCTCGATCGTGGCCACCGCCACCACACCCTGATGACGCACTGTAAGTAAGGTCGTGCCGACGGCCAATGCCGTGAGGGTTCCGCTGTCGTCGATGGCGACGATATCGGGGTTGGCGATGCGGTAGTTGGTGCCGGGTTCGGTCACGACGTCACGCTGATTGCCACTGGGGAAGGTAGCTGTGATGGCGATGTCTTTGGTGCTCCCGACGCCGATCATCAGCAGGTTCGTGGCGGGCACGATGCGCAGTGCTGTCGGGACCTCATCCTTCTCGGCACCGAACTGACCCACCTCGACGGTGTCGTTGGTCTGCACCACGAAGAAGTCGGTCTGCCCCGAGGTGGTCTTGCCATCTTTGCTGCAAGTGGCACGGGCGCGCACACGACCCATGAACGAGGGGACATTGCGCAGGTAGAAGTGGCCATCGCTATCGACAAAGGTGGTGCGGTTGAGGATGTTCACCACACACCCTTCGGAGAGCGCGAACTCGGCCTGGGCCGCGCCCGGGTTGAGCCAGACGGCGCCGAGGATGGCGACTGCCAGGGGGCTCTTGTGGAGGCGACGATATCCTATCAGAGGCTTCTTCTGCATCATGGCTGGCCCTTGCCCGGCTGGGTGTTGTCGATGAAGCGATGGATGATTGCGGAGGAGAGGAGTTCGCCTACGGCGCTACCGTAGAGATCCCAGTCGAAGAGGCGCTCCTCACCAGCGTGCTTGAGCGGTAACAGGACGATAGCGTCGGGGTCGGGGGCTATACGTTTGAGCCGTACCACATAGAGGGTATGTTGCTCGGTCTCCAGTTGCAGGAGGCCCTCGACCGTCTGCGTTTGTCCGAGCAGGGCAACGAAGGCGTCGACTGAGTACCAGTTCTTGGTCCAGCTCTGATCGAGGAGGGTTACCGGGATGAGGGCGTCGACGTCGGTGTTGACACTACATTGGTCGATGACCCCCTGTACGTCCGCCTGGATCTCCTCCAGGGTCCGCCCGTGGAAGTTGATCCCCTGGATCGACGCCCAGCACTGCTGGGCGCGCTCATTCGGTGCCCTGAGTCGTGCCGCGACGTCGGTGGTAAAGAGCGATTCGGCGAAGTGGAATTTCAGGGGGTGGAGTCCCTTGAAGTCCACGGTCGGTGAGACCGACGCAGTGACTTCAGCACTCGGACATGGGACCTGGCGGCGCGCACTGTTTTGCGACAACAACAGATAGCGAGACAGCAGGTCCTCTGGCTCGTTGGGGCGTTCAAAGAAATTACTCACCTGGCAGAGCGAGGTGCAGAGCAGGGGTTCGGCCAGCGTCAGACTGTTGCCAGCCTGGGTAAAACGGGTCATGAACAGGGCATAGTCACCCCATTGATAGCGCTGCGCGGTAATCTCGGCACTCATGCTGCCGAAGTCGGCAAACTTGTCGGGATACTCCTTGAGACGCTGTTCGATGTCGCGCTGGCTCGCATCGAGTTTGGAGTAGAGGCGGGTGATCTTCTGGCTGTCGCCGCTTCGGGCAACCGCGAGGAACTGTTCCAGAGTGGTGAGCGCCATGGCGCTGCTCGCGTCCTGTGGCGCCATCCGCTCCAGCTCAGCGACCACGGAACCCTGGGGGTCGTAGCGCATGCAGAGGCTCTCTGCTTGCAGAGGCGACGCTGATGTGGCAGCGACGCCGAGGAGCAGCGAGAGCCTGATTTTGAGGGTCGTAATTGACTGCTTATGCATGGCTCACGTCTCCTTAGTTGCAGTTGCCGAAGCTGCCGCCTTCCATGATGGTGTACTTGAAGACGTTGTGCGTGTAGCTGTAGCTGAAACCCAGGATCTTGAAGGTAACGCTGAGGTTGGCCGTCGCCGTCACCGGGTCGAACTTTGCCTCGGCGCAGGATTTACCGCACTGTTCACCCGATGAGTAGGTGGCGGTGACCGAGGCGGAGACGTTGACCGTCGCCTCACCTTTACCTGCTACCTTCACCACGTCGCTGGTGTCCTTACAGTCGGGGTTCGCATCCAGATCGCACTTGACGATGCTGATATTGGCATCGATCTGTGGACCGATCTTGGCCTTGATGGGGGAGCTGAGGCTCAGGGTGCCGCAGTTCTCGTCAGGGCAGTCGATGATGGTGTAGGAGACACTGCCAGTGGCATCCAGGGTGATGGAGGCACCGAGACCGGTCACCAGGATGTCGGCCTTGACTACATAACCGCCACCCACGGACTTGTTCGGGAATTTTTTCGCCAGACCGAGTCCGGGGACAGAGAGCTTTACCGAGCCGCCGACACCCGCACTACCCGTCACAGTCACGTAGTCGCGTGGGCCGGGGGTTTCGCAGCTGAGGCAGCACTTCTCGCCCTTGGTGCCCTTGAGGCTTACTTTGGTCTTGAGGTCCACGGCGAGCCAGGGGATGTCATTGACCTTTTTCTTGAACTCATAGAGTGCCTTGTTCACGAAGTCGGGTACCGGGGCCTCGACTGTGTAGGTGGCCGGGTCGGCATCACAGTGGTTGCCACATTTGCCGTCTTTGCAGGTGTAGCAGGCCTTCTCTGGGGTGCCGTCAGAGCAACCCTTGCCCTCGTCACCGGGGGCAGGGCTGCCGTCCTTGCACACCTTACAGATGTTGGCACGGTCCGCCTGCAGTGCGCTGGTCTCATCCTTGGGGTTGAAACCACCGCCGCAGAGCAACTCCCGACAGTCGTTGGGCTGCTGCTGTTTGAGCGGGCGGTCCTTGTCGATGATGGGATTGCCGTCTTTACAGTCGCCGCACTCGGCCGGTGGCTTGTCGCCGTCGTCCGGTTTGGAGCCGCTGCAGAGCTCCTGGCGGCAATTGCCCAGCACCTGATTTTCGGCCACGCGTGTCGGTACCAACTCACAATTTCCAGGGCAGCTTCCGACCTTGTTGTAGCAGTAGCCGCAACTGGCCTCGCCTTCACAGCAGCCACTGCCGCCGGGTTGACTGCCACAGTGCCAACCGGCCTTGATCACCCCTACACCCACATTGGAGCTGATGGTCGAGGCATCGGCACTCACCGTACCCAGGCCGATGGTGACGAACTCCTCCAGGTCGTGGTCGTAGGAGTACATCTCCACCTCGGCCCCTGGGGCGTGACCGTCGACATTGGGCAGGGTGAGACGTGCCGGGGGATCGAAGCGTGCACCGTGCGGCTGGATGGTGACGATGAACTGCGGTTGCATGCCGTTGGGGGGGGGCATCGGGATCTTGTCGGCATTCACAGGGGTGACCGAGAGCCAGCCCTCTTTGGCACCATCCGGGAAGGTGACTGAACCGGCCTTCACCTCTAGCTTGAAGCCAGGTACCTCGTCGAGGGTGAGGACCTGGTCCTCCTTGCCCACATAGAGGGCCCCTTCGGTGTCGAGGCGGACCAGGTAGATGGGGGAGGCGAGTGGGTTATCGACACCGGCAACGGTCACCAGGTTGTAGGAGAGGGTCGGCCACTCGCCCTCGATGGTGGTGGTACTCCCGTCGGCCAATAGGTGCACCGGCCCGACCGGCGCCTCGCTGATGGTGAAGCGTCCCTCCTCATCGGTAACTGCCTGGCGATTGTGGGCATCCAGGTGGATGGTTACACCGGGCATCGGGTTATCCTGGTTGTCCAACACCACGCCACTGATGCGTGTCAGGCCCGGGTCGGCAGGGATGAAGGCGGAGGCGGTAAATCCGGCGTTGGCACTCGTGCCGCCCAGTTCTGCCACCACTTGCTGGCTATCGAGTCCGGCCAGGTCACCGAGGATGAAGAGTACGGAGGCGCGTCCATCCTTATCGGTAGTGACCATCCGTTCGCTACTACCGTCGGCGAAGCGACCACCGCCGGCGCGCACCTTGAACAGCACCTCGGCACCCTCGATGAGGTTCGAGCCGTTGTCGGTGACAGCCACCACGAAGGGCTGAGGCAGTGGCTGACGGATGGCCCCACGCTGATTGTTACCCGCGATGACGCCGATCTTGTCGCCCTGTTGTGGTGTGGCCGAGGCATAGAAGAGCGCCTCCCCCTCGAAGCCGACGGCACGTGCACGTACACGGTGGGTCGCCTTGCCGGCACGTGAGCCGAGGCGGAACTGCACCTGGGCCAGACCCTCGGTGTTGGTGGTGACCAGGGCCGCCTGCGCCTCCTCGTCGGTGTCGGGCTGGAGCAGGCCATCACCCTCGACTACACGGAATACTACCGCCTTGTCGACTACAGGTACGCCGTTGTGGCTCAGACGCACCACCAAGGGTTGGGTGAGGTCGCTGTAGATGGTCCCAGTCTGTTGCTGGCCGGAGATCAGCTCGATGCGGTTGTCCTCCAGCGGGGCTCGGTAGGTGACCTGGATGCGTGTCTCGCCCACGTTACCGACGGCATCAGAGGCGGTCACCTCGATGAGGTTATTGCCCTCGACCAGCGGGATGTCCTGGGCCAAATAGGTCCGGTTGCTCACCTCGGCACGCACGCCGTTGACCATGACGATGGCGTCTTGATCGGCAACCGTACCGCGTACGATGTCGTTGACCAGACCGGAGACCGTGATGCGGTCGCTCAGCACCACTTCGCCGTCGAGTGGTGACTGTACCGTCACGTAAGGCGGGGTCTTGTCCAGAGAGATACTGACAGTGGCGGTGCCCTCGTGGCTCTGGCGGCTGATGGCGCGCACCACGATACTGTTGGCCCCCTCTTCGAGCGTCACTTGTGCCTCGAAACTGCCGTTACTTTGCGCCACGGCCACCTCGTTGACCAGGACGGTGGCCTGGGTGTCGTCGACGGTACCGCGCACCGTGACCGGGGAGACACCGACCGTGCTCAGGCTGCTCGGTGAGCTGATGATCACCGCCGGGACGCTGCTCGCATTGCGGTCGTCGGGAAAGTAGTCGTTGGCGTTGTCGACATTGTCGCCATCGCGGTCGGGGTCGCTGTTGTCGCCGATCCCATCACCGTCGAGGTCGGATTGCTCTGTCGCGTCGTCGGGGAAGGCATCGCTGTCGTTGGGGCGGCCATCGCCATCACGGTCGGTGTCGGCGTTGTCACCGATACCGTCACCATCGAGGTCGGACTGTTCGCTGGGGTCGTCGGGGAAGGCGTCCACGCCATTGTCACGGCCATCACCATCGCGGTCTACGTCGAGGCTGTCCGGGGTGCCGTCGTTATCGAGGTCGCTCTCGTGACGTGTGGGATCGTCGGGGTAGGTATCGACGTC
>QKED01000042.1 GCA_003252455.1 Gammaproteobacteria bacterium
GACCATCGCGCCAACGAGCGGATCTCTGGCCTGTTGCCCCAAGCCGGAGCCTCAAGCCAACGGCTTGACCGTGCCCGGCCTACCTCCCCTCACAAGCCGTTGGCTTGTGGCTCCTAGCGCCATGCGGTCTGCTGACATTCCTGCCGATGATGCAGAAGCCACTAGGCCACCAAACACTGCACCGCATACTGCCGAATCGAGGCATCGCGGGTCACCAGTACCAAACGCTCGACCTGCGCTTGGGCGATCAGCATCCTATCGAAGGAGTCTTGATGGATCGGTGGTAACCGACCTGCTTGATCGGCATGGATAGCGCTGATGTCGAGCGGGGTGAAACGGTGTTTCTCTAGCTCTTCGAGGAGATTGTCGGGCGCGTTCAACTTGCCCAAGGCGCGCTTGATGGCGATCTCCCACACGGTGGCCGCGCTGACAAAGACCATGTTGCGTCCATCGATGATCGCCGCGCGGGCAGCGGGGCTGAGGGTGGGGTTATCCTCCAACGCCCAGATCAGGGCGTGGGTGTCGAGCAGCAGGTTCACGGCGTGCCCTTACCCAGAAAGGCATCCATCACCGCATCGGGCAGATCGTCGAAATCCTCCGCCATCTGCACCTTACCCTGCCAGCTCCCACCGAGCGTGCGATCGGCTTGTGAGGGGTCGTAAGGGACCAGTTTGGCGATCGGTTTTCCCGCCTTGCCGATGATCACCTCCTTACCCTGCTGGACCTCTTCGAGCAGGCGGGAGAGGGTGGTCTTGGCCTCAGAGATGTTGGTGATGTGCATGGGCGCGTACCTCCTGGCCAAGTCTGGTCTGGTTTGGTGACCCCGTCAATCCACGCCCTCTCTCCTTGGGGGCGAGAACGACAGACAAGGAGTGGACCATGCCCGCGATGACTGCCGCTGCACCAGCACAAGCCCCCCAACAAAACCCTCCCCCACCCGTGCCATTTCCCCCTGTTTCCCTGATAATCCCAAGGCCTGCCACGCAGATAACATAAGGAGTCGTTATGCCCCTCTCTCCCCCCGACACCCTCAGCGATATCGTCTGGGAAGGTGAACTGGAGGCGCCCACGATGATGAAGGGCGCGGGCCGGTCGCGGCTCACTGCCTCGCTCGGCAGGCCCGAGGTGTGGCGGGTCGAGGATGCCCTGGAGAGCCACACCGGCCAGCCCTGGGTGCCGCCGCTGGGCGACACCCGCTTCTGGCTGGTGCGCCTCGCCTGCACCCTGCACCCACCGGGCGGCAGCGAGGTGATCCTGGAGGCGCGCCAAGAGCTGGCGCTCAGCGCCGCCGACGGCAGCGAGGGGTCGGTCTACGCCTTCAGCCTCTTCCCGGAGCAGGTGACGGCGGAGGAGAAGCACGCCTTCAAGGCCTCCCTCGGCCCCAAGCTCAAATTCGCCAAGGCCGAACTGAGCGGCGGCTCGCTCGGGGTGGATATCGAATACACCAAGGTCTTCCCGGTGATCACCGCCTTCGGCGCGGGCGAGGCCTACCCCTACTGGCTCTTCCAGCCGCACAGCGCCGCGCCGCTCATCGGCAGTCAGTGCGTCTACGCGGTGGTCGCGGTCAAGGGCAACTGCACAGGCCAGGGCGAGATCAACCTCACCGTGACCGTCGACAACAAACTCGGCCCGCTGCGCCTCGGCCTGCCCCGCTCGGCCATGCAAGCGACCCGCTTCGAGCTGGCGGCAGGCTAGACCCAGGCCGCCCGCCCCACGCACACCACGCACACCACGCACAACAAACAGAAAGCAGCCGCCAAGCCAAAGGAACGGAGCCCGCCATGCACGACTATCGCCTCGTCATCCGCCAAGAGGGCGACACCTACCAGGCCCGCTGGATCGACGCCCACGGCCAGAGCGGCGACGAATTCCCCCTCGCCCTGCCGCTGGGCAAGGAGCAGCTCGACGAGCTGCGCTGGTATCTGGAGCAGTACTACGAGTTCCCCTACCACGGCAACCGCGTGCGCGCAGAGCGGGTCGAGCAGCAGCTCGAAGCGTGGGGCCACGCCCTCTTCGCCGCCCTGTTCCACGGCCAGGAGGGCATCCAGCTCTACAACAACCTCATGGACCAAGCCGAGGCGACCGGCTGCACCCTCACCCTCGGCAGCGAGAGCCCCGAGGTGCTGGCCCAGCCCTGGGAGATGCTGCGTGATCGCCGCGGGCCGCTGGGGCTGCGCGGGGTCGCGGTGCGCCGCCAGCTGGTAAAGGTCCAGCGCAACCCTAAGTACGACTTCACCCCGCCACTGCGCATCCTGCTCATCGTCGCCCGCCCGCGCGATGCCGGGTTTATCGACCCGCGCAACAGCATCCCACCGCTGCTCGACGCTATCGACGCCCTGGGCGACGACGCGGTGGAACTCGACTTCTGCGAGCCGCCGACCCTGGCGCAGCTCGACCTGCGCGTCAGCGCCGCGCGCAAGGCGGGGCTCCCCTACCACATCGTCCACTTCGACGGCCACGGCCAGTACTTCCCCAAGACCGGCATCGGCGCCCTCTGCTTCGAGGACGAGCAGCAGCGCAACCACCTCGTCTCGGGCAAGGATCTGGGCGACCTGCTCAGCCGCCTCGACGTCCCCCTCGCCCTGCTGGAGGCGTGCCGTGGCGCCGACCTCTCCAGCCGCCCGGTGTTCGGCTCGGTGGCCCCGGCGCTGCTCCAGGCCGGGGTGGGCAGCGTGGTCGCCTTCTCCCACTCGGTACACATCGCCGCCGCGCGCATCCTGGTGCAGCGCTTCTACCGCGAGCTGGCCGAGGGCCACGGCGTCGGTCGCGCGCTGGAGGAGAGCCGCGCCGCCCTGCGCGCCGACCCCAAGCGCTTCCTCAACCTGGGGCCGGACGCCGAGAGCGTCGCCTTGCAGGATTGGTTTATCCCCCAGCTCTACCAGGTGGGGGCCGACCCGGTGCTGTTTTCCCCCGTCCCCGCCCCCTCTGCCACGGGGAGTGTGGAGCAAGGCCCCTCGGGCAGAGGGGCAGGCATAAGGGCTGGCCTCGACGGCTTCCCCCCGCCGCCGCTCTACCGCTTTCACGGACGCGCCCCGGAGCTGCTGGAGGTGGAGCGCGCCTTCCGCCGCCACCCGGCGGTGCTGCTGCACGCCATGGGCGGCATGGGCAAGACCGCCCTGGCGCGGGAGGCGGCCCACTGGTGGCGGCGCAAGGGGGTGTTCGACAGCGCCGTGTTTCACAGCTTCGAGCAGTATGCCGGGGCCGAGGGGGTGGTGCAGGCCCTGGGGCGGGCGCTGCACGGTGAGGACTTTCCCAGCCTCACCGGCGCCGAGCAGCGCCAAACGGCAGTACGGCTGTTCCGAGAAACGCGCGTATTGCTGGTGTGGGACAACTTCGAATCCACCCTCGCCGCCTTCAACCAGCCATCCGCGACAGACCACCCCTCTCCCCCTGGGAGTGGGGCCGGGGGTGGGGGCAATGCCACGACCGTCGAAGGTTTCTCCCCCGAGTCCCGCGCCGACCTGCTGCAACTCTACCGCGAGCTGACCGAGGGCGAGCCACAGGGGCGCCTCCTGGTCACCTGCCGCCCGGTCGAGACCGGCCTGCCGGGCATTAAGGAGATCCCCCTCGCCGGGCTGGCCGCGCCGGACGCCCTGCACCTGCTGCGCGCCGTCACCGAGCGCAAGGGGACCGACCTGGAGCGCGACGGCTACGAGCGCGAGGCGATGGAGCAGCTCCTGCAACGCCTCGACCACCACCCCCTCTCCATCGAGCTGGTCACCCCCCACCTGCGCGCCCTCACCCCGGCGCACATCCTCGCCGACTTCAGCCAGCTGCTGGAGCAGTTCAACGACGACAACAGCTTCGAGGGGCGCAACCGCTCCCTGCTCGCCTCGCTCAACTTCTCCGCCGGGCGGCTGAGCCCGAACGCCCGCGCCGCCCTGCCCTACCTCGCCTGGTTCGAGGGTGGGGTGTTTGAGGCGTTCTTTCTGGCATTCGCCCAACTCGATGAGGCTGCCTGGGCCGGGGCGCGGGCGGAGCTGGAAGCCACCGCTCTGCTCAAGGTGGAGAGCCTGGAGTGGATCAACTCTCCCTACCTGAAGCTCCACCCCACCCTCCCCTTCGCCGCCGCCGCGCTCCCCTCTGGGGGCGGGGCCGAGGAGGCGAACCGCAACGTCAACGCCGCTCGCTACATCGGCATCTACCTCGACGTCATGCGGCTGATCGACCAGGCCCTGCAAGGCGCCCAACCCACCGACGCTATGGAGACCCTACGCCGAGAGGAAAACAACTACCGCCGTGCCCTGCACCTCGCCTTCTCTCGGGGAGAGCACCACCAGGGGTGGCAACTGACGGACACCCTGCGCAAGTACCTGGAACGCGCCGGTCGCCTGCGCGAACGCAACACCCTCACCGCCTGGGTTCAGGCGCAGCTGCCCCAAGGGGAGGGGGTGAATGAGGCGATATGTGACAACATCCGCCAACACGCCTGGAGCCTCGTCACTCAGGGTCAGGCTAAAGCGGCATTGGAGCAGGTGCAGGCGCTACTGCGTCGTCTGCGAGCGGGAGAGTCTACCGGCGACGCCACTTTTCAGATCGCCGTGACCCAAGGCTATTTGGCAAGGATTTATGTCCACGCCGGTCGCCCAGACCAAGCACTGGAACCTGGGGTGGCCGCCATTCGGAGCTTCGAGGCTCTGGGTGAGACCCAACTGAGCAACCTCTGTGCAGTTCTGGGACACCTGGCCAATGCCTATCGCAAACTTGGGCGCTATGACGAGGCATTGGCGGCAGCGGAGCGGGCACAAGCACTCGACCGTAAACGCGGCGATGCGCACGGAATCGCCACCGGCCTTGGCCAAATCGCCTCCATCCTCATGGAGGCGCAACGCTACCGCGAAGCCGATACACGTTACCAAGAGGGTATTAAGGCCGCCCACACAGCCGGGGACGCGGAGTTGGAGGGCGCCTTCCTGCAACACTTAGGTATATTGCACATGCTGCAAAACCACCATACCCAGGCCATCGACCACTACCTGGCAGCTATCCGCCTCTTCCAACAATTCGATAACCAGATCGGAGAGATGCAGACTTGCGATCTGGCGGGTAGCGCGGAGCGGGAGCGAGGCCAGCTGGACGCGGCGGCTGCCTGGTACAGGCGCGGCCACGAACTGGCGCGGGCCTTGGGGGACAAAAACCAGTTGGCCACCATCGTGCACAACCTCGGTATTCTCCACCAATCTCGCGCCGAACAGTTGGCGGAGGACCACCCTCAGCGCAGCCCCCTGCTGCAACAGGCGGTGGCCTCGGTGGAGGAGAGTTTGGCGCTTCATCTGGAGTTGCATAACCAGCTCGGGGCGGCGAGTTCCCACAGCCAGTTGGGCATTCTGCACCGAATGCTAGGTAACCTGGAAGTGGCGGCACAGGAGGTGCAACGGGCACTGGAGATTCATGAGGCCCTGAACCACCCGGATGTTTGGAAGGACTACAACAACTTTATGGAGATCGCCCACGCCCGTGGCGATACCGAGGGAGCGGCCCAGTGGCAGGCCAAGCGGGACGCGAAGATTGCGGAGGTGAAAAAACTGCGCAGAGGCGAAGGGGCGCCGGCGGCGGGCAACCGCGGCGTACCCAAGGAGGTGGTCGAGTTCGTCACCGCCCTGGCCCAGGCCGCCTATCACGCCCGCCAGGCAGGCCAACCCATGCCGCCGGACGCCGCCGAGGCCCTGGCGCAGCTACACCAGGCCCCGCCCCCCTTCCCCGCCATCGCCGCCTTCTTCGAGGCAGTGGCGGGCGGCCACCCGGCCACCGTCCCGGACGACCTGCCTCCGCCGTTGGATGCGATCTGCGCGGAGCTGCTGAAGGCGGCTGGTGCTCCGGCATGATGAAATGACGGGGGCTGTGGGCCTGAAGGCTCACCTACAAACGGCTGAGTGAGAGAGGGTAGTCTCAAAATGTAGGTGGGCCTTTAGGCCCACACTGCTGCTCTGCCACGACTCGCCTTCGGCATCGTCGCGGTTGTGGGCCTGAAGGCCCACCTACGGTGGCTGTAGCTCGTAGGATGCATAAGCGATAGCGTCATGCACCATTTCCTGGTACCCAGGCTCCGCCTGGATACCGACCTCTTCACGGCTCTGCCGTCAGCCTGCCTCTGGCCCACCACCGAGCGGCAGAGCCGCAAGAGCGGGTACCGAGGCGGAGCCTCGGCACCAGAACAAAAGCTGGGCGCCCCGCAATCCGCTGCGCTCCTTGCGGGCTACGTGGATGGAAAGTAACCCCGTAGCCTGGATGGAGCGCAGCGGAATCCGGGGTTTTCCTGGCATCCAGGCTCCGCCTGGATGCCGACCTCTTCACGGCTCTGCCGTCAGCCAACCTCTGGCCAACCACCGAGCGGCAGAGCCGCAAGAGGCGGGTACCGAGGCGGAGCCTCGGCACCAGAACAAAAGCCGGGCGCCCCGCAATCCGCTGCGCTCCTTGCTGGCTACGTGGATGGTATGTGCCCCCGTAGCCTGGATGGAGCGTAGCGGAATCCGGGCTCTCGCCGTCGGCACCCAACCCCGAATTGCTCGCCACACACGGCGAACCTACCCCCCACCCCGCCGCGCAAACAGCAACTGCTCGGCCTGCTTGCGATCCCGCTCCAGCACCTGATGCCGCGCCCGAGCCGCAGCCCACTGCGCCCGTCGCTGGGCGATCCAGACCAGGCTGTCAAGCCAGCGGGCGGAGGCGCTGCGCAGCGACGCGGGTAGGAAGCGGCGCAGCAGCGGGTCCTCCAGGCTCAGGTAGCGGCGGTGGCTACCGGGGTCGCCTTGGCGCGCGGCGCGACCGATGAGCTGGCGGTCGACGCGGCCCGATTCGTGGGGTTCGCTGAGGATGACGTGCAGCCCGCCCAGCTCGGCGACGCCGGGGCCGAGGGCGATGTCGGTACCGCGCCCGGCCATGTTCGTTGCGATGGTGATGCGCCCGCGCTGTCCGGCGTCGGCGATGATCGACGCCTCCTCTTCGTGGCGGTGGGCGTTGAGCAGGGCGACGCTGAGGCCGGTCGCCTCTAGCTGCGCGGCGAGGGCCTGGCTGTCGGCGACGCTGCGTGTGCCCACCAGCACCGGCTGTCCGTGGCGTTGGCGCTCGCGCACCTCGTCAGCGATGGCGGACCACTTCTCGGCCAGGGTGCGACAGCGCTGAGTGGGCAGGGCAACGCGGCGGCTCGGCCAGTGGGAGGGGATGGGCACCACCAGCAGGCGGTAGACGCGCCACAGTTCGGCGCGCGCCTCGCGGGCGGTGCCGGTCATGCCGCCGAGGCGGCGAAACAGGCGGAAGAAGTGCTGAAAGCTCATGCGCGCGTGCACGTCGTGGGCGGCGCTCAGCTCCAGCCCCTCCTTGGCCTCGACCGCCTGGTGCAGCCCCTGGCCCCAGTTGCGCTGCGGCATCAGGCGCCCGGTGAACTCGTCGACGATCACCACCTTGCCGTCGCGCACCACGTAGTGCTCGTCGCGATGAAACAGGTGGCGCGCGGCCAGCGCCTGCACCACCAGCGCCTCGCGCCGATCCCGCCCGCGCCAGAGCGGCGGTAGTTCGGCGCCCCATGCTTCGAGGCGCTTCTTCCCGGCGCTGGTCAGGCGCACGCGACGCGGTTCGGGCTCAACGCGGTAGTCGGCCCCCTCGTCGAGCAGCCCGGCGAGGCGCACCGCCTCGCCCACGGCGCTGTCGAGCAGGCGGTTCTCCGCCGCCGCCTGGATCTGCAGCGGGGAGATCGCCTCGTCGATGAGCAGGGAGTCGGCCTCGTCGACGATCACCTGGTCGATGCCGCGCAGCACCGGCGCCTCGCCTCGGGCGTGCAGGCCGAGGCCACGGCGCACGGTGGCGCGGGCGCCGCTGTGCGCCTCCCCGGCGAGCAGGCGGTCGCGCAGGAAGTCGGCGAGCAGCTGCTTGCTGGTGGTGTAGGTGATCGCCTTGGCGTAGCCGTCGCGGCGCGCGTCGCCCTGCATCTCTTCGGTGACCACCGCCACGCTGAGGCCGCAGCGTTGGTAGAAGGGGGCGAAGAACTCGGCGTCGCGCGCGGCGAGGTAGTCGTTCACCGTGAGGATGTGGCAGGGGCGCCCGCCCCAGCCCATGGCCACCGCGGCGAGGGCGGCGGTGAGCGACTTGCCGGAGCCGGTCTCCATCTCGATGAGGTGGCCCTGGGCGACGCCGAGGGCGCCCATGATCTGCTCGCGGTGGGCGCGCAGGCCGAGGCTGCGCCGCGCCGCCTCCACCACCTCGGCGAACCACTCCTCCGCCGGGCCGAGGCGCCCGAGGCGCGCCTGCTCGGCGCAGCGTGACAGGCGCTCGCCCAGCTCGACCGCCTCCAGCTCGCGCAGGGCGTCGCAGCGGGCATCGACGGCGGCGGCACGCGCGGCCAGCTCGCGCGCCACACGCCCGCCGTGGCGCCAGCCGTCGATCAGGTGCAGCCAGCCGTCGAGGCCGGAGAAGGGGCGCTCGGGGCGCGGCAGGTCGAGGCGGCGATACTCGGCGTAGGGCAGCCTCACAGCAGGAAGCGCCTCTGCAAGAGCTGTTGCAGGGCGCGCAGCCCCTGTTCGGCGAGCGGCATGGGCGGCAGCTCGATGCGCAACACGCCGGACTGGCCGTGCCAGAGCGGCATCTGGCTATCGGCCAGGGCGGCACGGAGGAGGAAGAAGGGCTCACTGCTCTGGCGCCCGCTGGCATCCTCGGTGACCACCGCCGTCTCGCCGCCGCCCATCCAGCCGAGCGCCGCCGAGGGGAGCTGCTGGTGCTGGTAAGGGATGAGGTCGAGGCCGGTCACGCTGAGCGGCTGCCCCTCGCGCCCGTGCAGGCGCACCTGCGCCTCACCGGCGGCGGCGAAGAGCGAGCCCGCCGCCTCCTGCGGCACCACGGCCACCAGGCGGAAGGCGCGATCGTCGACGATGCGCCCGATGAGGCTGCCGCGCCCGAGCCAGCCGCCGCGCAGTTGTGTCAGCTGCGGGGCGATCCAGAGGCCGTCGATGGGGGCGGTGACGCGCAGCGCCTGGGCGCGTTTTTCCAGCTCGGCGACGCGCTCCTGCATCTCGTCGAGGCGCCGCTCCAGCGGTTCGAGATCGGCCCACGCCTCGCTGCGCGCCTGTTGCAGGCGCAGGGTGGCCTCGCGCTCGGCGGCGTGCAGTTGGCTGAGGCGCAGGTCGAGCAGCGGGTTCTCCAGGGTGAGCAGGGTCTCCCCGGCGCGCACGCGGCTGCCAGAGGGGCGCTCGATGCGCACCAGCCGCCCCTCGGTCTCGCTGCTCAGGTCGCGCCACGCCTGCGCCTCCAGCACACCGTCGACACGCACGCGATGGGGCGCGGGCGGCAGGGTGACGAGCATGAGGATCAGGCCGATGAGGCCGAGCGCAGCAAAGCTCGCCCGCCGCCGCTGGCCGATGAGGCGTGGGCTGGTGGCCAGATAGTGCAGCATCTTCAGCGGCGGCAAGACCACGGTGGTGGCGATCAGCATCAGCGCCATCAATGCGCCGAGCAGCAGGTAGCTCTGCGCCACGAAGAGCGTAATGCCGACGAACACCACCAGCCGGTAGGCGCTGCTGCCGACGCCAAAGAGCACCAGCCAGACCGCCTCGCCGCGCGTGTGGGCGTGGCTGTGGGCGTTGCGCGCACCGGCCAGGTAGTGCTCGAAGAGGTAGACCAGCTGGCTGCGCGAGCGGTTATAGAGGTTGGGGATGTCGAGCAGGTCGGAGAGGATGTAATAGCCGTCGAAGCGCAGCAGCGGATTGGCGTTGAACAGCAGGGTGGAGATGGAGGCGACCAGCATCAGGTTGAAGGCGACGGCGTTGACCACCCCCGGCGCGGTATAGGCCCAGACCCACGCGGCGAGGGCGGCGACGAACAGCTCGACCACCATCCCCGCCGCGCCCACCAGCGCGCGCTGGTGGCGGCTGCGCAGCCCCCAGCTGGAGGTGGCGTCCATGTAGGGCAGCGGCACGAAGACGATGAACATCAGCCCCATGGTGTGCACCTCGCCGCCGTAGTGCCGACAGCTGATGGCGTGGCCGAACTCGTGCAGCACCTTGATCAGCGCGATGGCGAGGTAGAGCCAGAAGAGGTTGTCCGGGGCCAGGGCGCCGTTGGCCTGGTCGAACAGCGCCTGGGTGCCACGCTCACTCAAGGGCACGATGGCGCTGAGCAGCACGCCGAGCCAGAGCAGCAGGCCGATGGGGCCGAAGATCCAGCGCAGCGCCGGGAGCCAGCTCTGGAGCAGGCGGTCGGGGTCGAAGAGCGGCACGCGCAGGGCAATGAAGCCCATCAGGTGCTTCTTCAGCTCGCGCCCCTTGCGCTGGTGCAGACGCTGGAAGAGCTGCTCGCCATCCGCCGCCTGGTCGAAGTAGAGCAGGTTGGCCTGGCTCAGCTGGGCCAGCAGCTCGACCACATCCTCCTGCCCCGGCGCCCCTTCGGGGTCGCGCTCCAGCGCCTCCAGCCAGACCGCCTCGACGCTGCGCTGCGGGGTGAGGCGGGCGAGCAGCGCCCACGCCTCGGGGCGCACGCGGAAGAAGCGGTTGTTCAGCGGGTCGTGCAGCAGATACCAGGGCTCGCCGCGAAAGTGCTGGCGATGGGCGCGCACCGTGGGGCGCAGCGCCACGCGCAGGTCGGCGACGCGGTGCCACACATCGGAGAAGAGGCGGTTGGCGCTCACCGCCTCACCACCAGAGCCAGAGGCGCAGGAACTCGACGGTGCGGTGGGTGATGATCCAGCCGAGCGAGCGCTCGCCCACCTCCAGCTTGGCCACCCCGCTCATACCGGGGCGCCACCAGGGCGCCGCCGCCCCCGCCACCTCGGCGCGCACGCGAAAGACGTTGCCTGCGGGCTTCGCCTCCGCCTGCGGTTCGATGCGCTCCACACTGATCGCGAAGCTCTGCTCCGGGGCGGCGATGAAGGCCACCTCGCCGGGCATCTGCGCCTCGACCCAGTGGGCGTCGCGCTCATCGAGGTCGATCTCCAGATAGAGCTGGTCGAGCGCCGCCACCTTGAGCAGCACGTCGCCGCGCGACACCGGCGCGCCGAGCAGCCGCTCCAGCTCGCCCTCCACCACCACCCCGGCGAAGGGGGCGCGGATCTCGGCGTGGTCGAGGAACCAGCGCACCTCCGCCAGCTGCGCCTGGGCCTGCTCGGCCAGCGCCTCGGCGATGCGCGTCTCGGCCAGCTGGTGCGCGGCGCGCGCCTTCTCCGCCTCGCGGCGGTAGCGTGAGAGGTCGGCCAGGGCCGAGGACTCCTGCAGGCGTAGGTCGTCGGTGGCCAGGCGCAGCAGGGGTTGGCCCTCCTCCACCGCATCGCCGACGCGCACCAGCACCTCGTCCACATAGCCGTCGAACGGCGCCGGGCCCTGGGCCAGCTGCTCGGTGCGCAGGATGAAGGGGGCCTCGACGCGGTAGGGCACCTGCCAGGCCATCAGCAGCAGCGGCAGCAGCACCAGCGCCACCAGCCCCACCTTGGCCAGGGAGCGACGCGGGCCGCGCCAGTCGTGCAGCGCGTCGCGCAGCCCCAGCGCCCAGCGCGCGCCGAACCAGCGGCTGCGCCGGTGCAACTCGAAGAGGCGGCGGCTGACCAGGTCCAGCGTCAGGCGCAGCTGGTCCACCTCCTGCTCGCTGAAGGGGTGCTCGCGACGCAGCAGGGTGAGCACGGCCACCGCCTCGCCCGAGTGCCACAGCGGCAGCGAGAGCACGCGCGGTAGGCCGATGCGCTCGCTCAGCGCGGTGTGCGCACGCAGCACCCCGGCGTCGCCCTCGACAGGGGGCGGCAGGAGCAGCTCGCGCCCCTGGTCGAGCGCCTCCTCCATCGCCCCCTCCAGCTCGCCGACCAGCGCCATCTTCGGGTCGAAGCGCTCCACGTGGCTGCTGGCACGCAGGCGCACCTGCTCGCGCTCCAGCCAACCGAGGCTCACCTGGTCGCAGCGAAAACGGCTCGCCACCTCGTTGCACAGGGCCATGGCGGGCTGGTCGAAGCGCTGGCCTTCGTCGAGCGCCAGGGCGATCTCGTAGGGGTTGAGCAACCCCTCGGCGGCAGCGGCGCTGGACTGGTTGGCCAGATAGTCGGCGGGGATGTCGGCGAGCCAATGGAACTGGTCGAGAAAGCCCTGGGTGGTGGGTCCGTGCTGCTGCTGGATGAGCACCAGCAGCGCCTTGGGCTGCCCCTCGGGCAGGCGAAACGGCGCACCGAGCAGCACCCCCTCACCGCTCTCGTCGAGCAGCGGGGCATCGGCTTGCACCAGCCGCCCAGCGAAGGCGAGCAGCCGCTCGCGCAGCGGTGCCGACATACCGCCACGCTTGCCGCCGCCGAGCCAGGGGCCGTGGATGGCGAAGCCCGCTTCTTGGGCGAGCAACAGCACCCCGGCCTGGGCGGCGAACTGCGCAGAGAGCGCCTCGACCAGCGCGGGCCAGAAGGCGACCGGCTCGCCGTCGAAGTGGCGCAGGGCGCGCAGCTGTTCGGCCTGGTTCGGTGTGCTCATCGGCTCACCAGTCGTTTAGAGCCTTGTACTAAGTGGCGCGTCATGATGCTTTCCTCCAGGGCATCAGCAAATCACCATCACGAAATGACGCCTCTTCAAATTCGGTAAAGGGGTAGTAGGTTTCTACCTGCTTGGCCGCAGCCAACAACAGCGCGTCTTGACTTAATGCAGCCACAGCGCCGAAACCATCGCTCTTGGATTCACTGCAAAGGACTTTTGCGTAACACAGGATGCCATCAGCTCGTTGGATGGTGGCTGCGACACTGATTCCGAGGTCCCATGCGCACGGTTCCAACTCCAGCGAATAGCGCACGCCATCGCGCTCGATCTCGACCTTCATGCAGCGCTCACCGTTCTCGCTCCCACGCTCAGCGTGGGAGTGTGTACCCGGCTCGACGAGCGCACGGACTCTGTTCGAGTCCAATCTGCATTCCCACGCGGAGCGTGGGAACGAGAGGACAACGGGTTATAGACATCGACCTTTCGTATCTTAGTTTTGCAGTTTAAGGAGTGCATCGACTCCTCCAGCTTTTGCGATTTCGATGGAGTCTTCCCAATCATTCCAAACAGCAGGATCTGCTGTACTCCCGTCTTGAAGTAACGACATGCTGCCCAACAGCGAGCCAATATCATCAGACTGAGTCAACTCATATTCACGTTCGAGAAACGCATACATGGCCAGATAGGCTTCGTTCTTCGTTAGGTCTGTCATCGCATATTCAGTGTTAATACAGATTTTCTCGCTCCCACGCGGAGCGTGGGAGCGAGGGGGAACCACGCTTGATGCGTGGTTCACGACCCCTTCCCCGTATCCAGCAGCAGCTCCGCCGGAGTGCCGGCGCGCAGGGCGCCGTCGGCGTTGTCGATCAGCACCTTGAACTCGACAAGGCCACTGGCCGGGTCGACCAGGGGCGAGACGAAGCTCACCTCGCCGTTGTGCAGCGCGGGCTCGGCGCCTTCGATGCGCAGGCGCACCTGCTGGCCCACTTTGAGCTGCCCGGCGTGGCGCCACTCGATGGCGCCGACGAAGCGCAGGCGGCGGGTGTCGACCAGTTGCACCACCGGGGTGCCGGAGGCGACCGCCTCACCGGCGGCCACCTCCAGGCGGGTGACGGTGCCCGCCACCGGGGCGCGTAGGGTGCGCTGCTCCAGCTCGGCGGCGGCCAGCTCGACGTTGAGCGCCTCGACCTTTTCGTCTTGCGCCAGGCGCAGGCGGTCGAGGCGCGCCAGCTCCGCCTCCAGGCGCGCCTTGTGGTACTCCTCGCGGCTCACCGAGCGCCCCTCTTTGTAGAGCTGGGCGGTGGTGGCGAGCTGCTCGGCGAGCATCTCTTCACGCTGCTTGGCCGCCTGCAACTTCTCTTTGGCCTGGTGCACGGCGACGGCGCGCTGGTGTTCCAGCGTCTCGCGCTCGCTGTGCAGGCGCAACAACGGGGCGGCAGCGGCCACCGCGTCGCCCTCCTTGACTAGCACATCGGCGACGATGCCACCGATGGGCAGGGCCAGCTCCAGGTCCTGCTCGGCCTGGGTAAGGCCGGGGATGCGCAGTTCGGCGGCCTGTGCGGAGAGCCCCCAGCAGAGGGCGAGGAGCAGGGTGAGTCGACGGCACATCAAAGGTCGGTCTCCGGCAGTTCAGGGTTGGGCAGCCGCTCCAGGCCGTGGGCCTCCAGCAGCGAGCCATCGAGTTGACGTAGGTGGGTCTCGGCCTTGCGCAGGCGCAGGGCGCTGTCGAGGAGTTCTTCACGCGACTGCAGCCAGTGCAGCTGCTGCTCAGTGGCCTCGACCACGCTGCTACGTCCCAGTTCGGCGAGACGCTGCTCGGCACGCCACAGGCGCTCCTGTTGCTGATCGATCTCGCGCCGCCCGGCCAGCTCCTGGCGGCTACTCACCACCCGCGCCACCGCCTCGGACACCTCCTCGTCGACCTGCCGCGTGAGGCGCTGCCAACGGGTATCGGCGGCCATCTTGCGGTACTCGGCGGCGCTCACCTCGGCACTGGCGCTGCGCCCGCCCTGCAGCGGTACACGCAGGGCGAGCCCCACCTCCCAGGTGGGGTAGTCGCTCGTCAGCCCCTCGGCGAGGGCATCGCGCGAGTTGTTGCCGAGGCCACCGCGCCCGTAGGCCAGGGTGAGGTCGAGCTGGGGCTGGCGCTGGTCACGGGCATAGGCGAGGCGTAGCCGCTCCGAGGCGCGTTGCAACTGTTCGATGCGCAGCTCCGGGCGCAGCAGGTGCGCCAGGCTGATCCGTAGCTCGGCCTGTGGCTCGAAGGCGTCCGCCTGTGGCGCGTAGTCCCAGGGTGGGGTATCGACCTCGGGGTCGGCCCCGAGCAGGCGTGCGAGACGCGCCTGCGCCGCCGTCTGCGCCTGTTCGGCGAGCAGGGTCTGGCTGCGCTGCAGGGCGTGGCGCGCCTCGGCGCGCTCGCGCTCGGCGGCGGGGACCAGACCGAGGTCGAAACGCTGCTGCTGCTCGGCCAGCAACTCCGCGGTGAGGGCCTGGGCCTGTCGGCGCAACTCCAGGCGTTCGCCAGCGGCGCTCTGTTCATAGTAGGCGTCGAGCGCCTCACCGAGCTGCTCGGCGAGGCTCTGACGATAGCGCTGCAGGGCGACGTCGCGCTCCTGAGTGGCAAGGCGGGTGGCGGCACTGGAGGCGAGCGCACCGCCGCCCTTGAGCAGCGGCTGTACCAGGCGCAGCTCCCAACTGCCGGTCACCTCCTTCTCTGCGCTGATGAGGTTGCTGCTCTGGTCACTCAGGTGATAGCCGAGGGAGAGGTTGCCCTGGCCCGGGAGCAGGGTCTCCACCGCCACGCCGAACTGCGCCGTCTCGCTGCGGTAGATGTCGAGATTACTGCGCGCCAGCGACTCCTCGGTACTGTTGTGCACGCGCTGCGCGCTACGCCGCGCGTCCAGCACCAGGGCGGGCTCGAAGGCCCCCTCGGCGGCGTCGATACCGGCGCGGGCCACGCCGATGGCGTAGAAGCGCTCCTGCACTTCAGGATTGTGCTGCAACACCCGACGTGCCACCTCGGCGGAGGTGAGCGGTGCCGAGTCGGCACGGGCACCCGCGAGCAGCACCAGCAGGCCGAGCGAAACGAGGCCGAGGCGGGTGCCCTGGCGCGGGGGGAGTCGTGGGGTCAAGGTTGTTCTACCGTAGCGGCGCGGATCGCGACCGATGCACCCGTACACCACCCCATCGGGGGTGGCGTACGGCGGGGCTCAAACGACGCGCAGGCGGGCGCGGCGGCGGGCGGCGAAGGGGAGCACCAGGGCCAGGGCCAGGGGCACCAGGTTGGCCTGCGGCTCGGGGGCGGCGACCGTGAGGCTGTAGGAGAGGGTCAGATCACCCCCGTTCCAGCCGTTGAGTTCCTCGTCGATCATGCCCCAGAAGTCGAAGTTGTAGCTGCCAGCGGTGAGGAAGATGGTGTTCGCAATGGTGCCACCGGCGCACTGGCAGACATCGCCATCGCTCGACAGCAGATTCCAGCTACCGTCATAGAGGTCGAAGCTGTACTCGATGCCGCCGAAGGCGCCGTTGAGGGCGGGGGTGGCGGTGATGCTGTAGGTGACCTTGGAGGTGCCGAAGAGTTCGAGGCCGAGCCACGCCTCGCCGGTCTCGTACCAGATGTAATCGGTGCCGGGGTCGATGGCGTCGTGGTGCAGCACCGTGGTACCGGTGAAGTTGATCAGGTCGCTGGTGGCCCCAGGGGTGACCCCGGCAGTGATGTTGGTCGAGTAGGTGACCGAGTTGGAGCTGGCGTCGGTCCAGGTGTTGCCGAAGGAGAGCAGATTGGTCCCGGTCGGGGCGCTGAGGTAGCCGACCTCGGTATTGATGTAGTTATCGGCGTTCGGGTCGCCATCGATACCGCCGGTGTAACCCGCGGCACCGACCGCGGCGTTGCCGAGGTCGAACTGCGCCGCGAAGGCGCCGGGGGTGAGGGCGAACTGGGCGAGCAACGCCCCGATGGTGAGTAGCGGCAAGTGGCGCAATCTGTTCTGCTGCATGGAGGATTCCTCGAATTGTCTGCGATTATCTGGTAAAGCCCACCCCGCCCAAGGGGGGCGCGCGCCCTCCCCTGCGTGCGCACCCGGCGCGGATGGCCCGGTGTCGACGGGGTGACCCCGTCAGTTTCTGTTGTCTCGGCCCGCTCCCTCTCCCACCGCCTCGGCACTCAGTAGCCACGTTCTAAATGGCACCGTTCTAACCGAGCCTCTGTCGTCGTGTGGCACGCCGGACTGGGCGATAGGCCGAGGTGGTTGCGGGATTTTTTCCCATTTTCGTTCAATCTCCCCCGACACACCATATCTGGCAGGGTTGAAAGTGAACAAAGTCACGATATTAACAGGATTTAGGCGTACCTGATTCTACCTTCCTCGCATTGCATTAGTGAGATCGCCACCGTTTATCCGAAGCCTGAGGTCAGCTAAGCGGATTACGGGCCAGAGTGCGGACGGTCTGAGAGACGAACGCCGTTCGGCCCTGCGCACAGCGCCCCCTCACAAGCCGTTGGCTTGTGGCTCCTAAGTGGTTCCAAAGCGTCGCGACGGGGCATCAAGCCAACGGCTTGATTTCACCCCTTCCGAACAGCGCCCTCCCTCACAAGCCGTTGGCTTGTGGCTCCTAAGTGGTTCCAAAGCGCCGCGACGGGGCATCAAGCCAACGGCTTGATTTCACCCATTCCGAACAGCGCCCCCCCTCACAAGCCGTTGGCTTGTGGCTCCTAAGTGGCTTAAGAGCGCCGCAGTCGGAGCATCAA
>QKED01000097.1 GCA_003252455.1 Gammaproteobacteria bacterium
TGGACGACGGCGGCGACCTGGGCGGTCTCGGCGGTCTGGACGACGGCGGCGACCTGGGCGGTCTCGGCGGTCTGGACGACGGCGGCGACCTGGGCGGTCTCGGCGGTCTGGACGACGGCGGCGACCTGGGGGGCCTCGATGACCTGGGTGGTGACATGCACGACCTGGGAGGACTTGATGACGATGGCGACCTGGGTGCCCTGAGTACCCCCGCAGCCGCCACTCCGCCCACTGCAGGCCTGGGTGGGCTCGATGACCTTGGTGGTCTGGACGACAACGGACTCGACGACCTCGGTGGGCTTGATGACCTGGGCGGCCTCGACGGCCTGGATGACGGTGGGATGGACATGGGTGACCTTGGCGATCTGGGTGACCTTGGAGACCTCGGTGATCTGGATGACCTGGACGACTTGAAGCTATAACCTCCCACCCCATCGTGGAGCGCGAGACCGTGTCTGTGACGCGGTCTTCGCGTTTTTGGGGCCGATATTCATACAACGAAGTGGTATAGGAAGAGTAGGGCGATGCGCTATGTACTCGGCGTAGAGTATGACGGCAGCGCGTTTCGTGGCTGGCAGTCGCAGAGTTCCGGTGTGCCGACGGTACAGGCCGTGGTGGAACAGGCGCTTGCACGTGTCGCCAACCATCCAGTGACGGTGATCTGCGCCGGGCGTACCGATGCCGGGGTGCACGCCACCGGACAGGTGATCCACTTCGATAGCGACGCGGTGCGCAGTGAGCGTGCCTGGGTCTACGGTGGCAATAGCCATCTACCGCCGGGGGTCGCCTTCCTCTGGGGGCGAGAGCGCGACGAGGCGTTTCACGCCCGGTTCAGCGCGCGACGGCGCGCCTATCGGTACGTGATCCTCAACCGTGCCATCCGTCCCGCCGTCGGCTCACAGGCACTGGCCTGGTACTACCGCACACTCGATGTCGACAAGATGCAGCGCGCCGCGCGGGCCTTGCTCGGTGAGCACGACTTCTCAGCCTTTCGTGCCGCCGGGTGCCAGGCCGAACACCCGATCCGCACCCTCTATCGACTTGACGTCACGCGCATGGGCGAGCGGATCTACCTGGACGTGGAGGCCAACGCCTTTCTCTACCACATGGTGCGTAACCTCGCCGGGGTGCTGATGGCGATAGGGTGTGGTGACCAGCCGGAGGGGTGGGCCGCCGAGGTGCTGGCGGGGCGCGATCGCACCCAAGCTGGGGTGACCGCCCCCCCGGGAGGACTCTACCTCACGGGCGTCGGTTATGCGCCAGAGGAGGCTCTCCCCTCTCTTCCTTCAGGCCCCACGGTTTGGTAAGGTTAGCGATTGCTAATGAATGGGGCCCTGATGCGTACGCGAATCAAGATCTGCGGTATCACCCGAGCCGAGGATGCGCGTGCCGCCGTGGCCGCCGGGGCGGACGCCATCGGCCTGGTCTTTTACGCCAAGAGCCCACGTAACGTCAGCCCGGCGCAGGCCGCGGCGCTGGTCGCCACCTTGCCCCCCTTCGTGACCGCCGTCGGCCTGTTTGTCGATGCGCCGCCCGAGCAGGTCGAAGAGACCTTGCGCCAGGTCCCCCTTGGGCTGCTTCAGTTTCACGGTAACGAGTCCGCCGACTACTGTGCGGGCTTCGCCAGACCCTATATGAAGGCTGTGCGCCTGCGCCCAGAGACCGACCTGACGGCACTGCGCGCTACCTACGCGAGTGCCGCCGGACTGCTCATCGACGCCTACACCCCCGGGGTACCCGGGGGCACGGGTGAGTGCTTCGATTGGCGGCGCCTGTCCCCTGCCGAGGCCACCGACCTAGTGGTGGCCGGAGGGCTCGACCCCACCAATGTGGCCGCCGCGGTGGCCACCATGCGCCCCTATGCGGTGGATGTCAGCAGCGGCGTCGAGCACTCCAAAGGGGTCAAGGGCGCTGAGCTGATGAACGCCTTTGTGGCGGCGGTGCACCACGCTGACCATGCCCATCTTTTGCAATCCGACCTGTGAGGAAACGGTTTTGACCAAGCCACTCTCCCCGGAGACTATCGCCGAGCTGCTCGCCCTGCCGGACGCCCGTGGCCACTTTGGCCCCTATGGCGGGCGCTTCGTCGCCGAGACCCTGATGCACGCCCTCGATGAGCTGCAGGAGGCGTATGAGCGCTACCTGCAAGACCCCGACTTCCAGCGCGAGTTCGATGACGACCTGCGCCACTACGTAGGGCGCCCCTCACCGCTCTACTTCGCCGAGCGGTGGACCAAGAAGGTCGGCGGCGCGCGTATCTACTTGAAGCGCGAGGACCTCAACCATACTGGCGCGCACAAGGTGAATAACACCATCGGGCAGGCCCTGCTGGCCAAGCGCATGGGTAAGAAGCGCATCATCGCCGAGACCGGCGCCGGGCAGCACGGTGTCGCCTCCGCCACCGTGGCGGCGCGTCTGGGGCTGGAGTGTGTGGTCTACATGGGCGCCGACGACATCGAGCGCCAGGCGATCAACGTCTATCGCATGAAGCTGCTCGGGGCCACCGTGGTCGCAGTCACCTCTGGTTCGCGCACCCTCAAGGACGCCCTCAACGAGGCGATGCGCGACTGGGTCACCAACATCGACGACACCTTCTACATCATCGGCACCGTGGCGGGCCCACACCCCTATCCGGCCATGGTGCGCGACTTCCAGTGCATCATCGGGCGTGAGGCGCGCGAGCAGATCCTGGAGCAGCAGGGTAGCCTGCCCGACGCCCTGGTCGCCTGCGTCGGTGGCGGTTCCAACGCCATAGGCCTGTTTCACCCCTTCATCGGCGACGCCGAGGTGGCCATTTACGGTGTCGAAGCGGCCGGTGACGGCATCGAGACCGGCAAGCACGCCGCCCCGTTGAGTGCCGGTCGGCCTGGGGTGCTGCACGGCAACCGCACCTATCTGATGGAGGACCGGAACGGTCAGATCATCGAGACCCACTCCATCTCTGCCGGTCTCGACTATCCCGGTGTCGGCCCCGAGCACGCCTGGCTGAAGGACACCGGGCGCGCCAACTACGTCTCGGTCACCGATAGCGAGGCGCTGGCCGCGTTCCACGAGTTGACCCGTGTCGAGGGGATCATCCCCGCGCTGGAGTCGAGTCACGCCCTGGCCTATGCGAGCAAGCTGGCCGCGAGCATGTCGCCCGAGCAGTCCATCATCGTCAACCTCTCGGGGCGTGGCGACAAGGATATCCACACCGTCGCCCGCCTGGAGGGGATCAAGGTATGAGCCGCATTGCTGCACGTTTCGAGGCCCTCAAGGGGGCCGGGCGCAAGGCGCTCATCCCCTTCATCACCGCTGGCGATCCCTCCCTCGCCGCCACCGTGCCATTGATGCACAGGTTGGTGGAGGAGGGGGCCGACCTTATCGAGCTGGGCGTACCCTTCTCCGACCCGATGGCCGACGGTCCGGTGATCCAGCGTGCCAGCGAGCGCGCGCTCAAGCACCACACCTCACTCGTCCACGTGCTGGAGATGGTCGCCGCCTTTCGCAAAGACGACGCACAGACCCCGGTGATCCTCATGGGTTATCTCAACCCCATCGAGGTGATGGGGTTCGAGGCCTTCGCCAAGGCCGCCGGTGAGGCCGGTGTGGACGGTGTGCTCACCGTGGATATCCCCCCGGAGGAGGACGATGGCTATCTGACGGCCATGCGTGCCAACGGCCTCGCCCCCATCTTTCTGCTCTCGCCCACCACCCGCGACGCGCGTATCGCCAAGGTGTGTGCCGTGGCCAGCGGTTTTGTCTACTACGTCTCCCTCAAGGGGGTGACTGGGGCTGGCAACGCCGCCATGGACACCACCGCCCTGGGCGAGCGTCTCGACGCGATCCGTCGCCACACCCCCCTGCCGGTCGGTGTCGGCTTCGGTATCAAGGATGGCCCCTCCGCGGCGAGTGCCGCCAAGGTGGCCGACGCGGTGATCGTCGGTAGTGCCCTGGTCAAGGTGATCGAGGCCGAGGGGGCCGACGATGACCTGCTCGACGCCGTGGGTAATCTGATCCGGGAACTGCGCGGGGCGATGGACGCCGCCTGAGCACCACAGGGGAGTGCGCCTCCCCTGTATCGAGTGGGTGATGATCGGCAGTGCTATGGGGTCGACGGGCTTATGCTAGAATCCGGCGCTTTCGTTGAACTTGACGTCTATGGCGCCTGTGCCTGGGCGACATTTGGGGTGACGCTATGACCAGTTGGCTGAAGAAACTGCTCCCCTCCCAGATCCGCACCAGCGGCGGGAACAAAAAGAACGTGCCCGAGGGGCTGTGGGCCAAGTGCCCAAGCTGTAATGCGGTGCTCTACCGTGCCGACCTCGAACGGAACATGGACGTCTGCCCCAAGTGCGCCCACCACATGCGCATCGGGGCCCGTCGCCGTCTGGAGCTGTTTCTCGACCCGGAGCCGCGTGTGGAGATCGGGGCCCACCTGATCCCGGTGGACCACCTCAAGTTCAAGGATTCGAAGAAGTACAAGGACCGCCTGGTCCAGGCGCAGAAGGCCACCGAGGAGCAGGATGCGCTGATCACCCTGATGGGGCAGGTCAACGGTGTGCCGCTGGTCGCCTCCGCCTTCGAGTTCCGCTTCATGGGTGGCTCCATGGGTTCGGTGGTGGGTGAGCGCTTCGTGCAGGCGGCCAATGCCGCCTTGGAGCACAAGATCCCCTTGGTCTGCTTCTCCGCCAGTGGCGGTGCACGCATGCAGGAGGCGCTCTTTTCGCTGATGCAGATGGCCAAGACCTCGGCTGTGCTGGCCAAGCTCAACGAGGCCGGGATCCCGTTCATCTCTGTGCTCACCGACCCGACCATGGGGGGCGTCTCGGCCAGTCTGGCCATGCTTGGCGACGTGAATATCGCCGAGCCTGGCGCGCTCATCGGCTTCGCCGGCCCGCGTGTCATCGAGCAGACGGTGCGTGAGACCCTCCCCGAGGGGTTCCAGCGCAGCGAGTTCCTGCTGGAGCATGGCGCAGTGGACATGATCGTCGACCGTCGTGAGATGCGCGCCACCCTCTCCTCACTGCTCGCCATGCTCACCTGCCAGCCCGCGCCGGCGGGGGGCAACCAACCCGCTGCCGCTGAGCCGCCCGCGGCCGACTGAGACCGTCACCCCATGTCCTCGCTTGACGCCTGGCTGACTCGCCTGGCCGAGCTGCACCCCACCACCATCGACCTCGGCCTGGAGCGGGTCGGCGCCGTGTGGCGGCGACTACACACAGGGCTCATCCCGGTACCGGTGATTACGGTCGCCGGTACTAACGGCAAAGGCTCCAGTGTCGCCCTGTTGGAGGCGATACTCACATCCGCCGGTTATCGCTGTGGTTGCTACAGCTCCCCGCACCTAGTGAGTTACACCGAGCGCATGCGTATCGCCGGTGTCCAGGTGGGGGAGGCGGCCCTCTGTGCCGCCTTTGCTCGGGTCGATGTGGCCCGCGAAGGGGCCTCCCTCACCGAGTTCGAGTTCGGTACCCTGGCCGCCTTCCTGCTCTTTCTCCAGGCCGAGGTGGATGTGTGGGTGTTGGAGGTGGGGTTGGGTGGCCGTTTGGACGCAGTCAACCTGATCGACGCCGATGTCGCACTGCTCACCACGGTGGACCTGGACCACGCCGACTGGCTCGGCAGTGACCGTGAGGCGGTGGGGGCTGAGAAGGCGGGAGTGATGCGTCCGGGTCGACGCGCCGTCTGCAACGACCCCACCCCCCCTGCCTCAGTGCTGGCCTATGCCGAGCGTATCGGCGTGCCGTTGTGGGTGCAGGGGCGCGACTATCACGCACAGAAGGAGACAGAGGGGTGGCACTGGTACGGCCCCGATGGGGTGACCCTGCGCGACCTCCCCCACCCGGCCCTGCTCGGCACGGCACAGATGGGTAACGCCGCCGGGGTGCTGGCCGTGTTGCACTCTCTCACCGGACGTCTGCCGTGCAGCCGTGAGTCCATCGAGAACGGCCTGCGACACGTGCGCCTAGCGGGGCGGATGCAGGTGCCCATTGGGCATCCCGAGCTGTTACTGGATGTGGCGCACAACCCGCAGGCGGCACGTGAGCTGGCGGCTAATCTAGTGGCCAACCCGGTCGGTGGGCGCAACCTCGCCCTGTTCGGACTGCTCGCCGACAAGGACTTGGCGGGGGTGGTGGGGCCGTTGGCCCAGGTGATCGACCGCTGGTTTGTGCTGACGCTGAACGGCCCACGCGGACGGCGGTCAGAGGCCTTGGCCGCCGAGCTGCAGGCCATGGGGCTGGATGTCGGCGCGCGCTTCGACCGACTCCCCGAGGCGCTCTCCACCTGCCGTGCGGCCCTGCGCGATGGCGACCGTCTCGTCATCTTCGGCTCATTCTATCTGGTGGGCGACCTCCTGGCGCTGCTCGATGCAGAGGCCGGGGGGCCCAAGACACAGGAGAAGTAGCATGGACACGCGTGCGCGTCACCGCCTGATTGGTGCCACGGTCCTGGTCTCACTCGGGGTGATCTTCATCCCGATGATCTTCGACGATCCCCCGTTCGATAGCCAGACGGGTGAACGCCGTCCGGTCCCCGAGCCCAGTGGCGACGGTGTGACCCTGGCCATCCCCATCGCCCTGCCGGGACAACCCGCCAACGAACCCCGGGTGGTGGAGCAGTTGCCGCTGCCCGCGGCGCAGACGTCCCAACGCGAGGAGCGCGCGGTGCCCCTGGTCGCCGCCAGTGCGCCCGACTCGACGGCCGTCCCCGTGGCGCTGCCCGCATTCACGCCGACCACGGGGGGGGAGACGCCAGTGGCACCTATGGCGGCTCCGGTCAGGCCAACGGCCGAGCCCACCGTCGTGGCAGCGACGCCCTCCGCCTCGCCTGCGCCTCCCGCGCAGGAGGGGTTGAAGGGGGGATGGGTGATCCAGCTCATCAGCTACTCCAAGGCGGAGATGGCCATGGAGATGCGTGACAAGCTGCGTAAGGCTGGTTACAGCGCCTTCGTCGAGGAGGTGCGTGGTGGTAAGGGGACCCTCTATCGGGTGCGGGTCGGGCCCGAACTACGCGACAGCGAGGCCAAGCGCTTGCGCGACAAGCTGGCCAAAGAGTTCAAATTGAACGGTCTGGTGATGCGCGCCACCCAGTGAACGGCGGGTCGCGGTATCCCCGACCCGAGTCGGACCTAGGGCGACTCTCGTGTTGCATCGGGTTCGGTGAGAATCGCATCGACTATACGGCCCGGAGGGGTCCACCGATTCGGGGGCCTGGTTCGTGGGGTGAATTCTGTGCCTTGGACCTGTGATCGCCCTGGCCCTTGTGCGAAGTTGCTTTTTCACCCCTTGGGGCTTTGCTAAAATAGCCGCTTCATCCATCCCGGACGCCACTTGGCGTGAGGCTCGGACCATAGACACCTCGGCGCTGAACTGGATCGACCTGAGCATCCTGATCATCATGGTCGCCTCGATGGTCATCAGCCTCTTTCGCGGCCTCACCCGTGAGGTGATGGCGCTGGTCGGCTGGGGCATGGCCTTCTGGGTGGCACTCACCTACACCGCGCCACTGACGCAGGCGCTCGAACCCCACCTGGAGATGGTCGAGTTGCGTCCCATCGCCGCCTTCTCCGCGCTCTTTCTCTCCACCCTCATCATCGCCGCCATGGTCAACTTCCTCGTCTCCAAGCTGGTGGAGACCACCGGGCTGGCCGGTACCGATCGCCTGTTGGGCCTGGTGTTCGGTGCCGCGCGTGGGGCGATGCTGGTGGCGGTGTTGATTTTGTTGGCTGGCTTCACCACTTTGCCCAAGAGCGAGGTGTGGAGCGAGGCGTTGCTGCTTGCGAACTTTCAACCCCTGGTGGAGTGGATGAGCGGCTATATCCCACCTGAATACATCGAGAACAGTCATCTCAAGAAGGGGTGAGCCCGACTTGCGTGACGCTCAACCGAGGTCTCCCTGGAATGTGCGGAATCATTGGTATCATTGGTCATAGCTGTGTCAATCAGGCTATCTACGACGGCCTGACCGTCCTGCAACATCGCGGTCAGGACGCCGCTGGCATGATGACCTGTGACGGCGGTCGGCTGCAGTTGCGCAAGGACAACGGCCTGGTGCGCGACGTGTTCCAGGAGCGGCACATGATGCGCCTGCGCGGCAATATGGGGATCGGGCATGTGCGTTACCCCACTGCCGGCTGCTCCTCCTCCGCCGAGGCCCAGCCCTTCTATGTCAACTCCCCCTGGGGTATCGCCCTGGCGCACAACGGTAACCTGACCAACGCCGCGGCGCTCAAGGCCGATGTGTTCCGCGAAGACCGCCGCCACATCAATACCAACTCCGACTCGGAGACCCTGCTCAATGTCTTCGCCCACGAGTTGACCACCAGCGACAAGCTCAACCTGGAGCCCACCGACGTCTTTCGTGCCGTGGGCAATGTGCATAAGCGTGCCAAGGGCGCCTATGCCGTGGTGGCGTTGATCCCCAACTTCGGCATCGTCGCCTTCCGTGACCCCTTCGGCATCCGCCCTCTGGTGATCGGCCGACGCCAGAGCGAGCAGGGGGTGGAGTATATGGCCGCCTCCGAGAGTGTGGCCATCGACGCCCTCGGTTTCGAGTTACTGCGTGATGTGGCCCCGGGCGAGGCGGTGGTGTTCGACGTGCACGGTGGCTTTCACGCCCAGCAGTGTGCCGAGGCGCCGCAGCTCTCACCGTGTATCTTCGAGCACGTCTACTTCGCCCGTCCCGATTCGATCATCGACGGGATCTCTGTCTACAAGGCGCGCCTGCGCATGGGCGAGACACTGGCGAAGAAGATCTTGCGCGTCTGGCCTGACCACGACATCGATGTGGTGATCCCGATCCCCGATACCAGCCGCACCTCGGCCCTGCAGCTCGCCAATCGCCTAGGCGTGCTCTACCGCGAAGGGTTCATCAAGAACCGCTATATCGGGCGGACCTTCATCATGCCGGGCCAGACCCAGCGCAAGAAGTCGGTACGCCAGAAGCTCAACCCCATCGAGCTGGAGTTCCGCGGCAAGAACGTGCTGCTGGTGGACGATAGCATCGTGCGCGGCACCACCTCCGAGCAGATCATCCAGATGAGTCGTGACGCAGGTGCCAATAAGGTCTACTTCGCCTCCGCCGCGCCGCCGGTGCGCTACCCCAATGTCTACGGCATCGATATGCCCGCCTCCTCCGAGCTGATCGGCTCTGGGCGTGACGAGGAGGCGATCGCCGCACTGATCGGTGCCGATCGACTCATCTACCAGGACCTCGACGACCTGGTGGGGGCGGTGCTGCACAAGAGCGCCAGTGAGGTGGTCGAGTTCGAGGCCTCGGTGTTCAACGGAAAGTACGTCACGGGCGATGTGACCCGCGACTACCTGCAGGCGCTGGAAGATGCGCGCAATGATGGCGCCAAGCAGATCACCGAGGCCGCCGGGGGGGTCAACCTCGACCTGCATAACGTCCGCTGATGATTGTGCGGTGATTGACAATCACCGCACACGGTTCTAATCTCACTCACGGCGCTGATTTGAGTCTCAGCTTGCGGGGCGCCTTATAAAAAACCGCTAAAGCGAGGGTAAAGACCTGCTTTAGCACACGTATGCAAAGCGGGTTTTTTTATGCCCGCGCCGAGTGTTTACGAGGAGTAGACCATGCAGCATGATCCCCTGGCGTGGGAGACGTTCGAACTGTCCACTGTGGCAGTGCGCGCCGGTGTCCATCGCACCAACGAAGGCGAGCACGCCGAGCCCATTTTTGCCACCTCCAGCTTTGTCTTCGGCTCCGCTGCGGAGGCGGCGGCCCGCTTCGGTGGCAGTGAGCCGGGCAATATCTACTCGCGCTTCACCAATCCGACGGTACGCACCTTCGAGGAGCGTCTCGCCGCACTGGAGGGGGCGGAGCGTTGTGTCGCCACCAGTTCGGGGATGGCCGCCATCCTTGCCACCTGTATGGGCCTGCTCAAGGCGGGCGACCACATCGTCGCCTCGCGTTCGCTGTTCGGCACCACGCCGGTACTGTTCAATAACTTTCTCACCAAGTTCGGGGTGGAGGTGAGCTATGTGACCCTCTCCGAGCTGGAGAGCTGGCGCCTGGCCCTGCGCCCCAATACCCGCCTGTTGTTCCTGGAGACCCCCTCCAACCCGCTGACCGAAATGGTCGATATCACTGCGGTGGCCGAGTTGGCACATGCCCATGGCGCCCTGCTGGCGGTGGACAACTGCTTTTGTACCCCAATCCTGCAGCGCCCCCTGGACCTGGGGGCCGACCTGGTGGTGCATTCGGCGACCAAGTATCTGGATGGGCAGGGGCGTGCATTGGGCGGGGCCGTGGCGGGCTCGGCGGCGCTGCTGGAGTCGGTCTACAGCTTCCTGCGCAGTGCCGGACCGACCCTGAGTCCTTTCAACGCGTGGATCTTTCTCAAGGGGTTGGAGACGCTACCACTGCGCATGCGTGCCCACTGCGAGGGGGCTCAGGTGGTGGCCGAGTGGTTGGCGCTCCAGCCGGAGGTGGCACGGGTCTACTACCCGGGGCTCGCGTCGCACCCGCAACACGCCCTGGCCCAGCGCCAGCAGAGGGGCTTTGGTGGCATCGTTACCTTCGAGGTGAAGGGTGGCAGAGCGGTGGCCTGGCGGGTGATCGACGCCACCCGACTCTTCTCCATCACCGCGAATCTGGGGGATGTGAAGAGCACCATCTCACATCCGGCCACTACCACCCATGGGCGCATGAGCCCGGAGGCGCGGACCCAGGCTGGGGTCACGGATGGATTGATCCGCCTTTCCATCGGCCTAGAGGCCCCTGCCGACCTGATCTCTGATCTCGCGCTCGGGTTGAAGGGGTAGGGGCGTGCAAGCGCACGTGAGCCTGCTGCGCCTCTATGCCGCAGCGCTCGCACTCGTGCAGGGACGACGGCTGGTGCGAGAGGCGTTGGAGGCTCGGCCCCTGGCCTCTTCTGGGCCCGTGCACCTGCTGGCCGTGGGCAAGGCGGCGGGGAGCATGGCCAAGGGGGCGTTAGAGTCGCTCGGTGATGACCTGATCGATGGGTTGGTGATTACCAAGGAGGGGTATGCCGAGCCTGGGCTGCCGGTGCGCATCGAGCAGCGGGTGGCGGGTCACCCGATACCCACAGCGGCGAGCCTTGAGGCCGGTGAGCGGGTCGTTGCCTACCTGCAGCAGATGCCTGAGGGGGAACCCCTGCTGTTTCTCCTCTCTGGGGGGGCCTCGGCGCTGATGGAGCGATTGGTACCCGGGGTGAGTCTCGAACAGTGGCGAGCGGCCAACGCCTGGCTGTTGGCCAGTGGCTATCCCATCGAGGCGGTCAATGCCGTGCGGAAGCGACTCTCGCAGCTCAAGGCAGGGGGACTGTTGACCTGGTGTGGTGGGCGCGAGGTGCGTGAGCTGGTGCTCTCAGACGTGCTGGGTAATGACTTGGGTAGTATCGGTTCGGGGCCGCTTCATCCGGGTTTGGGTCCGCTACCGCAGGGAGTGCCGGACTGGTTGCGCGTGTTGTTGGATGAATCTCGACCACTCGCGAGGGACAGGGCGTCGCTCACGACCCAACTGCTGGCCGATAACACCGCCTTGTTGGATGCCGTCGAGCATGCGGCGCGGCGCGAGGGCCTAGTGGTGTGGCGCCATGCCGAGCCCATGCAGGGTGAGGCCGAGCTGTTCGGTCGGGGCCTGGCCGAGGGGTTGTTGGCTGCCCCGGCCGGGCTCCACCTCTGGGGCGGCGAGTGCACTGTCACACTACCTGACGCGCCGGGGGTGGGGGGGCGCTGCCAGGCCCTGGCGTTGGCCGCCAGCGAGGTGTTGGCCGGGGAGGAGGGGATTACCTTGCTGGCGGGTGCGTCGGATGGGAGTGATGGTCCTGGTGAGAGTGCCGGCGCCTGGGTGGATGGCGGGAGTTGGAGGGCACTGTTACGAGAGGGCATCGACCCACACGAGGCGCTATGCCGTGCCGATGCGGGTACGGCACTCGGCGCGCTGGGGGCACTGATCGACACGGGTCCGACTGGAAGTAATCTCAACGACCTGTTACTCGCCTGGGTCGATCACTCCTCATAGAGACGTTCGATGGCCGTGGCGTAGTGCTCCAACACCTTGTTGCGCTTGGTCTTCATGGTCGGGGTGAGCAGGCCGTTGTCCACCGTCCACGGCTCCATGGTCAGGTGCACACGGCGCACCTTGGCGTAGCCGGGAAAGTCGTGGAGCAGGGTGGCACAGCGACGTACCACCTGGGACTTCACCTCACGTGATTCGAGGCTGTCCGGCGACATGGGGTCGAGGCCGATGTGCTGCACAAAGACCGGCCATGCCTCGGCGTTGACTACGATGAGCGCCGAAAGGTGTGAACGCCCCTCTCCGACGACCATCACCTGTTCGAACAACGGGTCGATAGTGAGGGCCATTTCCAGGTCGCCTGGGGGCACTTTCTCGCCGTTCGAGAGCACCAGGATATCCTTGATACGACCGGTGATGAAGATGAATCCTTTGTCGTCGATGCGTGCTTGATCGCCAGTCTTGAGCCAGCCGTCCGCCTCGATCATGCGTTTGGTAGCCGCGTGGTTATTCCAATAACCCATCATTACCCCGGGACTCTTCACCTGCAGCTCGCTCTTCTCGCCGATCCGCACCTTGATGCCGCGCAGGGCGACGCCGACGCTGGCGGGGTTGTTGTGTTCCGGGGTGTTGATGCTGATGACAGGGCTGGTCTCGGTGAGGCCGTAACCCTGCAGGATGGTCACTCCCAGGCCGATGAAGGTCTTGGCGATCTCGAATGGCATGGCCGCCCCACCGCAGACAGCGAGACGCAGACGACCACCGAGTTTCGCTTGGACCTTGTTCGCTACCACTTTCTTGAGCAACGGCCAGAGGAGGAAACTCAGGTGCCAGCCGCGGCGTGCCTGTTGGTATTCGAACAGGGTGTAACCGACCTTCACCGTGGTGTGGAAGAGCATTCGAGCGATCGGCGTGCCTTTCTCCAGTTGTTGGCTGATGCGTCCATGTACCCGCTCGAAGATGCGCGGTACGGCGATCATCACCGTTGGTTGGACGGTGAGCAGGTCCTCGGCCAACTGCGGGATGGAGCGGGCGAAGGCAACGCTGGAACCTGCCGCCATTGGCAGATAGTAACCGCCCGTACGCTCTAACGTATGAGACAAGGGGAGGAATGAGAGGAAGATGTCGTCGGGGTAGACCGAGACCATGGTCAGACCCGCATGGATCACTGACAGAATGTTGTGATGCGAGAGCATCACCCCCTTGGGACGCCCTGTGGTGCCGGATGTATAGACGATGGTGGCGAGGGCGTGGGGGTCGAGTTCGCGCAAGGGTGGGTTGCTGGCAGGCCCGGCGAGCCAATCATTGGCGGTGATGACGCGCGGGTCGAGGTTGTCGGTGGCGCGGTCATCCAGAACGATGATGCGTTTGAGCGCAGACTCCTCCTCGATCGATTCCAAGAGTCGCTTGAGGCGGCTGAGATCCTGTACCAGCAGTAGCTTGATATCGGCGTCCTGGAGAATATAGGCGATGCTGTCGGGTCGATCATCGGTATAAAGAGGTACGACGACCAGCCCCAGGCTGAGGGCCGCCTGCTCGAAGACGATCCACTCCGAACAGTTTCGTAACAGGACAGCGACCCGATCCCCCCGTTGTAGTTCCTCACAGGCCATGCGCGCACGCCAGCGCTCGACTTGGAGGGACGTCTCCTCCCAAGTCAGCATCTCCCAGCGCTTCGACTCTTTATTGAAGCCATGGTAGGCCGGGGTCGAACCAGAGCGATGAACGCGAAGGCGGAACAGACCGTCGAGGGTCTTTGCATGGTCGATATTGATGATGTCTTCGCTGTGGTGTGACATGAGAGACTGCCCTTCGGAATTTTTATTGTTTTTCGCTGCCGTGGGTGATGACAGGAGGGTAAAACTACCACAACTAAGATGGAGGGGATATCAAATAGAGGACGGGGGCGAGACCATACACGGCGGAGGGAACGGCACACTATTGTGACTCTTGTCACCAAAAGCGTGTCACACTGAACGCGAGCCAGAGAGCCTGTGGTATGTTACATGAGACATGGGTAGCGATATAGGACGGCTACCGTGTGTCGTCAATGTGATGACACTTGTAACAATTCGTGTGGTAAGATTCAGGGCAATGTCCTTAATGGGAATGAGCTGTGCAGTGTCTGTTCGCGTGGCTCTTGGCCAGCTGACCGGTCATGCTGTTACGAGTGCTTCCTTGCTCTTGATATGCCAAAGATCTACTATTACACGGTCTTTGTCATCAGGCCTTTAAGCCCCTGTTGTGGGCGAAACAGGGTCAGAAGAGGATGCTGATCCTGGGCTCGATTAAGGTGGCGATAAGGTTAAGTTGACGTAGCACGCAGGCTCTGTTGTTCCCTCTAGATGCGTTTGGCGTGCCACAAATCAGAACAACAACGTTCTTCGTTTCAAGCAATTACTGAATGGCAGGAAGTGCAGGTATGAATCATTGGAAGCTTTCTTCGGGTCTATTGACCATTGCGGCCCTCTCTACCGCTAACCTTGCGTTCGCCGCAGGTGGTGCAGGTGGTTTCCGCATGGGGCCGGTCAGCGTGGCACCGTCTCTGGGTGTCCTCATTCAAAACGACGACAACGTTGAGCTGAAGGCAGATGGGCTCGAAACGAGTTCCATGGTTACGGTGATTACCCCCGCGGTGGGCTTTGGTCTGTTCAACAAGACTGACAAGTACTACCTCACCTACAAGGCCGATATCGGTCGCTACGCCGATAGCGAATCCAACGATTACGAGGATATGGAGCTTGCCCTGGGTGCCGATATGGGCTTCACCCGAAAGGCGCGCCTCTCCCTCGAAGCGCGCTACGTCGACGGGCACGATGGCGTGGGCACCACCAACCTGCCTGGTGTTATTACCCCCTCCGAGTGGCATACCTACGGGGCCAGCGGTACTTTTAGTTACGGTAGTGTCTCCTCACGCGGTTTCGTTGCTCTCACCGCTGGGCACGAGGTTCGCCGCTACGACACGAATCTCTCCCTCACGGACGTAAACAACACCGATACCCTGAGCTACGGCGTGCACTTCGCACTGCGTATGGCCAGCCGTATCTACCTGACTCTGGATGGTACCGCGACAGATGTTGATTACATCCACGTGAAGTCGACTCAGGATAACCTGAGCACCATCGTGAGTCTGGGTATGCGCTGGACGGTGAGCGGGAAGACTACCGGCTTCTTGAAGGTTGGTTCTCAGGAGCGCGACTTTGACTCCGCACTGCGCGATGACTATACCGGTACCTTCTGGGATGCAAGCGTCGAGTGGACTCCGGTCCGCCATAGCAAGTTTGTCCTCTCTACCGGTCAGCGCGCGACCGACGACAGTGTGACCGATAACCTCGTGAGCAAGTATGCCGGTCTCGATTGGATCCACACCTGGAGCAGCAAGGTATCGACGACCTTGGGTGGTAAGGTGATGAATTCTACCTTCGAGGGTGGCCAAGAGGGCGGGCGTGAAGACGACATGACTCAGGCCCAGGCTCGTATCGACTATCAGATGCGCCGTTGGCTCGGCCTTGGTCTGGGTGTGCGCTCCACCGAACGCAGCTCAAGCCTGGCCGCCTATGATTACAAGCAGAACGTTGTCTTCCTCTCCATGAAGGCGACCATGTAGCGACCGACCGCTTTGCGGAGTTTCTACAAAGAAGGGATGCACGCATAGAGAACTTGCCGGATGAGTGCCTGTCTATACTCAGGCAGCTGAGGCGGTTCTCGACTGTGTGTATCCTTTTTTTTGGCCTGACGAACTAGCAATATCGGGATGGTGGAATCAGTGACTTACTCAAATCGAACAGTGTTGTTGGCTCTTTTCTCTCTGTTGATTCTGTGTGCTTCGCCCTGGTCTGCTGTTCAGGCAGAGGATTTGGGTAACTACCGTTTCGGTGCGGGCGATGTCATTAAGATACAGGTCTATGGGGAACCCGAGCTGTCAATGGAGACGGTGATCCGAGATCGCGGTGTCATCTCATATCCCTTCCTAGGTGAAATTCAGATGCTGGGTCTCACCGTCGGGCAGTTGGAGAGGAAGTTGGCCGGTGAACTGTCAGCCGGCTATCTGATCGACCCTAAAGTTACTGTGACTATCAGTCAATACCGGAAGTTCTTTGTGAACGGTCAGGTGCAGTCGCCGGGGGGTTATAGTTACCAGCCCGAAATGACGGTGCGCAAGGCACTTACCATCGCTGGTGGTATTACCGATCGGGGTTCTTATAGCAATATCACATTGGTACGAGATTCTGATCCCAGCAAATCGCCAGTGGAAGTAGGAATGGATGCAGAGGTTAACCCTGGTGACATCCTTACAGTCGAAGAGAGTTTCTTCTAGTCACAAGACATTCTGCGGCTATGGATCGCACTAAGAGGTAGTACAGGTGAGTGAGTCAGTTCAATTCGAGGAGTCCTCGATCAATCTTCAAGATTACTTTCGCGTAATCGGGAAGTTTAAGTGGAACATTGTGGGTTTATCTGTCGTCATCACCGTCCTTGGACTGCTGGTGATCTTCTCCCTGCCGCAGATCTATCGTTCGACCGCTACGCTCATCCTTGAGGCGGGGGCGAGCAAGGTCGTTTCAATCCCGGACCTCTTCTCCGTCGATGGGAACAAACGTGGCTTCTACTGGACCCAAGCGCAGATCCTCAAGTCTCGCGAGTTAGCAGAGCGCGTCATCGACCGCCTGAATATCTCCGAACATTACGAGTATAAGATCGAACGGCGCGGAGGTGGATTCAGTTTTAAAGACCTGCTCCCCAAAGGGATCTTGCCGCAACATGATGAGGTGAGCCTTGAGCAGAATACAGATAAGGTCAACGAGCTGATTCGTAGTTCGATCGTGGCCAAATTCTCAAGCAACCTGAGTGTGGAAGTTGTTAACAACAGTCAGGTTGTGTACATCAGTTTCGATTCCGGTGACCCAGAGCTTGCCGCTAAGGTGCCAAATGCCCTGGTTGATATCTACATTGAGAGCATTCTTGAGTCACGTTTGGAGATGACCAGAAAGGCGACCAGTTGGCTTACGTCGCGTCTGGAGAATCTACGCAAGAATCTCGAAGACTCCGAAAAGGCACTGCAGGACTACCGTGAGCGTTCCGGTCTCATTGATGTCGAAGGCGTCCGGACCACGGTTGCAGCAAAGCTGGCTGAGCTTACTTCACGCTTAGTCGAGGCGCGTAAGCTTCGTGCGCAAGCTGAAAACATCTATAACCAAGTCAATGGTGTTAAGGACATGGAGCGCCTGGAGGCGATCCCGTCCGTACTGGGGCACCCACTGGTTAATCAGTTTAAACAGAACGAGGCGGATGCACTGCGGGTGCTCTCAGAACTGAGGCAGCGCTACGGTGACAAGCATCCAAAGATCGTTGCAGCAGCGACAGAGCTGGAGACGATACGCGCCAATATCCGTAAGCAAATCCGCCAGATCATCAGCGGTATCAAGTCTGAATATGATTTGGCGGTTGCTGACGAGCGAGCGATTGCTGATGATGTGCGTAAGGTCGAGTTGGAAGTTCAGGAGATTAATCGTAAGGAGTACGAGCTGCGTGTCCTTGAGCGTGACGTCGAATCTAATCGCCAGTTGTACGATATGTTCCTGACACGTTTCAAAGAGACGAGCATTGCCGACGATATGCAGTCGCCGATCGGTCGTCTAGTAGACCCTGCACGCCCATCGTTCTCGCCCTACAAACCTAATGTACAGAATCTCTCCCTTGCGGTATTCGTCGCGAGTGTGGTCTTCAGCATTGTCTTGGCATTCGTAATGGAATTCCTCGACCACACCTTCAAGGGTATCGAAGATGTCGAGCGACGTCTGAAGTTGTCGCTGATTGGCGTATTGCCACTGATGCGCAACATGAAGGAGAACAAGTCACCGCAGAAGCAGTTCCTCTCGGACAAGCGCAGCAACTTCTCCGAGTCGGTACGTACGATCCGCACAGGTCTGCTGCTTTCTGGCCTGGATAACCCGCATAAGGTAGTTGAGGTGACCTCATCACTGCCTGGTGAGGGTAAGAGTACTGTGGCTGTTAATCTGGCACTGGCCTTGGCGGAAATGGAGAAGGTGCTCCTGCTGGATGCGGATATGCGCCGCCCCTCGGTGGGCAAGACCTTCGGCTTTGACCCCAAGGTGACAGGCCTCTCAGCACTGGTTGCGGGTAGTGCCAAGGCCTCGGAGTGTATCCACAAGGTGGAGGACACCAACCTCTGGATCCTCCCCTCGGGCATCGTTCCGCCGAATCCTCTGGAGCTGCTCTCGTCCAAACGCTTCGCCGATGTGCTGCAACAGCTGGGTGAGGTGTATGACCGAATCGTCATCGATAGTGCGCCGACTCAGGCTGTGAGTGATGCACTGGTGCTCTCCAAACACGCCAGCGCACTGCTGTATGTGGTCAAGGCCGACACGACCCCGTATCACGTTGCTCAGCAGGGCATCAAGCGTCTGCGTGAGGTCAACGCACCCTTGTTGGGTGTGGTTCTGAACCGCGTCGACATCGAGAAGGCGACCGGCTATGGCAAGTCCGGTTACGGATATCAGGGCTACTACAGCAGTGGCTACGGTAGCGACCCGGGCTGATTGGGCATCAGGTCGAGAGAGTAAGGTTTGCGGATGATCGATACCCATTGCCACATCCTCCCAGGGATCGATGATGGTGCCCGCACACTGGAGCAGGCGGTGGAGTTAGCCCGGTATGCCGTGGAGAACGGCATCACCGAGGCGATCTGTACCCCGCACATCCAACAGGGTGTGTACGACAACACTAAGCAGACCATCGGCGCGGCCTACACCTCACTTACACTTGCTCTCGAAGCTGAGGCGATCCCGCTCAAGCTGCACATGGGCGCTGAGGTGCGCATCAGTGGTGAACTGATGGTACAGGTGGCACAACACTCTATTCCCTTCCTTGGGCAATGGGACGGCTTCGATGTTATGCTGCTCGAGCTGCCGCATAACCACGTGCCTGTCGGCAGCGACAAGTTGGTGCGCTGGCTCATCTCTCGCAATATCCGTCCTATCATTGCCCATCCAGAACGCAATAAAGAGATGATGACTGACCTCGGCAAGCTCTACCCCTTTGTGGTGGAAGGTGCGCTATTGCAGGTCACAGCAGCCTCTCTCGCAGGCCAGTTCGGTAAGGGGCCGCAGCTCGCTGGTGTCGAGATGCTTGAGCGTGAGTGGGTTAATTTCATCGCCAGTGACGCGCACAATCTGGACTATCGTCCACCAGACCTTGAGCAGGGGCGTAAGGTGGCAGAGCGCTTCCTCGGTGCCGAGAAGGCGTTGGCACTGGTCTACGCAAACCCGATGAAAATGTTGGGTCGCGCCTGACAAATCCCGATACAATCCGTCTCCTGCCTCGATAGCTCAGCTGGATAGAGCATCCCCCTCCTAAGGGGAAGGTCACAGGTTCGAATCCTGCTCGGGGCGCCATCTTATGAACCTCCCATTCCCATAACTGTGCGAGGTTGCTATGCCTGCCATGCGAACGCTTCTTCTTTTACTCTCCATATCCCTTCTCACCGCCTGCGGCACATCGGTCAATGTAGTCTCCAGTAGTACTGGCCCGACTATCGACGAGGCCCTCGCGGCACCCTCCGTCGGTGTTAGAAAGCGTGTTGCCGTGAGCAACTTCGAGTCAGGCAGCGCCCCAGGGAAGCTGGGCGGGGGTCTTACCGATATGCTCAGTGACGCATTGTTCAACACCAATCGCTTTATTGTCCTGGAGCGTGATCGCCTAGATGAGGTGATGCGCGAGCAGGAGCTTACGCAAACATCGCGTTTTGACAGTGCTACGCGTGCACCGCTGGGCGAATTGGAGGGGGCCGAGTTGATCATCAAGGGGAGTGTGGTGAAGTTCGAAGAGCAGTGCCGTGGCGCATCACTGTTGCTGCTCAGTGCCAAGGAGGCGTGTATCGGCTTGAACCTGCGAATCATCGACGTGGCGACGGGACGTGTGGTCAATTCCACCACGGTGGAGGGGCGTTCCTCGACGACGGGCGTGGGGTTGGTCTTCACCACTAGCCCCTTGCCTATCGGACTCGGTGGCTGGGCCAAGACCCCGGTTGAAGAGGCCCTGCGTCAGGCGATCGAGGCCGGGGTCCGCTTTATTGTTACACAGCGTCTCTAAATGCGTTGGGTCGGGCTACTGTTCTGCCTGGTCTCACTGATCGGTTGCAGCGCTGCCCCGTCTAAGCCGACTTATAACGGACCACTGCAACGCCTGGTGGTCGCTGCGGTGGCTGATCATTCTGGGGGCGATGCGACTGGGCTGACGCAACAACTGGGGATGGTGACGGAGGCGAGGCGTATCGCGCCGGAGGCCTTCCTCACAGGTATTCATACCCTTCTCAGCGACGCCCTGTTCCACTCAGGACGCTATCAGATCCTCGAACGCGATCTCCTCGACGAGATCGCCTTCGAGGGCGAACAGAGCCGAGCGAGTCTACTGGGGGCCGAACTGTTACTACTTCCCTCATTGACCGCCGTAGACCTGGGGGCGAGTGGCGGGACTACGTTACCGCTACCTATCCGCCTCAGTGATCAAGATGTAGGGATCCTCGAACTGGAGTTTCGTACCGCCTACCTCGCCCTCGACCTGCGCCTAGTCGAGGTCAGCAGTGGCAGAGTGGTGGCGACGACCGCGGTCGAGGGGCGTGCGCGACGCATGGGGATTTCCATGAGCCAGTTTTTCTCCAGTGGGCATGGTGAGATCCGCCTGCCCGGCATGCTCGCGCTCTATGCGAACACGCCAGTGGAGGATGCGGTGGCGGAGTTGGTGAGCGCCGCCGTTGCTGCACTCTCGCCGCAGGCTGAGGTAGAGGAAGCGGAGACGGCGGCGTCGCCGCTGGATTTCTCAACTGAATGAGAATTGATAGTGACTCTGCTCCAGGTACTCCACCTCGTGCTTGAGGTCGAGGACCGTGAGAGGGTGCTCCTCTAGCCAGCCATCCGGAAACTTCAGGCTGATGCCGTCGGCATGGGCCTTGACCTTAAGTTTGGGAACTTGGGTCTCAGTGCGGTCACGGTGGAGTAGGGCAGCGATGCGTAGTAGTAGGGAGAGGCGTTCGGCGCTACGGCGCTGATGGGAAGGTAACTCCATGAAGACCGACTGCGGAAACTTGCGCCTGTGGCTGCGTACCAGCGCGGCTAACGTGCGCTGTTCCTCTACTGAGAAGCCCGGGAGGTCGGAGTGGGTGAGCAGGTATCCGCCGTGTTTGTGATATTGGCTGTGGGCGATACCGAGGCCGATCTCGTGCAGACGCGCCGCCCAGCTGAGGAGCTGACGCTGCTCGTTGCCAGTGAGGTCCCAGGTCTCTGCCACCTGTTTGAGTAGCTTCAGCGCGCAGCCCTCGACCCATTGTGCCTGCTGTTGGTCGATGTCGAAGCGCTCGTAGAGGGCATTGATCGTACGCTCACGTACGTCCTCAAGGCGGATACGCCCGAAGAGGTCATAGAGCAGGCCCTCGCGCAGGGCCCAGTCGGAGACCTGCATCGCCTCGATGTCCAGCTCCTCGAAGATGGCCATCAGCACAGCGAAGCCACCCGCGAAGACTGCGCGACGCTCCTCCTTGAGCCCCTTGAGGTCGAGGTCGTCCATATGGTCGACCGCGAGTAGGGCCTCACGCACCTTGTGCATCGCCTCGCGCGTGAGTGAATCGCTGCACCACTCCATCTCGCGTGCCACAGCGGCAATGGCGCGTACCGTACCCGAGGCACCGATGGCGCGCTCCCAGCCGAGGCGCTTGTAGAGTGCCTTGATCGGTTGAAGTTCCAGGCGCGCATCATATTCGGCGAGCAGATAGTTCTTTTCGCGGATCTCGCCATTACGAAAATAGCTCTGACTGAAGCTGACACAGCCCATGTGCAGGCTCTCCAGCTGGCGCGGTTCGAATTGTTCACCGATGATGCACTCAGTGCTGCCGCCGCCGATGTCGATCACCAACTGGCGACCCTCGTTTGCCGAGACAGAGTGGGAGACACCTAGATAGAGCAGGCGTGCCTCCTCTCGGCCAGCGATGATCTCGATGGGATGGCCCAGTGCCAGGGTCGCTTCGCGGATGAATTGGCGGGCGTTGTGGGCCTTGCGCAGAGTGTTGGTCCCGACCACGCGCACACTCCCCAGGGGCATATTGGCCAGACGCTGACCAAAGCGGCGCAGGCAGGCGAGGGCGCGTTCCTCGGCCTCGGGGGTGATGTTGTTCTTCTCGTCCAGCCCTGCCGCGAGTCGCACCATCTCGCGCAGACGGTCGATGATCTGGAGGTTCCCATCGACCATCCGTGCCACGATCATGTGGAAACTGTTGGAGCCGAGGTCCACGGAGGCCATCACCGGAAACTCAGGGCGGTCGGTGATGTTTGACTCGTGGGGAGTATCGCTGTCTGCGCTCATGGTGTCTTCCGTCGCTGGCATGTGTGGATGGCCGCAAGCGCGACCGAGCGGGGAGCCGGAGGCGGGTCGATTGTAAACGACTCGACCCACTAGGGCACCACCAAACCTCGCCTATCTCTGGTTTAGGGTGGCCTTTGCAGTCTTGCTCAAGTAGCCGAGAGGGCGCGCAGTTGCTTGGGTGTGAGCAGCCAGTGAAGATGCGCGGTAGCGACCAGGGGGGGAGAGGGGAGTTCGAGGAGCAGTGCCCCCCCTTTTTTCAGTGGCAGGTAACTCTCGCGGCTGGCGGAGAGGAGACGACTGGCGATGAGGCCGAGGTCGGGCTCGTGGCCTACTAGGGCGATGCGCGATGGGTTCAATTTACCGAGTAACTCGAACAGTGCAGCCGGCTCCTCTTCGGGGATCAGTGCCTCACAAGGTTGGAGCTTGCAACCGTAGCGGTCGTGGAGGATCTCGGCGGTCTGCAGTGTGCGTCGGTAGGGGCTGGTGAGGATCAGATCCAGTCTCGGATAGACCTTCTGTAGTCCCTTGCCGATCTGCAACATGCGCTCGATGCCGTCGTCGGTGAGGGGGCGTTCATGGTCGGCGCGGCCTTGCTCGGCAAAGATCTCGCGATCTTCTGCACGTGCGTGGCGAACGAGGAGTAGCTCCATGGGTCTATTCTCTGCACTGGGCCGCCTTAATGGCGACGATTATCGGGTCTTGTGTAGGGATCTCTGATGCGGTTGCGTAGGCCATGTTACACAGGCCGGGGCTCTGAAGGCTTGCCCTATGGTGAGATAGTGGATTATTTGCACCAAATCTCAAAACCTATTGATCATCCGCAAAGAATTCGCAACTGGATCGGATAAATAATCCCCCTGCGTAGAACGACGGAGGATAAAAAAATTATGTCAATGATGGTATGGAGTGACGACTATAGTGTCGACATTCAGGAGATCGATGAGCAGCACAAGTGCCTGGTAGAGCTGATCAACAAGCTCTATAACGCACTGGCGGCCAAGGGGCAGCGCAACGAGGTCGCCTCAGTGCTCGATCAGCTGGTGGAGTACACCAAGATCCACTTCGCGGTGGAGGAGGCGCTGATGCGCATCTTCCACTACCGTGAGTATGAGGAGCACAAATCGATCCACGACAAGATTGTGGTTGATGTGGTCGGTTTTCAGCAGCGCTTTCATCGCGGTGATGACAGCGTCGGCATGGAGCTCCTGCAGTACCTGAAGGATTGGCTGGTCAGCCACATCCTGCACATCGACCGTGGTTACACCGAGACCTTTGCCAAAGGCGGTGCCAAGAGCAAATGGCTGCGTAAGTTCTGGTGACCCTATGGCCCGGGCTAACTCTCCGCCCGGGCCTCCTCCATCATCTGTTCCAGGCTGGTGTGGCGCACATCCTTGCCACGGACCAGATAGATAACGTACTCGCAGATATTGCGTGAGTGGTCGCCGATGCGCTCCAGTGCCCGGGCGGCCCACATCACATGCAGTGAACAGGTGATGGTGCGCGGGTCCTCCATCATAAAGGTGATGAGTTGGCGCATGAGGGACTCGTACTCGCGGTCGATCTCGATATCGAGTGCCGCCGTGTTGGCCGCCGCCTCCGGGTCCATGCGCGCGAAGGCATCGAGCGCGCCGCGCAGCATGTTCTTCACCCGTTCGGCCATGTGGCGCATATCGACCAGACTGTTGCAGCTCTCCCCGGAGTCGACCAGACGCGTGGCCATGCTGCCGACGCGCTCGGCCTGATCACCGATACGCTCCAGGTCGGTGATGGTCTTGATGATCGCCACCACCAGGCGCAGGTCGCGTGCCGCGGGCTGGCGACGCGCCAAGATGCGGCTGCACTCCTCGTCGATCCCCACCTCCATGCGATTCACCTGATAGTCGGTATTGACCACCTTCTCGCCGAGCTCCTGGTCACCGGTGAAGAGGGCGGTGAGGCCATCGGTGAGTTGTTGCTCGACCAGGCCACCCATGGCCAGGACACGACTGCGAATGCCGCTCAGCTCGGCATCGTAACGGTGGGAGGTATGTGCGGTGAGTGGGGTTTCCATGGTGCTCTACTCCGTGGTGTGGGGAGGTGCGGCAGCGCTTTGGCTTTGTGAGTGGTATAGCCCCGCGGACCAACCGGCGGGGAGGATATGACACTCTGCCAGGATATTATGACAGTTATAGGCGTGCCGCCGCGCGGCACATCTGACGAAAATCACCCGTACTCGGGTCACTGTCGAGCCGATGAGCCGGTATCTGCGAGCGGTGATCGAGGGTTGTCGGTGGCTACCCGCGCGCGTATCTCATCCATGCAGCCAGCGCGGCAGCGTCCGTTCAGTAAGACGTAGGGTACGGCGCCGCTGGAGGTGGTCGGGCAGGTAGTGGGAGACCAGGGCCCAGAAGCGCGGGGAGTGGTCCATGTGGCGGCGGTGGCAGAGTTCATGCACGAGCAGGTACTCCACACACGCCTTGGGCAAGAGGAGCGACTTGTAGTTGAGACTGATACTCCCTTGGGCCGAGCAGCTGCCCCAGCGACTACGTTGGCCGCGGATAGTGAGGCGCGAGTAAGGGATGTCGAGCCGCGTGCTGGTCGCGTCGAGCCAGGGTGGCAGGTGTTCGGCCGCACGCTTGGCGAGCCAGCCACGCAGGGGCCCCTCCCAGCCCGCCTCGGTATAGGCGATGGTGAGGGTGTCGGCGCTGCGACTGACGCGGTTGCGTGTCGCCCCGGGTCTGAGGTTGAGTCGCCACTGTTCGTCGATGGCAGGCAGAAGGAGCTGCTCAGGTGGCGAGATGGGGGTGAGCAGGAGGGTGAGCTGGCGTGCCAACCAGGCATCGTTCTGGCGCAAGAACGCCAGTGCCTTGGCCTGACTGCAACCGGGCGGGACCCCCAACTCCACCTGACCCGGCGCGCGGACCTTGAGGCGCAGGCGTCGGGCACGGGGGTGGCTGTAGAGGCGTAAGGGTACACAGCGGCCATCGGCCAGCTGATAGTGTTCCGGGATAGGCATGCGTCTATTATCCTTGCGCGACGCGTCAGTAGAAAGAGGCAGAATGGGTTATGGGAGAGCGCCACGGCGGGCGGTTGGTCTATCTGACCCAAGATGAGTTGGGGCCCATCGAGGTCGTCGAGCAGGGACCCGAGCGGCGCCTGCACTTCGGCACCGGGGCATGCCAGAGTGCCATGCTACTGGCCCACCCGCAGACACTGGTGCTGCGCTATACCCGTGCTATGCTCGCGGCCCTGCTGCTCAACCCCGAGCCCAGACGGGTCCTGTTGATGGGTTTGGGTGGTGGCTCGCTGGTACGGTTTCTCCTCGCACACTACCCCCAACTCTCACTGCACGCCTTGGAGCTGCGCCCTGCGGTGGCCGAGGTGGCCCGCGACTGGTTCGGTCTGCCTGAGGGCGAGCGGCTGCGCATCACCCTGGGGGATGGTGCCGACTACATCCTCTCGGCCCCACTCGATGAGGGGCACCGCTATGACCTGATCCTGCTCGATGGCTTCGATGCCGCCGGTATCGCGCCCAGCGTTGGGGGGGAGGTCTTCTTCTCCATGTGCCATGAGCGATTGCTGCCTGGCGGGGCCTTGGCCATCAACCTCTGGTGCGAGGATACCCTCGGTGTGGACGACTACCTGGAGCCCCTCGGCCTCGCCTTTGGTGACCGCCCACTGCGCCTACCGCTCGCGGGGCGCGACAACCTCATCGGCCTGGTAGGACGCGAACCCGTAGGGCGGCGGCGTTTCGAGCAGTTGGCACAGCAGGCGGCGCGCTTGGATGCCCGCCTCGACCTGGGCATGAGTGCGTTTGCCCGACAGTTGCGGCGCGAGGCGGGCGGGCGTCGGCGGGGTGACTGACCCGTTCGCGACACTGAGCGATAAGTGATGGATAATGGCGCGCAGAGCGGAGGGCCTATGAACGACGAACAGACCGGGATGACCCATTTTTTCACCTACACCCTGTGGCGCGAGCCGCACGAGGGTGAACGCCTCGTCTGGCTCAAGCGCCAGACCTACCCGCTGCTACGCATGTTTCTGCTGCTCGGCCACTCCCTGGTGGATGGGCAACTCACCTTGCGTGCCATGAGCCTGGTCTACACCACGCTCCTCTCCATCGTGCCACTGCTCGCAGTGAGCTTCTCCCTGCTCAAGGCGTTCGGTGCGCACAATCAGATCGAGCCGCTGCTCACACAGCTGCTCGCCGCGCAGCTCGGTCCAGTGATGGTCGAGGAGGTGGTAGGGCGCATCCTCGGCTTTGTCGAGAACATGAAGGTAGGCGTGCTCGGGGCGGTCGGCTTCGGCTTCCTGCTCTTCACCGTCATCTCGCTGTTGAAGAAGATCGAAGATGCCTTCAACTTCGTCTGGCGGGTCAAGCGGCGCCGTGGCATCGGGCGGCAGTTCACCGACTACCTGAGTGTCACCATGGTCGGGCCGGCCCTCATCTTTACCGCCTTGGGCATGAGTGCCTCGTTGCTGAGCAATCAGTTGGTGCAGCGTCTGGTCGAGATCGAGCCCTTTGGAACCCTGCTGCTGTTGGCTGGCAAGTTGGTGCCCTACCTCTTCGTCATCGGCGCCTTCACCTTTATCTATGTCTTCATACCCAACACCAAGGTGCGCCTGCGTTCGGCTCTGTTCGGCGCTGCCATCAGCGGTGTGTTGTGGCAGACCAGCGGCATGCTGTTCGCCATCTTCGTGCGTAACTCCACCCAGACCTTCGCCGTCTACTCCAGCTTCGCCATCCTCATCTTGTTCATGATGTGGCTCTATATCAGCTGGTTGATCCTCCTCTTTGGCGCCACCGCCGCCTATTACCACCAGCATCCGCGCCAGATGCGCTGGGGTAGCGAGGCGCCGCGCCTGAGTAATCGCATGCTGCTCCAGGTGACCCTCCTCGTCGCCTACCTCATCGCCCGTCGTCATCACCTTGGCAAGGCGGGTCCGACCCTGGACAACCTCGCCAGCCGTTTCCAACTCCCGGTCGACCTGGTGGAGGAGCGCCTGGCGCGCCTTATCGCCTGGGACTGGGTGGTCGAGAGCGCGGACGAGCCCCCGCGCTACCTGCCGGCGAAGGAGCCGCGCCTACTCGACCTGGAAGGCCTCTACGCCCTGGTGGCGAGTGAGGGGGAAAACGCCCTCTATGCTGAGCACAGTGCCCTGCGCCACACCCCGGTGGACGAGGTGCTGAGCGGGCTGCACACCGCCGAGGCAACGGTGTTACAGGGGCGCAATCTGGCACAGTTGGTTGCAGCGGGGGGCGACGAAGAGGAGCTGGAGCTGCCGAGCGAGGATGAGAACGAGCTTCCCCACACCTCGTCGCTCCCGCCGAATGGAGAGGAGGGGCTCGAAGGGGATGCATCTACCGCTGACCAGGGGCGAGTGCCGATGCCGTTGACGGGCGCGGTGGAGACCGACCCGGGCCCGGGTGGTCTCGGCGGTTCACGCTGAACCCCTACCAGAATCGTTTAAGCAGACCGCCGGGACCCTGGCTGAGAAAGTGCTCGCTATAGGCCCGATCATGCTCGCGGATGTGCCCTTCGAGCCAAGCATGGATGTACTGTAGTAGCTCGGTGGCCGCCTCGCGGTCTCCCTGGCGAAAGCGCTCCTCCAGTTGTCGCAGGTGGCCCATGCACTGGTCGTGGATCACCTTGTGCGGGGCGTAGCCCTCGTAGCCGAGGATGCGCATCAACGACTCCTCGACCGCGAAGTGGATCCGCAGCGTGCTGAGTAGGCGGGCGATCAGCTCATCCAGGGTGTTATCGGAGTCCTGCCCCTCCAAGGCCTCGTAGAGGTCGTTGATCTGATTGAACAGCACCTGATGCTGGTCATCCAACTCTTGGACCTCGACGCTATAGCTCTTCTTGTTCCACTTGATGATGGACATGAACGGGAAGCTCCATGGTGTTTCTATCTTTATAGTGCGTTTTTCGGGGGATCTCCCCTGGTGGATCAAATTACCCTAGCTGTCGCGTCCCTGCATTGACGTCGATCTACACAAGGTGACTTCGCATGACACCACCCCCCCGGCGGGTATTGTTTCATGCTGTCCGCTCACTGCTGCTCTGGCTGTTGCTCGTCTTCGCCCTCTCCAGCGCGTTGGAGTGGTGGCTATTTCGCGACCAGATCGGGCGGCCGCTGCCCGCCTACATCGGTACCACCGTGCAGGGAGAGGCGGTCGATTGGCGTCGCGACCCACCCCGGTTGATCTACGTCTGGGCCGAGTGGTGCGGGGTGTGCCAAACCCAGCGACCCTGGGTCGAGGCGCTGGGGCGTGGGTATGAGCTGCAGACGCTGGCGATGCAGTCCGGTGAGGCACCGGCGGTGTCCGCCTACCTGACGCACAATGGGCTCGACTGGCCGACCCTGGTCGACCCGCGAGGGGAGCTGGCGCAACGCTTGGGGGTGAAGGCGGTACCTGCGCTGCTCATCGTCTCGCCCAATGGCGAGGTGCGTTGGGTAATGCGCGGGCTCAGTTCACCCTGGGGTGTGCGCCTGCGCCTCTGGTGGCTTGGCGACGCTTGAGCTTGGGTTAGAATGGTTCAAATAGGGAAACATCCACCCATTACGGGTGTCATAGAGGGCGCGCCCGGCGTTGGCGTGTCACACAACCCAGGAGTAGCCAAGATGAGCGAAGAGAAGAAGAGTCGAGTCGCGGTGCCCTCACACGACGATAGCCGCCGCCGCCTGCTCGGTGGCCTGTTGGTGGGCGGTGGGCTAGGCCTGTTCGGGCTGCGCAAGGCGCGCGCCGAGGAGGCGTCTGGGGGAGACGAGATGCATTTCCCCGGTGACGAGCCCGAGCACAAGGTGCTCTACCAGTTCAACAAGGCCGAACCGGAGTATCAGAACCACGTGCTCTTCTCGGTGGGGGCGATGCTGCGCAAGTACGGTGACAACATCAAGATCGTCGTCACCTGCTTCGGTCCCGGTATCCACATCCTGGCGAAGAACCCTGGGCGACCGGTGAGCGATGAGATCAAGGAGCGCGTCGCCAGCTTGGCGCAGTACGGTGTCGAGTTCCACGCCTGCGGCAATACCATGAAGAGCCTCAATTGGACCACCGACGACCTGCTCCCCTTCGCCCAGTATGTCGAGGTGGGGGCTGCCGACCTGATGGAGCTACAAGAGCAGGGCTACGCCTACATTAGCTGGTAAGATCCGCCCGAGAACGAATCGATGGCACGCCCCGTTCGCGGGGCGTTGTCTTTATGTGCACGAGGAATCGAGATGACACGAGTAGCGATTATGGGGGCCGGTGGCCGCATGGGGCGGGCGCTGATCGAGGCGTGCCACGCCGCCGAAGGGGTCAGCGTTGGTGCCGCCGTGGAGCGTACCGGCAGCACCCTGGTGGGCACCGACGCGGGCGAGCTGGCCGGTGTCGGCACCCTGGGGGTGCTGGTGGTCGATGACCTGGCCAGTGTGGTCGACGCCTTCGACACGGTGATCGACTTCACCCGTCCCGAGGTGACCGAGCACCTGCTCGACTTCTGCGCTGCCAACGGCAAGGGGCTGGTCATCGGTACCACCGGCCTCACCGAGGCGCAGAAGGCGAAGATCGCGGCCACTGCCGAGCAGATCGGTATCGTCTTTGCCCCCAACATGAGCGTCGGCGTCAACCTCTGCCTCAAGCTACTGCAGACCGCCGCCAAGGTGCTCGGCGATGAGGTGGACATCGAGATCATCGAGGCACACCACCGCCACAAGGTCGATGCCCCCTCCGGCACCGCCCTGCGCATGGGCGAGGTGGTGGCCGAGGCGCTCGGTCGTGACCTCAAGACGTGTGCCGTCTATGGCCGCGAGGGGATCACCGGCGAGCGTGAGCGCAAGACTATCGGCTTCGAGACCATCCGTGCCGGCGACATCGTCGGCGAGCACACCGTGATGTTCGCCGGGCTCGGTGAGCGGGTGGAGATCACCCACAAGGCCTCTAGCCGTCAGACCTTCGCCAAGGGTGCCGCGCGCGCCTCGCTGTGGCTGGCGGGGCAGGGCGCCGGGCTCTACGACATGCAAGACGTTCTGGGCCTAAAGGAGTAAGCGCCATGCAGTGGGAAGAGGGTTTTAGACTAGGCCTCGGTTCCATGGACGGGGTGCATCAGCACTTCATGGCGATCCATCAGGCCTGCGTGGATGCGGTGGGCGATGAGGCGTTCAAGGCCGCCTGTACCGAGCTGCGTGCACATCTGGTCGAGCACTTCGATGGCGAAAAGCTCCAGATGGAACAGTGCGGGTTTCCCATGATCCGTATCCACATGGCCGAGCACATCCGTGTGCTCAACGAGTTCGACCACATGATGAAAGCGCCCAAGGCGATGGCCCGCGCCTACATCAACGAGGGCATCCCCACCTGGTTCCGCCAACATGTGGCGACCATGGACAGCGCCACCGCCGCCTGTCTGCGCCAGGCGGGGATGGATTGAGTCGGCGTCAGTAGCTGCGTGCCTTCGGCTCCGTGGTGCCGATGGTCACCTCGGGGTGGTGGTCGTGGATCAGTGCCAGCATCTCGTCGAGGCGCACCTTGGGCACATCGACGATCATCAGTAGTTGCCCCGCCTCGATGGCGCTCTCGAACGCCTCCAGCTCGTGATTGGGGATCTCCTGGGCGATGATCCCCGAGACCAGGGCACCGACACCGGCACCGGCCAGGGACATGGCCAGCAGCGCACCGCCACCCAGCACCAGCCCGGCAGGTGGGAAGGTGACCGCCAACAGGCCGCCTACCAAGCCCGCCACACCCCCGGCCCCGAGCCCCAACTCCACCCCATTCTTGAAGTCGCTCTTCTGCATGAAGTTGGCCTCTGGCAGGCCATCGAGTGGGGTGGTGTGGTCGGCGAGGATGTGGATCTGCTCCTTGGGGATCCCCTGCTCGACCAGTTCAGCGGTGAGTGCATGGGTGCTCGCGAGGTCAGGGAGTAAAAAGTAGAGCCGTTTGCTCATGAATGGTATCTCCTCTAAGCTTCGGGGCCACGCGGTATCATCCGCCAAAAATGCCCATGAGGAAACAGACTATGAACACCTGTTGCGTGCTCTTCCACCCGGTCGGACTCATCGAGATGGGCCAGATCGTCGGTTCCAACTTCTCTAGACTGCCAGAGAACGCACGCAGTCGGCATCGTTTCTATGCCACCCCCGAGGAGGCCGAGGCGTTGGTGCGCGAAGAGCTGGTGGAGAGTCTGGAGAGTGCCTTCGTCGGCTATGTGGTACGCGTGATGGTCGACCCGGACACCATCGGGAGCCTGGGGGAGCGGCCTCTGACCCTGGACAACGCGGCCCTCGCCATCCTCAATGCCAACCTCGATGGTCCCCTGCGGGTGCAGTCGGCCACCTACGGTAGTGCCTACCACGGTTACATCCCCGAGGCCTTCCGCCTCGCCGGGCAGGAGGTGGGCGAGCAGTTCCTCACCCTTTGGGCACTGACCGAGGCTGGGGATGACGAGGGCCTCGCCGACGAGATCGGTGCCAATCACCGCGCAATCTACCTCAATTACCCCTACTGGGTGGGCAAGGGTTTTGCGCAACAGGGGCTCGACGAGGTGGACCAGGAGGTGTTGTTGGCCAATATCGAGCACTTCTGGGCCGACGCCTTCCCCGACATCATCCTCTATCGCGACGTCACGCTCCTCTAGCCCGCCTCCTGTGAACGGCTCAGGTTCTCCTGGGCGCTGCGCTGTGCCATCACCTCCTCCAGCGCACGGCGCACATCCGGGTGCGCCGCCATCACCCGGTCCAACGCCTCACGCTTGAGCTCGTAGAGCGAGCTGGGGGTGACTGCACGCACCGTGGCGCTGCGCCGTTCGCCGCGCAGGAGTGCCATCTCACCGAAGAAGTCACCGGCCATCAGCGTGGCCAACTGGTGCTGCGTGCCGTCCGCCTCCTGGCGCTGCACACGTACCACCCCGCGGGCGATGAGGTAGAGCGAGTCGCCCGGCTCGTCCTGATGGATCACCTCGGCGTTCTCGGCGATGGTGTGGGCCTTCATCTGCTGTGCTACGGCGGTGAACTCCGCCTCGGCGAAGGCCTGGAAGAAGGGCACCTTACGCAGCAGTTCGGTGGGTTCCACCCGTAGGGTGGCCACCTCGAAGCCGCGTAGGGCACGCAGGTCGTGGGCGATCTGCGCGAGCTCGCCCTCGCCCACATCCCGTGACAGGCGCCCCTGCTCGACGAAGTGCTCGGTCGCCTCGGCGCGGGCGAGGAGGATGTTGCGCTCCCCCAGACGCTCCTGCATGGCGGTGACGAACTCGGGGAACTGCTCGGCGGCACTGTCCAGACTGCGGCGCGCGTTGTCGTGCCAGAGGCTGTACTGGGTGTGCAGCTCATCGTGTACCTCGGCCTCTAGGGTGCCGCTACGGGCCGCCTCATCCAGCGTCTTGAGCACCGCGCGGCTGGCCTGGTAGTGGCCCCAGGCGATCTCGTAGTCGAGGGCCACACGCGCCAGGCGCATGCGCTCGACCAACGGGGCGATGAGCGGTGTCTGGGCCAGGCGCTGCTGCAGCGCCTCAATGCGCCGACGGCGTGCCGGTGGGGTGCTGTAGTGACCGAGGCGGTTGTCGTAGCGCACCGCGTCGAGCTGCAGGGTCAGGTTGGCCAGCAGCTCGCGATAGGCCGACTCGCTCAGGTGGCCCTTGGTGAACATCTCCCCGTACAGGGCGCGCTCCTCGGCGAAGGTATCGAGCCAGGCGATGGCGCGGTTCTGGCTCGGCCCCAGCTCATCGTGACGAAAGCGCTCCAGGCGCTCGCGCACCTGCCCCAGGTCCTGCTCACAACGCCCTTGCAGTTGGCGCGCCACGGTGGCGGAGAAGAGACCGCCGCGCTGCAGCGAGGGGATGTGCGCCAGGGCCATCTGCGCTGCATTGAGGTCGCGCTGGATGTAGTTGTAGCGGTCGGCCGCCGGGGGCACATCGAGCCCTAGTTTGCGCATCAGCGGGGCCATGGTCAGCCCTTGGGCGAGCAGGGTGAAGAGCACCGCGCCCATCACTAGGGCGACGAAGGTGTCGGCGTATTCGAACGCCGGCAGTGAGAGGGCGATGGCCAGGGCGATGGCCCCGCGCAGCCCGCCCCAGTACATCACCGTCTGATAGCGCCGGTCGATGGGCTCGTGACCGGGCAGGCGACCGAGCAATGGAATGAGACCATAGGTGAGGGCGGCGCGTGCCACCAACATGGCGACGATCACCCACACCAGCAGGTCGAGGGAGTCCCACAGCGCCTGAAACTCCACCTGCAACCCGACGAGTAGGAAGATCAGCGCGTTGGCGATAAAGGCCATGTACTCCCAAAAGTGCTCCAGATAGACGCGCACCGCTGGCGAGACCTTGGTGCGGCCCCAGCCGCCGAGGGTGATACCCGCCGCCACCGTCGCCATCACACCACTCACGTGCAGGGCGTGCTCGGCGACCCAGAAGGAGGCGTAGGCGAGTACCGTGGTGAGAGTGATCTCCATGAAGGCGTCGCTCTCCACCAGCCCGAGCAGCCAGCCGGTGACCAGGCCCATCAGCCACCCCACCAGCAGGCCACCGAAGAAGAGCACGACGAAGTCGATGGCGCCCTCCACCAGGGTCGCGCCGGAGACGCCCCCCGCCACCACCACGCCGACCAGGATGCGCGCCACCACGATGGAGGTGGCGTCGTTGAACAGGCTCTCCCCCTCCACCAGGGTGACCAGCCGCTGCGGCGCGCCGAGTTGCTTGAACAGGGCGATCACCGCCACCGGGTCGGTGGCCGAGAGGATCGCGCCGAGGAGCAGCGCAGGGGCCAGGGGGATTGGGGTGGCGGCCCAGAGGATGAGGCCGATGAGGGCGGTGGAGAGGAGCAGGCCCGGGGCGGCCAAGAGCATCACCGGGGCGAGATTGCGCCGCAGTTGGCGGGCATCCAGGTTGTAGGTCGATTCGAAGATGAGCGTCGGCAGAAATACAAACAGGATCAGCTCCGGCGAGATGCTCACGCTGTGCACCAGGTGCAGTTCACCGGGATAGTGGTGGGAGAGGGCGTTGAGCAGCATCCCAACCAGTACCAGGGCGACGGTAAAGGGCAGGCGCAGGCGCTTGCTCAGGGCGAGGATGGCGGCGGCCACCAGCAGCAGTAGGGCCGTGCCGGCGACGATCTCGGGGACAGGTGAGGGGTGACTCATAGGCGCGCCTGCGACAGGGGGAGGGGAGTAATGTCACGCATGCGTTCATCATATCCCCTGCCGTGGGCCAGGGCGAACAGAGGCGTGCGGGGCGGGGGCGGTAGGCGGCAATCTGCCTCTATTTGGTGCAGCATGGCGCCACAAGTGGTGTGCTCGCGGGCTGCTGACACTCCATGAAACGCCCCTTCGGGGTCGCTGCAGCGGGCGGCGTGCAGGCTAAAATCAAACGCTTACTTCAGGCTGACGGCGATGCCCCGAGATTGGGCGATCTATCTCTCCCTGTGAATGGACAGTCCGTGGAGCGCTCCTTTACAATAACCGAGCGCGAGCCCATGTCCAACGACAATGCACGGCTCGATCGGTTCATATTCGAGCGGGAGGGTCCCCACGGACTCCTCCCGCTTTGCGCATCTAAGTGGAGGTCATTTTGGGCAAACCGGCCTTGTTGGCCCTGGAAGACGGCAGCCTCTTCTGGGGAAAATCCATCGGCAGCGAAGGGCAAACGGTCGGTGAGGTGGTGTTCAACACCGCCCTGACCGGTTATCAGGAGATCCTCACCGATCCCTCCTACGCGCGTCAGATTGTCACCCTCACCTATCCCCACATCGGCAACACCGGCACCAACGCCGAGGACGAAGAGGCGGGCGAGATCGTCGCCTCCGGCCTGGTGATCCGCGATCTGCCGCTGCTCGCCAGCAGCTGGCGCAACACCGAGTCGCTCGGTGACTACATGGCGCGCCACAAGGTGGTCGGTATCGCCGATATCGACACCCGCAAGCTGACCCGCATCCTGCGCGAGAAGGGGGCACAGAACGGCTGTATCGTCGCCGGTGACAACATCGATGCCGAGACCGCCCTGGCCGCTGCCCGTGGTTTCCCCGGCCTCAAGGGGATGGACCTGGCCAAGGAGGTGACCACCACCGAGCGCTACACCTGGCTCGAAGGGAGTTGGAGCCTGAAGCAGGGGCATGTGGCCCGCGACCCCGCCGAGCTGCCCTACCATGTGGTCGCCTTCGACTACGGCGTCAAGCGCAACATCCTGCGCATGCTGGTCGACCGTGGCTGCCGCCTCACCGTGGTCCCTGCCCAGACCCCGGTGGAGCAGGTGCTCGCGCTCAATCCCGACGGCGTCTTCCTCTCCAACGGCCCCGGTGACCCGGAGCCGTGTGACTACGCCATCTCCGCTATTCAGAGCGTGCTCGAACAGCGCATCCCCACCTTCGGCATCTGCCTTGGCCACCAGCTCCTCGGCCTCGCCAGCGGCGCCAAGACGGTGAAGATGAAGTTCGGCCACCACGGCGCCAACCACCCGGTGCAGGCGCTCGATGGCGGTCAGGTGATGATCACCAGCCAGAACCACGGCTTCGCGGTGGATGAGCAGAGCCTGCCCGAGACCCTGCGCCCCACCCACCGCTCGTTGTTCGATGGTTCGCTGCAGGGTATCGAGCGCACCGACTGCCCCGCCTTCAGCTTCCAGGGGCACCCGGAGGCGAGCCCCGGCCCACACGACGTGGGCCCCCTGTTCGACCACTTCATCGAACTCATCGAGGCCGCCCGCCAGGGCTGACCGGCAGCGCAACCGCCCCAGCCACGCGGGGCGGTTTCACCCAGATTGACGCGGTAAAGAGCAGATGCCCAAACGTACAGACATCCAGACCATCCTCATCATCGGTGCCGGCCCCATCGTCATCGGTCAGGCGTGTGAGTTCGACTACTCCGGCGCGCAGGCGTGTAAGGCGCTGCGCGAGGAGGGCTACCGCGTGGTGCTGGTCAACTCCAACCCGGCCACCATCATGACCGACCCGGAGATGGCCGACGCCACCTACATCGAGCCCATCACCTGGCAGGCGGTGGCCGAGATCATCAAGATCGAGAAGCCCGACGCCCTGCTCCCCACCATGGGCGGTCAGACCGCGCTCAACTGCGCCCTCGACCTGGCCCGTCACGGTGTGCTCGCCGAGCACGGCGTGGAGATGATCGGCGCCACCCGCGAGGCGATCGACAAGGCCGAGGACCGCGACAAGTTCCACAAGGCGATGACCAAGATCGGCCTGGAGATGCCCAAGGCCGCCGTGGCCCACTCCATGGAGGAGGCGTGGCAGGTGCAGGCGATGGTCGGCTTTCCCACCATCATCCGCCCCTCCTTCACCATGGGCGGCTCCGGTGGCGGTATCGCCTATAACAAGGAGGAGTTCGAGACCATCTGCAAGCGTGGCCTCGACCTTTCGCCGACCAACGAGCTCCTGGTCGAAGAGTCGATCCTCGGCTGGAAGGAGTACGAGATGGAGGTGGTGCGTGACCGCAAGGACAACTGCATCATCATCTGCTCCATCGAGAACTTCGACCCCATGGGCGTGCACACCGGCGACTCCATCACCGTTGCCCCGGCGCAGACCCTGACCGACAAGGAGTATCAGATCATGCGCGACGCCTCGCTGGCGGTGCTGCGCGAGATCGGCGTCGATACCGGCGGCTCCAACGTCCAGTTCGCCATCAACCCCGACGATGGGCGCATGACCATCATCGAGATGAACCCGCGCGTGTCGCGCTCCTCGGCGCTCGCCTCCAAGGCGACCGGCTTCCCTATCGCCAAGGTAGCGGCCAAGCTGGCCGTGGGTTACACCCTCGACGAGCTGCAGAACGACATCACCGGCGGTGCCACCCCGGCCTCCTTCGAGCCCTCCATCGACTACGTCGTGACCAAGGTGCCGCGCTTCACCTTCGAGAAGTTCCCCAAGGCCGACCCGGTGCTGACCACACAGATGAAGTCGGTCGGCGAGGTGATGGCCATCGGGCGCTCCTTCCAGGAGTCGATGCAGAAGGCCCTGCGCGGTCTGGAGACCGGTATCGACGGTCTGGACGAGAAGGTCGACCTGCAGAAGGAGGGGATTCAGGAGGATCTGCGCCAGCTCATCCGTACCCCATCGGCCGACCGTCTGCTCTACGTGGGCGACGCCTTCCGTGCCGGTTTCAGCCTGGAGGAGGTGCACAACCTCACCCACATCGACCCCTGGTTCCTGGTGCAGATCGAGCAGCTGATCCAGATGGAGGGGGAGGTGCGCGCACGCGGCCTCTCCGGTATCGATAAGGATTTCATGTTCCAGCTCAAGCGCAAGGGTTTCTCCGACCGCCGCCTGGCCAAGCTGCTCGGCGTGCGCGAGGGGGAGCTGCGCAAGGTGCGCCACGCCCATGGCGTGCGCCCTGTGTACAAGCGCGTCGACACCTGCGCCGCCGAGTTCGCCACCTCCACCGCCTACATGTACTCCACCTACGAGGAGGAGTGCGAGTCCAACCCGAGCAGCCGTGACAAGATCATGGTCCTCGGTGGCGGCCCGAACCGCATCGGTCAGGGTATCGAGTTCGACTACTGCTGCGTCCACGCCGCCCTCGCCATGCGCGAAGACGGCTACGAGACCATCATGGTCAACTGCAACCCGGAGACCGTCTCCACCGACTACGACACCTCCGACCGCCTCTACTTCGAGCCGCTCACCCTGGAGGACGTGCTGGAGGTGATCCACCTCGAACAGCCCAAGGGGGTCATCGTGCAGTACGGCGGGCAGACCCCGCTCAAGCTGGCGCGCGACCTGGAGGCGGCCGGGGCGCCGATCATCGGCACCACCCCCGACTCCATCGACCTGGCCGAGGACCGCGAGCGCTTCCAGAAGATGATCGACAAGCTGGGTCTGACCCAGCCGCCGAACCGCACCGCGCGCACCGAGGAGGACGCCGTGCGTCTGGCCGCCGACATCGGTTACCCGCTGGTGGTGCGCCCCTCCTATGTGCTCGGTGGTCGCGCCATGGAGATCGTCTATAACGAGAGCGACCTGCGCCGCTACATGCACGAGGCGGTCTCCGTCTCCCACGACTCCCCGGTGCTGCTCGACCGCTTCCTCGACGACGCCGTCGAGGTGGACGTGGATGCGGTGTGCGACGGTGAGAACGTGGTCATCGGTGGCATCATGGAGCATATCGAGCAGGCGGGCGTGCACTCCGGTGACTCGGCCTGCTCGCTGCCGCCCTACGACCTGGGGAGCGACATCCAGGACGAGCTGCGCCGTCAGGTGGACGCCATGGCCCGTGAGCTGAAGGTGATCGGCCTGATGAACACCCAGTTCGCCATCAAGGACAACCAGGTCTATGTGCTGGAGGTGAATCCGCGTGCCTCGCGTACCGTGCCCTTCGTCTCCAAGGCCACCGGTCGCCCGCTGGCCAAGATCGCCGCGCGCTGCATGGTGGGCAAGAAGCTCCCCGAGCAGGTGGTGAGTGGTGAGATCGTCCCTGAGTACTACTCGGTCAAGGAGGCGGTCTTCCCCTTCATCAAGTTCCCCGGCGTCGACCCGATCCTCGGCCCCGAGATGAAGTCCACCGGTGAGGTGATGGGCGTTGGGCGTAGCTTCGCCGAGGCCTTTGCCAAATCGCAGAGTGCCGCTGGTGTGGTGCTGCCGCGTGGTGGCAACGCCTTCATCAGCTTGCGCGAGATCGACAAGCCGCATGGCCCGGCACTGGCGCGTGAGCTGATCGCCCTCGGTTTCACCATCTACGCCACCCGCGGTACGGCACGCCACATGGCCGAGGCCGGGGTCGAACACAAGGTGGTGAACAAGGTGACCGAGGAGCGCCCGCACATCGTCGACATGATCAAGAACGATGAGATCAGTTTCATCGTCAACACCACGGAAGATAAGCAGGCGATCGCCGACTCCTTCCTGATCCGCCGCGAGGCGCTCAATCACAAGGTGACCTATACCACCACTCTGGCCGGCGCCGAGGCGACCGTGATGGCCATGAAGATGATCGATGACAACAGCGTCAATCGACTGCAAGACCTGCATCAGGAGCTGAAGGCATGAACAAGACCCCGATGACCGCGCGCGGCGCAGAGAAGCTGCGCGAAGAGCTGGCCCACCTCAAGAGCGTCGAACGTCCGCGCGTGATCAAGGCGATCGCCGAGGCGCGCGAACATGGCGACCTCAAGGAGAACGCCGAGTACCACGCCGCGCGCGAGCAGCAGGGGTTCATCGAGGGGCGTATCCAGGAGATCGAGGGCAAGCTCGGCAACGCCCAGATCATCGACCCCACCACGGTTGCCGTGGCCGACAAGATCGTCTTCGGTGCCACCGTCGACCTCCTGGAGGTCGAGACCGACACCGAGGTGACCTACCAGATCGTCGGTGACGACGAGGCGGATATCAAACAGAACCGCATCTCGGTCAACTCGCCCATCGCCCGCGCCCTGATCGGCAAGGAGCTGGACGATGTAGCCCTGGTGCAGGCCCCGGGTGGGGCGCGTGAGTTTGAGATCCTCGCCATCCGCTACGAGTAACCACCCAGTCACAACGAGGTAACCCCCTATGTGGATGCATGTGGCCGAACGCATGGTCGTCTCTTTTTGGGTCGGCAGCCTGTGGGCCGTGGGTTACCTGGCGGTGCCCGGTCTGTTTCACCACCTGACCGATGACAAGGTGTTGGCGGGTAAGATCGCCGGTGAGATGTTCATCGTCGAGAGCTACACCGGCTTCATCTGTGCCGGAATCCTCTTCCTGATCTATCTGACCGATCCGGTGCGCCGCTTCTTCAGCCTAGTGGTGGTGGTGGCGATGGTCGCCCTGGTGGCCTACGGCCACTTCGAGCTGCAGCCGCAGATGGCCGTACTCAAGTCTCAGGGGCTGGTAGAGGGGAGTGCGGTGATGGAGCAGTTCAAACAGCTGCACGGCATCTCCGCCGTGGCCTATCTGCTTACCTCCATCCTCGGCCTCGGCCTGCTCGGCCTCGGTGTTTGGAGCACCATGCGTGACGGGGTGCGTGCCGCCGAGCGCAAGGCGCAGAAGGCAGCAGCCAAACAGGCCAAGCGCATGACGCGAGAGGATGGCGCGGGGAGTGGTGGGGCGTCAGACGGCACGCCGCTTGAGGGCGGCCTCCCGCAGGCGGGCGCCTGAGCGGGGGCGATGCCTTCGATCGGCCTCAGATTTTCGGTAGGTGGATACGTGGGGGACGGTTGCGTGGGGCGCGGTAGAGTACCGCCACGTGGCCGATACGCTGCACCAGCTCCGCCTCGACTGCCGCGCACAGTTCGACAATCATCGCATCACGCTCCTCTCGCTCGGCACCCGTCACCCGCACCTTGAGCAGCTCGTGGTGCTCGATAGAGCTCTCCAACTCGGCCAGCACGCCGGGGGTGACGCCGGAGCCTCCGACCATCACCACGGGTTTCATCGAGTGGGCGAGCTGGCGCAGGTAGCGCTTCTGTTTTTCCTTCAGGGCCATGGACGGGTCGTATCTCCGAGAGAGTGGTATTGAAAAAAGAGCACGACAGTCTATCAGCTCGCGCCACAAAAGGCTTTAGCGTCGCCGCGAGTCCCTTCAATCCCATCAAGCGCGACCTGGGGGTGATCCTGCTGGTCGGGGTGCTATTACTGCTCTTGAGCGGGCATCTTGGTCTACGCGGGGGAGGGGAGTTGTGGTTACTGTTTACCTATGGGGTGGTCGCCGCCGTGTGGCTGGCGTGGCACACCCGTCAACGGCTCCACGCGTTGGAGCGAGAGAGAGGAGAGGGGCGCGATGGCGCGGAGTAAGTCGAGCGGACGCTGGCTGAAGGAACATTTCGACGATGAGTACGTCAAACGTGCCCAGCAGGAGGGCTATCGCTCGCGCGCGGCCTACAAACTCCTGGAGATCCAGGAGCAGGACAAGCTGCTGCATAAGGGCATGACGGTGATCGACCTGGGTGCCGCCCCTGGTGGGTGGTGCCAGATCATCGCCGACCTGGTGGGTGACAAGGGCTTTGTCGTTGGCCTCGATGTGCTACCCATGGATGCCCTGCCCGGGGTCGAGGTGATCGAGGGCGATTTCCGCGAGCAGTCAGTCTACGACGAGTTGATGGCCCGCCTAGAGGGGCGTCGTGTCGACCTTGTATTGTCCGACATGGCGCCCAACATCAGCGGTATGAAGACGGTCGACCAGCCACGTGCGATGCACCTGGCCGAATTGACCCTGGAACTGGCCCGTGAGGTACTCCGCCCCGGCGGTGATATGCTCCTTAAGGTGTTTCAAGGCGAAGGCTTCGATAACTACCTACGCGACGTGCGCAGTGCCTTCGATAAGGTGAGTTCACGTAAGCCGAAGGCATCCCGCGCCCGCTCGCGAGAGGTCTATCTGCTGGCCCGCGGTTTCAGAGTGGTGTAACTTAGGTCGGAATGGCCCCCGGGCCGCCCTGCCATCCAATGAAGATCGAGGCACTATCTTGAACGATATAGCCAAGAACGCGATTCTGTGGGTAGTCATTGCGATTATCCTCATGTCTGTATTCAACAACTTCGGGCCGCGCCAGCTGGCGAGCCAGAAGATGGAATACTCCCAATTCATCCAAGAGGTGAATCAGCAGCGCGTGAAGCGCGTGCTGATCCGTGGCAACGTCATTGACGGCGTCACCACCGCCGACGAGCGCTTCACCACCTACGCCCCAGAGGACCCCGGTCTGATGGGGGACCTGCTCGACAGCGGCGTCAAGGTGGAGGCGCTGCCGCCCGAGGAGCCCTCGCTACTGGCAGAGATCTTTATCTCCTGGTTCCCCATGCTGCTGCTCATCGGCGTCTGGATCTTCTTCATGCGCCAGATGCAGGGCGGCGGCAGTGGCCGTGGTGCCATGTCCTTCGGCAAGAGCCGCGCCCGCCTGCTCGGTGAAGACCAGGTGAAGGTCACCTTCTCCGATGTGGCCGGCGTGGAAGAGGCCAAGGAGGAGGTCGGCGAGCTGGTGGAGTTCCTGCGTGACCCGGGTAAGTTCCAGAAACTCGGCGGCAAGATCCCGCGCGGCGTGCTGATGGTCGGCTCGCCCGGCACCGGTAAGACCCTGCTCGCGAAGGCGATTGCTGGCGAGGCCAAGGTGCCCTTCTTCACCATCTCCGGCTCCGACTTTGTCGAGATGTTCGTTGGCGTGGGCGCCTCCCGCGTGCGTGACATGTTCGAGCAGGCGAAGAAGAACGCACCCTGCATCATCTTCATCGACGAGATCGACGCCGTGGGCCGCCACCGTGGCGCGGGCCTCGGCGGTGGTCACGACGAGCGCGAGCAGACCCTCAACCAGTTGCTGGTGGAGATGGACGGCTTCGAGGGCAACGAGGGCGTCATCGTCATCGCCGCCACCAACCGTCCCGACGTGCTCGACCCCGCTCTGCTGCGTCCCGGTCGCTTCGATCGCCAGGTGGTGGTGCCGCTGCCCGACCTACGCGGCCGCGAGCAGATCCTCAAGGTGCACATGCGCAAGGTCCCCCTGGGGGACGACGTCAACGCCGAGACCCTGGCCCGCGGCACCTCCGGTTTCTCCGGCGCCGATCTGGCCAACCTGGTCAACGAGGCGGCCCTGTTCGCCGCGCGCGACAATGAGCGCAGCGTGCGCATGACCCACTTCGAGCGCGCCAAGGATAAGATCATGATGGGTGCCGAGCGCCGCTCCATGGTGATGAGCGATGCGGAGAAGAAGCTCACCGCCTACCACGAGGCTGGTCATGCCATCGTCGGTCGTCTGGTGCCCGAGCACGACCCGGTGCACAAGGTGACCATCATCCCGCGTGGCCGCGCCCTTGGTGTGACCCTCTTCCTGCCGGAGGAGGATCGCTACAGCTACAGCAAGCTGCGTCTGGAGAGCTCCATCTCGACCCTGTTCGGCGGGCGTATCGCCGAGCAGCTCATCTTTGGTGATGAGAATGTCACCACCGGTGCCTCCAACGACATCCAGCGTGCCACCGGCCTCGCGCGCAACATGGTGACCAAGTGGGGTCTCTCCGAGCGCCTCGGCCCCTTGACCTACAGCGAGGAGGATGGCGAGGTGTTCCTCGGCCACTCGGTGACCCAGCACAAGAGTGTCTCCGACGAAACTACCCACGTCATCGACGAGGAGGTGCGTGCGATCATCGACCGCAACTATCAGCGCAGTAGCCAGATCCTCACGGACAACATGGACAAGCTACACATGATGGCCGAGGCGCTGATCAAGTACGAGACCATCGACCTGCCCCAGATCAACGACATCATGGAGGGGCGTGCCCCACGTCCACCCGAGGGGTGGAACGACAAGGACTCCGACACCAGCGGCGGGACCCCCGTCGAGGCGGAGGAGAAGAAGCGCGAGGAGCCGAGTGACGACGGTTCCATCGGCGGCCCCGCCAGCCTGCACTAGTGGCGTAGCGGGTCGCAAGGCCCCACCCTCGGGTGGGGCTTTTTTCGTTTTTAGAGCGTGAGTGCGTGCGATGATCCTCGACTGTGGCGGCAAGCCCCTCGACCTCGGTAGACCCCAGGTGATGGGCATACTCAACCTGACCCCGGACTCCTTTTCCGATGGTGGCCGCTTCACTGATCAGGGGCTCGCCCTGGCACACGCGCAGCAGATGGTGGACGATGGCGCCGCGATCATTGATGTGGGTGGCGAGTCCACTCGACCGGGGGCCGAGGATGTCTCGCTGGAGGATGAACTGGCGCGCGTCATACCCGTGATCGCGCGCCTCGCCCCCTTGCTCGACGTCCCCATCTCGGTGGACACGAGCAAGCCCGAGGTGATGCGTGCCGCCGTCGATGCTGGCGCAGGATTGATCAATGACGTCTACGCCCTGCGTCGGCCCGGTGCGCTGCAGACGGCGGCGGCGTGTGGTGTGCCGGTCTGCCTGATGCACATGCAGGGGGAGCCACGCACCATGCAGGCGGCGCCTAGCTATGCGGACGTAGTGGCCGAGGTCGCGGCGTTTCTACAAGGGCGCGAGGAGGCCGCAGTAGCGGCAGGCATCCCGCGCGAGCGCGTGCTCCTCGACCCCGGATTCGGCTTTGGCAAACGGCTGGAAGACAATCTCCACCTCTACGCTCACCTCGACCGCCTAATCGATTCGCCGCGCTGGCTCGTCGGCGTATCGCGCAAGTCGATGATCGGGCAGGTCCTGGGGCGAACGGTGGGCGAGCGGCTGAGTGGTGGTCTGGCACTGGCGACCCTCGCCGTGCAGGCCGGGGCGCGCATCGTGCGCGTACATGACGTACGTGAGACCTACGATGCCCTGCGCATGACTCAGGCCGTGATGGAGGCCCGTTAGAGGGCTATAGTGGACTGAAGAGTAACGCCAACCAGAGGTGAACAACGCCAGTGACTAGACGCTATTTCGGTACCGATGGCATCCGCGGGCGGGTCGGGGAATACCCGATCACCCCCGAGTTCATGCTCAAGCTAGGTTGGGCCGCAGGCAAGGTGCTCGCCCGTGCGGGTCGAGGAAAGGTGCTGATCGGCAAGGACACACGCCTCTCGGGCTATATGTTTGAATCGGCCCTGGAGGCGGGTCTCGCCGCCGCTGGTTGCAACGTCTTGTTGCTTGGTCCAATGCCGACCCCCGCCATCGCCTACCTGACGCGCACCTTCCATGCCGACGCTGGCATTGTCATCAGCGCCTCACACAACCCCTTCGAGGACAACGGCATCAAGTTCTTCTCCGGCTCCGGGAGTAAGCTCCCCGATGAGTTGGAGTTGGCCATCGAGGCGGCCATCGACGAGCCCATGGGGATGGCCGCACCGGCGGCACTCGGTAAGGCGAAGCGCGTGGACGACGCCGCCGGGCGTTACATCGAGTTCTGCAAGGGCACCTTCCCCTACGACCTCGACCTCAAGGGGCTCAAGCTGGTGCTCGATTGCGCCCATGGTGCCACCTATCACGTGGCCCCGGCGGTGTTCGCCGAACTGGGCGCCCAGGTGGAGGTGATCGGTGACGAGCCCGATGGCCTCAATATCAACGTGGCCTGTGGTTCGACCCACCCCCAGGCGCTGGCGGACCGCGTGCGTGCCAGTGGGGCCGATGCTGGTATTGCCTTCGATGGGGATGGCGACCGTGTGGTGATGGTGGATGCCGACGGCCACCTCATCGATGGCGATGAGCTCATCTACATCATCGCCCGTGGCCATCGCAACGCCGGTCAGGCGGTACCCGGGGTGGTCGGCACCCTGATGAGCAACCTCGGCTTCGAGATCGCCCTGCGTCAAATGGGCATAGGCTTCGAGCGCGCCAAGGTCGGTGACCGTTTCGTGCTGGAGCGCATGCAAGCACTGGGCTGGCTGCTCGGGGGCGAATCCTCAGGGCATATCCTCTGTCTCGACCGTACTACCACGGGGGATGGCATCGTCGCCGCCCTCCAGGTGTTGGCCGCCTGGCGTCAGGGCGGTGGCACACTGGCCGCTATGCGTAGTGGCATGCGCAAATACCCCCAGACCATGATCAATGTGCGACTGCGCGAGCGGGTCGACCCCGAGGGTGTACCGGCGATCCAGAATGCCGTACGTGCCGCGCAGGCGGCGCTGGGTGAGCGCGGGCGTGTGCTGTTGCGCCCCTCCGGCACGGAACCCCTGATCCGGGTCATGGTCGAGGGTGAGGATGCCGACGAGGTCGCCAACCACTGTCGTGTCCTGGCCGATGTGGTGGAGCAGGCGGTGCGGTGCTGAGTGAGCAACCGCTGGCGGTTACCCGGCGCCATCACCTTGGTTTGTCACTGCAGGTGGCGCGATAAGCCATTGGCGCGACGACTCTCACCTAGACGCGCACCCTGCGTTGACCTGTGCGTGCGGGATCTGTAATATGCGCGGACTCGAAAGGGCGGACCAGAATGAGGGGAAATGATGCGACGTAAACTGGTTGCTGGTAACTGGAAGATGAACGGCTCCCGTGAGAGCATCAAAGCGCTCCTCGACGGGATCAAATCCGGACTCGACAGTGTCGGCAATGCAGGTGTCGCCGTTTGCCCCCCCGCCGTCTACATCAGCGACGTGATGGCCCAGCTCGAAGGGACTGCGGTGGCGGTCGGTGCGCAGAATTGCGCCACCGAGGCCTCAGGCGCCTACACGGGCGAGATTGCGGTCGCCATGATCAAGGATTGTGGTTGCCAGTACATCATCGTCGGTCACTCCGAGCGTCGTACCCTCTACGGAGAGGATGACGCGGTGGTGGCAAAGAAGTTCGCTGCCGTGCGTACCGCTGGCCTCACGCCCATCCTCTGTGTGGGTGAGACCCTAGCGGAGCGTGAGGCGGGGGTGACTGAGGCAGTCATTGCACGTCAGCTCGATGCCGTCATTGAGCTTGAGGGGATCGCCGCCATCGGGGATAGCGTCATTGCCTACGAGCCCGTATGGGCCATCGGTACCGGCATGACCGCGACCCCCGAACAGGCGCAGGATGTGCACGCCTTCATTCGTGGTAAACTGGCCGGCCTCGACGCCGCCGTGGCCGAGAATGTAGTGATCCAGTACGGTGGCAGCGTGAAGGGCAGCAATGCCGCCGAGCTGTTTGCCAAGCCCGATATCGATGGCGGTCTGATTGGCGGTGCCGCCCTTGATCCCGAAGATTTCCTGGCCATCTGCCGCGCCGCTGGCTAATGGCATAGACGAAAAAAAGTAGTTGCATAATGCATACGATTGTCCTTATCATCCACGTCCTCGCCAGCCTGGGTCTGATTGGCTTAATCATGATCCAGCAAGGCAAGGGGGCGGATATGGGCGCCGCCTTCGGTAGTGGAGCATCCTCTACCGTGTTTGGTGCCCACGGCGCAGGTAACTTCATTACCCGCTCCACCGCTATCCTGGCGACCGTCTTCTTTGTCACCAGCCTGACCCTGGCCTACATCTCCGGCCAAGGTGCAGTGCGTAAGAGCGTGACCGAGATGATCGCCCCGGCTGCCAGCGAGCAGCCTGCCGCGCCGGCGGTGCCGAACGGCCCCGACCTGCCGGTTGCCCCTAAGGCCGAATAATCGACCACGATTATTCGGCCCAGGGCAGACAGAATACGCCGAAGTGGTGAAATTGGTATACGCGCTACCTTGAGGTGGTAGTGGGGCAACCCGTGCCGGTTCGAGTCCGGCCTTCGGCACCAACTCCAAAGCGGCCAGTCTAGTGACTGGCCGCTTTTTTTTGCGTATTAAAGCCCCTCCGCCAGCGCCGACCCCACGCGGGCGATGGGATGGGCGTGGGTTATAGCAGCGCCTTCAATCGATAGAGGGCCGCCAGGGCCTCACGCGGTGTGAGGTTGTCTGGGTCGATCTCGGCCATGGCGGTGCAGAGTGGGTGGTGTGGTACGGGCTGCTGAGACGGCAAGGGATGTTCTGTGCCGAACAGCGGAAGTTCCGGTTGGCCCGTCTCACGACTCAGCGCCTCGGCGCCCCGCTCCTCCAGTTCGCGCAATTTGACCCGTGCCCTCGCCACCACCCCCTTGGGTACCCCGGCGAGGGTCGCCACCTGCAGGCCGTAGCTCTGGCTCGCGGGCCCCTCCTTGATGGCATGCAGGAAGACGATGTGCTCGCCGTGCTCGACCGCATCGAGGTGCACATTGGCACTCATCGGTAGCAGTTCGGGGAGGCTGGTGAGTTCGAAGTAGTGGGTGGCGAAGAGGGTGAAGGCGCGCAGCTCCGCCGCCAGGGTCGAGGCACAGGCCCAGGCCAGGGAGAGGCCGTCGAAGGTGCTGGTGCCGCGACCGATCTCGTCCATCAGCACCAGGCTCTGAGCGGTGGCGTTGTTGAGGATGGTGGCGGTCTCGGTCATCTCTACCATGAAGGTCGAACGCCCGCCTGCGAGGTCGTCGGAGGCGCCGATACGGGTGAAGATGCGGTCGAAATCACCCACCCTGGCGCTGTCCGCGGGGACGAAGCTGCCGATATGGGCGAGGATGACGATGAGTGCGGTCTGGCGCATGTAGGTGGATTTACCGCCCATGTTGGGGCCGGTGACGATGAGCATGCGTCGGGCATCGTGCAGCTCGATGTCGTTGGCCACGAAGGGGTGATCGAGCAGTTGTTCCACTACCGGGTGACGCCCCCCATGGATGCTCAGCCCCGGTTCGCGGCTCAACTCGGGGCAGGTGAGGTGCAGGGTCTCGGCGCGCTCGGCGAGGTCGACCAGGACGTCGAGGGTGGCCAGTGCGGTGGCGGTGCGTTGCAGCGCTGCGAGTGCCTCGTTGAGCCGGTCGAGCAGCCCTTCGTAGAGGAGTTTCTCTCGCGCTAGGGCGCGCTCACTGGCGGAGAGGACCTTCTCCTCGAACTCCTTCAACTCCGGGGTGATATAGCGCTCCGCCCCCTTTAGGGTCTGGCGGCGTAGGTAGTCATCGGGCACCTTGTGGGCGTGGCTGCGTCCTAGCTCGATGTAGTAGCCGTGGACCTTGTTGTAGCCCACCTTGAGGGTGCTCACCCCGGTGCGTTCGCGCTCGCGCAACTCCAGGCGTATCAGGTAGTCACCAGCGTTTTCACGCAGGGCACGCAGCTCGTCCAGCTCGCTGTCGTAGCCCTCGGCGATCACCCCGCCATCGCGGATCAGGAGCGGTGGGGTGTCGATGAGGGCGCGCTGCAGTTGCTGGTGCAACTCGGGGTGTGTGGAGATGCTCTCGGCTAGTTTGGCAAGCAGCGGCGAGTCTAGAGGGGCGAGCTGTGCTTGCAGTGTCGGCAGTTGTGCGAGGGCGTCGCGCAGGCGTGCAAGGTCGCGAGGACGGGCGCTGCGCAGCGCCACGCGGGCGAGGATACGCTCCATGTCACCGATGGCGCGCAGGCCCTGGTGCAGTTCGGCGTGGTGCTCGGGGATCTCCAGAATGGCGCCGATGGCCTGTTGGCGTCGCGCCAGGGCCTCGTGCTTGCGCAGTGGTCGTCCCAGCCAGCGTCGTAACAGGCGGCTACCCATGGGGGTGGCGCACCGGTCGATCACCGCCGCCAGGGTGTGCTTGGGGTTGCCGCCAATGGCGAACTCCAGCTCTAGATTGCGGCGGCTGGCGGCATCGATGACGATGGCCTCGTCGGGGGATTCGACGCGCAGTCCACGTAGGTGGGGGAGGGCGGACTTTTGCGTCTCCTGAACGTAGTGCAATAGCGCGCCTGCGGCACCGATGGCCAGCGGTAGATCGGTACAACCAAAGCCGTTCAGGTCTTGGGTACCGAACTGTTCGCAGAGTCGTCGTTCGGCGCTGTCGCGCTCGAACTGCCAGGGGAGCAGACGCTGGAGTGAGGCCTCGGGCAGCAGCTCGTGCCGTTCGAACGTCTCGCTCACCAGGATCTCGGCAGGGTGCAGACGTGCCAGCTCGCCGGCCAGTGCCTCGTCATCCTGCCCCTCGAAGAGCACGAATCGGCCACTACCGAGGTCGAGGCTGGCGACACCAAAGCCTGCCTTGCCTGCCTGTACCGCCACCAGAAGGTTGTCCCGTCGCTCTTCGAGGAGGGACTCGTCGGTCACCGTACCGGGGGTGACGATGCGTACCACTTTGCGCTCGACCGGCCCCTTGCTGGTGGCGGGGTCACCGATCTGTTCGCAGATGGCCACCGACTCGCCGAGGCGGATGAGCTTGGCCAGGTAGCCCTCTACCGCATGGTAGGGGACGCCGGCCATGGGGATGGGCTCTCCAGCAGAGGCGCCGCGATGGGTCTGGGTGATGTCGAGCAGTTTGGCGGCGCGCTTGGCGTCATCGTAGAAGAGCTCGTAGAAGTCACCCATACGGTAGAAGAGGAGCAGATGGGGGTAGTGCGCCTTGATGCGCAGGTACTGCTCCATCATCGGTGTGTGCTGGGGGGCGGCTGTGCTGTTTTTCATCCGCCTAGTGTAATGGAATCACCCCGTGCGTCGCAGCGGTGACGGATATCACCGTGTGAGCAGTTACCACTGCACAGTGACATGCGGGCATGGAGGGCGGTCCGCGTCGGCACGCACCACGCGCGCCTAGCGCTGTCCAGCGATTGGGCGCCACTCTTTCGTAGGGAAACCGCCGCCGATACCCCCTTGGCAGCGGTGCAACCCCTTGAATGTCGGTCTGCGGTGAAAATACCACCCTGTACGCTTGACGGCCGCAGCCCTGCAACCACAACCGACATTCAGGGGTTACACCGCTAGTCGAAGTGGGGCGTATGGTCAGGTGTTGCGTGTCTCAGGCCGCGGCGGGCTGCAGCACCTCGGGTCGCCTTTCGCCCTGTCGCGCGGCCCGCTCCAACAACTCCCCGCTCTCCTGGGTCCAATCGATCACCTGGATCGCCCCATTGGCCTCCTCCACCAGGGCGGTACAACTCTCCACCCAGTCGCCGCAGTTGTGGTAATCGACACCGGCGATGGTGCGGATGGCGGCATGGTGGATGTGCCCGCAGACGATACCCTGAACGCCGTGGCGCTCGGCGGCATCGACCACTGCCTGCTCGAAGTTTCCGATGTAGTTGACCGCCTCTTTCACCCGCTGTTTGATGTAGAGCGAGAGGGACCAGTAGGGGAAGCCGAGTCGGCGGCGGATCTGGTTGAACCAGTGGCTGAGACGCAGGAGCGCCTCGTACCCTTTATCACCCAGGTGGGCGAGCCACTTGTTGTGCATCACGACGCAGTCGAACTCGTCACCGTGCAGCACTAGGTGACGACGGCCGTCGGCACCTTGGTGGATCGCCTGCTGCTGGATCTCGATGCCACTGAAGTGGCAACCGATGAAGTCGCGTAGTCGCTCGTCATGGTTGCCCGGGATATAGACCACGCGGGTGCCGAGCCGTGCCCGCTCCACCATCAGCTGCACCAGGCGGTTGCAGCTCTCGGGCCAGTACCAACTGCGCAGCTTCCACAGGTCGAGGATGTCGCCTACCAGATAGATGGTATCGGCGTTGCAGTTGGTGAAGAAGTCGAGCAGGTACTCGGCCTTCGCCTCTCGGGCACCGAGGTGCGTATCGGAGATCCAGATGGTGCGGTAGTGGAGCATCGTGGGGACTCTCGTGGCTAACGGTAATCCGCGTAGTCTGCCTGTGGTGTGTGTTGCCCCCCTTGCACGCGGGTGACGCTTGTAGGTCACGCATGATGGTCGGCTGTCATCTCCCTGTCGTCGCCTGGTCATGGGCACAAAAAAAGGGCGGGACCCGAAGGTCCCGCCCTGGTGTGGCCCGAGGCGCGCGATGATCAGCCGAAGGTATCGGCGGTGATATTGGCGAACCAGGAGTGGGCGTACTTCACCTCGCGAGCATGCATCTCTGCGGTGGCGTCCATCGGGGTGAGGCCACCGGAGCCCTCGACCGGAGAGATGACACCATCGGCGCCGAGGCGGTAGATGGCGGCCACGGAGATGCCCCAATCCTTGCCGGGGATGGAGTAGCAGGTGTTGACATAGCTCGGCTCGGGGGCGGCGTCACCGTGCAGCATGGCGATGATCGCAGCGGCACACACCTTGGCCTGAGAGTTGGCGGCATAACCGGACTTGGGCATCTTGCCGGCGATGGCGGCGTCACCAATGACGTGGATGTCCTTGTGGATGGTGGACTCGAAGGTCTTCTGATCCACGGGGCACCAGCCCTTGTCGTCGGTCAGACCCGCGACGGTGGCGATCTTGCCGGCCTTCATCGCGGGGATGACATTGAGTACGTCGGCCTGGTGCTCGGAGAGCTCTGTGTAGGCGGTCTTGGTGGCGGCGTCGATGCGCAGCACCTTACCGTCAGAGGAGGCGGGCACCCACTCGATCATGCTGTTCTCGGTGCCGTAACCGTACATGGCGGTCCAGGCCTGCTCGAACAGCCCCTTCTTGGAGAACTTGTCCTTGTTGTCCAGGATCAGCACCTTGGACTTGGGCTTGTGCTCCTTGAGGTAGTGGGCGATGAGGCTGGCGCGCTCATACGGCCCGGGGGGGCAACGGAAGGGGTTCGGCGGAGCGGAGATGACCACCAGGCCGCCGTCCTTCATCGCCTCAAGCTGCTGCTTGAGGATCTCGGTCTGCGGACCGGCCTTCCAGGCGTGGGGTACGCTCTCGGCGGCCTCGTGGCTATAGCCCTCGACCGAGTCGTACTTCAGCTCGATACCGGGGGCGACGACGCAGCGGTCGTACTCGAAGGTCTGACCACCGGCGGTGGTGACGGTGTGCTTGGCCGCGTCGATAGCGGTGACGGTGTCGAGGACTACCTTGACGCCATGCCCGGCCAGACCGCTGTAGCCGAACTTGATGGAGTCCATGGTGCGTTCACCAGCCAGCACCTCGTTGCTCATGAAGCAGGTGTAGTAGTGCTCGTTGGCCTCGATCAGGGTGACCTCGACGGAGGCGTCGGCCATCTTGATGTACTTAGCGGTGGTGGCACCACCCATACCGCCACCGACGATGACGACGCGCTTCTGGCCGCCATGGTTGCTGGCACCGGCGATGCGGGTGTAACCGAGGGCAGTGGTCGCTGCGGCGATACCGCCGGTCAGCTTGACGAAATTACGACGTGAAATATTGGACATGCTCAATCCCTCTTATGGTTACTTCTGGCTGGCGTAGAAGTTGACCAGCTCTTCGACACCCGCGTCGCCGTGCTTGGCGGTCATCTCTTCCATCTTCTTCTTCATCTTCTTGGGCATCTCGCGTGCGCCAGAGGCGAAGTCGGCGAAGGTGTAACCGAGGTAGGGGGCCCACTGGCCGGCCAGGATGGAGGACTCGTCGTCCACCTTGCCGCCGTCCTCGTGGCACTTCTCGCAGAACTTCTTGTGGATCTTGGCGCCCGCCTCGGCCTTGCCGGCGTCGACGAACTGACCCTTGGCAGCGACATGCTTTTGTGCGGAGAAGTAGGTCGCCATGGCGTCGATCTCCTCGTCGGAGTAGCCCTTGGCGATACGGCCCATGATGGTGGCGGCGCGCCCCTCGTCACGGTAGGCCTTCATGGCGTTGACCAGATAGGCCTTGGAGAGGCCGGCGATGGTGGGGGCGGCGGGGCCGTTGCTGACACCATGGGTGCCGTGGCAACCGGCGCAGGTGTTGCCGAGCATCTCACCACTGGGGGTGGCGCTGGCACCGCTCGCGAAGGCCAGGCCTCCGATAACGAGCGCGCTTTGCAGGATCTTGTTGTAGTTCATAGTCACTCCTTTGGATTAGCGACGGTATGGTGATGGAAGGCGGGCAATTGGCCGCACTCTTACACTGGTTGATCCAAGGTCGGATCGGTTCCCCTAATGGAACTTGCTAATGAACCCTTACTCAGTCTCGGGCTCCGTGGGCTCTTCATGAGCGATACCGGCGTGGCAGTCGATACAGTTCTGGCCCTCTTCTTGGGCCTTGGCGTGCTTGCGCGTGGCCATCTTCGACTGAAGGTCCGGGTCCATGTTGGTGAAGTCGTGACAACTGCGGCACTCGCGGGAGTTGGAGGCGCGCATCTTGTCCCACACACGGTTGGCCATCGACCAACGGTGCTGTTCGTATTTTTCCGGGGTATCCACGGTGCCCATCAGCTCGTGGTAGACATCCTTGGCGGCCATGATCTTCGCGGCCAGCTTGGGCAGGAACTCCTTGGGCACATGGCAATCCGCGCAGGTCGCCTGAACACCAGAGCGGTTGCGATAGTGGATGGTCTCTTTGTACTCCTCGAAATTGGTCTGCATCGAGTGGCAGGAGATACAGAACTCCATCCGGTTGGTATACGCGAAGAAGCTGTTCATCGCCCCGAAGGAGACAAAGCCGGCAAGGAAAATCAACAGGATGATAATAAGCGAAGGACGTTTGCGAGTGCCCGACTCGACGATTTGGATACTATCCGCCATAACTCTGCTCAGAGCCCCTTACTATGTTGACCACGTGGTTATTAACTAGGTTTTAGTCTTTTACGTCTCTGTGGCGACAGGATCGACCTGTATGCGGTCGATCTTTCGAGCTGCCGGGCGTGGCTCTGATGTCTCACTCGTTGCCCTGACAACCCTTTATCTAAGCGGCGTTTTTTGTATCACACCTAACCTATGTCCGTCAAAACTATGCGGGCAAATACGACGCTTTACCGACTGATTTTATTGGTGAATTTAGGCTTCTTTAATATTTGAGACTGCTAATATTACC
>QKED01000063.1 GCA_003252455.1 Gammaproteobacteria bacterium
TCACCAGCAACCAAAGTGTCACGGTCACCGGCAGCTACACCTATAGCGGTGTCACCAAGAGCGCCACCGCCAGCGTCACCATTGCGAATGTCGTCGATCTTCAGCCTTCTTTTTCAAGCACGGCGTTAGCAACGACTGTAAGTCGGCCGAATCGGATCTACTTTTCTGGGTATGCGAAGGACGACATCAGTTTAACGACGCTTACAATGAAGGTGAGTGGCCCCAAGGGCAACAATCTCACGGCGTTTACCAAGACAATCAGCGGTATATCTCATACGCTGAGTGGTTACTACTTCGACAGTAGTAATAGCGCTTACGCAGGCGCGCCTGGCACATACACCGTGGCACTCTGGATCAAGGACTCAGTTGGTCAGACTGCATCACGCGTCTTCACTGTCCAAGTAAAGTAGCATCGTTAATCTGCGCCCCAGACAATAGGGCGTACGACACTGACACCAGCTTGCTCAGGCTGTTCGAGTAGGACTAACCACATCGACTCGACACCCTGCATCGGATAAAGCCCGGTGCTTGACGATGTTTGGCTAACCGTCGACCACCTCGATCGCCTCCACCACGGCGACCCCATCGACCACACGCCACTGCACCTCCCGCGCATAGATACGCATCGCGTAGCGCCGCGCGGACTCGTCTTCGCGCTGATAGGCGGGCCGTGGGTCGAGGGCGAGGATCTGCGCAATCACCTCACGCGCCTCGGCCCCGAGACCATCCAACCCCGCCTCGGCCAGGGGCGTGAAGGTCACGCGCAGCTGCGGGGCTGGTGGTTCGGGGGCGAAGCCCGCGCGGGCCTCGGGAATGGCGTCCACATAGGGGATGTAAGGCTTGATGTCGACGATGGGGGTGCCATCGAGGAGGTCGGCCCCGCCCAGGGTCAGGCGCACGCCGTTGTGCGTGTCGATACCGAGCAGCTCGACCACGGAGAGGCCGAGGGCGTTGGGGCGATAGGGGGAGCGGGTGGCGAAGACACCCATGCTCTGGTTGCCGCCGAGGCGTGGCGGGCGCACCTTGGGGCGCCACTGCTGGTCGCGATTGGCATGGAAGAGGAAGGTGAGCCAGAGGTGAGAGAAGCCCTCCAGCCCGGCGACGGCGGCGGGGTCGTTATAGGGGGGCAACAGCTCCAGCTCGCACTCCAGCCCCTGCACCAGACCCGGCTGCCGGGGGATGCCGAACTTCTCCTTGAACGGCGAGTGGAGGATGGCGATGGTAACGAGGCCTTGCGACATGGCTGATGCGACTACGTTGGCGGAACCCAGCACGGCCTCCGGGCTCAGCCCGGCTTGCTCGCCATGGGGCACTTGAGCTGAAAGAGTTTGCCATCATCGAGGCGGTAGGCACTCAGGTGCCCCCCCCAGAGGCAGCCGCTGTCGAGGGCGATGACGTCTCGGCCCTGATGGTAACCGAGGGTGGACCAGTGGCCGAAGAGGATACGCTGCCCCTGGGTGCGCCGCTCGGGGACCTCGTACCAGGGGAGGTAGGGCTTGGGCTGTTGCCCAGGCCGCCCCTTGAGCTTGAACTCCAGCAGACCGTGGGGCGAGCAGAAGCGCATGCGGGTGAAGGCGTTGACGGTGAAGCGCAGGCGGTCCCAGCCGGTGTGGCTCTCGAACCAGTAGCTCGGGTGGTTGCCGTACATGTTCTGCAAAAACTCATCGAACAGTTCGCCGCGCAGCACCTCCTCCACCTCACGGGCACAGCGCTGGGCGGTCTCCAGGTCCCACTGCGGGGGGATACCCGCATGGACCAAGGTGTAGCCCAGCTCACTGTCGTGGTGGATCAGCGGGCGTGCGCGCAGCCACTCCAACAGCTCCGGGTGGTCCGGGGCGTCGAAGATGGGGGCCAGGGTGTCGTTGGACTTGAAGTGGCGGTGGTGGTTACGCCAGAGGGCGAGTAGGTGCAGGTCGTGGTTACCGAGCACGGTGATGGCGCGATCGCCCAGGTCGCGGATAAAGCGCAGGGTCTCCAGGGATTGCGGCCCACGATTGACCAGGTCACCGGCAAACCAGAGTTTGTCGCGTACCGGGTCGTAGGGGATCTCTTTGAGTAGCTGGACCAGGGGCTGAAAGCAGCCCTGGATATCACCGATGGCGTAGGTGGCCAACGCCCTGCCTCCGTTAATGTGCAAAGTGCGGGATTCTACCGCTCACGGACGGGACGGACCAGCGAACAGCGGCGATTAAATCGGCGGGAGTGTCAATGCAGGGCGTGGGGGGTCGCGAGGACGAAGCGCGGGATCTCGGCATCGAAGGGGTGGCCCTGATCGTCGACCATCTGGTAGCTGCCGTGCATGGTGCCGTAGGGGGTCTCCAGTAGACAACCGCTGGTATATGTGAAGCTGGAACCCGGGGCGAGATGCGGTTGTTCACCCACCACCCCCTCGCCATGCACCTCCTGCACCTTACCGTTGCCGTCGGTGATGACCCAGTGGCGGGTGAGCAGTTGGGCAGCACGTCGACCCCGGTTCTGCAGGGTAATGGTGTAACTGTGCAGGAAACGCTCGGTAGCGGGGTCGGACTCATCCGGTAGATAACGGGTGGTGACTTGGATCTGGATGTCGTGCTCGGGCAGGGTCATGGCTCTCTCCACAGGATACGCATAGGCCCCTAGTTGGGGTCAGGCGATCGACCGTGCAAGGCGTCCCGCGACACTGGCGGCCCCCAACAGGCCGCAGCGCTCCTCCAACACCGCGTGCAGTGGCAATGCTTCGAGGATCGGACGCATGCGCCCCTTGGCGTGGAACGCCGCCAAAAAGGGGGGCTGCTGTAACAGGTCGAGTAGCTTGGGGGTCACCCCACCGGCCAGATAGACCCCGCCACGGGGCAGACAGGTGAGTGCCAGGTCGCCAGCGGTGGCGCCGTAGGCGCGCACGAAGAGGCGTAGGGTGGCCGCGGCGGCCGGGTCTTCGCCGCTACGGGCGCGGCGGCTGATCTCGGCGGCGGCGGCGGGGCTCTGGGTATCGACCGGTGCCAGGGCGCCGCTCCCCAACTCACCCCACAGGTGGGCATAGACCTCGGGCAGCGCGCCACCGGAGACCACCCGCTCCGCCGAGACGCGCCCATAGCGGCCCTGTAACACCTCGGCCAGACGCGCCTGCTCGGCATCTTGCGCGGCGAAGGCGATGTGCCCTCCCTCGGTGGGCAGGGCGCGGTAGTGGTCACCCTGCCACACCAGCAGGCAGACACCGAGGCCGGTGCCGGCACCGACCACCAGGCGCGGGGCCTGGGCCACCGCCTGCCCCGTCTGCAGGGTGTGCAACTGCCCGGGGGCGAGCCCCTCGATGGCATAGCCCACCGCCTGAAAATCGTTGATGAGGCGCAGCCGAGGGATGCCCAACCGCCCACTCAGGGCCTGGCTGTCGAGCTGCCAGGGGAGATTGGTCAGGCGCGCACGTTGCCCCTCGGGGCCACCCTCCACCGGACCGGCCACCGCCAGGCAGGCCGCGGTGGGAGGCGCGTCAGCACCGAGAAAGGCCTCGATGAGCGAGGCCAGGTCGGCAAAGGCGCCGCTTTCGAGGCGCTCCTCACGCCACACGCGTCCAGCCCCGTCGCTCAGTTGCAGCAGGGTTTTGGTACCGCCGATGTCACCGGCGAGGATCACCCGGCCACCCCGCGCAGCGCCTCGGGCAGCGCCGAGGCGGCATCGGCGTCGAGGTGCCAGCGCAGGTTGCAGGCCTGCAGGCGGGTCACCGGCAGGGGCGAGACACCGGGCTGCGGGGCCCCCAGACTCTGGGCGACGATGGCCGCCTTACCCTCGCCGCTGACCAGCACGATCACCTCGCGCGCCGCATCCAGCGCGGTCAGGGTGAGGCTGAGGCGCCAGGTGTCGAGACGCTCCACATAGACCTCGGCGGTAAGCGACTCGCGCTCGAAGAGGATGGCGGTGTCGGGAAAGAGCGAGGCGGTATGGCCATCGGGGCCGACGCCGAGCAATACGAGGTCGAGGGTCGGACGCCCCCCCTCCTTGGGCAGGTGCTCATGCAGGATCTGGTGGTACTCGATGGCCGCTTGGTGCGGGTTGATCTCCCCACGCATGCGGTGGCGCTGGGCGTGCGGCAGGGCGACGGGGTCGAGCAGCGCAGTGGCGGCCATGCGGTAGTTGCTATCGGGGGAGCTGGGGGGCACACAGCGCTCGTCGCTGAAGTAGATGTGCAGCTTGCCCCAGTCGATGCGTGCCCGCCAACCGGGGGTGGCGAGCAGCTCGTAGAGGTCGCGAGGGGTGTTGCCGCCGGCCAGCGCCAGGTGACAACTGCCGCGCGCGGCGATCGCCTCGGCGATGCGTTGGACCAGATGCTCGGCGGTGGACTCGAAGAGCTCCTCCGCATCCTCGGCGATGAAGATCTGGGGCGTGATGGTGGTCATCGGCAACCTCTCGGGGTTAGGCACGCAGGCGCCAAGTGGGCGTCTCGGCGGCGGTGATGAGGCCGTGTTGGAGTAGCCAGGCGCGGGCGTCGTCGGCGTCTTGCTCGAACCAGGCACGCGCCGAACCGAGGCGGAAGGTGTAGCCCCAACGGTCCATATCGTTCTGCATGTCGGCACGCGAGAAGCCGGGGAGCAGATCGGTGAGGAGGATCTGCAGGTAGAGCACCCCGTTCTCCTCCTCGTACTCGCCACCGGCATCGGTATGCAGCACACGGCGACGCTCCTCGTCCATGCAGATGAGGTGACACCCCTCATGCAGGGCGGAGTGCACCGGGGTGTCGCCGCGCACCCACAGACACCGACCGATCAACCCCGCCTCGCGCTCACCGAAGAAGCTGCCGGGGATCGGCTCGCCGTCCGGCACCTGCTCCAGGGTGATGCCGTAGCGGCTAAAGAGCGCACGCAGGGGGTCTAGACCCAGCTGCGCACAGGTGAGGACCGCCGCCTCCATGCTTACTTGAGGATGGAGATGGTGCCGGTCTGGGTGATGGGCAAACGGAACGCGCCGAGCAGTTTGTTGTCGGTGGCCGCCTGCACATCGCCGGTGAACTTGTAGTTCAGGCTCTGGCCGCTGGAGAGCGCGCTGACCACACTGCTGCCGAGCTTCATGAAATCGAGGTGCATGGGGATGGAGATGACGCTCTTGGTGTGGCTGCCGATGTTGAAGCTGCTGCTGGTGACCCCCTTGGCCCAGGATTGACCGTTGATATCCAGGGCGTAGTTGAGCTGGTCGAGGGTCATACCGAAGTTGTTGGGGTTGTCCAGGGTCAGCATCAGCTCCATGTCGGCACTGGTGAGGCCCATGCTGTTGACCTTCATGGAGCTGACGCCGAGGCTCGGCAACTTGGGCAGCGGCAGGGTGCCCTTCTGGCTCACCGGCAGGGTGAGGGGGATACCGGCGACGTTGAACTTGAGCCCGAGGTCGAGGGCGTAGGGCGCCTCGTCGGCCCCCTTGAGCGCACTGTAGGCGGCGTAGAGGTCATTGAAGTTGAGGGTCATGGGCACTTCGAGGGTGCTGGAGCCCTGCGGGGTGAGGCTCAGGGAGCTGGTCTGGTCACCCTGTACGAAGCTCTTGTCCTGAAGCTGGAAGTCGTAGGTGAAGCCGGCCATGTTGATGCCGACCGGATTGGGGTTGTCGATCTTCACGTCGAAGGCGAGGTCGACGGTGTCGAAGTCGAGACCGGTCACGCGCACCCCGTTCACCGCGGCGGTAGGCTGATACTGGGCGATGCCCGCACGGATCTGATCCTTGCTGCAGCCACCGAGCATGAGCAGGGTGGAGGTGATGCCGAGGATGAAGAATCTTCTGGACTGACGCATGACATGGGCTCCGAAAAGTTGAGCGAGCGCAACCTGTGTTGCGGGCTGGAAACAAACTCCCCATAGGATAGTGGAGCCGTCGACGGGCTCCAAGCATGGGATTCACAAGATGGGGCGATTCCCTCGGCCAGGCGCCACGCGAGGGGCGCGACACACCGGCAAAGCGGCTCTGCCACCGCCCAACCACAGGCGCGCGGGGCAGATCATCTATACGCCGCCGCCGCGGCAGGAGCGAACCCGCACCTCCCCCACGGGCCGATCACGGCGCCGCCACACCCAAGGAGCCGTGGATCGCCTGCTCGATCTGATAGACCACCCCCATCACCCCCGCCTGGGGGTCGTCGAGCAGGGTGTGGTTCATCTCGTCGAGGTAGTCGAGCAGGGCGGCGCGCAACAGCGGGCGCTGGATCTCGCGGGTCTGATGGTGGTCCCAGAGATCCCACACCAGGATGCCTAAGCCGACGATGGGACCGAGCAGTTTGCCACCGCTGCTGGCGGCCACCTTGGCCCCACTCTTGGCCGCCAGCACCGCGGCACCCTTGCTCGCCATGTTGGCCGAGACCTTGGTGCCGAGCCCGGCGAGGGCCGGGCCGAGGGCCTTGGCAAGGATGAGGGATCCGGCCACGCCGGAGGCGGTGAGCGCCTTGAGGCTGAGGTCGACCTGGCGGTTGCCGTCGACGCTGTGGGTGAGCACGGCGATGCCGGAGAGGTAGCGCTCCCACTCGCCTTGGGGCAGTTGATAGCGCTCGGGCAGCGGCGCGAGTCCTTCGCGTAGGACGGCAACATAGCGGTCGAGGCTCTCACGCGCGAGGCGCTCCAGATAGAGCTGCGAGACCGGCGGGCGTAGCACACGGTTGGCGAACTCGCTCTGGATGGTGGCGGTGATCGCCTCGGCGGCGTCGGCCTGGCTCTCGCTGACCCAGTGCATGCCGGTGGCGACCAGCCCCTCCAGCCCCAGGCGCTGCTGGGTCCAGTAGGAGAAATACCACTCCAAAAAGTCGTCGTCGATGCGTGTGACCAGCTGTGCGCGCCACTGCGCCAGCCCTTGCTCGGCGTGGGCCCGGGCGGCGGCCTTGGCCTGCTGCACCACATCCACCACGGCCGCATCGACGCCGCGCCAATCCACCGGCTGCACCACCATCGACTCCTTCGGCGGGTGTGGCGGCTGCGCCTGTTGTGCCCAAAACCAGCGCCCCGCGCTGGCCAGGATCACCAGCAGCACCGCCGCCCAGACCAGACGCAGGGCGTTGCGCCCGATGGCATCGAGCAGACGGATGCCGGAGAGGAGGTTCACCCCACCGGGCCCCCGCGCGGCGGCAGGGCGGCGCAGAGCCTGGCGTATTCGGCCAGCGAGAGGGTCTCGGGGCGGCGCCCCGGGTCGATGTCGCACGCCTCGATGGTGGCGGCGTCGAGCCACCCTTTGAGGGTGTTGCGCAGGGTCTTGCGCCGCTGCGAGAAGGCCTGGGCGACCAGGGCGGAGAGGCGCTCAGGGTCGGCCACCTCGACCGGCGGTCGGGCGTGCGGTATCAGCCGCACCACGGCGGAGTCCACCTTGGGCGCGGGGTGGAAACTCTCCGGCGGCACCTCGATGAGCGGCTCCACGTAGCAGAAGTACTGCACCATCACCCCGAGGCGACCATAGGCCGAGTCGCCGGGGGCGGCAGCGAGGCGCTCCACCACCTCCTTCTGCAACATAAAGTGCATGTCGCGGATGCTCGTGCGCGCGTCGAGCAGGTGGAAGATGAGCGGGGTGGAGATGTTGTAGGGCAGGTTGCCGACCACGCGCAGCTTGGCCCCGCGCTCGACGGCGAGGGCGGCAAAGTCGAACTTGAGCGCATCGGCGGGGTGGATGGTGAGTGGTTTGCCGACGAACCGCTGCTCCAGGCGTGGGATGAGGTCACGGTCGAGCTCGACCACGTCGAGGTGACCCACCTCCTCTAAGAGCGGCGCGGTGATCGCGCCGAGGCCGGGGCCGATCTCCACCATGGCGTCGTCTGGGCCGGGCCGGATCGCGCGGACGATCTGCGCGATGATCTGCGTATCCTGCAGGAAGTTCTGGCCGAAGCGTTTGCGTGCACGGTGTTCCATCAGCGCCCCCGCCCCACCATCTCCAGCGCCACCTCCACCGCATAGGTGAGGCTGTCGGCGCGGGCGCGCCCGGTACCGGCCAACTCCAGCGCGGTGCCGTGGTCCACCGAGGTGCGCACGATGGGCAGGCCTAAGGTGACGTTGACCGACTGGCCAAAGCCCCGGGCCTTGAGCACCGGAAGCCCCTGGTCGTGGTACATGCAGAGCACCGCGTCGGCCTCTTCCAGCCGCTCCGGGGTGAACAGCGTGTCGGCGGGCAATGGTCCGACGATGGCGTGCCCACTGTTGCGTAACACCTCGCACACCGGTTCGATCACCTCGATCTCCTCGCGTCCCAGGTGGCCGCCCTCCCCCGCGTGGGGGTTGAGCCCAGCCACCAAGATACGCGGCTGGGCGATGCCGAAGCGTCGCTGCAACTCCTGGGTGAGGATGCCGAGCACCTCGAAGAGGTGGTCACGGGTGATGGCATCGGGCACCTCGCGCAGAGGCAGATGGGTGGTGGCCAGGGCCACGCGCAGCCCCGGGGTGGCCAGCATCATCACCACCCTGGGGGTCTGGGTGAGCTGGGCGAGAAACTCGGTGTGCCCGGTGAAGGGGATCCCGGCGTCGTTGATCACCCCCTTGTGCACCGGGCCGGTGACCATGGCGTCGAACATCCCCTGGCGGCAGCCCATCACCGCACGGCGCAGGCTGGTGAGCACATACTGGGCACTGGCCGGGTCGGGGCGCCCGGCATGCACCTCGGTGTGGCTGGCGATGGGCATCACGCGGATCACCCCCGCCTCGCTCGGGCGTGGTTCGGCGGCGATATGGAAGGTCTCAATGCGCACGTCGAGCCCCATCATGAAGGCGCGCACCTCCAGCAGGTCGGGGTCGGCGATGGCCACCAGCTCGGCGCGATGGGGGCGCTGAGCCAGCTGCACCATCAGGTCGGGGCCGATACCGGCGGGTTCGCCCGGGGTGATGGCGATGCGGGGGATGGGGTGTCCGGCGGGCATGCTTCGACCTCGCTTAATTGTTCAGGCGCACATCCACATAGGCCTGGTCGCGCAGCTGACGCAACCAGCGCTCCAGCTCGCTCTCGGCCTTCTGCTGGGTGAGCAGTTCGAGGATGCGTTGACGGCGGAACTCGTCGGTGTTGTCCACCTCGCGGCGCTCCAAGAGCTGCACGATGTGCCAACCGAACTGGGTCTTGAACGGGGGGCTGATGGCGCCCGGTGCGAGCCCCTCGACAGTCTTTTCGAACTCACTGACGAAGTGGCCCGGGCCGGCCCACCCCAGGTCACCGCCCTGGGTCGCGGAGCCGGTATCGGCGGAGTGGGAGCGGGCCAGCTCGGCGAAATCCTCACCGGCGAGGATGCGCTCGCGCAGGTCTTCGAGGCGCGCCTTGGCCTGCTCCTCACTGGTCAACTGGTCACTCTGGATGAGGATGTGGCGCGCGTGCACCTGCTGCACCATATGCACCTCACCACCGCGGCGCTCCAACAATTTGACGATGTGGAAGCCGCTCGGGCTCTGCAGCAGCTCGCTCACCTCGCCCGCCTGCATCCCCGGCACCGCGTCGACGAACAGGGTCGGCAGCGCCTCGTGGGCACGCCACCCCAGGTCGCTCGCCTGTACCGCCTGACCGGCGTACTCCCCGGCGGCGAGCACCTGGGCGAAGAGTCCCGGGTCGGCCCGCAGCGCGGTGAGTAACTGCTCGGCGCGCTTGCGCGCGGCGCTGACATTCTCCGAGTCGGAGTCGCCCTTGATCGCCACGAGGATGTGGCCGAGGTGGTACTCCACCCCCTTGTCCAGCTCCGCCGCCTGCGCCTGCATGAAGGCCTCTACCTCCTGGGCGCTCACCTTCACCTTGTTGATCACCTCCTGCTGGCGCAACTGCTTGAGGATCAGCTCGCTGCGCAGCTCCTCGCGAAAGTCGGCGAAGTCGATGCCGGCGTTGGCCAGGGTGTCGCGAAAGGCCTGCAGGTCGAGCCCGTTCGACTCGGCGATGCCCTGCATGATCTGGCCGAGGCGCTCATCGTCGACGGTGATACCACGCTGCTGGGCCCGCGCCAGTTGCACCTTCTCGATGATCAGCCGCTCCAGCACCTGGGGGCGCAGCACCTCGTCACCGGGCAGGCGACTCGGGTCGGCGCTCTGTGCACGCAGGGAGCGCAGGCGCGCCTCCAGCTCGCTGGTGGTGATGATGTCTTGATCCACCACGGCGGCGATGCGGTCCAGCGCCTGGGTGGCGGCGAACAGCGGCGGACTGAGGAGGAGCAGCAGCAGGGGGATGAGCAGACGGGGCATGGCGATGGTCGGGATCCGGGTTGAAGAGGGGGCATTGTAGCGCGAATCGCACAGGCCGCGCGGGTGGCGCCTGTGCCGAGCATGGGACCGGTTTGCCCGCGACGGGTTCCGTACGCTCACTCGTAACCGAGGATGCCCCGCTCCAGCTCCTCTTCGAGCTGTTGACCGAAGCTGGCCAACCCCTTCAGCTCCAGGGTGAAGTAGAGCGAGTGGTCGATCTCGCGGGTGGTGGTGTTGAGGCGACCTCGCCCCACCACGCGCACGGACCAGCAACAGCGCTGGTACTCCAGCCCGACGACGCTCTCCAGGGAGCGCTCGTTGACCAGGTCGTAGTTCCAGCGTCCGAGCAGACGGTAGTGGCGGGTGAGCGGCCAGTAGCCCGCCAGGTCGGTCTGGCGAATATCCTCGTCGCGGCGTAGGCGGTAGGTGAAATTGACCACGCGCTCGCGCCCGGCGCGGTAGCCGATGCGCCCGGTGACCATCTCGGCACGGGAGCCCTCGGGGTCCCAGCGCGCACTGGCGGAGAGGTTGAGCCCCTTGAGCGGGCTGGCGGCCAGCTCACCGACCAGGTCGGAGGCGCTGGTGGCATCGCCGATCCCGCCGGGGAGGGTGACACGGCGTGCGTCGAAGTAGTGCACCTGGCCGATGCTGGCCCGGCCCAGTTCGTTGCCGTGGCGCGCGTCGAGCAGGCGGCTGGTGAGGGTCACCGCCAGCTGTTTGGCGTCGCCGATGCGGTCGGCACCGCTGAAGCGGTTGTCGCGAAACAGCTGGCTGAAGGAGAAGTCGTAGGGGCCGGAGTCGAACACCGGGATGCCGCTCTGCTCCTCGTAGGGGACATATAAATAGTAGAGGTGTGGCTCCAAGGTCTGCACCAGTGGTCGCCGCCCCCACTGGGTGTCACGCTCCAGGGCCAGGGTGGCGTCGAGGGAGCCGACGGGCAGAGTGCGACTGATGGCGCTCTCACTGTAGTCGCGCAGGCGGTATTCGGTGTGGCGCAACCCCACACGTGGGGTGAGGCTCCAGGCGGCGCCCCGTAGCGGCAGGGTCAGGTCGGGGCGCAGGTCGAGGCGCTGGCCGGTGGGCAGGAGGCCGCTGCTCCCCTCGCTGTCGATATCGAAGTGGGTCAGTTCACCGTTGAGGCTCAGGTGCAGGCGCCCCGGGCTCTGTACCGGGGTATAGGCGAGGCGCAGCTGCGGTAGACGCTGGTAGGGGCGGTCGCCACTGAGGGTCTGGAACCCCTCCAGGCGTCCCTGAAAGGCCCACTGGCGCCCCTGATAGTTGATGTTCAAGCGCCGCGGCAGGTGGGTCTGGCTGGAGCTGCCCTGGTCGAACTCCAGGTCGTCGAAGTACTCCACGTCGGAGACGTAGTTGTACTCCAGGTCCGCCTGCCAACGCCCGGCGAAGGTGGTGGCGTGGTGCAGCGAGGCACGCAGGCGGTCTTCGCTGTAGAGGGCGTCGTCGGCCAGATAGTCGAGCTGCAGCTCGCCGTGATTGGTCGCGTTGAGGTAGCGCCCCTCGCTGAGCAGCATGGTGCCACGCTTGGTGATGATGCGCGGGGTGAAGGTGGCGTCGCGGTCTGGGGCGATGTTCCAGTAGTAGGGGATGCGGATGTCGGTACCGCTCAGCTCCGAGGTGCCGAAGGTGGGCACCAACAGACCGCTCTTGCGCCCCTGCAGGGGGAAGTTGAGGTAGGGGAGATAGATGAGGGGCACGTCCTGAAAGGTGACGGTCACATCGCGGATCTCACCGGTGTTGCTCGCACGATCCAGGTCCAGCTCTCGCGCCTCCATCTGCCAGTCCTGATGCTGCGGCGAACAGGTGGTATAGACCACCCGATGCAGCCGGGTGAGCTGGCTGTTGGGCATCTCCACGCTAGCGGCGCTACCGTAGGCGTGCAGGTCACGGATAAAGAAGTGGGTGGTGGTGACGCGGCTCTCCTCGCTCGCCAGGTCGAGCTGGGCGCGCTGGCCGGAGAAGCTCATGTCGCCGCTGGAGAAGCTCACCTCGCCCTGGATATCGAGCTGCTCTTGGGCACTCTGGTAGAGCGCCTCGTGGGCGCTCAGGCGCTTGCCTTTGTAGCGCACCTCCACCTCGCCCTTGAAGTGGGTGGTGCCATCGTCGCGCTCCTCCACGTCGTCGGCGAACAGATGGAGGGCATCGGGCGCCTCGGCCGCCTCCTCCTCCAGCAGCGGGTCGTCGATCTCCAGGGTCGGTCCCACCGGGCAGAGCGCCCACTTGCCCCCCTCCTCCGCCACGCCGACGAACGGCCACGACAGCAGTGCCCCCAGGGCGAGGGGGGCCAGGGCGCGCGGGGCAAGGAGTCGGCGGTAGGTCGGTTTTCGGGGCACGAGTGGGTCCGTCGGCTGGGTCCATGGGCACTCGGCCCATGCTGCGGGTTGAAACCGGGTAAAATCGCACAGATTAGCCCCCTCTTCAAACCCCTACCCGCTATTGGTCCTACCCACATGCATAGCCGCCTAGCCCCCGTCTCTCGCTACCTCACCCTGCTCCTGGTCGGTATCGGCGCCATCGGCGCCGTGGTGGCGAGCAAACCGGAACCGCAGACCGAGCTGGTGGCACTGGCCCCGGCCAGGGTGGTAACCACGCGGATCGAGACCCAGCAGCTCATCCCCGAGGTACGCCTGGTGGGCCAACTCCAGCCGAGTGCACGGGCGCAGCTGCACTTCGAGCAGGCCGGCACCCTGGCCGAGCGCCGGGTGGAGCCGGGGGCGTCGGTGGTCGCCGGACAGCCGCTGCTGCGCCTGGAGGATGGCGATCAGCGCGACGCCCTGGCCCTGGCCGAGGCACAGTTGACACAAGAGGAGGCGGCCATCGCCCGCGACCGCCACCTGCTGGTGTTGGCGCGCCACAATCGCGACCTGGCCGAGGCGGAGGTGACGCGCCTCGATAAGCTCTCCGACGCCGCCCTCGCCTCCCAGTCCACCCGTGGCAGTGCACGCCAAGCGCTGCTGGCGCTACAGCAGGAGGTGGCGCGGCTCGACTACTCGGTGAACACCGCCGAGGCACGTCTGGCCCAGCGCCGTGCCGAGCGTGAGCGTGCCGCCCGCGCCCTGGCGCGCACCGAGCTACGCGCCCCCTTCGCCGGGCGGGTCAACCGCGTCGCGGCGCAGCCCGGTGACTATATGAACAGCAACGGCCTGGCGCTGGAGCTGGTGGCCCTGGAGCAGCTCGACCTCTACACCGAGGTGAGTGGCGAGGTGGCCGCCGCGCTCAGTCTGGGGCAGCGACTGACGGTGACCCTGGACGGCCACGAGCTGGCGGGCGAGTTGGTGGCACTACAGCCCGACCCGGACGCCACCACCCACACCCATGCCCTGCGCATCCGCCTGCCCGGTGCGGGTCTGCGCCCCGGACAGTTGGCGCAGGTGAGCCTGCACCTGCCCGCCCGCCCCGCCGCCCCCGTGGTGCCGATCACCGCGCTGCTGCGTGAGGATGGGCAGGCATGGCTCTACGTGCTGGAGGTCGACCGGCTCCAGCGCCGTGAGGTGCAGCTCGGGCGGCGTGTCGACGGACTGATGGAGCTGAGCGGCGGCGCCGCCCCCGGCGAGACCATCGTCGCGCGCGACGTGGCGGCCTTGGCCGACGGCCAGCAGGTGGTAGTGGTCGACGTAGCGCAAGCGGAGTAACCGCACATGTGGCTGATCCACTTCTCCATCCGTAACCCGCTCATCACCAACCTGCTGCTGTGTATCATCGCCATCGCGGGCGTGCTCTCCTGGCGCGCCATGCCCCAGGAGATGTTCCCCCTGGTGGAGCTGGATAAGGTGCGCATCACCACCCTCTTCGAGGGGGCCTCGCCGGAGGAGGTGGAGCGCCAGGTGACCCTGCCCATCGAACAGGAGTTCGACGGCCAGGCGGACATCGACGTGCTCACCTCCAGCTCCAGCGAGGGGCTCTCGACCATCCTCATCGACTTGAAGCCCGGCACCGATGTCGACCAGTTCGTGCGCGACGCCGACGCCATCCTCGGGCGCATCGTCGACCTCCCCGAGGAGGCGGAGAAGCCCGAGCTGACAAGGCTGGAGACGCGCTTCCCGGTGATCAGCATGGCGGTCTACGGCGCCATCGGCCAGGCGCGGCTCTATGAAGTGGCCGACGACCTCAAGCGCCGTCTGCTGCAGATCCCAGGCGTCGCCAGCGTCGGCAGCGCCGGGGAGCGCGAGTGGGAGCTGTGGGTGGAGGTGGACCCGCAGCGCCTCGCCGCGCTGGGGGTCTCCCTCGGCGAGGTGCAGCGGGCCCTGCGCGAGAATCTGCGCGACCTGCCTGGTGGCTCGATCCGCGCCGGTGAGGGCGACATCCTGCTGCGCGGCCTCGGCGCCTCGCCCGAGCCCGACTCGGTGGCGCAGATCGTCCTGCGCAGCAACGCCGAGGGGGGCCTTCTGCGCCTCGGCGAGGTGGCCGAGGTGGAGCGGCGCCTGGAGGAGGCGACCACCCTGGGGCGCTACGCGGGCAAGCACTCGGTCAACCTGACCATCAACAAGACGGCGGAGGCGAGCACCATCGAGGTGGCTGAAGAGGTGCGCGCCTTCGCCCGCGAGGTGCGCGCCGAGCTGCCCCCGGCGGTGGAGCTGGGGCTCTTCAGCGACCTCTCCATCTATGTGAAGAGCCGTCTGGAGACGGTGAAATCCTCCGGCCTCATCGGCCTGGTGCTGGTGCTCATCTCGCTCTATCTGTTCCTCAATTTCCGCGTGGCGCTGGTCACCGCGCTCGGTATCCCGGTGTCGTTCCTGGTCGCCATCGTGCTGATCAACTACAGCGGCTACACCATCAACATGATCAGCCTGTTCGCCTTCTTGATCGCGCTCGGCATGATCGTCGACGACGCGATCATCGTGAACGAGAACATCTATCGCCACATGGAGCGCGGCATGGGTGCACGCGAGGCGGCGGAGCTGGGGGCCAAGGAGGTGCTCTGGCCGGTGATCGCCTCCACCACCACGACCATCGCCGCCTTCGTGCCGATGTTCGCCGTGGGCGGCACCATGGGGGCGTTTATCGCAGTGATCCCGGCGGTGGTCAGCTTCGCCCTGCTCGGCTCGCTGTGGGAGGCGTTCGGCGTGCTGCCGAGCCACGCCGCCGAGATGCTCCACTACGAAAAACGCGAGCGCCACCGCACGCGTATCGACTGGAGCAAATGGCACGCGCGCTACGCCGGTTGGCTGCGCTGGTCGCTGCACAACCGCTACTTCGTCGCCACCCTGACCATCCTACTGCTCGCCTTCACCCTGGCGGTGGCGGCCACGCGGGTGCCGTTCCAGCTCTTCGGCCACGTCAGCGTCGGCCAGTTTTTCATCAACGTCGAGGCACCTAAGACCTACGGCCTGGAGGAGAGCGCGCAGCTCGCCGAGCGCATGGAGCAGGCGATCATGGCCGAGATGGGCGAGGCGGAGCTGGCCAGCCTGCTGACCAACGTCGGCGTCACCTTCGTCAACTTCAACCGCGTGGTCTTCGCCAGCAACCGCATCCAGCTCATCGTCGACCTCCAGCCGCAGGCGCCGCAGGGCTTCGTCGAGCGCTACGTCACGCCGCTCGTGAACCTCAAGTTCGGCGAGCCGGAGGGGACGCGCGAGCGCGACGCCGAGGCGGTGATCAACGCGGTGCGTAAGCGCTTGGAGAGCTTCCCCGGTATCCAGCGCCTCTCCATCCTGCGCCCCCAGGGCGGCCCCGCCGGGGCGGATATCGAGGTGGGTGTGAGCGGCCCCGACGTGCGCAAGCTGGCGGACCAGGCGAGCGCCATCCGCGACTATCTAAAGCGCCTGCCCGGCGTGCACGACGTCTCCCACGACATGGAGGTGGGCAAGGTGGAGTACCGCTACCGCCTCAACGAGCTGGGGCGCCAGCTCGGCCTGACCCAGGCGGACCTGGCCGAGGCGGTGCGCGTCGGCTTCCAGGGGCTGGAGCTGCTGCATGTCACCTGGGGCGACGAGCGTATCCCGCTGCGCCTCATCTACCCCGAGAGCCTGCGCGAGCGCTCCGAGAGCCTCGCCGCGCTGCGCATCACCCTCGACGGCGGGCGCTCGGTGTTTCTCGGCGACGTGGCCGAGATCAGCGTCGACCGTGGCCTCTCCGCCATCCAGCGCCGCGACCAGCAGCGTCTGGTGACGGTCACCGCCGAGGTCGACTCCCAGGTGACCACGCCGCTGGCGGTGACCGATCTGGTCAACCAGCAGTTCGCCGATCTGACCAAGCGGAATCCCGGCTACGCGATGGTCTGGCTCGGTGAGAAGAAGGAGGCGGGGGAGACCATGAGCGACATGATCCAGGCGCTGATCCTCGCCCTGGCGGTGATCTTCTTCATCCTCGCCGCGCTGTTCAAATCGCTGCTCGACCCGCTGGTGGTGATGTTCGCCATCCCCTTTGGCATCATCGGCGTCATCTTCGGCCACCTGCTCTTCGGCCACCATCTCCAATTCCTGTCGATGGTCGGCTTCCTCGCCCTGGCCGGGATCGTGGTCAACGACTCGCTGATCCTGGTCGACTTCGCCAAGCGCCTGCGCCGCGAGGGGCACGCGCGCATCGACGCCCTGGTCGAGGCGGGCAAGGTGCGCGCGCGGCCCATCCTGCTCACCTCCATCACCACCTTCCTCGGCGTCTCGCCGCTGATCTTCTTCGCCAGCGGCCAGACCGCCTTCTTGAGCCCCATGGCCATCAGCCTCGGCTTCGGCCTACTCGCCGCCACGGGTCTTATCCTGCTCGCCCTGCCCTGCTTCTACCTCATCGCCGACGACCTACGTACCCGCCTATTCGGACACGGCAGCGCCTGAAAACACGCATTTGCGTGATCGCCTACGCAGGCGTGGCGGCGCATGGCTGCCGCCCCTCGGGGTGACGTGGTAGGCTGGGGCGTCTTACCCACAGAGCCCCGTTCGCCCCATGTCTCAGCGTCGCCCCCTCGCCCTGCTCACCCGACACCTCCTCCACCTCGCCCTGTTGGGGCTGCTCCTGGCCATCCCC
>QKED01000075.1 GCA_003252455.1 Gammaproteobacteria bacterium
ATCAGCTTGAGAGGGATGAGTCTAGGCTCAAATAACTTGTATCAATAAGTTAGCACAAATATTTAACTTTCGTATCACTATTTATGCTTAACCCATTCAATTATTTGAGATTACCTCTTCAATGCTGTTGATATTGCCGAGTTTGACGGTGAGCGCGAACTCGTCATCGATGAGGCCACTGATATCGTTGTTCTCTGTCAGATGGTAGTGACGCATCAGGTCAGCCATCTCCTGGAACTCACTCTGTAGGGGTAGATAGCGGTCGAAGCGGATCCGCTCGGGCGGGTGGGTAAAGGCGTAGCGCACCACATCCTGCGGCTGGTTCCAGTATTTGGATGCGACCTCGATCGCCTCATCCAGATGGGTCTTGGCCCAGTAACCGCTGCGGATGGCGGAGTGCACCAAGGTGCGCACCGCGTCCGGGTCGGAATCGATGAGGGATTGTTTGACCACCATCAGATTGCACATGAAGTAGGGCCACACCTCTTCAACATGTAGCACTTGATCAGATTCCCCGCGCATCAGCGTCTGTGCCGCGAACGGTTCGCCCACGTAGTAGGCGTCGAGTGCACCTGAGGCGAGTGCCGAGGCCATATCGGGTGGGTTCATCTCAACAACCTTGACTTGGCCGTTGAGACCATATTTGTCGATCAGCTGCAGTGCACTGATATTGTGTCCCGAGTAACGCATGGGCACGGCCAGTGTCTTACCCGAGAGGTCGGAGAAGGAGGTGACGCCGAGCCCGTGGCGCGCCACCAGGGTGCTCTCATGGCGGTTGCCGATATAGACTACCTTGACGTCTTCGCCCTGCTGACGCAGTACGATCGAGAGTGGGGCGATCATGAAGCCCGCGTCGATCTTGCCGTTACGCAGTGCCTCGGCCATCTCGGCGAACGAGGAGAATTTCAATGCCTTGAAGCGGATGCCGTCACCCTGCTTTGTCGCTTCGTCGAGGAGCGGGGCAGCAAGGTTGGTGATCACCGGCATGTAACCGATCTGCAGGATGCGGCGGCTGGCGGACTCGCCATTCAGCTGCGCATGCAGGATAGAGATGAGGAGTAGCCAAGCGAAGGCCCCGAAGCTCAGCTTCCAAGGCCTAGGGTTACGTCGGATGAGGGTGAGGAGGGCGCTAAACCGCATAGCTCACCCCGAGCATAAAGAAGAGTTCGTCTCGCAGTGCCGCCAACTCCGGGTCGCGGTCGAGATTGCGTGGTCGACCCATTTCGAGCTTACGTACCAGTTTGACCTGAGTAGGCCGGTCACCCATTACGACAATGCGGTCACCCATCACTAGCGCGTCATCGATATCGTGGGTGACCATGAGGGTCGTCTTGGCGATAAATTCGTGCATGTTGACCACCTCTTCGCGCATCTTCATATGCGTTAAGAAGTCAAGGCCGTTAAAGGGTTCATCCATGATGAGCATCTCCGGGTTCACTGCCAGCGCACGTGCGAGTTCTGCACGACGCTGCATGCCGCCGGAGAGTTGAGAGGGGTAGTGATTTTCAAACCCAGCGAGTTCTACCATGTTGATGAACTCCTGGATCTGTGCACTCTTCTCCTCCTCATCCTGCATATTGCGCAGGCCCAGTTCGACGTTCTCCCATACCGTCATCCAAGGTAACAGGCCGTTGTGCTGGAAGACGAAGATGATATCGGCGCTGGGTGCGGTGACCTGTCGACCGTCGATGAGGATTTGGCCCGAGCTGGGGGTATCGAAGCCGGCGATCATGCGTAGAAGCGTTGATTTGCCGCAGCCTGATGGGCCGAGGATGCAGACCATTTCACCATCTTGAAACTCAAGATTGACGTTATCGAGTACCGTTAATACCTCATCGCGGGTATTGTCCTCGCCGTTGCGTGGGCGGCGGCGGCGGTTTACGTACTCTTTGGTGATGTTTTGAATAAGGATATGGCCCATGCTCAACCTGGGTACACAAAAAGGCGGGCGGGGCCCCGGTGAGATCACCGGGGCGAGAGAGTGTGGGGTTTAACCCACCTCGCGGTCGATGTCGTCGAGGAGCCGCAGGATCTTCTCGGAGGAGGTGGTGAGGGCGTCGTACTCGTGCTCAGCGGAATCCTCGTTACCGAGGTTCTTCTGCTCAATGACCTTGCGTACGCTTCGGTGCATGTCTGCGTGCACCTTCTCCAGCTCATTCATGGCACTGACGCTGCTGAACTGCTTCATGCCGATGTCGTAGATCCAGTGGCCCAGTTCGCAATCTCTGTGAGAGACGGCCTCGCTCTCGGACATGGCGATCTCACCGTCGAGCAGTGCGCGCAGACGCAGCTTCCACTGTTGATGCTGAAGTTTGGCCACAGAGAAGTCCAGTGTCAGTTTACCCATGTTGATACTCCGTCGTTGTGTTGTGGCGCCTGATGCGCCTGCGAATTTGGTCGGTCAGTCAATGCTTGCGAATCGCCCAACTCGTCGACTCGATGTTGCCGAGCATACGCATCAACAGGTCTAGGATCACGCCGATAATGCCGATGGTGATCATGCCGACCATGACGTAGTCCATGCGTAGTGCATTACGTGAATCGAGGATCATATACCCAAGGCCCGATTGCACGGCGATCATCTCTGCCGCCACGACCACCAGCCAGGCGATGGAGATCGTTAAACGTAAGGCGGTAATCACGTCCGGGAGGATGGCCGGAACGATGATTTTGGTCACCACCTCTGTGCGATTGAAACAGAAGTTGGCCGCAACCTGGAAATAGACCGGACTGATGGAGCTGACAGCGACCATAGTGGCCACTACCAGGGGAAAGAAACTGGAGAGAAAGATCAGGAAGATGGCCGGTTGATCACCGATGCCGAACCAGAGCATTGCCAACGGGATCCAGGCGAGTGGTGAAATCGGCCGCAGGAATTGGATCAGTGGGTTGAGCATGTCACGCATGAGCAGCATGCGCCCGAGCATGATGCCAAAGGGGATGCCAAGTAACGCAGCGAGATAGAAGCCGACAGTCACGCGGTAGAGACTTGCGACCGAGTGCTTGAGCAGCGTGCCGTTGACGATCAATGACCACATGCTGTTGAAGACGGTCGTCGGGCTTGGAAACACCTGACTGCTCCAGCCGCTGAAGCTTGAGGTGACCTGCCACAACAGCAGCACGGTGCCAAAGGATAGGAGGCTGTTGAACACAGCACGTGCAGAGAAGGGCTTGAACATCGTTAGTCGAGACTCGCGACCATCTTGGCCAGTTTGAGGTATTCAAGACCCGAGAGGCTGGTCTTGTCGTAGTAGATCACGGGCGCGCGCACGATCTGCGACTCCTGCAGTTTTGGGTCCTTTTCGATCGCCAGCCGCAGCATCTTTTCGTCGAAGCGTTCACTGAGTTTGTTGAAGATCACCTTGCTGGCGGTGTTATCTCGCTCGAACATGGTGGCGAGGATGCGATAGTCGATCTCCTTCCCCGTCTTCTCGGCGATGATGCGTAAGATGTTGATGATGTGGTTCACCCCGTTCACTGCCAGATAATCACATTGTGTCGGGATCAGTGCCATGTTCGAGGCCATCAGCGCGTTGATGACGAAAAACTCGATGGAGGGTGGCGTGTCGATAATGATGTGATCGAACCGCTCAGTGAGTGGTTCGAGGTGTCGTGCCAGTAGGTACTCGTAATCCTTTTCATGCCGGTGGTGCTTGGGTAGCAGCGACATGTGGTGATTCGAGGGTAGTATCCAGAGATTTGGCAGAGGATTCTTCAGGACCCCATCTAACTTGCCGTCACCCCCGTGCAGGGCGTCATAGAAGGAAGGACTATTGCGGTAGCCAAGGAGTAGTGAGAGGTTGGCCTGTACATCGAAGTCGACCAGCAGGACACGGCGCTTCATCAGCGCCAGTGAGACCGCGAGGTTGAGACATGTGGTGGTCTTGCTCACACCGCCCTTTTGATTGCAGACGGTAATGATGTGGTTGCGCCGTGCGCGCAACGATTTGCCGTGTTCATCCACCTCGTGGTCCGGGTGCAACACCAGCGGACTCTCTTCCTGTTGTGGGGGCTTGAAGACAGTGAAGGTGTGATCGCACTTTGAACACTTGACGCGAAAGACCTGCTTACTGATCGCACTCTCATCGAGGCGGAAGCGAGTCTGGCAATTTTCGCAGGTGATGATCATCGAGCGGGTCCTGGGCGTCTTGGTCGTTTGTGTGTCGGCTGGTCAATGACCGCGGATACAGGTTTCAATCTGTTCGGCCAAGTTGGCCTCGTCGACCACATAGTCGACGGTACCGCGTTCGATTGCGCACTGGGTGAGGTTGGGGTAGACGCAGGTGTCAGTATCCTGAGCGATAGTGATACCACCGCCCTCCTTAATCTGGGCGAAGCCGTCGGCACCATCGTCACCCACGCCGGTCAGGAGTACTCCAATGGCGTTGCTGCCAAAGTGCTCTGACACCGATTGAAACATGGCGTTGAGGGGGCGACGCATCGCCGGGCTCATCATCAACACTGGGTTACCCGCCTCGTCGGTACTGACCGTCAAGGTCTGCTCGTTGGAGCATACGTAGCAGGTACCTGGTTCGATCCGCTGTCCGGCCTCGGCTACTACCACCTTCCAGGGGACATACTCGTCGAACTTGCTGACGAAGGAGCTTAGGATTTTAGTGGATATCTCCTGCGTCACCAAAACGGCAGCGGGCAGGTCGGGTGAGAGATGGGTAAGTAGGCGGATGACAGTGTTCGGGCCGCCGAGGCTGGTCCCGATGGCGATTACCGATTCCAGGTCTCGGTAACCGTAGGTGTTGAGCAGACTGCTCCCAGCGTGTGTATCGAGCTTGGCGCGGTGGATGTTGTGGATCTTGATCGAGGCGGCAATCTTGACGCGATCGATAATCTGCTGTTTGGCGTTATGGATATCGGTCGAGATGGCGCCCGAGGGCTTGGGCAGGAAGTCGACCACACCCAGTCGCAGTGCCTCGAAGGTGATGCTGCCATCCTTGAAGAGCGAGCTGAGGATGACGATTGGCACCGGTGCATTGATCATGATGTGCTTTACAGCCTTGATACCGTCCATCACTGGCATGTCGATATCCAGGGTAATCACATCAGGGCGTAGCTGTTTCACCTTCTCCAGCCCTTCGAGGCCGTTGCGTGCAGAGCCTACCACCTCAATGGCGGGGTCAGAGTCCAGGATCTCACTCACCGCCTTGATCATGAAGGTGGCATCGTCCACCACGAGAACTCTCAATTTTTCATCCATAACTATCTCGTTATGCTAGTCGTAGTGCCGATAGGCGGTGACTGCTACCGGGTGGGCAGCATTAACCGGCGGTGAGGCTCTTCTCAGCGGTCTGTTCTTCTGCCTCGACAGCCTTACGACCGTAGCGTTGGCGGTGCGCGAACTCCTGAAGGCGACGGACCTGTTTGCTGGCGGTCATATTAACGAGTTCGTAGATATCCAAGATCAGCGAGATACGTCCATCGCCGATAATTGTGGCGCCAGAGAAACCGCTACGCTCCTGAAGGTAATCGACCAAGGGTTTGATCACCACCTCATCCTGTCCCATCAGCTCGTCGACCACCAGTCCGATCTGTTCAGAACCGGTATTGACGATCACCACGAAGGATTTGTCTTCACCTGCATGCTGGTCGTAATCGGCGGATAGGTTGAAGAGATTGCTCAAGCGGAAGATCGGCAAGGTGCGACCGCGTAGATGGATTACCTCTGTACCCTCGATGGTGGATGTGTCGGCCTCGTAGATGCGAAGCGTCTCCTCCACATTGGAGAGTGGAATGGTGAAGGAACCACGCCCAACGCGGACCAGCAACGCCGCGATGATGGCGAGCGTGAGAGGGATCTTCAGGCGAATTCGCGTCATGCTCCCTGGCTTAGACTCGATCTCGATGGTGCCATTGAGCTTCTCGATATTCTTTTTCACCACATCCATACCGACGCCGCGCCCGGAGGTCTTGGTGATGGTGGCCGCAGTGGAGAAGCCCGGGGCCATGATCAGCCGTACTAAATCGCGTTGGGTCAGACCATCGGCCTCATCGGGCTTGACCATACCACGCTCCACTGCCTTCTGGCGGATACGCGTGAAGTCTAGGCCACGACCGTCGTCGGTGACCTCGATGACGATGTGGTTACTCTCTTGATAGGCCTCGAGAATCAGGGTCGCCATCTCATCCTTGCCTGAGCTGCGACGCTCGGCAGCGGTCTCGATGCCATGGTCCACCGAGTTACGGATGATGTGAATCAGCGGGTCAGAGAGCTCCTCGACGATCATCTTATCGAGTTCGGTCTCCTCACCGCGAATATCCAGACGCACGCGCTTATCGGTGTTGTGTGTAAGGTCATGTATGAGGCGCGGATAGCGGTTGAAGAGCTGAGAGATGGGTAGCATGCGCACCTTCATCACGCCTTCCTGCAGCTCATTGGAGGTGCGGCTCAAGGAGGCGATCGCTTCACCTAGACGGTAGGTGAAGGCACGCATGTTCTTCAGCTCCTTCTGGTCGAGCCCTAGCTCCTCTTTGAGGTGCTGTTGAAGACCGCGCATCTCGTTGTAGAGCTGAAAGAAATAGGAGCGATCGACGATTAACTCACCGACCTGATTCATCAGTGTGTCGATCTTGTCGGCGTCAACACGGACACTCTTCTTGATGATCTTCTCGCCATCGGCACGCTTAGCCTTCGCCTGAGCAGACTCGCGCGGCTCGGTCGACGACTCATCGCTATCGACGATGTTGGGTTTGTTCTCGACCACTCTTTTGCCTTCGACGCTAGCCGAGGGGGAGCTCTTCTCCGCAGACTTAGGCTCCACCAATGCACGCGCAGCGGTAGGCTTGCTGGCAGCGGCATGTTCCGAGGCCGCAGGGGCCTCATCCGTCTTTGCACTTACAGCGGTCCTGATCGCCGATGTCTGACTCGCGGGTGTCGTTGGCTTTGAAGGCTTAGCGGTCGGTGCTGACCTTGGTCTATGGTCGGCAGGGGGGTGTACGAAGCTCACATCAGGTAGACTCGATAGCATTTCATCGAACACTTCGGACAGCGTTGTGTAGTCATCCTCAAGCGAAGGGATCGCGCTGCTGTCGAGGGCCTCTGTCAACTTGGTATAGAGCTGACCCTCTTCATCCATGCCCTTTTGCAGGGCAGGGGCAGGGGCGGGTGCGGCTGACGGCGCAGCGATAGGCGTGGCTGCTGTCGGCTTTACTGGCGGCGCGTGCACAGGGGTGGCAGTAGACACTTGTGACGCCATGGTGGGGCTGGGCACAGAGGGGGCTGTTGTCGCTGGTGCCTGCATGGATACTTCACCTTGAGGGAAGAACCCAAACAACACACCCATACGTGCCCTATGTATATCCAGAGCGGGCCTGCGGCCCATCGCCAGTGCCGCTTCGGCCTCGTCTAGGTCGCTGAGCCAGAGGTCGTAGATGGCGACCGGTTCATCGTAGCCCATGTAGTTGGCCGCAGAACGCAAATTACCGACCAAGTCGGTCAGCTCGGCGATTTGTTGAGGTGTTGCCCCTGTGGCCTCCATCTGCGTCAACAGCAACTCGACCTCTTGCATGCGGTCGCGGAACTGAGTGATAAAGATGCCAAAGAGCTCACTATCGTACTCATCCTCCACGATCGGCTGAATGCCTTGGCGCGCGTTAGAGGTAGTGACACCCTGGCTCGGGGCAGATGCGAGGATATGTTCGGGTGCTGACGCCGGAGACTCTGTGGTGGCGGCTGATGAGGGGATGTGCTCCCCGTCATCGGCCAACACCGCAGATTCACTCTTGTTAGCCACGGTGGGCGCGACCGCAGCGACCAAGCCACGACTGTCGATCACCTGAGTGACGACCTCGATAAGGTCATTGACCGGCGTCTCTTCGGTCTGAGTGCGTTCGAGGTCTTCAATGAGGTGGACGATGCGGTCACGGCCCTGCATCAGCAACTCAGTAATGGCCTGATTGTTGGTGATTTCGCCTTGGCGAAGGAGATCGAGGAGGTCTTCGAGACGGTGCGAAAGTGCAGCAACCCGCTTCACGCCGACGAACTGCGAGGCACCCTTAATGGTGTGGATGGGTCTGAAGATGTCGTTCAATATCTCCAATGTCTCAGGGCTTTCACTGAGTTTGAGGAGATCGTCCTCCATCTCTACCAGGTGTTCGTCAGCCTCAATGATGAAGTCGCCGAGCAGAGTGAGGTCGATTTCATCAGAGATAAGCTCGGGTGCGAGGCCAGCACTGGGCTCATTTTTCACAGATACGTCTTGGACCTGTGGAGCAGCCGACAGTGGCTCGGGCGCAGGGGCGGTCTCACCGGCTGGTGACGAGGCGATCAAGCCCGCTGCTGCAAGCAGTTCATCGGGGAGTGTGCCGATGAGGTCGTCTGTATCCTCATCGGCATCCGCATCACCTTGCATCATCAGTTCGAGTTGCATCGGTGAGAGTGTGAGGTGTGCGGTGTCAGGGAATCGGGTGGCGATCTCGTCGAGAAAGCGGGTGTTGAGTGATGGTGCGACAGGATTGCCACGCATTGCGGACTGCATGGCGAGGTCGAGCAGGTCGAGCCACTCACTATAGACCTCTGCCAAGTCGGCATAGCCCATGTAGTTGGCCGAGTTGAAGAGGTCATGAACGGCTTCAGAGATGAGTGAGATGAAGGTAAATGCATCCTCACCGAACTGAAGGCGCTGGTCTGCGGCGCGGATCAACGCCACTTTTTCGTGCAACTGGGTAGAAAAGACCTCGAACAGCTCTTGGTCGGCGGGCTCTGAGTAGGTCGTTGAGGTCTCTGCACTCGCGGCGTCGTCATAAGCCTCAACGTCAACCGCGGGTGACGGCGCAGTGGTATCGCCTTCGATGACGAGCGTCAGCGCATCGACCAGGTCTTCGACTTCACTCTGTTCGACCTGATCACGTTCCAACTCATCGACCAGGGCGATGATACGGTCGCGACCCGCGATGAGAATTTCGATAATCGGATCGGTGACCTCGACCTCACCGTTTCGGCAGAGGTCTAAAAGGTCCTCCATCCTGTGGGAAAGGACCGAAACCTTGCTTAGGCCGATGAATTGTGACGCCCCTTTGATGGTGTGGATCGGTCTGAAAATATTGTTCAGGATCTCCACGCTATCGCGCTGCTCATCCAGCTTGAGCAGTTCGGACTCCATCTCTTCGAGATGCTCTCTGGCCTCAACGATGAAATCGCCAAGAAGTGACAAATCGATCTCGGTCATCTGATTCTTCCTTCGGTCCTGTGTGTCAGGCCTGATACCCCATCGTCTGGCCAAGAGGGGCCTGACGAATGACGGGCGCTCGGTCAGCCCTGGTGGTCTCAGGCGCTGACCCACTAACTTGCCCCAGAGCAACTGTGCTCAAAGGGCCCTCGACTACGCTCGCGTATAGTAAGGCGATTACGCCTGGCTACTATCGATGAGGTCGAGGATCTCTTTCGACTTATGTTTGTTCACGAAGCCGACAGCGCCAAGGCTCTCGACCTCAGAGCGGTATCTGTCTTCATCGAGATTTGAGAGGAAGAGGATCTGCGCCTTACTGTCGATCTTGAGGATCTCTTTGGCGGTCGTGATCCCATCCTTGCCGCGCATGGTGATATCCATGGTGACCAAGTCGGGCTTAAGTTTCGAGTAAAGATCGATGGCTTCATCACCGTCCTTGGCCTCGCCAACGATGATATGCCCAGGCGGGTTGAGGACCCGGGAGATCATCTTCCGCATCATGGCGGAGTCATCGACTATCAGAATGCGCTTGCTCATTACTATTCGCTATCGACGGCCTGTCCGCATGAGGGGTCTCATGCTTCTTGGGCACGCCCGTTGATGAGTGTTTTATTCACGTCTTTCAACTGCTTCATCTCCTCGATCAGGAGAATCCTGTTGAAATCGAGCAGGATCAGCAGTTTGCTATTGATGTCGACGACACCACGGATGTACTGATTTTCAAGCCCCTTGACGATGATGTCGGGGGCATGTTCGATGGCGCTCTCTTCGATTTTGAGCACCTCGGTTACCTTATCGACGATGAAGCCGGTCACACGACCGCCAATATCGAGAATAAGGATCCAGTTGTGTTCGCCTGACTTCCTCTCCTTAAAGAGGTTGAGGCGCTTGCGCAGGTCGATCACCGGGATGATGTCACCACGGAGATTGATCACGCCCTCGACAAAATCGGGCGAGTTGGGTACAGCCGTGATGCTGACCTGGCGGATGATCTCCTGCACCATGAGGATGTCGACGCCGAACAGCTCTTTGCCGATCATGAAGCCGACCAGCTGCATCAACTGTTCTTTATCAGAATCGTCTCGGCTGGATGAATATGAACCTGCCATCTGCTGATTCTCCAGTTGGGTGACTACCAGACGACCGAGGCACCCCCGTCAAGCGGAAGAGGGTACCTGGTCAACACCTTATCGTAGGGGCGTCAGATCTTGAACTGCGCCACCTGTTCGTTGAGGTGCTTAGACTGCGTCTGCAGGTCGTCGGTAATGCTCACCACGGTACCGGCACCCTCCACCGTCATCTGCGCGGTTTCAGCAGTTTCCTTGGCGATGGTCTGTACACGGGCTGAACGTTGTGCCTGTGCGGAGGTCATGTCGATCATCTCTGCCACACGAGAGACGATACCCTTCATCTCTTGGCCCACCACGATGGCACCCTGGTTGGCCTCCATCACCGCGCGGTTGATTCGCTTGGTCTCCTCCAGCAGAGTGGCGAGCGCCTGTTCTGCTGCCACACGACGAGTACCCTGCTCACCCGCCATTGCACCGATCTGTTCGGCCAAGGTGTTCAGCTGTTGCATGAGCCCCTGCACCTCGGTGGAGCTGGTGGCCAGGATGGTTGCGGTTTTGGCGATCTGCTCGATGGCGAGCATGTTCTCACGACCGCCCTCGTCGATCTTGATCAGCGCCTGCTGTGAGGCGTCGGTCAGGTGGGTACCCTCAGCCACGCGGCTGGTGGAGTCCTTGATGAGCTGGGTAATCTCTTTCGCGGCCTCGGAGGAGCGTTGTGCCAGTTTACCCACTTCGTCAGCAACCACCGCGAAGCCCTTACCGTGCGCACCCGCACGGGCGGCCTCAATGGCGGCATTGAGTGCGAGGAGGTTGGTCTGCTCGGCGATTTCGGTAATCACACCGATGATCTCAGAGATCTGCTCGGAGGACTCGGAGATGGCGCGCATACCTTCCACGGTGGCGGCCACTGAGTTGCGGCCCTCGTGTGCGGCTTGTAGTGAGGCCTGACCGAGCTCGGTGGCCTGGGTCACTGCGCGACGCATCTCGTCCACAGCGGTAATCATGCCGTTAACGGACTTGGATACGGTCACCACCATCTCACCCTGACGGCGGGCGGTATCGGCCACACGCCCACCGGTTTCACCCATTTCCTTCACACGGGCCATGGTCTCGTGCACCTCGCGGCCCTGGGCGTCTGCGGAGTTGGACACTTCGCCCATTGCGCGGAGTAGGGCGGCAATACCCTCATTGGAGCGCTCAGCGGCTCTACTCTGGCCCTGGGTGGCCTCGGCGACCTTGGCGGCGGTGCCACCCATTTCGGTAATCACGCTCTCGGAGGTGGTTGCACGCTCATACTGCAGCTGTGCACGTTCACGGTTTGCACCTGCACGTGTGGCCACGTTACCGGCACTACTCTGTACCTGGCCTGCTGCGTCGCGTACCACAGAGAAGGAGGAGCGAATCACACGGATCATCTCGTTGAACGCTGAGGACATACGGCCAATTTCGTCCTTGGAGTTGACCTCCACCTCAAGGGTAAGGTCACGGTTCTCAGCGATGTTACGAACGGTCTCTGCCATGTGCAGAATGGGGCGAGCCAGTGCGCCAGCCACGATAAGGGCGATGATGATCACGGAGAGCACAACGGCGATCGCCAGGCCGTACATGATGTACTGGTACTCGGCCACGGCAGCGAGCGCCTCTTCGGTGGGCAGCTCAATGATGATACCCCACTCGAAATCGACCCCGAATAGTTCCTTCATACCGATGTCGGAGTAGGACGCCAGTACGGGCATGCCACGGTAGCTGACCGAGTAGTCGGTGCCCTCTTTCTTGGCCAGTGCGGTGGCGGCACCCTTCGTATCGACCAGGGTACGCAGCGTAGTGCTCTCATTGGAGAAGCGCGAGTCAGAGCGCATGGTCTTGTCAGGGCCGACGAGGAAGGCCTGACCGGTCTGACCCAAACCCGTGCTCTCCTGCATGACGGAGTTGATGTTGGCCGTCGAGAGGGAGAGGGCCATCACGATGTTGACGTCGCCGCGGGCATTGAGCAGAGGTGCGGCCATGAACATGGCCGGCTTGCCATCGGCCGGTGCGTACTTCTCCATATCGACAATGCCGAACGACTTGGTCTTCATCACCTCGCGGAAGAGGCGGGCGAGGTTGGTATTGCTGAAGCGGCCGTTGACCAGATTGGTGTTGTATTCGGCGTTGTTCGCCACTGAGTAGAAGACATAGCCGCTTGGATCGATCAAGAGTACGTCGTAGTAGCCGAACGCATTGTTGTAGTAGGTCAGGTAGTCGGAGTTGGTGCCAACGACCTCAGGGGAGATGTTCTCGACCAAGTTACCCGTAGCCAGGATGGCCCAGTTAAGACCCTTTACCTTGATGGGGGTATACACGAAGAGCTCCATCTGCCCCGTGGTACCGAGGGAGATCTCGTCACCGGCTTGGCCGGAGAGGGCCTTCTTCGCTGCTTCTGCGCCGTAGGGGTCGCCGAGGTTGCCGCTCTTCACCACGCGTGTAGAGCGCAAGGTGACGGTGTTGTCGACCATACCGACCAAGAACGATTCGGTACCTGCCTTCATGCCGGTGCGGTCTTGGGCGATGGCATTGATGTCATCGGGGCGTAACTGGAAGGCCGCAACGCCCCAGAAGTAACCATTGGAGTCGATGAGTGGCGTGCCGATAAAGGCCGATACGCGCTTCTCCGGCTCGTAGTAGCTGTAGTCTTCGATGGCGATGTCGTAGCGCGCCTTGCTGAAGATACGGCTGATGCCCGTACTGCGGAGCTTGCCAGAGTTGACGTTCTCACCCAGGTCGTTGCTCTTGCCGACGCTGTAGATGATGTCGCCATTGGCGTCGATGAGGTAGACATCGTCAAAGCCGAAGTTCGCAGCAAAGGCCTCGAAGCCAGCGTTACGACGGGTAAGCAACTGCTTGTAGGCCTCGCTGTTGAGGCCCTCTTTGAATGCCTCACCAAAGAGCTTGATACCATCGGTGAAGCGCAGGTTGGCCTGTACGTCCTCCATTACGCGGTAGCGGGTCTCGAAGTAACGCTCGATCTCCTGCCGCTTGAGGTGGATGGCGGTATCCAGCTTGCGGTAACCGTCGTTGCGGAAGGTGGAGAGCGTCTGTTGTAGAACGCCGATGTCGTCACCACGCTCGCGGAGGTAGTCTGAAATCTGCTTCTTTTTAATTTCGCGCTGTGCCTTTGCCTGATCGAGTGCCGCTTGTGCAAGTGCAGTCGAGGAGCGATCCACTGCAACCAAACCGCTGACTGCGAAGGGCACCAACCCCACGAGCAAGAAGAAGATGATGAGCTTGGCTCGAAGACTGAGGTCTCGATACCAGGTCATTAATGCATTCATAGTACCCTCCTTACAGGATCCCCTTGGTGGTGTGATACCGAGCCGTAGCTTAGTTGCATGGTCACGCTGTCCGCTGTGTTGAGATTGACTGGTTGAAATGATGGTTAATGGTAGAAGCTATTTTCGAGTCTGCCTGAATGATATGTGCCCGTGTGTTGTCCATGGCGTGGCGGGGCATCTGTTTACTCAGGCAACTCTTCGGATCTTGGATGATGGCCATCCCCCCCATGCGCAGTACCTCTTCTAGCCCTTCGGAGCCATCGTCTCCTGAACCGGAGAGGAGCACGCCGATGCTGTTCTGCATCAGCGTGTCGGCGATGGAGAAGAGGATGCGATTGATCGAACCCTTGAGGGTGGCGAAAGGGGCCGGGTGCACGTGTAGCGCGAGTCGACCCGCACGCTGCTGCAGGGTGACATAGTCATCGCCACTGGCGAGATAACAGCTGCCAGCGGAGAGCTCCTCGCCATCGCGCGCACGGCGTACAGGCATGGGCGAGAAGTCATCGAGATAGCGAATAAAGGCGTCTACATGCGCCGAACTCTCGTAGAGCACGATGATGTAGGCAGCCGGAAGGTTCGGATTGAGCCGCGGCAGGATCTTGAGGAGAGAGCTGTATGCGCCCTCGTGGCCACCCATGGCGACCAGGTGGGTGGGTGTTCGGTAGGTCTGCCCAGGGCGGGAGGTAGGGCGCAGGCGAATATAGCGCAGTACGTCGAGTTCAATGTTGGCAGCCCAGTGTACCTTCTGGCGGATCTCCGCTTCGCGTCCGAGCAGGCTACTGTCGTCGAGACGGTTTGGCTTGGGCAGAAAGTCGACTGCGCCGTAGCGTAGGGCATCGAAGGTGAGGCGCTCGCCATCACGGGTCAAGGTGCTGAGCATCACCGTGGGTGTGGCACACTCGATCATGATGTGCTTGAGCACACGGATGCCATCCATCTCGGGGATATTCACATCGAGTGTGACGACATCGGGTTTGAGCGCCTTGATGCCGATGAGTGCATCATGCCCGGTGGCCGCCTCACCGACAATTTCGATGCCAGGGTCGCGCTCGAAGATTGCCCGTATCGCCCCCCGCAAGAGCGCTGAGTCGTCGACGACAAATAGTCTACGGGGTTGATTCATGCGGCGTTGCTCAATCTTCTCGTTGTTAGACAGCTTACCGTGTTCTCACGGTTCGAAGGGGTGGAGTCCCCTCACGCCTGGTTCAGGTCTAGGTAGTGCGCCACCTTCTCCATCAAGGCCTGAGGTGAGAAGGGCTTCGTCAGATATTCGTCAGAGCCGGAGACCTTGCCTTTAATCTTATCAAACAGGGTATCGCGAGATGTGAGAATAATCACTGGTATGTCAGCAAAATCCTCACGTTTACGGATGTGTGAAAGGATCTTATAGCCATCGATACCGGGCAGGATCAAGTCGAGCAGCACCAAGTCTGGCTTTTCATTGTTGAGTTGAGCCAGCGCCTCGAAGCCATCTTTCGCCTCTACGACAGTGAGCCCACGCTGACGCAGGGTCAGGGTGATCACCTTGCGCGAGGTGGTGCTGTCCTCTACGACGAGCACTTTCTTGGCAACGCTCTGCTCCGGTGCGGGGGCGATAGGGGCCGCTGCAGCAGCAGTCGGCGCCGTGCGGTTCTGCGCCTGACCACCGTCTGTCTCACTCTGAGAGAGAAAGTTGATGATGTCGTCGGTCGGGGGCAAGGGGGCCTTGCTATCTCCGCTCTGCCGGTCATGCAGGATGATGTTGTCTGTAGAGAAGTTGTAGCGGGCACGTTTGATGCGCCGGATCAGGGCTAGCGCAGCGATACCATGCTTCGCTTTGTAGCCGATCTCGACGATGTTGCCACTGTAAAGAATGATCTCGGCCCAGTGCTTCTCTTCAGTGACGATGTACATAGTGCCGCTCTCACCGTCGGCGATGAGGCGCTTGAGAACCTGTACGATTTCACTAAATGGGACCAGGTTGTGTTCCTGCTGCATCCAGACCGTCCTCGGGATCTAAATCGGTAGCGTAGTTCGTGAGCGTGTGAACGCTATGAGTGGTCGCCGAGACGGTGTGTCAGCGTCATGAAAGGGGCTGATGAGCACTGCCTGGCGCACGTTGGTGTGGGTCTGCCCACCTAAAACAATGCATTACGATCATCAATGACTACCCAATGTAGCGCATGTAGATCGGCCATGAAAGACTATTTTTCCACACTTTGTGAATAGAGGTTAACTTGCTGACTCAACTATAAGCAAATGCAATATAAACAATTGTCTACATCACACTTTTGACTAGGTATAAACCCTTGCTTGCTAGTAGATGAGGTCAGTAATTGGCAGCTTTTTGCAACGCTGCACACATTTGTGAGACTTACATCACTTCGTTTCCGAGGCAATGCGTAGGCGCTCATCGGCTTGACACCGCCTAGACCACGCTCAGGCGCGTCAGTTCCATTGGGTGTGGGCCGAGCCGCGATGTCCGTTCCGCCGGTAAAGCGGGGTAGGGGCTTAACAGCTTGAGACACCTCATAGTAGAATGGCAAACCGAGCGAGAGTGGCGGAATTGGTAGACGCGCTGGATTTAGGTTCCAGTGGGGCAACCCGTGAGAGTTCGAGTCTCTCCTTTCGCACCATTTTTCTATCCCACGTCCTGAACGCCCATCCTGGCCCGCCCCTGCGAGGCCACGGTAGCTGGTGCTTGATTTCGCACCCAGGCCCCCTGATATATCCACCCAAGATTGAGTTAGGAGTAATGATGCAGGTTTCAGTCGAAGCGACCGGTACCCTGGAGCGCAAGATCACCGTTGAGATCCCTGCCGCGTCTATCGAGTCCGAGGTCAACAAGCGCCTCCAGCAACTGGCCCGCACCACCCGCGTCAAGGGCTTCCGCCCCGGCAAGGTGCCGATGAAGATCGTGGTCCAGCGCTATGGTCAAGAGGTGAAGTCAGAGGTGCTGGGTGACCTGGTACAGAGCTCCTTCTATCAGGCCGTCGCTCAGGAGAATCTGAGCCCCGCCGGGCACCCCTCGATCGAGCCTGCTGCCGGTTACTCGGGTGAGGGATTCCAGTACGTGGCCACCGTTGAGGTGATCCCCGAGATCGAGCTGCAGCCGCTCTCTGGCGCCAAGCTCTCTCGCACTACTGCCGACGTGACCGCTGAAGATGTCGACAAGATGATGGATACCTTGCGCAAGCAGCGCACCACCTGGGTCGCTGTCGAGCGCCCTGCGGCCGAGGGTGACCGTGTGGTCGTCGACTTTGTGGGTACCATCAACGGTGAAGAGTTTGGTGGTAATCGTGGCCAGCAGGTGCCGGTAACCATCGGTGGTCAGCGCATGATCGCCGGTTTTGAAGAGGGTTTGGTGGGCGCCTCCGCTGGCTCCGAGCTTACCCTCGATCTGAGCTTCCCCGCGGACTACGGCAATAAAGAGCTCGCTGGTAAGCCGGTACAGTTCGCCGTTACTGTCTCTGCCGTCGAGGCCGCTGAGCTGCCTGAGCTGGACGAGGCGTTCGCCGCCAGCTTTGGCATCGCAGAGGGGGGCGTCGAGGCCTTGCGTGTCGAGGTCGAGAAGAACATGGCCCGTGAGCTGAAGGCCAAACTTGAAGGCAACACCAAGCAGGCCGTGATGGACCTGCTGCTCGAACTGAATGCGGTTGAGGTGCCGAAGGCGCTGATCGACCAGGAGGCCGATGCCCTGCTCAAGCAGATGAAGGAGCAGATGTACACGCCCCCCGGCAAGGATGGCTTGGCACTCAACCCTGGCATGTTCGCCGAGCAGGCCAAGCGCCGCGTCTCGCTCGGTCTGCTGTTGGCCGAAATCATCAAGAGTACCGAGCTCAAGCCCGACGCCGAGCGCGTACGTGCCAAGCTCGAAGAGCTTGCTGCCAGTTATGCCGAGCCCGACGAGGTGGTCAAGTGGTACTCCTCTGACCGCAAGCGTCTGGCGGAGATTGAATCCGTGACCCTGGAAGACCAGGTCGTGGACTGGGTCCTGCAGCAGACCCAGGTCGAAGATGTGATCTCTTCCTTTAGTGAAGTGATGAACGCCGGTCACTAAGCCGGACCAACCTAAAGAGGGTGGAAGCTATGTTCAGCGACGAGCCGATGGGGGGCGCATCCCCGATTACCAACCTGGGCCTGATCCCCATGGTGGTCGAACAGACCTCAAGGGGCGAGCGTTCCTACGACATCTATTCACGCCTGCTCAAGGAGCGTGTCGTGTTTGCCGTCGGCCCGGTGGAAGACCACATGGCCAACCTCATCGTGGCGCAGTTGCTGTTCCTGGAGTCCGAAAATCCGGATAAGGACATCCACCTCTATATCAACTCGCCCGGTGGTTCGGTGAGCGCGGGTCTGGCCATCTACGACACCATGCAATTTATCAAGCCCGATGTGAGCACCATGTGCATCGGTATGGCCGCGAGTATGGGGGCCGTGTTGCTGGCTGGTGGTGCGGCGGGCAAGCGCTTCTGTCTGCCGCATTCACGAGTGATGATCCACCAACCCCTCGGTGGTTATCGTGGCCAAGCGACCGACATTGAGATCCACGCTAAGGAGATCCTCTACATCCGCGAGCGCCTCAATCAGATCCTCTCGAATCACACCGGTCAGCCGATCGATGTCATCCAGAAGGACACCGATCGTGACAACTTCATGAGTGGCGAGGCGGCCGCAGAGTATGGTCTGATCGACAAGGTGCTCGACCGTCGGGCGATGGAGGAAGGGGCGGCGTGAGCAGCCCCACTGCCCCTGTAACGGCGATTTGACAAACCCACAGGGAGATTACACCATGCGTGTAGTCTCCCTTTTTCTTGTATCGTGAACCGCCACGCGCAGGTTGGTATAGACGCAGCCGCAGGGTCACCGAGTCATGCCTTTGGCCTTGATATTCGCCCAAAGACTCTGCATCTATTCAACTAAAAGTAAGCCCGTGGCCAGTGTGAGATAGCGAGCATGACAGATACCACATCATCCGGTGACGATAGCGGCAAGCTCCTTTACTGCTCTTTTTGCGGTAAGAGCCAGCACGAGGTGCGTAAGCTGATCGCAGGTCCGTCGGTCTTCATCTGTGACGAGTGCGTCGACCTGTGCAACGACATCATCCGTGAGGAAGTACAGGAGGAGGCGGTCTCCACGGGCCGCGCCAAGCTGCCCAAGCCGCATGAGATCAAAGAGCGTCTGGACAGTTATGTCATTGGCCAACAGCAGGCCAAGAAGGTCCTCTCTGTCGCCGTTTACAACCACTACAAGCGCCTCGGTGCCGGTGCCAAGAGTGCGCTCAAGCATACGGATTCCGACGAGGTAGAGCTCTCCAAGAGCAACATCTTGCTCATTGGGCCTACTGGCAGCGGTAAGACCCTGCTCGCAGAGACGCTTGCCCGTCTGTTGGATGTCCCCTTCACCATCGCTGACGCTACCACCCTCACCGAGGCGGGTTACGTGGGCGAGGATGTGGAGAACATCATCCAAAAGCTGCTGCAGAAGTGCGATTACGACGTCGAGAAGGCGCAGACCGGTATCGTCTACATCGATGAGATCGATAAGATCTCACGTAAGTCCGATAACCCCTCCATCACGCGCGACGTCTCCGGCGAGGGTGTGCAGCAGGCTCTGCTCAAATTGATTGAGGGTACTGTGGCCTCCGTCCCCCCCCAGGGGGGGCGTAAGCACCCTCAGCAGGAGTTCCTGCAGGTCGATACCTCCAGCATATTATTCATTTGTGGCGGCGCCTTTGCCGGGCTCGAAAAGGTGGTGCGTAATCGCTCCGAGCGCGGTGGTATCGGCTTCTCCGCCGAGGTCAAAAGCAAGGTCGACAAGCGATCGACCACCCAATTGCTTGGTGAGGTGGAGCCCGAAGACTTGGTGCGCTACGGCCTTATCCCTGAGTTCGTAGGTCGTCTACCGGTGCATGCCAATCTGGAGGAGCTGGATGAGGAGGCGCTCATCAGCATCCTCACCGAACCGCGTAACGCGCTGACTAAACAGTATGCCAAGTTGTTCGACATGGAGGGGGTCGAACTAGAGTTCCGCACCGAGGCCTTGCACGCTGTGGCACGTAAAGCCATGGACCGCAAGACCGGTGCGCGTGGCCTGCGCTCCATCCTCGAAAATGTCCTTCTCGACACCATGTACGACCTGCCCTCTCTCAATGGGGTAGTGAAGGCGGTGATCGACGAGGGGGTGATCGAGGGCAGTTCCAAACCCCTCTTGGTCTACGAGAGTGAGGCCGAGGAGCGCGAGGTGAGTTCGGGTAACTAGGCTAAGCGCCTTGTGCGAACAAAAGGGGTGCTTCGGCACCCCTTTTGCGTTGAGGCGCGTGATATTCTCGAACCATCCACGGGTCGTGGCATGTGATTTGAATAGTGATTCCGGCGAGTCGGCCAGACCTGTTAGACGAGGCGTGCAACAAGTTTTTTCTGTGGCACCTTTAACCGCAGACGACTAAGCACCATCATCCATCTCATGCGGGTGTAGAACGATCGTTCCACCCTGGTGTGGGAAGAAAGTGAGGTTATCCACTATGGAGCAGACAACAAACAGCAACGACGGCACTCAACAGCGTACCTTGCCGGTACTACCGCTGCGTGACGTTGTGGTCTACCCACACATGGTGATCCCCCTGTTCGTGGGGCGTGAGAAATCCATCGAGGCGCTAGAGGCGGCCATGGCCAGCGACAAGGAGATCGTACTGGTCGCACAGAAGAGTGCCTCAGACGATGACCCCGGTACCGACGACATCTACCGTATCGGTACCCTCTCCAACATCCTGCAACTGCTCAAACTCCCCGACGGCACAGTAAAGGTCCTGGTCGAGGGCTCGCAGCGTGTACTCATCAGCCGCTTCGACGAGGGTACGGCCTTCTTCTCTGCGACGGTCGATCTGGTGCCCGAAGAGAGCTTCGAGGAGCGTGAGGCGGATGTCATGTCACGCTCGCTGATCAATCAGTTCGAGCAGTACGTCAAGCTCAACAAGAAGGTCCCGCCCGAGGTCCTCACCTCTCTCTCCGGTATCGATGAGCCCAACCGCTTGGTCGATACCATCTCGGCGCACATGTCGCTGAAGATCGAGGAGAAGCAGACCATACTCGAGATCATCTCCCTGCGTGACCGCTTTGAGCACCTCATCAGCCTGATGGAGAACGAACTCGACCTGCTCCAGGTCGAGAAGCGTATCCGTGGTCGGGTGAAGAAGCAGATGGAGAAGAGTCAGCGTGAGTATTACCTCAACGAGCAGATGAAGGCGATCCAAAAAGAGCTCGGCGAGCTCGATGATGCCCCCAACGAGCTCGAAGAGTTGGAGCAGAAGATCGACAAGGCCGGCATGAGCCGTGAGGCGAAGAAAAAGGCCTCCACCGAGCTGAACAAGCTACGCATGATGTCACCCATGTCCGCCGAGGCGACCGTTGTACGCAACTACATCGATTGGCTGGTCAATGTGCCATGGAAGAAGCGCACTAAGGTGAAGCACGATCTGGTACAGGCGCAGCAGGTGCTGGATGACGACCACTTCGGGCTGGAGAAGGTCAAGGAACGCATCATCGAGTACTTGGCTGTGCAGCAGCGTGTGAAGTCGCTCAAGGGCCCAGTGCTCTGCCTCGTGGGTCCACCCGGCGTGGGCAAGACCTCCCTCGGGCAGTCTATTGCCCGCGCCACCAACCGCAAGTTTGTACGCATGTCTCTGGGTGGCGTACGGGACGAAGCGGAGATCCGTGGCCACCGGCGTACCTACATCGGTTCCATGCCAGGCAAGATCGTGCAGAATCTCTCCAAGGTCGGCACGCGTAACCCGCTTTTCCTCCTCGATGAGGTGGATAAAATGGCCATGGACTTCCGTGGCGACCCCGCCTCGGCACTGTTGGAGGTGCTCGACCCGGAGCAGAATCACACCTTCAATGACCACTACATGGAGGTCGACTACGACCTCTCTGAGGTGATGTTCGTCGCGACCTCCAACTCCATGAACATCCCCGGACCGCTCCTGGACCGCATGGAGGTGATCCGCATCCCGGGTTACACCGAGGAGGAGAAGCTCAATATCGCCCGCCGCTACCTGTTGCCTAAAGAGGTCAAGGCCAACGGCCTCAAGGAGGAGGAGATCAGTGTCGATGAGAGCGCGATTCGTGACATCATTCGCCACTACACCCGTGAGGCGGGCGTGCGCGGCCTGCAGCGTGAGATGGCCAAGATCTGCCGTAAGGCAGTGAAGGAGATCCTCACCAATCCTGAGACGAAGAAGCTGGTCGTCTCCAGCGAGAGTCTAGAGCGTTACCTGGGCGTACAGCGCTTCCGCTACGGCCTAGCCGAGGAGAGCGATCAGGTGGGGCAGGTGACTGGCCTGGCCTGGACCGAGGTCGGTGGTGAGCTGCTCTCCATCGAGACGGCAGTCATGCCCGGCAAGGGTAAGTTCAGTGTCACCGGTCAGCTGGGTGATGTGATGAAGGAGTCGATTCAGGCCGCCATGAGTGTGGTACGTAGTCGCTCACAGGCCCTGGGTGTCGCCGCTGACTTCTACGAAAAGAACGACATCCACGTACATGTCCCCGAGGGTGCTATCCCGAAGGACGGTCCGAGTGCTGGCATCGGTATGTGTACGGCCTTGGCCTCGGCGCTGACGGGTATTTCGGTGCGGGCCGATGTGGCCATGACAGGCGAGATCACACTGCGCGGTGCGGTGTTGCCCATCGGTGGCCTCAAGGAGAAACTGCTCGCCGCTGTGCGTGGGGGTATCAAGCTCGTACTGATCCCCGAAGAGAACCGCAAGGACCTCGCGGATATCCCACAGAACGTCTTCGATAATCTCGAAGTACGGCCGGTGAAGTGGATTGACGAGGTGTTCGATCTAGCCCTTACTCGTGCCCCGGAGCCCCTGAAGGAGGTTTCGGCTGTCGAGGCCAATGAGGCCGCCGACAAAGAGGGGAAGGAGAACGGGCGGACCGTGCATACCCATTGAGCGGTGAGTGACCAATCGGCGCAGGGAGGCGCCGAATTGTGAACTTACGCACAAGTGTGAAGTGGCCCACGAAAGCCGTATCGCAATCCAGCCTTTAACCGCTTGATCTTGCGAACGGGTGCGCAAAACACACCGCTCCAATCATTGATTGATGATCCCAACTTATTGTTCTGTCAGAAAAATATCTGACTGCAAACAATGCTTTCAGCCCCCCGTCCGTACTCTTACTTATCTTGACTGACCATCGGTCAATTGGTATAAAACCGTCCAACCTCACGACCGCCTTCAAGGCGGTCTTTTTTACTTGGGGAGCCCCCTCGGCTACCGCCATGAATATAATAAGGAGTACTCAGTGAACAAAGCAGATCTCATTGACGTGGTTGCAGAGAGTGCCGATCTGTCGAAAGCCAATGCCCGCAACGCCGTCGATGCGGTGCTCAACGCCATCACCGAGGCGCTGAAAGAGGGTGAGCAGGTCAATCTGGTCGGTTTCGGCACCTTCCTCGTGCGTGAGCGCGCAGAGCGTATCGGGCGTAATCCCCGTACCAAAGAAGAGCTGAAGATCCCGGCCTCAAAAATTCCGAGCTTCAAGGCTGGTAAAGGCCTGAAGGATGCCGTAAACTAGTCCGCCTTTCGGGTGCTTAGCTCAGCTGGGAGAGCATCGCCCTTACAAGGCGAGGGTCGGGGGTTCGAACCCCTCAGCACCCACCATGTTTCTGGAGCGGTAGTTCAGTTGGTTAGAATACCGGCCTGTCACGCCGGGGGTCGCGGGTTCGAGTCCCGTCCGCTCCGCCAACTCTAAAAAGGCGCACTCGTGCGCCTTTTTTTATGCCGTAAAAACACTTCAACACAGCGCCGAACGAGTCATGCTTGATTACATCCGTCAACGCTCCCAGGGCTGGCTGGCCTGGGGTATCGTCCTCCTCATCATCATTCCCTTCGCCCTCTGGGGAATCAATCAGTACACCACTGCGAAGCCGCAGAACGACGCGGCGACCGTCAACGATGTCGGTATCAGCAAGCAGAGCCTGGAGCAGGCCTATTACCGCCAACGCGCGCGTCTGCAGCAGATGTTCGGGGAGAACTTCCGCCCCGATATGTTCCCTGAAGATGCCCTCAAGCGTCAGTTGCTCGACGGCCTGGTGAGTCAAGAGGTCATCCGACAGGCCGCGCGTGAGCGACACATGGCCGTCGGTGATCAGCTGCTGATCCAGACGATTGCCTCCATCCCCAGCTTCCAGGTAGATGGTCAGTTCTCAGATGCCGCCTATGCGCGTGTCCTCGCCGCACAGGGTATGCAACCAGGCTATTTCGAGTATCAGGTTCGCCGTGACCTGCTCAATGAGCAGTACAGCAAGGGCATCAGTGGCAGCGATTTTGCCCTCCCTGGTGAGGCCCAGGTCGCGCTGGAACTGCAGAATGCCCAGCGCGATGTGGGTTGGATGCGTCTTCCCATCGAGCGCTTCGAGGCCGAGGCGAACGTGAGTGAGGAGGAGGTCACGGCCCACTATGAGGCGAACAAACCGTCGTACATGCTCCCTGAGCGTGTCCGTGTGGCCTACATAGACCTCTCGGTCGCAGGCCTCGCCGAGGGTATCGAGGTGGACGATACCGAGTTGAAGGCGCGCTATGAGAGCCAAAGTAGCAATTATGTGGCCCCCGAGCAGCGCCACGCCCGCCATATCCTCATCAAGGTGGCCAAGGATGCAGACGATGAGACCAAGGCACAGGCGCTGGCCAAGGCCAATGAGTTGCGTGGGCGTATCCTAGCGGGTGAGGCGTTGACCGATCTCGCCGCCGAGTTCTCCGATGACCCTGGTTCCAAAAACGCCGGTGGCGACCTCGGCTTCTTTACCAAAGACCAGATGGTCGGCCCCTTCAGCGCGGCGACCTTCGCCATGCAACCGGGTGAGTTGAGTGAGCCGGTGCTGACAGACTTCGGTTATCACCTCATCGAACTCGTGGCCATCGCCGAGGAGCACACCAAGCCCTTTGAAGAGGTGCGTGAGACGCTCGCCAAAGAGATGCGCGAACACATGGCCACAGAGCGCTTTGACGATCTGGCCGAGAAGCTGCGCACCCTCAGCTATGAGCACCCCGACACCCTCCAGGTCGCCGCTGAAGAGCTGGGCCTTCCTGTGAAGGAGAGCCAGCCGTTCCCGCGTCAGGGTGCTGGTGGTCTCTTCAGCAACCCAAAGGTGACGGCCGCAGCCTTCTCTGAAGAGGTGATGGCGCGCGGGATGAACAGTGAGGCGTTGGAGGTCACCGACACGCGTCTGGTGGTGCTACGTAATCTGGAGATCCTCCCCGAGGAGCTGCGTCCGCTCGACCAGGTGCGTGGCGAGATCGAGTCTCAGCTCAAGCGTGGTAAGGCGCGCGACCTGGCCAAGGCCAAGGCCGATGCCCTGGTCGAAAAGCTCAATGCAGGCGATGCACCAGAGGCCCTCGCCGAGGCCGAAGGGCTTGAGTGGGTGCATAACAGTGCGCAGTCACGTAGTAGCGCAGGCGCCGATGGCGAACTGGTTACGGCACTGTTCGGTATGCCCCGCCCTGTAGAGGGTAAGCCTAGTATCGAGCGGGTTGCACTCGCCAACGGCGATCAAGCGGTCGTCGCACTCTTCGCCACCTTACCCGTGGCCGAGGAGACCGATAGTGCCAAGCTCGATGCCGAACGCACCCAGCTCGCCAACGCGAATGGCATGGCGGCCACCGATGAGGTGACCAGCTATCTCGAAGGGGTTGCAAAGGTGAAGTACTTGGTGGGGCAGACTCAGGAGTAGGCGGTCCCGCCTGAATGGAAAAGCGCCGACTTCGTGTCGGCGTTTTTTTTGCGTTGGATTTGTTGCGACGCCCCGGTGCAGTGTATTCGACGCCCTTTCACACATGTACGCCTTGAGGTAATGCAGCGTCACACTGCGGCTATGGGCAGAGCGTAGGTCTCTCTCTCGAACAGCACGATAGTATTCACCGCGTGACTTGACATGCATCTATCGCGCAAGGGAGATGTCGACGTGACCGAGGAGATGCCTTTGTGGCTGTAGACCCCGAGATGGGAAGGGGGTCAGGAGTCAGGACGATGGGTGAATCCACGACATCGCCAACGAGCAGGGAGGGGAAGCGCAGCAGCCCGCCACGAGGCGTGGCGGGCTGTGGTTGAGACCGATGGGACGATAGGCGCGGATTACCCGCGACGCAGCGCCTCGATACGCTGCTCCAGCGGCGGGTGGGTCATGAACAGCTCACCCAGGCTGGAGGGGCGTGAGCCGATGCCGAAGGCGAGCATGGCATCCGGCAGGTGTGAGGGTTCGTGCAGGGCACGCAGGCGCTCCAGGGCGGCGATCATCTTCTCGCGACCGGCGAGACGCGCACCGCCGGCGTCGGCGCGGAACTCACGCTGGCGACTGAACCACATGACGATCACCGAGGCGAAGATGCCGAGCACCATCTCGGCGATGAAGACAGTGATCATGTAGCCGATGCCGTAGCCACTGTTTTCGTTGTCATTGCTGCGCAAAAACTGATCGACGATGTGGCCGATGATGCGTGCGATAAAGATGACAAAGGTGTTTACCACGCCCTGGATCAGCGTCAGGGTGACCATGTCGCCGTTGGCCACGTGACTCACCTCATGGGCCAGGACGGCCTCTGCCTCGTCAGGGCTCATCTGTTCGAGCAGACCCACGGAGACCGCGACCAGGGCGTTGTTTTTACTCGGACCGGTGGCGAAGGCGTTGATCTCGGGAGAGGGGTAGATGGCCACCTCGGGCATGGCGATACCGGCCTCCTTGGCCTGGCGGGCGACGGTGTCGAGCAGCCACGCCTCCATGTCGTTGCGCGGGGTGTCGATCACCTCGGCGCCGGTGGAGCGCTTGGCCATCCACTTGGAGATCCACAGGGAGATGAAGGAACCCCCGAAGCCGAAGACGGCAGCGAAGCCGAGTAGGGCGCCGAGGTCGAGTGCCCCACCACGGCCGGTCGGATGACCGAACCCGAGCAGCGAGGCGACGATACTCAAGAGCAGTATCACGGCCAGGTTGGTGGCAAGGAACAGTAGGACGCGTTTCATGGTGTGCAGCTCCTTATTTTTTGGTGCACAGGTTGTTGAGTCGCAAATATGGACCTGGGGCGAGGCATCGAGTTCCCACAGATACATCAGTAAAACGTATAGGTATCGTAAGTCGTTCGATGTCGTACGAACCCGGGTGCAGTGAGCGCCGCGATTCGTGCCCTCAGTGGGCCGACGGCTACGGCACAGGCTGCGTGCAGAGGATGTGCCACAGAGGCACGAAGAGGCGGAATTCGGGCGCGATCGTATGTTGAAACGCACCTCGCCACCTATTCGTGCAGTCTTTCCCATGCACCAATAACCGTGTTTCTCCGTCTCCTCTGTGTCTGCGTGGCTGATTGTCAGCCGTCCGGGCAAAGTATGTGCTTGCGCTGACAGAGGCGTAGATGTGGGGTGTGGCAGGTTGTAAAGCGCCGTATAGTAATAGATTGCCCGGCCACCGGACGCCCTGCGCGCACCCATGCTCCACCTCTATCACTCCAACCGCCTGGAGCGACTCTTCGATGCCCTGGCGATCCTCACCGACCGCCCCCTGGCAGACCCCTTCGCCGCCGAGGTGGTCGTGGCGCAGAACCCCGGTATGGCGCGTTGGTTGGCGATGCAGCTGGCGCATCGACACGGCATTGCCGCCAACCTCGATTTCCCGCTCCCGGCGAACTTTGTCTGGCGCCTCTACCGTGCCCACTTCCAGAGCCTGCCGGAGCAGCACCCCTACGAACGTCAGGTCCTCGCCTGGCGTATCCTCGACGTGCTCGACGCACTCTTGCCCCTGCCTGAGTTCACGCCCCTGGCCCACTATCTCGGCGACGAACGGGGTGCGCATGACGAGCGGCGGCGTCATCAACTCGCGGGCCGCATCGCCGACTTGTTCGACCAGTACATGGTCTACCGCCCCGACTGGATTGTGGCTTGGGAAGAGGGGAGGGCGCAGGCGGGGTGGCAGTCGTTACTTTGGCGCGCCCTCATGCCTGCCGAGGCCCCACACCGCGCCCGACTGCTGCTACAGTTCGGCGCCGCGTTGGCCCGAGGTGAGGTGAGCCCCGAGCGGCTGCCCGAGCGTGTGGCGATCTTCGGCATCGCTGCGCTACCGCCCGCCTATCTGCAGCTGTTCGATCAACTGGCACGTCACTGCGAGGTGCATCTATTCGTCCTCAACCCCTGTTGGAGCTTTTGGAGCGAGATCACCCCGGCAGCGGACCAGGCACGGCTACGCCAGCGTTGGCAGACCAGCGGTCTGCAGCCTGAGCTGGACTACTTCCAGCAGGGCAACCCGCTGCTCGCCTCCTTGGGCAAGTTGGGGCGTGACTACCAGCGTCTGCTCCATGCGCACACCACCGAGGATTTCGAGCTCTACGACCCGCCCGAGAGCAGCGCACTGCTCGCCGAATTGCAGCGTGACATCCTCGAACTGCGGGCCCGGGGCGAGGCCGCTGAGCCACCACACACCCTCACGCACATCGACCGCTCAGTACAGTTGCACGCCTGTCACACACCCATGCGCGAGGTGCAGGTGCTGCACGACCAGCTACTGTCGATGTTCGAAACGCTACCAGGCCTCACCCCCGCCGATGTGGTGGTGATGACCCCCAATATCGACACCTACGCGCCCTACATCGAGGCGCACTTTGCCAGTGCCGCCGAGGATCAGCGCATCCCCTTCTCCATCGCCGACCGCAGCTCTCAGGCCGAGTTGCCGATGGTGCAGCTCTTTTTGCAGTTGCTCGACCTGCCGCGTATGCGCCTCACCCAGTCCGAGGTGTTGGGTCTGCTGGAGGTATCGGCCCTGCGTCGTCGCTTCGGGCTCGATGCGGATGCCGTAGAGCGCCTGCGTCAGTGGTTGCATGGCGCCGGGGTACGCTGGGGTGTGGATGCCGCGCAGCGCCAGGCCGAGGGGGAGGCGGGCGGTGCACGCTTCAGTTGGCGCTACGGCCTCGACCGCCTGCTGCTCGGCTACGCCATGGCCCCGGATGCCGAGCTGTTCCAAGGCATCGCCCCCTACACGGATGTGGAGGGGGGCGAGGCCGTGCTGATCGGTGCGCTGCATAGCCTCATCGACCACCTGGTGCGCCTGCGTACCCGCCTGCGTGCCGACCACACCCCCGCGCAGTGGCAGGGGCTCCTCAACCAACTGCTCGACGAGCTGTTGGTGGTGGAGGAGGCCGAATACCCGATCCTGCAATTTATCCGTGACGCCATCGAGCAGTGGGCCGAGGCGGCACGCCTGGCCGCATTTACGACCCCCATCGGCATGACCCCGGTACGCGACGCCCTGCGCGGGGCACTCACCGCCAGTTATGCCACCCAACGCTTTCTCACCGGCCAAGTCACCTTTTGTGCCATGGTACCGATGCGCTCGCTGCCGTTTCGTGTGGTCTGCCTGCTCGGTATGAACGACGGAGAGTTCCCCCGCGTGGTGCACCCCTTGGGCTTCGACCTGATGGCCCAGCAACCCCGTCCCGGTGACCGCTCACGGCGAGAAGACGACCGCTATCTCTTTCTGGAGGCGCTCCTCTCCGCCCGCGACCAGCTCTACATCAGTTATCTCGGGCGGGGTGTACGCGACAACGCCGAGCGGCTCCCCTCCTTGGTGGTCAGCGAGTTGCTCGACTATCTGGAGCAGGGCTACCGGGCCCCCGATGGCGAGCCTCTGCGCGACCAGCTGATTACCGTGCACCCCCTGCAGCCCTTCAGCCCGCGCTACTTCGTCGGCGAGCCAGGGCTTTTCTCCTACGCACAGCCGTGGCGACATGCGGCCCGGGCCCTGGTCGGCCCCAAGACGGCTGCGAGCCCCTTCCTCGATCACCCCCTCGACCCGCCCGAAACGGGGTATGACGTGGTGCAACTCAGTGACCTGCTCGCCCTCCTGTGCCACCCACTGCGCCACTTCCTCACCCGCCGTCTGGCCATCCCGTTGGCCGTGGCAGGGCTGGAGTGCGAGGACCACGAACCCTTTGCCCTCGACCGCGATGACCAGCGCCGGGTGCGCCAACGCCTCCTACAAGAGGCGTTGGCGGGCCATGACCTCGGTCAACGCGAGCCCATCTATCACGCCGCCGGGGTGTTGGCCGAAGGTGCCTTCGGGCACCTCGATTATGCGGCCGAGGCGGCCAGCGCCGCCGAGTTCGCCGCCCGCCTCACCCCCTATCAAACGGGGTTGGTCGAGCCGGTGGAGCTGGATTTCACCCATCAGGGGCTTCGCCTGGTCGGTTGGATCGATCAGGTCAGCGTGAGCGGTATCCTCACCTGGCGGCGGGCCAAGCTCAGCTATGCGGACCTTATGGGGCTGTGGCTGCGCCACCTCGCCCTCACCGTGGCACGCCGTGACGGGTGCCTCAGTCTGCATCTGGACGAACAGGGCGAGTTCACCCTCGCGCCGATGGCCGTCGAGGAGGCGCAGGCCCTGCTCGGTGGACTCCTCGAACGCTGGCAGGCGGCGCAGCGTACGCCCCTGCCCATCCCCCCCTACAGCGCCTGGGTCTACTGCGAGGCGCGATGGCTCAAGCAGGCCGAGCCCGACGAGGCGCTCAAAAGGGCCGTGCAGCGTTGGGTCGGTACCGAGCATCAGGTGGGGGAGGCGAACTACCCCGAGGCGTGGCGCCTCTACCGCGGCCAGTTCCCCGAGCCTGCCGACTTCGTCTCGACCTTGGAGGGGCTCGTCGCCCCCCTCTTTGTCCACCGGGGAGGGGCGTGAACATGCAGCCGCTCGACCCGAATCAGATGCCGCTGCACGGGCGCCGACTCATCGAGGCGAGCGCCGGCACGGGCAAGACCTTCACCCTCGCCGCCCTCTACCTGCGCCTGCTGCTGGAGTGTGAGCACACTGTCGATCAGATCCTCGTGGTCACCTTCACCGAGGCCGCCACCGAGGAGCTGCGCGGACGCATACGTGCACGTATCCGCCAAATGGTGCAGCGCCTGCAGGGCGGGCGACCGGCCGACCCCCACTTGGAGGCCTTGGTCGCCACCACTACCCCTGAGAGGGCGCTACCGCTACTCGACGCTGCACTCAAACGCATGGATGAGGCGGCCATCTTTACCATCCATGGCTTCTGTCGGCGTATGCTCGCCGAGAACGCCTTCGAGAGTGGCCTCACCTTCGACCATGAGTTGGTCACCGACCTGGCGGAGCTGGAAGAGGAGGCGGTGCACACCTTTTGGCGCACCCGCTGCTACCCCATGGACACGCGGCAGGCGCGCTGGATGCGTGGTCAGTGGCCCACCCCGGGCGCGCTGCAGGCCAACCTACGCGGTTGGCTGGGGCGCGAGGCGGGGGGCTGCCGTCTGCCCGTAGGGCTCGACGGCTTTGATGCGGAGATGGCCCGCCACCAGACGCAGTTTGCCGCACTGGCCGCACACTGGGCCGCTGATGGCGCGACGGTGCGCGACCTGCTCTTGGGCAGCAAGGCGCTCAACGGCAACAGCTATAAAACGGCACAACTCCCCGCGTGGCTCGACGCCCTGGAGGCCTGGTTCACCGCCGGTGACGCCACCGCACCACCTCCGGCCAGGGTGGAGAAGTTCACCCCGGCGGAGCTGGAGCGTGGCACCAAGAAGAACCAGACCACGCCCACGCACCCGCTCTTCGAGCAGTTGGCCGCCTATCTGCAGCGCCCCGACACCCTGCGTGCGCAGATGCTCGCCGAGGCCCACACCTACCTACGCCAACGTCTCGGCGAGCTGAAGGCAGTGCGCAATCTGCTCGGCTTCGACGACCTACTCACCCTGCTCGATCGTGCGTTGCAGGCCCCGGCCGGCGGGCGGCTCGCCGAGCGGGTGCGCGGGCGCTTCCCGGTGGCCCTCATCGACGAGTTCCAGGACACCGACCCGACCCAATACCGCATCTTCGACACCCTCTATCCGCCGGGAGGCGAGGCGAGCCTGTTCCTCGTCGGCGACCCGAAGCAGGCGATCTACGGCTTCCGTGGGGCGGATATCTTCGCCTACCTCGCGGCCCGTGACGCCACGCCCGAGGCCGACGCCCAGTTTACCTTGGAGACCAACTGGCGCTCGGTCACCCCACTGGTGGCCGGGGTCAACGCCCTCTTCGCGCAGCACCAGGAGCCCTTCGTGCTGGCACGGGGGATCCCCTTTCACGCGGTGCAGGCTGCCGGGGCGAGCGATGCCGAGCCGTTCACCTACGATGGTGCCTCTTCTCCCCCTATCACCCTTTACCAACTCACCCGCGACCACACCGGCGACGACAAGTCTGCGCCGAGCAAGGAGCGCGCCTACGCCGCCATCCTCGAACCCCTGGCGGACGAGATCGCCGAACTGCTCAACGCCGCGGGCGAGGGGCGCGCCCGTCTCGGCGAGCGTCCCCTCGCGGCACGAGACATCGCCGTGCTGGTCGCCACCCACAGCCAGGCGCGTCGGGTGCAGCGGGTGCTGCACGCGCGCGGGGTCGCGAGCGCCTACCAAGGTCGAGCCAGTGTCTTCGCCAGCGTCGAGGCCGAGGAGCTGGAGAGGGTGCTGCAGGCGGTCAATACGCCCGGTCATGCAGGCCGGCTACGCGCGGCACTAGCCACTGGCCTGCTCGGCTACAGCGCCGCACGCCTCGATGCCCTGCAGGGGCACGAACTGGCCTGGGAGGGGGAGTTGGTGCGCTTTGCCGACTACCTGGAGGTGTGGCGTCATCGTGGTGTGATGGCCCTGCTGCAACGCCTATTGATCGAGCAGCAGATCCCGACCCGTCTGCTCACCACCCCCGATGGCGAGCGACGCATTACCGACCTGTTGCAACTCGGTGAATTACTGCAGGAGGCGCAGGGGCGCCACCACGGCCAGGAGGCGTTACTGCGCTGGTTCGAGGAGCAGCGCCGCGCCCCGAACGGCGACGAGGAGGCACAGCAACTGCGCCTGGAGAGCGATGCACCGCTGGTGAAGGTGATCACCATCCACAAGTCCAAGGGGCTGGAGTTCCCCCTGGTCTTTCTCCCCTTTCTCTGGGCCCGTGGCCAGGAGCGGAGCGAACCACCGCGCACGCTGCACGACGCCGACGGCCGCGCCTGCCTCGACTTTGGTAGCGAGGTAAACGAGCACCTGGCGCGGTGGCGCGAAGAGGGGCTGGCCGAACAGTTGCGCCTGCTCTATGTCGCCCTCACGCGAGCGCGCAACCGTTGTGTGCTGGTGTGGGGCGACATTGCCGGGGCCGGACGCAGCGGCCTCGCGTGGCTACTGCATGGCGAACCTGGCCTCGACGAGCTGGCGTTGGAGGCGCGCTTCAAGGCGCTGGGTGACGACGCGATCGGTGCCACCCTGCGCGCACTGGCCGAGTCTCACCCCGAGTCCTTCCACTACGCCCGGTTACCCGAGGCGCGGTTTACCCCGTTCCAGGGCCACACCCAGCCCCCGGATCTCACCCCGGCACGGGTCTTCGCCGGTGAGCTGCGCCCGCCGTGGCGTATCGGCAGCTACACGACCCTGGCCAGCGGTATCCACGTCGCCCCCCCGAACCTGCCGGAGCTCCCCGACCACGACGCCCAAGGGCCCGACGTATCTTCACGTGCCGACCTGCCCGGTGAACACCTCGACCGCTTCAGCTTCCCGCGTGGCGCGCGGGCGGGGACGCTGTTACACAGCCTCTTCGAGCTGATCGACTTCACCCAGGTGGGGCGCGAAGACCTGCTGACCCTGGCCGAGCGTCAGCTCCAACGCTTCGGTTTCGAGTCGAAGTGGAGCGAGGTCCTGGCCGACTGGGTGCTCGACGTCCTCGCCACCCCGCTCGATGCCTCCGGGCTCTCGCTGCGGCAGGTGTCCACTGCACGCCGTTTGGTGGAGCTGGAGTTCTATCTACCGGTGCGCCACCTCGACGCCGTTCGCCTCGACCGGCTCTGTGCCGAGGGGTTTGGCCGCGACGACCTCCCACCGCTCAAACCCCAGCAGCTCGATGGTCTGCTCAAGGGCTTCATCGACCTGGTGTTCGAGGCCGACGGGCGCTGGTATGTGGTCGACTACAAGTCCAACTGGCTCGGCGACACCCCGGCGGCCTACAGCGAGGCACGGGTGGCCGAGGCGATCTTCGCCCACCGCTACGAGCTGCAGTACGTGCTCTATACCCTGGCACTGCACCGCTACCTACAGCGGCGTCTGCCGGCGTACGACCCCGAGCGCCACCTCGGTGGGGTGCGCTATCTGTTTCTGCGCGGAATGCCCGAGGCGGGCGTGCACGCGGTCGCCGCACCGTTGGAGATGGTGTTGACCTTGGAGCGTTGGTTGGTCGCCGATAACAGGGCCTAGGCGTAGGTGCGCGTAGGGTATTCAGCCGGGGGCATTTGCGCTAGCATCGCCCGGCCCCGACGTGCGGGCCACTGCCAGGAGCCGCGCGATGGCGCCCCACACCGACCCTGAATCGCCCCTCTACCTCGATCAGACGACACTAGAGCAGGGCATCGAGCGGTTGATCGAGGCCCTGCTGCACGAGGGGCGGGCGGTGGTCGACGACGCTCTCCCTACCGCCCTGGTCGCCGCATTGCAGGCCGAGTTCCACGCCGTACACGCAGAGGGCGGTTTCCGCCCGGCGGCCATCGGGCGTGGCGGTGAGCGCCATGTCGACCCCGAGGTGCGTGGCGATGAGATGATGTGGCTCGCCCCCGACGCCCCGTTGCCCGCCTGGCAGGCCTACCGCCACTTCGTTGCGGCCTATCAACAGGCGCTCAATCGGGCCCTCTACCTCTGCATCGATCACTTCGAGGGGATGTACGCCCGCTACCCACCAGGGGGTGGGTATGCGGCCCATTTCGACCGCTTTGTCGGCAGTGAAGAGCGGGTCGTGACCTTGATCCTCTACCTCAATGCCGCGGGCTGGTGCGCCGAGGATGGCGGTGAGCTGCGCATCTACGCGGGGGATACAGTGTCGGGAGAGTACCAGACGGTGTTGCCCACGCAGGGGCGTCTGGTCACCTTCATCACCCAGGGGCTGCTGCACGAGGTGATGCCAGGGCGGCGTGAGCGGCTCAGCCTCACTGGCTGGTTTCGTACCCGTGGGAGGGGCCCGTTGGGGCTCTGAAGAGGGGGGAGGGCGCCGCCCGAGTGGGTCGGCGCGCGACGCCTGGGGTGGCTCAGGCGTAGGTGCAGAGGTAGGCGGTCTCGACCGGCACCTGCAGCTTGAATCGGGTGTTGGCCGGTACCTGGAAGCTGTCGCCCGCCACGTAGGTGCCCCACTCCTCGCTGCCGGGGAGCTGCACGACGAGACGGCCACTGACCACGGTCATGGTCTCCAACTGGCTGGTGCCGAACTCGTAGTCGCCCTTGGCCATCACGCCGACGGTGGCGGGGAGGGTCTCGGTCTGAAAGGCGATGGAGACGACATTGCCATCGAAATAGCTGTTGGTGTTGAACACGGTGGGTTCCTTGTAGGTAAGGGACAGGAGAATTTTTTCGCCCGCGATGTTACCCCGACTCACGGCGCGCGACCAGCGCCGCGGCTGGTAATCTGGCGCGCTTGTCGCTAGATTGTTGGGCTGCTGCCGGGTTGCCCGGTCTTAGCCACTGCCACCGGGATGCCCATGCCGTATCAGCTCGAACCTCGCCAACTCGACATCGCCTTCCAGCAAGGGGAGCTGAACACCGAGGGGGGCGTCGTGCGCTTCTCGACCCACGCCCTCGGCGAGCTACACCTCACCTCCGGGCGGTTGGCCGCGTGTGACCCCTTCATCCAACTCGCCCCCGAGCCCTTCTCCCTGGCGCTCCCGCCCGGCCACTATCCGGTCGAGTTGGCGGTGGCGCACTTTCCCAATGGCGACGAGCGTAGCGCCTTCGCCCGCCTGCGCCTCGGCACGGGGGCGGCGCAGCGCTGGCAGATGGCGCTCTTGGCCGGACAGTCCGCCGCGACGCTGGAGGTGGACCAGTACTTCGGCTACCAGGCCGATATGGGCGCCGGCGGCTTCATGGACGCTACCCTGGGCACCGAACTGACGGCGGATGAGGCCGCCAACCCCGACCTCTTCGAGCGCTTCACCCAGGCCATGGCCGAACACTTTCGCCCCTCGCGCGGCTGGATGGAGTACACCCCGCCCCGTGACGACGGTGTCACCGAGGGCCCCAACCTCATCGCCTTCACCAGTGGTTGGGGCGGTGGCACCTATCCCACCTTCTTCGGCCTCTCGCGGCGAGGGGCGGTGGTCGCGGTGGTGACCGATTTCATGCTCATCCCCACCGAGGCCTGGGGCCTGCCGCCTTGTGGGGAACGGCCCTGGTGGCGCCTCTGGTAGGCGCGACGGGGCAGGGCGACGTGCTGGAGTGGTCGGCGGGGGGGGCGCCCTTACCCCTGCGTCTGCGTGAATTGGACCTACACCTGGCCGACACCCTGGAGCGGCTGCACGGTGCCCCTAACCCCGCCCTGCGCCTCGCCACGGCGCTGGTCAGCGGCCTCACCGGGGCCGGGCACATCTGCGTGCCACTGGCCGACTACGCCGGGCGGCGTATCCCCTGGGAGGGGCCACTGGCACCGCCACTGCAGATGGCCCCCCCCCTCGACGCCTGGCTCGATAGTCTGCGTCAGAGTCGTCAGGTGGGTGGGCCCGGGGCGCAGACCCCGCTGGTGCTCGACCCGGCGGGGCGCCTCTACCTCGGGCGCTACTGGTACCTGGAGGCGCAGCTCGCCGCACGTATCGAGGCGCTGCTCGATGCCCCGCCCATGCCGGTCGACGCGCACCTGGCGCGGGTGCGCCTCGACCAGCTCTTCCCCGCATGCGCGCAGGTGGATTGGCAGCGCGTCGCCGCCAGCCTGGCGCTGGACGGGCGCCTGACACTGATCACCGGCGGCCCCGGCACGGGCAAGACCACTACCGTGTGCAAGTTGCTCATCCTGCTGCAAGAGCAGGCCCTGACGCAGCAGGGGCGTCCCCTGCGCATCGAGTTGGCGGCACCCACCGGTAAGGCCGCCGGGCGCCTCGGGGAGTCGATCGCCGCCACCCTGCAACGACTGGCCGCCAGCGTCCCCGCCGCACTCCTGCAGAGCATCCCCCGCGAGGCGCGAACGCTACATCGCCTGCTCGGCGCACGCCCCGGCCAGGTCGATTTTCGCCACCATGCCGCTAACCCGTTGCACCTCGACCTGCTCCTGGTCGACGAGGCCTCCATGGTCGACCTGGCACTCATGAGCCGCCTCTTCGCGGCGCTTCCGCACCAGGCGCGCGTGGTCCTGCTCGGTGACCGCGACCAGCTCGCCTCGGTCGAGGCGGGCGGGGTGCTCGGTGACCTCTGCCTACCGAGTACGGCGGGGGCCGCGTTCAGTGCCACACGCCAGGCCCGCCTCGCCGCGCTCGGTACGCCACTCACGCTACCCAACGAGGTCAAGGCGCCCTTGGCCGACCACCAGGTGCGCCTGCGTCACAGCCATCGCTTTCTCCCCGACAGCCCCATCGCCGCCCTGGCCGAGGCGGTCAACGCCGGGGACGGCCCCGGTGTGCGAAGTGCCCTGGAGGGGGCTGGCGAGGGGGCTGGGTTGAGCTGGCGTGCCTACGACGAGGGTAGCCTCGCGCGCCTGCTCGGTGAACGGGTCATCCCCACCCTGGCCGAACAGGTCCGCCGACGCGACCCCCTCGCCGCGTTGGAGGGGCTGGAGCAGTTGCGCCTACTCTGTGCCGTGCGCGAGGGGCCGGGCGGGGTGGTCGAGGTCAACCGTCTGGTGGAGCGCCTGCTGGCCCAACAGGGGGCGATCGAGCCTCAGGGGCGCTGGTACGCCGGGCGCCCAATCCTCATCACGCGCAACGACGCCACCCTGGGGGTGGCCAACGGCGATGTGGCTGTGCTGCTACCAGAGCCGAACCGGGGTGGGCGGCTGCGCGCCTTTTTGCGTCGCCCCGAGGGTGGGGTGCGCAGCCTGCTCCCGGAGCGCTTGCCGAGCCACGAGACGCTCTTCGCCATGACCGTGCACAAGTCGCAGGGTTCGGAGTTCGACCACACCCTGTTGTTGCTGCCGCCGCGCGACAACCCGCTGCTCACCCGTGAGCTGCTCTATACCGCCATTACCCGCGCCCGTCGCCAGATCGAGGTGTGGGGTGACCCCGCACTCTTCGCCGCCGCCGTGACGCGCCGCGTACAGCGCCACTCCGGCCTGGCCGCGCGTCTCTGGGGCGACGCGTGAGTCGGTTTTCTCGGCCCATGCAGGTGAGTAGGGTGAGGCGTGCGCCCAACGGCACGAAATTTCACCCAAGGCGTGACTTAAGGGTTTGCGACGATGCTTGTTCCCATGGGATCCTGATCCCAGATAGATGAGAAGCGAGCGTGGCACGGCCCCGCCTCGTGAAGCGGCACCCCGAAGGTGCTCGAATGACCCAGCGGAGGTGAGGATGCGTTCCGCACACCGTATCGATGCCATCGATAAGCTCAATTTGTGTACGCCGCGCCAGGTGACCCTGCTGCTGTTGGTCTTCGCGCTGCTGCTCAGCGGCTGCGGACAGATGCGTACCGGTGGCGTGCGTCCAGCCCTCTCCTACCACAAGGTGCAGCCGGGCGAGACCCTCTACGCCATCGCCTGGGCCTACGGCTACGACCACCGTCAGGTGGCGGCCTGGAACCGCATCTCGCCCCCCTACAACATCCGTGTCGGCGAGACCCTGCTGCTCATCCCCCCCTATCAGCGCGATCCCAAGAGTACCGAAGGGGTGCTGCCACCCACCGCCAGTGCCGCCGGTACGCGCGTCGTCTCCACCGTCTCCTCTTCGCCGCTCAACATCCCCTCGTCCGCGCGCACGGGCAGTGTCAGCCGCCCGGTGCCGCGCGTCGAACCCGGGGTCACCGTGAGTCCGGCACGCCTGCCGAGTGCCGCCGACGAGAACCTCGCCAGCGCGACGCCACCGAGTCGCTCACCGCTCAGTGTCCCCGCGCGCCCGAGTGCCCCGGTGGCGTCGCCCGGTGCCGCGCCGAGCAGTGATGAGCTAGGCCCGGTGCGGCAGTGGCTCTGGCCGCTCCAGGGCAAGGTGGTCGAGAACTTCGACCCGAGCAAGGGGCGCAAAGGTATCGACATCCTCGGTAACGAGGGGGACCCGGTACACGCCAGCGCCGCTGGCGAGGTGGTCTATGCGGGCAACTCCCTGTTCGGGTACGGCAACCTGCTGATCCTCAAACACAACGAGCTGTTCCTCAGCGCCTACGGCCACAACCGCGAGTTGCTGGTAAAGGAGGGGGACAAGGTCAAGGCCGGCGCCGCCATCGCCAAGGCGGGGCGCGACACCAGTGGTCGGCCGGTACTGCACTTCGAGATCCGCTACGAGGGGGAACCCATCGACCCGATGAGTAAGCTCCCTTGATTAAGAACTAGAGAGTATCCATTTACTCCAAGTGGCCTTGACCTCGCCCTTCGGGTAACCTCCCAGCGATGACATCGGTCACGGGTAGGAACGGAATCGACAGGCAGAGATGCCCTACAACACGCACTATCAGGATTGCCACAGAGACAACAGAGGTACCACAGAAATGCCGCGTAAGAAGGCTAGTGAAGCAACTGCAGTGGTAGACGGTAACGCCCTCAAGGCGCCCGCCGAGGCCGAACTGCTCAACGACAAGGACGACGAGATCCTCATCGAGGACGACGACCTCGAACTGGGGGGCGAGAGCGACCTCGACGCAGAGGCCGACAGCCCCGAGGAGGAGAAAGAGGAGAGCTTCGAACCGGGCCATCTTCTCGACTCGCAGATCGATGCCACACGTCTCTACCTGAGTGAGATCGGCTTCTCGCCTCTGCTCACCGCCGAGGAGGAGGTCTACTTCGCTCGACGCGCGCAGAAGGGTGAAGAGGCGGCGCGCAAGCGCATGATCGAGAGCAACCTGCGCCTGGTGGTGAAGATCGCCCGACGCTACCTCAACCGTGGCCTGCCGCTGCTCGACCTGATCGAGGAGGGCAACCTCGGTCTGATCCGCGGCGTGGAGAAGTTCGACCCGGAGCGCGGCTTCCGCTTCTCCACCTACGCCACCTGGTGGATCCGCCAGTCCATCGAGCGCGCCATCATGAATCAGACGCGCACCATCCGCCTGCCGATCCACGTGGTCAAGGAGATCAACGTCTATCTGCGCGCCGCCCGCCACCTGGCGCAGACCCTCGACCACGAGCCGACCCCGGAGGAGATCGCCGAGATGCTCGATAAGCCCATCGAGGACGTCAAGCGCATGCTCGGCCTCAATGAGCGGGTCACCTCGGTGGATGTGCCTATCGGGCGTGATACCGATAAGTCGGTGCTCGACTCGATCCCGGACGACAACAACGTCGACCCCTCGGAGCTGCTCCAGGACGACGACATGAAGGATAAGATCGACCTCTGGCTCGACAAGCTCACCGACAAGCAGCGTGAGGTGGTGGAGCGCCGTTTTGGCCTGCACGGCCACGACGTCTGTACCCTGGAGGAGGTGGGCAACCAGATCGGGGTCACCCGCGAGCGGGTGCGTCAGATCCAGATCGAGGCGCTGCGTCGCCTGCGCAACATCATGGAGAGCCAGGGCTTCTCCAACGACGTCATTTGAGCACCGCCGTACCCGCCCCCTAGCGGCGGGTACGGCGCCCCTCTGTCAGGCGATGGAGGGGAGCCCCTCGGGTGGCGCCACCCCTTGCGCCGCCGCGCGCAACACCCCCTCGAAGCGTTCCACGATCAGCGGCCAGGTCGCTGCCAGCGCCGCCGCGCGTGCCGCTCGGCGCAGCCGTTCGACCTGCTGTGGTGCCTGTGCCAAGGAGGCGGCCAGCGCCACGAACTGCTGCGGTTCGTCCAGTGGGGCGAGCAGGCCGCTCTCGCCGTGGCGCAGGTGCAGACGCCCGGCGGCATAGTCGAACACCACGGGTGCCAGGCCGCTGGCCATCGCCTCCAGGGTGACGTTGCCATAGGTCTCGGTGGTGCTGGGGAAGAGGAAGATGTCGGCACTGGCGTAGTGTTGCGCCAGCGCCTCGCCGGTGTGCATGCCGACGAAGCGCACCTCGGGATGGCGGCGCTGCAACTGTCCGCGCAGTGGTCCGTCGCCCACCACCACCAGGGGGATGCGCGGGTCGCCCTGGCGTAGTGCGTGCCAGGCCTTGATCACCAAGGGCAGGTTCTTCTCCGGCGCCACGCGACCCACGTAGATGGCCACCGGTGTCTCCTCCTCCACCCCCCACTGTGTGCGCAACTCGGCGCGGCGTTTGACCGGGCTGAAGCGCTCGGTATCGACCCCGCGACCCATCACCGCCATGCGCTCGAAGCCTTGTGCCGTGAGCTGAGCGGCCAGTTCGTGGGTCGGTACCAGGGTGCCCTGGGTGCGGTTGTGCAGGTGGCGCAGGTAGGCCAGCGCCAGTGGCGCGATGACGCCCGCATGGTAGCTCTGGCTGTAGCTGTGGAAATTCGTATGAAAGCCGCTGATGCAGGGGATGCCGAGGCGTCGCGCGCTGGCCACTGCCGACCAGCCCAGCGGCCCCTCGGTGGCCACATAGAGCACGTCGGGTCGCCACCCCTGCCACGCCCTGTGCAGTCGTCCCCCGGCGGGTAGGCCGAAGCGCAACTCACGGTAGCCCGGGATGGGCAGCGAGGCGACGGGCAACTGCTCGACCTGCTCCGGGGCACTGCCCTCGCTGTCGGGGATGCGTGGGCGCACCAGTTGCAGTTGGTGGCCGCGTGCGTGCAGGCCACGCACCAACTGACCCAGGGTGTGGGCCACGCCGTTGATCTCGGGGGCGAAGGTCTCGGTGACCAGGGCGATACGCAGGGGGGGGATGTGTTGGCTGTTCATCCGCCCATTGTTGGTGGGCGGCGTGAACTGCGCGTGGCCGCTACGTGAAGGCTCGGTGTCAGCGCCGTGAAGCGGTTATGACGGCGCGTGTCGGCGTTGTCTAGTCGGTGCTGCAGTGCGGCAGCAGTAGATTCTGGCGACGCGCGCGCGCCTCCAGCAGTTTCCACAGCACCACTGGGATCTGGGTCAGCGGGAAGCCGTCGATGCGCACCATCTCCACGGCCTCCAGCGCACGCGCGGCGAAGCTGTGGGGTAGGGCGTCGAAGGTCCCCTCCTCGCCGCAATAGTCGCCCGCACCGAGCAGCTCCAGGGGGCGGCCGTCGGGGGCGAGCAGCTCCAGGGCACCACTCACCACGAGGTTGAGGGCATTGCGTGCCGGGGCCGGTGCCACCTCTCCGGGGGCGAGGCTGAAGGTGTGGCAGTGGTCGGCCATCTGGCGCAGGGTGGCGTGGCCGATGCGTTCGCCGAAGAGGCGCGAGCGGCGCAACTGGGCGATACGCTTGACCTGTTCGCGCACCCGTTCGAGCATCCCCTCGCTCTCCAGGGTGCGGCTGACCATGTGCAGCGGCAGGCGCAGCAGCGCGGCGTGGCTCACGGCACGCCAGGAGCCGGGCAGTGGGGTGTTATCGAAGAGCGCCTGCTCGCCGATCAGTGCGCCGGTGGCGTAGAGGGTGCGCAGCGCGTTCTCGCTCTGGATGAACTCCAGGGTGCCGGTGAGTAGCAGATAGAGGTGCTCTGGGCGGCTGCCACGCCGCAGCACGATGGCCCCGGCGTTGAACTCCATGAGCGGGGCGTTGAGCAGCGCCTCGATGCGGTAGTCGGGCGACTTGGGCAGGTAGGTGCGCAGGTAGCGCAGGGCGCGCTGGCGGCGATAGTCGCGCTCACTGGGGATGAGGATATCCTCGGCGCCGAAGGTGGCGCTGGAGCCGATCTCACGCTCGGCATCGGTCAGCGGGCGGGCGATGTGGGCCAGGACCAGGCGCCCGGAGGCGTCACCGGCGAAGTCTTCGGCGCGACCATGGATGGCTCCGCCGCCGATGTCGAGCTTCTTGATGTCGGCGGGGGTCTGGTAGTCCACCTTGATGCGCTTGAGAAAGGCCTCGGAGATGGGGGGATGGCGGTGGCTGTTACTGGCCATTTTCTCCAGCACCGGTAGCGCGGTGAGGTCGGCCCAGTGGCCGTAGCTGCGATAGCCGTCGGCCCCCAGGGCGCGGAACAGGAACAGGTTGTTCTCCACCGGATGCGGCGAGTAGATGGGCTTCACCTCCAGCCCGTCGCACTCGTTCCAGCGGTCGAAGTCGAGGTCGCGGATGGTGAAGAACTGGGCGAAGCGGCGCTCGTCCATGCCGGTGAGGGCGCTCAGTTTTTTCGTCACCGAGTGGCGTACCAGGCGCGTGGCGTAGTAGCGCACGCGCTGGCCGGTGCGCATCAGGGTGGCGAGCCCGGCGAAGTGGTCGTCGTGGGCGTGGGTATGGAAGATCCCCTCCACCTCGGAGAGGTCGATGCCCAGGTGCGAGAGGGTCTGCTCGATGTTGGGCGGGGCGTCGACCAGAAAGCAGCGCCCCTGAAACATCAGCACGCTGGACATGCTCGGGCGGTTGATGTCCCAGCCGTCACCCTCGCCGGTGTGGATGATGGAGAAGTAGGCGCGCGACACCTCGTGGTGCTGGAGCGAGTAGGGCAGCTCGTAGGTGCTCCCCTCCGGGAGGTTGAGGTCGACCATCTGGCGGTCGTCGCGCAGGCGGAACTCGAAGCGGTTGGTGCCAAGACGGCGCACGCTGAGTCCCGGGCGGAGGGTGACCGGCTCCTGCTCCACGCTGAGGGTGTCGATATAGTCTTGTGGGGCGCGGATCTCGCCGAAGGCGAAGGCGAGTTTGACGCTCATCATCTCCTGCGCCAGCCCCGCCTCGACACCGGCATCGAGCAGCTCCTGCAGGTCGAGTAGGCCATAGTTGCCGCGATGGATGTAGTCGAGCTGACGGCGGATCTTGGTCGGGGTGCCGATGAGCAGTGGGCGGCGGCCGTAGTTGGGGTGTCCGGGGATGAGCATGCCTTGGCGATAGAGCATCTGCAGCACGGGGAACTCACTGAGGTTGGCCAGCGTGCCGCTCTGGATCGGCAGTTCGGAGAGGAGGATGGCATTGGGGCCGCTCTCGATCTCCCGTCCGCCGCGCAGCTCTTGGCGGATGAAGCCGCGCCGGGTCAGGTGCTTGACCACCTCCGCCGGGCAGCCACAGAGGATGCGCAGGTCGAACTCGGGGACCTCCAGCCAGTGGACGCCAGGGGTGACCTGATAAAGCTGCATCGCGTTTTGCGCCATTCTCGTCTCCTTATGCCTCATCCGGCCCCGGTGGTGGTGCTCCTTCGTGGGGCTTGAGGGTGACTATCAGGGGGGCATCCCCTGGGATGAGTTGTACCTTGTGCTGAGGATAGGGGATCTCGATCCCGGCGACCTTGAAGCGGTTCTGGATCTCCTCCATCAGGCTGTTGCGCAGGTCGAGGTAGAGTTCGCGCTTGGCCCACACCGAGAACTGAAAGCGCACGCCGTTATCGGCGAAACCCTGATGGATGAAGAGCGGTTTGGGCTCCTCTAGGCAGAGCGGGTTGGTGTCCGCCACCTCGAACAGCAGTGCCTTGACCTGGGCCAGGTCGGCGCTGTGGGCGACACCCATCTGCAGGTCGAAGCGGCGGATGGGGAAGCGGGTGAGGTTGGTGATCTCCGATTTGATCAGCGTCTCGTTGGGCAGGCGTACATAGAGGTTGTCGAAGGTGCGCAGCTTGACCGAGAGCAGGTCCACGGAGAGTACCTCGCCGGTGGTGGTGCCGACGGTGATCACGTCGCCGACGCGAAACGGCCGCTCACTGAGCAGGAAGAGGCCGCTGATGAGGTTGGAGGCGGAGGTCTGCGAGGCGAAACCGAGCGCCACGGAGAAGATACCGGCGGCCCCGAGCAGCACATTGAGGCGAAAGCCCAACTCACGCAGCGCGGAGACGACGAAGATGAACAGCAGGGCGAAGAACACCAGGCGCTTCCACAGCATCAGGCTGTGTGCCTCGGTGCGTTTGGAGAGGGAGCGCCCCACCGCACCGCTCGCCGCGCGCGCCAGCAGGATCCCGACCAGGAGTAGCAGGATGGCCCGTAGCACCGCCATCGCCTGGGTGCCGTGTAGCCAGTTGATGGTGTCGAAGAGCAGGTCGAACATACCCATCCCCCCTTATGAGAAGAGCCCGCCGAAGGCGCGCACCAGCATGCCGCTGCTCACCTTGCGGCGCGGGTCGCTGATACGCACGGCGCGATTGGCCTGACTCGGCGCCACCTTGCTGATCTGCAGCTCGGCATACTCCCCATCCTCCTCGCGCAGCAGGGTCACCGCCTCACTCCAGAGCCGCCCGCTGTGGTCGGCGTAGATCGACAAGAGCGGTGCCGGCAGGCTGATGCGTTCGAGATTGAGGTGGCTGCTGGCGCGGTTGCGGATGATCAGCGGGGTGACCACCCGGTGCGGGCGGTGCTGTAACTGGTCGGCATGCAGCACGCCGCGGATGCGTGTGTCGTAGCACAGCTCCCCCTCGCGGGTGGAGGGGCCGAACCAGGTGTCGGAGGGGCGCAGTGCGGGGACTTCGAGGAGCCGGCGGCGGCCCGTGTCCACCGAGATCTCCACCCAGACTGGGCAGGTGACGAAGAGGGTGGTCTGTTCGTTGCTCGGCAGGAAGAAGGGCTCCTGCGGGCGAATCACCATGTTGCGGTCGGGCATGCGCGGGTGCAGGCGCACGTTGCGCGAGGTGGCCTGGACGATGTAGCGCGAGGTGGCGGCGCCGGGGGCGAAGTCGTTGTCGCTGCTGAAGCGGGTCACCGACTCCAGGTTGGGCTCGCTGACCGGGTCACTGCGCCAGGCGATGCGCCACTCCAGTGGGCGGCGAAAGAGTTCGACACCGAGCGGCCCGACGCGCCAGCGTAGGCCGCTGTAGTTCTCCAGGGTCTGTTCTTCCCACCAACTCATCGCAACACCATCGGCTCGGTTTCATGACAGGGTACCCCAGGGGGAAGAGGTGTGCCTACCTCCCTGGACGGGGTAGCGGGTGGGTGCATGCGTCGGGAAAACGTAGAAAATTGTGTCGCAAAGATTGATAGGGTCCGGTGCCTCGACGTAGACCCGATAAGGGGGCCACACAACGGACGGGGGTCGGCTTGCATGGAGTCAGCCACCGCCTATCCCGTGCCGTCGCCTCTGCGTCCACACGTGGCCGGGGCCTGTCGGCACACGCCACAGCGTGGCCTCAGCGCACTTGGCAGACGTAGTGGAGGGTAAAGCTGGCGCCGGAGTGGTGCATGGTGCCGCTCATGACGATGCGCCAGTTGGTGATGTTGCCGTCGTAGCCGCTGGGGGCGCCACCGGCGCCGGAGAGTGGCGTGTAGCCCCAACTGGCGCCGTTGTCGTCGGAGTATTCGGGGGTACCCAGGGTGAGCCCGGAGCTACTGGCGCCATCGCTGAAGCTGAAGGGCTGGCCACTGTAGGTGTCGAGCCGAAATAGGGTGTAGGGGCTCAGTTGGTCGCTCAGGGTGACATTGACCGCGTCGCCGCTGCCGGCGTTGACCACTTGCACGGTGTAGGGGATCAGGTCGCCCGGGTCGGCGTTCGCCACCCCGGCCATCTTCAGGATGGTGAGGTTGGGAAAGGCGACCGCCACCGGGGTGATATCCACCGAGGCGCTGTCGTTGGTGCTGTTGGAGTCGGCCTGCTGGGCGCTGACGGTGGCGGTGTTGGTGATGGTACTGCCGCCGCTACCGAGGTCGGCACTCACGGTGATGTTGAGCACCGCGCTGGCCGATTTGGCCAGGGTGCCGATGCTCCAGGTGCCGGTGATGGCGTCGTAGCCGCTGTGGCCGCTGGAGGAGAAGTGCGAGACATAGGTGACCCCGGCCGGGAGCAGGTCGCTGACGCTGACGCCGGTGGCGGTGTGCGGCCCGAGGTTGTTGAGGGTCAGGGTATAGGTGGTGGTGGCCCCCTCGTCGGGGGTACTGTCGTTGACCACCTTGGAGAGCACCAGGTCGACCCGCTGTACCACCAGGCTGATGCTGGCGCTGTTGTTGGTCGAGACCGGGTCGACCCCGGATTGTGCCGTGATGGCCGCACTGTTGGTGATCGTCGTGCCCGCGGTACCGCTGTTCACCGTGGCGGTGATGGCGAGCGTGCTGCTCGCACCGCTGGCGAGGCTGGTGATGGCCCACTGCCCCGTGGCACTCACATAGGTGCCGCCGCTGTGGCTCACATAGGTGAGTCCGGCGGGGAGCAGGTCGGTGACGACGATGGCGCTGGCGGTGTTAGGGCCGTTATTGGTCAGGGTGATGGAGTAGACCAGGGTATCCCCCTCGGTGGGGGTGGCGTTGTCCACCGTCTTGCTCAGGGCCAGGTCGGTGCCGCCCACGTAGAGGGTGGCGGAGGCGGTGTCGTTATAGGTGTTGGTGTCGGCCTGGTCGACGCTGCCGAGACCGGCGGTATTCGTGATAGTGGTGCCGTCGGTGCCGCTATTCACGTTGACCGTGATGCTGAGGGTGGTGGTGGCGCCCACCGCCAGGCTGCTGATGCTCCACTCGCCCTTGGTGCGGCTATAGCCGGTGGTCGAGCTGTTGTAGGTGACCCCGGCGGGGAGGACATCGCTGATGATGATGCCAGTGGCGGTGTTAGGACCGTTGTTGGTGGCGGTGAGGGTGAAGACCACCGAGGCGATGGAGCCCGCCGCTGGCGTGGTGTTGCTCGCCACCTTGGTGATGGCGATATCCACCCCGTCGACCTTGACCGCGGCACTGGCGCTGTCGTTGCTGCTGTTGGGGTCGGCCTGGTCGAGGGCGTCGATAGTCACCGTGTTGTAGAAGCTGGTGGGATCGTGCGGCCCGAGCCGGTCCACCTCGGCGTTGAACACCAGGGTGGCGGAGGCCCCGGAGGCGAGGCTGGGGATGCTCCACACCCCGGTGGCGGTGCTGAAGGTGCCGCTGGAGGGGCTCGGCGTCCCGCTCCAGAGCAACTGAGGGGGGAGCGCGTCGGTGGCCAGGATGTTGGTCGCGGTGGCCACACCGTGATTGGTGATGGTGAGGGTGAAGGTGATGATGTCACCCTCCTGTGGTGTCGGGTTGTTCACCGTCTTGGTCACGCCGAGGTCGGCGTAGCTCACCACCAGCGCGGCACTAGCGTGGTTGTTGGTGCTCACGTGGTCGAGGCGTGCCGAACTGGCGCTGGCGCTGTTGGTGAGGGTCTGGCCAGCCGTGTTGGCATTGACCGTCGCGTTCAAGGTCAGCACCGCACTCGCCCCGGTGGTCAGGGTGCCGACGCTCCACACCCCTGTGGCGCTGTTGTAGCTGCCCACGCCGCTGTGGCTGGCGTAGGTGAGGCCGGTGGGGAGCAGGTCGTCGACCACGACGGCGGCGGCGGTGTTGGGGCCGAGATTGGTCACGGTGAGGGTGTAGCTCACCGTATCGCCCTCGTCGGGCGTGGGGTCGTTGACCGACTTCTGCATCTGCAGGTCGGCGGCGCCCACATAGAGGGTCGCCGAGGCGCTGTCGTTGCTGCTCACTGGGTCCGCCTGATCCACCGCAGTGACGGCCACGCTGTTGACCAGGGTGGTGTCGGTGGCGGCGGTGACGTTGGCCACCAGGGTGAGCGTCGCCGTGCTGCCTACCGTGAGGGTGCCGATGCTCCACACGCCGCTGCCACTGGCATAGCTGCCACTGCCGACGGCGCTGACGTAGGCGAGGCCACTCGGTAGTAGGTCGGTGAGCTGCACGTTGGTGGCATCGTTGGACCCGGCGTTGTAGACGCTGAGGGTGAAGGTGACGTTGGTGCCGCTGGCGGGGGCCGGGTTGTTCACGCTCTTGCTCACCTGTAGGTCGGCGCCCTGCACGGCGATGGCGACCGTGGCGCTGTCGTCACTCGGGTCCGGGTCGGGCTGGCCGCGACTGACGGTGGTGGCGCTGTTGGTGATAGTGGTGTTGGCCGTGCCCCCGTCCACCGTCGTGGTGAGGGTGAGACTGATGGTCGCCCCGACCGCCACCGCGCCGAAGGTCCAGTAGCCGCTCGCCGGGTTGTAACTGCCGCTACTGGCGCTGTGGCTGACGTAGGTAACACCACTCGGCAGGCTGTCTTCAATCTGCGCGCTGAGCGAGTTGCTCGGTCCTTGGTTGGTGATGGTCAGGGTGTAGGTGATGGTCTCCCCCTCGTTGGGGGTAGGGTTGTCCACCGTCTTGGCCAGGGCGAGGTCGGCCAGCGGCAGCGCCTCGATGGTGTCGGTGCGACTCAGATTGCTGGTGAGGGTGGCGTCCACCGCGTCGATGTAGGTGACGGTGACATACTCGATCAGCTCGATCTCCATCAAGCCGTTGTGGCTGCTGAGGGGGCCGCCGTCGGTGAGGATGCTGCCGGTAAAGATGCCGGTATCGAGCCCGGTCTCGTAGAGGGTCAGGGTCTCGCTGTCGCCGGAGGGGGTGGTGAGGGTCACCTGCAGCGACTCGATGCTGTTGGCCTGCGCGTTCTGGTCGCCGTCGTCGACACGCACGTAGAGCGTGTCGGTGACGTAGAACTGGGTCTCGTCACCGCTGCCGGCGAGGTCGGCGACGAACCTCACCGTACCGCTGGTGGGGCGCTGGCCGTTGGGCAACACGAAGTTGCTCAGGCCCGAATAGAGGTCGGTGCCGAGTAGGTCGGCGGAGAGGGTCTGGGCGCTATTGGAGCTGCCGACGAAGTAGCGGATGAGCGAGCTGTCGCTCAGCCCGAGTTCGGTGCGAAAGACGTTGTAGGGGATGCGAAACTCGATGAAGTAGTCGGTGTTGCCATCGCCCATCAGGTCGCTGGGGGTGGCCGCTGTGACGCGGTAGTTACCGCTCACCAGATTGTCGTCCGCCAACTGCGACCAGACGATCACCTCGGCCTTGTCGGAGGGGTCACCGAGGTAGGTCTTGGTCGTGTTCTTGGCCAGGTAGAAGGCCTCGGGGCTGACGATACCATCGAGCATGATCATGTACTCGTAGTCGTCGGCATTCATGTCGGTGTCGATCAGGATGCCCCAGCCGAAGGGTTGCAGGCCGCCAGAGGCGTGGATCGGGTCGTCGTCCAGGCGTAGACGAAAGTACATCTGTGCGCCGTCGTTGTAGATGTAGGCGGCGGGGTAGGCGAGGGTGCCGACGATATCACGCGAGGTGGCGCTGTCCCCCTCCGGGTCGGTGATCGGCGCGTTGTTCTGGTAGAGCTCGATCCAGTCCGACTCCGCCGGCCAGGCGTGCCCCTGCAGCGGCCAGAGCAGGGCCGTCAGGAGCAGGGCGATCAGCGCCGTCAGAGGGGTGTGGTTGTGGCTCACTCTCTCTCCCACCAGGCCATGAAGTCACGGCTGGAGCGCCGGTCGAGCGACAGACGCAGCTTCAGATAGGGTCCGCGCGCGGTGTAACCGGCGGCGGTCAGATCCTCATCGCGGTACCCCCGCAGATTGTAGCCGAGGCTGAGCCAGAGGTTGCGCCCTGGGGAGAGGCCGACATCGGCCCCGACGCTGTACGCCTGCGCACCCTGGGAGAAGAGGGTGCTGCTGCGCAGGCCCATGTCCCAGCGCGCATTGAAGGCGTGGCGATACTCCAGGCCGACGAGCTGGGTGATGGCCACCACCTCACCGATGGCCAACTGATCGAGTACACGCTTGTAACCGTGCTGCAGGGCGAGCTGGTCGCGCGTGCCGTAGAGATAGTTGCTGTTGAGGTTGTTGACCAGCTTGTGACTGAGGCTCTCCTCGCCGAGGCTGGTGCGGCTTTCGTCGCGATAGAGGGTCAGGCGGTCGAGGTGGATCCAGCGGCTGGTGACCGGACGCCAGGCGAAGGAGAGGTTCAGCTCCTGGCTACTGTCACGGCCCCCGGCTGTGCTCTGCGTGGTGTAGCTCTCCAGGGTGGAGGAGAGGCCCAGACCGGGTGACTGCTGGCGATAGAAGCCGATGAAGTAGCCGCGTTTACGCTCGGCCTCGGCCACGCGCTGCTCGGCGCGCAGATTGCCCGACCAGAGCTCCTCACGGTAGGTGAGGCCGGTGGTGACGGCGGTAAAGTCGGTCGTACTGACCTGGGTCGGGTCGAGGCTCAGGTGGGTACCGTCGTTGAGGGTGTGGCTGTGGTCCAGACCCAGGTCGAGGGAGAGGTTGGGCGAGAGGGTGAAGCCCTGCGCCAGGCCGAGGGTGGCATAGGTACGCGGACCGTATTCGTTCTGCTCGCTGGCCACCGAGGAGGTGACGTGCGCCTGGGCCCAGGGTGAGGTGGTGAGACCGACACGGTTGAGGGTGTAGCGGCTGTCGTCGCTCTCGCTCAGCTCGGTCTCGGCGAACAGTACGGTGTCGACCCCGGCGTGGTAGTCGACCCCGAGCACCAGACGCGAGGGGTAGTCGTCGTTGGCGCGCTCGCCGATCGCCTGCTCACCGCTGGCACGCAGCACGACCTTATCCTCGAACAGGCGACGTGTGGCGCGCGCCGTGACCAGGTCGGCGTTCTGCTCCTGGCCGTTACTGTAGCGGTCGCGTACCAGGGTGAGCCCGAGGCCGACCAGGTATCGGTCGGTGTCGTAGGTCACCTCGCTGCTGCCGAGGTGGCGTACGGCCTGGGTATCGAGGTTCTCCTGACGACTCGCCTCCAGGGTCAGTCGCAGCCCCTCGCGCACCGTCATCTCCAACTCGGCGCCCACCTTTTCGCTGCCCACCTCGGCACCGGAGGTCTGTCCCAGGCCGTAGTCGGGGTCGACACGTCGGGCGTAGAGGCGCCCCTCGCGCGTACTGTCGAGGTGGCTCAACTCCGCCAGCCAGGCGTTGCCTTTGCTGTTGCCGCTGCTGTCGTCGCGCTCACTGCTGGCCAACTCGGCGCGCAGGCGGGTGTTGTCGCTCAGGCTGTAGTCGAGGTCGAGGCCACCCATGCGCCCCTCGCCGCCGTCGGCCTCCTCGCTCACCAGGGTGGCACCGAGCAGCAGCTTGTCGTCGGCCAGTTTGAGCACACCGCGCCCCCCCAGGGTGAGGGCGCGCTCGCCGCTGGCCACGCGCTCGTACTCGACCACGATCCAGACGGGGTTGAGGGCGTCGTCGCGGCTGTAGATGGGCTCCTTGAAGTAGAGGGTGCCGTCGATCGGGTCGATCACATAGTCGACGTTGCGTGTCAGGCTACGACGGCTCTCGACCACCTCACTGTGCAGGCGGTTGCGCGTCTCGATGGTCACCTTCTCGGAGTTGAGGCGGATCCCCTGACGCGAGAGGTGGTAGAGCCCGGAGGTGCCGTCGCCACGGATCTCGTCACGGACGAAGGCCTGGTTGGTGTCGCTGGCGAAGGCGCTCAGGCTCGACGTGTCTCCTTCGTACTGCAGGCGTAGGCCGGTGAGTGAACGACTATAACGGCTCAGCTCGGTGACCGTGAGCCCGCTGTCGAAGTCGCCGAAGAGCAGGTTGAACTGGTCCGCCTCCAGGCGCAGGTAGAGGCGCTCACTGCTCGGTGCGTCGTAGTGCTGCTCGCTGGTGTCGCCGTAGAGGGTGTAGTAGCGGTCGGGGTCGATGGACTGGAACAGCGCCTGCTCTTCGCTATCCGGGTCGCGCTCGCTGTCGTAGGCGAGGGTCAGCAACCAGTCACCGCGCACGCGCCCCTTGGCGTAGAAGGCGAGGCGCCCGTCGCGATAGATCCCCTCCTGTTCACCGACGGCGTCCAGCGCCTGCAGGTTGCCGCTCAGGGTGCGATGGGCGACGCTCCCCTCCGCGATGCCGACCATCAGCCACTCTTCACGTAGCGCCGGTTTGACATAGGTGCGCAGGGTGTACTCCTTCTCACCCACCGCCACCTTCACTGCGTAGAGGCCGCTGGCGTTGACCGGCATGAAGCGCATCTGACCATCGGCATCCACCTGCACCTTGTCTTCGGCACGCTGCAGGGTCGGGTCGAGTTGTACCTGCTCGGGGGGGATGTAGGGGCGCAGGTCGCCCCCGCGCAGCTCCAGTGCGGCACCGGCGGCAATCACGCCCCCGGCGGCGTCGAGCAGCTCCACGCGCAGGTGCACCGGCGTGGTGCCGTCGGCGATGTTGCCACTGGCGTCGGCCAGGCGCAGGGCGCTGATCTGGCCGGTGCGCGTGTAGTGGATCTCCTCCTTGAAGCGCACCACGTTGAAGTTGTCGCTACCGGTGAGGCGCAGCAGGTGCTCGCCCGGTAGGCCGAAGTCGACGCCGATATAGCTGACGATGTTCAGCCCACTGGCGTCGTCGAACATGCGAAAGCCGATGCGCTCATCGTCGATCACCTGCCCGTCGATGGTCAGGGTGTACTTCAAGCGCGGGTTGAGCGCCAGGCGCAGGGCGCCGATCCGCAGCGGTACACGGTCATCCTGATGCAACGACTGCACCCCGGGGGTGACCTTCTGCGCCGCTGTCGGCCCCTTGTCCAGCTCACTCCCCGGGGGCGGGATGGGGTGGATCTCGGTGCGCATGCCGCTGTCGCGCTCCAGCGCCAAGAGACGCGTGCGGGCGTGTGACTCCACGCGTAGCTCGACACGGCGGTTCTGCGCGCGGGCGCTGCGGTCCTTGCCCGGAGTCAGGGGCTGGGCGTCACCCAGCCCCTGGACCTCGACCTGATGTTCGTCGAGCGCCAACTTGGCCATCAGATAGTCGGCCACTGCCTCGGCGCGCGCGCGCGAGAGGGCCTGATTGTCGGCAAAGGGGGCGCCAGGCGGTACCGGCAGGTCGTCGGTATGGCCGAAGACCTGAATCCGTTTGAGCGGACGGCGGCGCAGCTCGTCGATCACCCGGTCGAGGGCGGCGCGGTCTGCGTCGGTGAGGGTCGCGCTGAGGCTGGCGAAGTGGGTGGTGATGGCGTAGTTCTGCTCTACGGCGGGCTCGACGTAGAGGCGGTTATGTACCTCCAGCGAGCGCTGGTTCTTCTCCTCACCCAGGTCGTAGTAGATCTGGGCACTGCTCTCTTGCTCACCGGCGGCGCGCTCGTCGAGGGTCGCCTGGAAGCGGATCTCCATCTCCCAGGTGTGGCTCTCGCCCGGTTTGATCGGGAACAGCAGGCGTCCGAAGACATTCTCCGGGTCGGCGATGGTGGCGCCATCGAGGCGGCTACTGCCGGGGCGGTAGCGCTGTCCCTTGGGCAGACGCACCATGACGCGGGCGTTGCTCAGTGGGCGCTCGCTCACCGACACCGTGGCGCGGTAGTTGAGGATGTTGCCTTGCTGCTCGTGGTCGAGGCGCAGGCCCAAGCGGCCGAGGCTGGCGTTGAGCCGACGCAGGTGGAAGTCGGTGCGCCAGACCCCGCCACCCTGCACGTCGACCATCAAGGAGTCGGGTGAGCCCGCGTAGCGCGGGTCCTCTACACAGTCGACCACCGCGTAGCCGGGGGGGAGGCTATCGCTGTCGAGTTGCACCACATGGCTGCCTGCCTTGACCCCCTCGAAGTGGAACAGACCCTGGGCGTCGCTGTCCGCGAAGCGCCCATCCTCCAGATAGAGGCGCACCCCCTCGACCCCTTCGAGTCGACGCCCTTCGACTGGGGCGGTGGCGGCGCCCGGATCGCCCATCAGGCGCATGCGCTGCACGCCGCTGTCGGACTGGGTCAACAGGTAGCGCC
>QKED01000108.1 GCA_003252455.1 Gammaproteobacteria bacterium
CTCGACGCAGGCGCAGTGTGACTCGCCCTTGGTGGGTGAATTTGAGTGCATTGGAGAGGAGGTTGCGGACGATCTGCGAGAGCTTGTCGCGGTCGACCAGGATCTCACCCTGGATCTCGTCCGCCACCTCCAGCGTCAGCCCCTTATCGCTGGCGGCCATGCCGAACAGGTCGCGGAACTCCTCGACCAGGGCGGCGGTAGCGGTGGGGGTCGAGTGCAGTTCCATACGTCCGGCCTCGACCTTGGAGAGGTCGAGCACGTCGTTGATCAGCCGCAGCAGGTCCTGACCCGAGTGGTGGATCACCTCGGCGCGTTTGACCTCCTCTTCGCCCAGGCGGTGCTCCTCGTTGCTGGCCATCATCTTCGCCAGCAGGATGATGGAGTTGAGTGGGGTGCGCAGCTCGTGGCTCATGTTGGCGAGGAATTCGGACTTGTATTTGCTCGCCAACTCCAGCTGTTTGGCGCGCTCGTCGAGGGCCTGCTGCGAGCGCAGCAGGTCGCGGTTGCGCTGCTCCAGGGCGTTCTGCTGCTCCTCCATCTGGCCGTTGGCGGCCTGCAGCTCGGCGGCCTGCTGCTGTAGCTGCTGCTGTTGCTCCTCCATCTGGCTGTTGGCGGCCTGCAATTCGGCGGCCTGTTGTTGCAGCTGCTGTTGCTGCTCCTCCATCTGGGTGTTGGCCAGTTGCAGGTGGTGGCTGCGCTCCTGGGCCTCCTGGGCGGACTGCTCGGCGCGTTGCAGCAGCTCCTTGATCTGGTCACGCTGGTCGACGATGTAGAGGAACGAGGCCATCACCTCGGCGGCGCGCTCGATGAACTCTTGTTGGACGGGGTTCAGCGGCTGCAGCGTGGCGAACTCGATGACCCCGAGCAGCTCCCCTTCGCGTACCAGCGGCCAGGTATAGGTGTGGTGCGGTGCCTGCCGGGTGGTGCCGGTGATGAGCGCCGGGGCCGCGTCGTCGCCGTGCAGGATGATCGGCTTGCGCTCGCGCGCCACCTGACCGATGGCCCCCTGACCGAGCTGGAAGCGGTTACCCAGCGCCTCGCGTTCGCTGAACATGTAGGTGCCGAGTAGCTCCAGCGACGCCTCCTGTGCGCGATAGACATAGAACACCGCACGCCCCACCGCCAGTGTACGCCCGGCCAGGCCGATGGCCGCGTCGGCCAACTCCTGGGCGCTGAGGTCGCCGGTGAGCGCCTTGGAGAGCTGGTTGATCCCCTCCTTGAGCCAGTTACTCGCCTGGTCTTCGTTGCGCGCGTCGCGCAGCATGCGGGTCATGTTGTTGATGGCCATGCCGAGGCGATCCTGCTTGGAGAGCAGCGGCACCTCGCGGCTGAAGTCACCGTGCGAGACGGCGTCGGCCTGTAGCGCGAGCCGCTCCATGTTGACCATCAGCTTGCGCGAGGTGGCGACCATGCGTCCGATCTCGTCGTTGGCCAGGTAGTTGAGACTCGATAGCGCGCTGTCGTTGCTTACCTCGCCCGTGCCCAGGTGTTGGAGCTGGGTATTGACCGCCTCCAGCGGGCGCATCAGGGTGTTGACGAAGTAGCGGGTGGTGAGCAGCACCAGGCTCAGTACCACCCCGAGCACGACGAAGAAGCTCAGGACGAAGTCGTGTAGTTCGGCGAAGGCCACCTCGCCATCGACCGAGCCGACCAGGATGAAGCCGTTCTCGTGGCGGTCTCGGTTGGGGTGGATGTGGCGGAACGAGACGATCTTGCCGTGACTCTCCAGGGTGTAGAGGTGCTCGTGGGCGTTCACCGTGGGCAATAGGCCCGGAAACTCGTCGTTAAAGTCGACGCCACTGACCCGCTCGCCGGCCTCGTCCCGTGTCGGGTGTTCGTTGAACAGGTAACTCCCGTCACCGTCGATGAGCTGGAAGTGGCGCGTGGTGCTGATGGCGTTGGCCTCGCGTACGTAACGGTAGTAGGCGTCGGCCAGTACGGTGACCACGATCTGGCCATAGCGCACGTCGTTGTCACCGATCACCGGGGTAACGAAGTGGATCACCGGCACCTGGGGCTGCTCGATGTGGCCCATCTCTTTGGCCAGGGTGATGCTAGAGGCGTAGATGCCGTCGACCCCCAACGACTGCGCGCGCTGGAAGTAGTCCTCGTCGTTCAGGCGGTGGGCGTCGCTACCCTGGGTGATGCGCACCTCGCCGCTGGCGGGGTCGCGTTTGACGCCGATGCGTTCGACACCGTCGTTGTCGATGAAGCGGATCTTGTAGTCGTAGGTGTAGTGGGTGGCGAACTCGCGGAAGAGGTCTCCGGCGAGGGCACGCCAGTAGACCTGTTTGTCCTCGTCGCGCACATCGCGCCAGTAGAGGTAGCGCAGGAGGGCCTTGGCGTTGGCCAGGTAGCCGAGGTCGCTCACCACCAGGTTTTGCAGTTCATCGATGCGGTTCGCCGTCTCCGAGGTGTAGCCCCCCACCAGCTCCATCGCCTTGCTGCGGTAGGCGCTACTGGCGTTGGAGTAGCCGAACAGACCGACCACCAGCACCGAGCCGAGGGTGATGGTGAGAAACAGCAGCGTCAGGCGGCTGCGCAGGGAGAGGCGGTGGTATCGGTCGAGCAGGCCGGGCATCGGTTTGGGGTCGTCGTGGCGGTTTGCAGGCTGGGGCGTGGTATCACTCATGGACATGCTCCCGGTCGGTCTGGATCAGGCGCAACTTGGCCGCCTCGTAGAGCAGGAGTTGGGTGATGTCGGTCTGGGTCTTGCCCTGGGTGAGTTCGGCGGGCGGGGTGTATTTGTTGTTCAGGTGCATGCGCTGTTTGAGCGGCTGTAGCTCGGCCAGGCACATGCCGACCATGTTGAGTACCTCGGCGGAGGTGACGTCGTGGTCGCGGCGAAAGACACTGAAGTCGGTGGTGCCCACCCCGAGTTGCGCCTGTAGGCGCTGGACCTGCCCCATCAGCACGAAGCTCGCTTCGAGCGCGTCGGCGGCCGTGGCCTCGGCCCTGCGCGCGGGGGGAACGGCGTTGTCAGCGGTCGCCGTGTGCTGCATCAGCGCATTGATCTCTTCGTTGATGCGCATCGCCTCGGCATAGACGACGGAGGCGTCGATCGCCGCGCCGGTCAGTTCATCGATGGCGTAGGAGACCTCGTTGAGTTTGTTGTAGACATCGATAGGCTGCATCCCCTGCGGGCGCGGCGGCGTCTCGACCTCGCCGGCGACGCCCAGCTCGGCCTTGAGGATGGCCAACTCGGTGAGGATGCGCTGGGTCTGCTCCCAAGGGCTACTGGGGGTGACCTCTGTCTGCGGCTCCCGCGCCAAGGGGGCGAAACCGGGCAGCCCCTGTTGGCCCCGGAAGTGGCTGATCTTGAGCAGGATCTCGTAGGTGAGTTGCCAGGTGTGACGCGGGTTGAGCTGGGCTCGCAGGGGTCTTGGTCGGTGCGCCGCCGGGCGCTGGAGGTGGGTGCGGAACAGGGCCACCTCCTGCTCGATCCGCAACACCTGCTGGTAGACCTCGTCGGGGGTGATCTCCGCCGCCAGGGCGAAGGGGGCCGGGTGTGCGCAGAGGAGGAGGGTGCAGAGCCACCCAAGGAGTTGCCTGCGAAGGTGCAATGGACTCATCTGGAACCTCAGGGGAGCGGTCTTACGATACGCACGGGGCCCCTATGATGCCAGTTTCTCTGCCTCTGCGTGCAGTCTCGCTCTCCGGCCGATGGGGAATACCCGGACACTGGGTCGAGTATATCCCGCATGTACAGGCAATAGCGTGCGATGGCTGACACTCGTACGGCAACGGCCAACTTTTGCCGCGCTGATACGGCGGGCACCGCGCGCCGCGTGGTCCGGTGCGCAGTGCCCACATGCCTACATCGCATTGCACCAACGGTTCGCCTGCGCAGTGCCACGCGCGTCAACACACGCGGTATCGGCGTGGTGGTGCGCACGCTTCGGTTGGCGCTTGACCCAGGGTCATGCGTGTCCCGCGCACCGCCTCAGAAGGTCGCCGCATCGATCACGTAGCGGTAGCGCGCCTGCTTGTTGACCACCTTCTCCCAGGCGTCGTTGATCTCGCTGGCCGGGATCACCTGGATGGTCGGCAGCACGCGGTGCTCGGCGCAGTAGTCGACCACCTCTTGGGTCTCGGGCATACCGCCGATGAGCGAGGCGTTGAAGTTGACCCGGCTGAAGGCGAGGCCGATGGCGCTCAGGGTCACCTCGAAGCGCTCGGGCATGCCCACCTGGGTGAAGGTGCCGTAAGGCTTGACCACGGCGGCGTAGGCGGCGACGTTGTAGTCCACCGGGATGGTGCTGATCATGAAGTCGAGCTGGCCGCTGTAGGGGGCGAGCTTGGCCAGGTCGTCGACCACCACCGGCTTGGCACCGAAGGCGATGATGTCGTCGACCTTCTCCGCCGAGGTGGTGAAGGCGTAGACCTCGGCCCCCTTGGAGACGGCGAGCTTGATCGCCATGTGGCCGAGGCCACCGATACCGGCTACGCCCACCTTGTCGCCGGGTTTGAAGCCCCACTTCATCAGCGGTGAGTAGGTGGTGATACCGGCACACAGCAGCGGAGCCGCCTCCTGGAGGCTGAGGCCCTCGGGGATGTGTACGGCGAAGTGCTCCTTGACCACGATGTTGTTGGAGTAGCCGCCCTGGGAGATGCCGCTGGGCGAGCTGGCCTCCGGGTAGCCGTAGGTGAAGACGGTCTCCGGGCAGTACTGCTCCTCGCCCGCCTTGAAGCTCGCGCACTCGGGGTTGGAGTCGACCATGCAGCCGACCCCGGCGCGGTCGCCGACCTTGAACTTGGTCACCTTGCTGCCGACGGCGGCGACCACGCCGACGATCTCGTGGCCCGGTACCTGTGGGTAGTGCTGCGGGCCCCAGTGGCCCTTCATCTGGTGGATGTCGGAGTGGCAGATGCTGGCGTACTTGGTCTCGATGAGGATGTCGTAGTCGCCCACCGGACGGCGCTCGAAGGTCCACGGCACCAGTTTGCCCGAGGTGTCGAGGGCGGCGTAGCCACGGGAGTGGATGTTGGGGTTGCTCGCGGCGAACAGCGGGTCGGCGCCGGTCAGCAATAGGCTGCCACCGGCGAGGGCGGCGAGGCCGATGAACTCTCTACGTTTGGGGTCGATAGGATCACTCATGATCTACTCCTTCTGTGTCGCTGAAACGCTACGCCGAAGAGGCGTTGGCGCTGGGTTGACGGTGTTTCAGTGAGCGGCAAGCCCGCTCTTGAGGGCGTTGTCGGCGCGCTCGCCCGCAGGCAGACCGAGGCGCTCACGCAGTAGGGCGGCCCAGGCGCCCAGCACCTCGGCGTCGAGCCCCACATTGGTGGCGATGCCGACGTGTGACAGTAGCTTCCCCTCCGCCCCCGCCAGGGTGGCCAGGGCCGAGAGGGTGACCAGCTCCCGCTCGCGGTAGTCGAGCAGGTCGCGGGCGAAGAGGTCGCCGAAGAGGTGACCCTGCAGCAGTTCGTTGATCGTCGGGGCGAAGTCGAACAGCGGGCCCGCCACGGGGCGCCCGACCAGTTCGGTCTGCACCGCACGCCCCCGTTCGATGGGCGTCAGCTCGCTCGCGGTGCGCTTGGCCTCGGCGCCGAGGCTATCCTTGATGCCAGCGGCCTTGCGTGCCTCGACCAGCCCCATCAGGGTGCCGAGGGCGTTCAGGGCGCGCGGGAAGCCGACGTAGGCGTAGAGGTGGATCGCCACCTCCTTGAGGCGGTTGATGCTCATGCCGCTATCGAGCGCTGCGGCCAGGGCCTGGCTCAGCGCGGCCTTCTCACCATTGGCAATGAAGGCCGCGACCAGCACCAGATGCTGCTGTTCGCTGCTGAGTGCCGCGTAGCGCGCCTCGGGCATGCGCGTGCGGGCCACTGCGGCCTGATAGTCGGCATCGCTCACCTGCTCTTTCCAGTGCACCGCATCCCCCGCCTGTTCGCCGGTGATCACCAGATGGGTCATGCCACGTTCGGGGGTGGCCCCATGCCAGTGATCCACATCGTGCGGACACCAGACCGTCTCCCCGGTACTGAAGCGGTGCACCTGGCCATCACGCGTGCCGGTGAGGGCGATGCCCTCGGTGACGATCATGTGTTGGCCTGCCGGGTGGTCGTGCCAGGCGGTGCGCGCACCGGGCTGGAAGGTGACATAGGCCCCGGAGAAGGGGGCGCCGGGCTTGCTCGGAAAGAGCATCTGCACCGCCACGTCACCGGTGAAATAGGCCTCAGGACCGTGAAAGGCGGGCTGTGAACCGAGCGGGTAGAGGGTCTGATCCGCAGGCGCGGCTTCGCTGGCATAGGCGCCTTTGGTCAGACCGGTAAGGGCGAGCAGTAGTGAGGTGATCCAGGGGTGGGTACGGGCCATGGGAGCGCTCCTGTTACGGCTGGGCGTTGGGTCTGTGGGTCAACTGGCGTCGCGCAGGACGTCGACGATCTGCGCCGCGCTCATCGGCGGCAGGCCCGGCAGGCGGCCCTGCCCGTCATTGACGATGCGCAGGGTCTCGCGGGCGTAGGTCTCGAACAGCTGGTCGTCGATGCCGAGCTGTGAGAAGCGCGTGGGGCAGCCGATCTCCGTGAGGAACGCCTCGAAGCGCTGGATCCCCTCCAGGGCGCAGTCGAGGTCATCCGAGCCCTTTGCCTGGAGAGCGAAGATGCGCTCGGCAAACTGCACGAACTTGGCCGGACGCGCCTTGGCGGCGAAGCGCATCCAGGCGGGGTTGATGATCGTGAGACCCGCCGCGTGGGTGATGTCGTGGTAGGCGGAGACCGTGTGCTCCAGCATGTGTACCGGGAAGCCGACGCCGCCGTTACCACTCGACACCCAGCCGTTGAGCGCCAGGGTGGCGGCCCACTGGATCTGCGCGCGTGCGGCTAGGTCGCTACCGTCGGCGAGCACCTTGCGCCCCTCCTGCATGGCGGTGAGGATCACCCCCTCGGCGAGGCGGTCCTGCAGCGGCGTCTCTGCGCTGCTGTTGAAGTAGCCCTCGGTGACGTGGGTGATGAGGTCGGCAATGCCATAGGCGGTCTGGTCTCGCGGCACGCTGAGGGTCAGTTCAGGGTCGAGCAGGGCGAGCTTGGGGTAGAGCGCCTCGGTGGAGGCGAAGGATTTGACCTGGCTCTCGGGGTCGGAGATGACCGCGCCACAGTTCATCTCCGAGCCGGTCGCAGCGAGGGTCGGGACGGCGATCAGCGGCAGCGCGGTGAAGGGGATGTAGGGGTTGGGCTGGCCGTGGAAGATCATATCCCACGGGTCACCCTCGTAGAGCACCCCCGCGGCGATCACCTTGGCCGCGTCCATCACGCTGCCGCCACCGAGGGCGACGACCAGGTCACAGCCCTCGTCGAGGGCCGTGGCGATGCCTTTGCGTACCGAGCCGATCTTCGGGTTGGGCTCTACGCCGCTGCACTCGACCACCTCGACTCCGGCCTGGTTGAGGCTGGCCACGGCGCGTTCGAAGGTGCCGTTGCGTTTCACGCTGCCGCCGCCGGTGACCAGTAGGGCGCGGCTGCCGTAGGGCTTGGCCAAGGCGCCGAGGTCGGCGAGACGACCGGCACCGAAGACCACTCGCGTAGGGTTGAGAACATCAAACTTCATGGGGCGACACTCCGCAGGGCATGCACATCAGGTGTCGTAAATCTAGTCGGGGAGGGGGGCGAGGACGTAGAACAATCCGGTTGGATTTATGCCTATTCGTCCAGCGTGGGTGATTTGCTGTACGCGGGGATCTGGGCGACGCTCGGCCATCTCGCTACGTCGGGGTATATTCCTTCCACAGACGGCGGAAGGAATCATCCGAAGCTGCTCAATTCTTGCCTATTACTCTTTGTCGTGGGCTGGTCACATTGAGCCGTGCGGATCCCGGTGCTAGCCTCCGATGAGGTGCTTACTCCGGCAAAAAGCGGATTGAGCAGATGCGCTGAGGAGGAGAGATTATGCACAATACAACCGCAGGCCTCGGGCGACTGACTGGCCGTATCGAACAGTGGACCCGTGACGATGAGGTGCCCAGCCTGCCCCTGCCCGGGTTGACCCTGTTTCGCCTGGCCAACCTCACCGCCCCGATCAGCTATAACCTCCCCCCCAGTCTCTGTCTGGTGGTCCAGGGGCGCAAGCGACTCTACCTGGGTGAGGGCACCTACGACTACGATGCGCGACATCTGCTCATCACCTCGGTCGACCTGCCGGTGGTGACGCAGATCCTCGAAGCGAGCCCTGAACAGCCCTGCCTCGGCCTCACCTTTACCCTCAACCCGCAGCAGCTGGCCAAGCTGCTGCTGGCGCGCGACATCGTCGTCGAGCCACCCAGCGAGGCGCGACTCGGTGTCGCGGTGAGCGAGGTGACCGAGCCGCTACTCGACGCCTTTGTGCGCCTGATCGACCTGCTCGACCAGCCGCAGGATATCCCCGCCCTGGCCCCGCTCATCGAACAGGAGATCCTCTACCGCCTGCTCACCGGGGAGCAGGGGCCGCGCCTGCGACAGATCGCCGCCGTGGGTCAGCAGGGGTATCGCATCGCCCGCGCCATCGACTGGCTCAAGGCCCACTTCGACCAGCCGGTGCGGGTGGAGGAGCTGGCCAAGCGTGCCGGGTTGAGTAGCTCCTCGTTCCACGCCCACTTTCGCGCCACCACCGCCATGAGCCCGCTGCAGTATCAGAAGCGTCTGCGCCTCAACGAGGCGCGCCGCCTGATGCTCACCGAGCGCTTGGATGTCTCCAGCGCCGCCTTCAGCGTGGGGTATGAGAGCCCGTCGCAGTTCAGCCGTGAGTACAGTCGGCAGTTCGGGGTCTCGCCGCTTAGGGATATCAAGCAGCTGACGCAGGTAGCGGGGGGAGTAGTGTGAGCGGTCAGAGGTGGGTGGGAGTATGGCGGGAAGGTCAAAGATAATTGCATCGCCGTTTAGCCTGCTTGGCAGGGGCGTGGCGCACGCCCCTGCGGACACTCCTACAGCGAAAGCATCTTAACCGCCAACTGTGTAACAGCCTATTCGCTCGGCTTGGGGGAGAAGCCAGATGTTATGCGCGCACGTATTGGCCGTGGTGGATGCGCATTAGAGGGGCGAGGCTAGGCAGGATATAGCAGCATAATTAGCGCCTGTATCAAGTGTTTCAGCGGAGAAAATTACGCCGTTCAAAGTCACGGTCTTTTTACTTGGGGCTGATTCCATGGAGCCTATGATGGTATCGAGGATACTGTCTTTTTGAGTCTTAGAGTTTGGTGAAATTGCCGAAATCCCAAGTGTTACGCATGCAGCAAAGCCGGATAGCGCGGCAGCCTTGTCGTCAACCATTATGACGACGCCTGATTCCTTGTCAGAAATTCCGAACGCCATTTTGGGGTGGTTGGTGTCGGGCTCCCAGACGTTTCCCGCTTCGATAATGTGCCAGCCAGTAATCTGCAAAACGTCAGACGCCTGAAGCCCTGCTTTAATCCTCTCAACGTCGTAATCGGCATGAGCCACCACCGGCAGTGTCAGGGCTGCCACTATCATTCCTACCTTTATCATCACTGTGTCCCTCTCTGGGTGTGCATCCGGCGCCCAGTCCTTACGATGAGCTCGTTTAAATTGCTTAGCAATCGCCTGTAATCGGCCTAGCAGTCAGTAATGTATGAGCATACTACTAATGGTTGTGTAGGCGTTCGTAACTCTAGCATGGCAAGTATGTAGGTGCTAGAGGGTCGGGTAGAACAGCCAATCTCAACGCAAAAAGGCCCGCAGAAGCGGGCCTTTTGTTTGGCGGATGAGTTGCGCGGTTGAGGCTCAGCCCTTGGCGGCGCGGCTCTTCTCGATCAGCTCGTGGATGATGGGGGCCAGGATCAGCTCCATGGCGAAGCCCATCTTGCCGCCAGGCACGACGATGGTGTTGCGGCGAGACATGAAGGAGTGGGGGATCATCGCCTGCAGATAGGGGAAGTTGACGCTGAACTTGTTCGGGTCCTTGAAGCGGATCACCACGAAGGACTCGTCCGGGGTGGGGATGTCACGGGCCACAAAGGGGTTGGAGGTGTCAACGGTCGGCACGCGCTGGAAGTTGATGTCGGTCTTGGAGAACTGCGGGGTGATGTAGTTCACGTAGTCCGGCATGCGGCGCAGGATGGTGTCGACGATCGCCTCGGCGGAGTAGCCGCGCTGGGCATTGTCACGGAAGATCTTCTGGATCCACTCCAGGTTGACGATGGGGGTCACGCCGATCAGCAGGTCGGTGTGCTTGGAGACGTCCACCGTCTTGTCGGCGGCGCCGCCGTGCAGACCTTCGTAGAAGAGCAGGTCGGTGGGCTCGTTGATCTCCTCCCAGGGGGTGAACTGACCGGCCTTGTACTCGGTGCCACCGAGGCGGGCGTTGTGGTGGGCCGCCTCCTCGTCACTGTGGATGTAGTAACGACGGTTGCAGCCACCGTGCTCGCCATAGGCCTTGAAGGTCTCGGCGATGAGGTCGAAGTGATTGGCCTCGGGGCCGAAGTGGCTGAAGGTGTGATCGCCCTTGGCCTCCGCCTCGGCCATGGCCACCTTCATCGCGGCACGGTCGTAACGGTGGAAGCTGTCGCCCTCGACTACCAGCGGGTTGATGTTCTCGCGGAAGAAGATGTGCTCGAAGGCGTTCTTGACGGTGGTGGTGCCCGCGCCGGAGGAGCCGGTGACGGCGATCACAGGGTACTTGACTGACATGAGGTCTCTCCTGGGTAAAGCGATCTGATAAGACGGAAAGTGGCGAGTGGACGGGCTGACAATCGGTCTTGCCTATGTCGCCTATAACGTTTTGATTATTGGTCCGAATCCTAGCGTGCGCAGAGGTTATCAACTTAGCCGCAGTTAGCCAAGCTCGCCTGGGGGATAGGCGACTGACCCATTAGGGATATATGCAGTAGGGGATTGGACCCCGCACGGCGCGGGGTCCGTTTGTGCTGGGTTTAGGCCTCGCCGCGCTCGCGGGCGATGGCGCGATAACCGATGTCGTGGCGGTAGAACATGCCGTTCCAGCCGATCTTCGCCACCTGGGCGTAGGCGTTGGCCTGGGCCTCGGCGACGCTGTCGCCCAATGCGGTGGCGCAGAGTACGCGCCCACCGGCGGTGACCACGGCGCCGTCGCGTTCTGCCGTACCGGCGTGGAACACCTTGGCGACATCCGTGTCGGCGCCGTCGAGGCCGCTGATCACATCGCCCTTGGGGTAGTCGCCGGGGTAACCGGCGGCGGCCAGCACCACGCCGAGGCTGGGGCGCGGGTCCCAGGCGGCGGCCACTTCGTGCAGGCGGCGGTCGAGGGCGGCGTTGCACAGGGCCACCAGGTCGGACTGGAGGCGCAGCATGATCGGTTGGGTCTCGGGGTCACCGAAACGGCAGTTGTACTCGATCACCTTGGGGGTGCCGTCGGCGGTGATCATGAGGCCCGCATAGAGAAAGCCGGTGTAGGGGTTGCCCTCGACGGCCATGCCGCGCACGGTGGGCTCGATCACCTCGGCCATGATGCGGTTGTGGACCTCGGGGGTGACCACCGGGGCGGGGGAGTAGGCGCCCATGCCGCCGGTGTTGGGACCGGTATCGCCATCGCCCACGCGCTTGTGGTCCTGACTGGTGGCCATGGGCAGGATGTTCTCGCCGTCGACCATGACGATGAAGCTCGCCTCCTCGCCCTCCAGGTACTCCTCGATCACCACGCGGTGCCCGGCGTCGCCGAAGGCGTTCCCGGCGAGCATGTCGCGCACGGCGGCCTCGGCCTCCTCCAGGGTCATGGCGACGATGACGCCCTTACCGGCGGCGAGGCCGTCGGCCTTGACCACGATGGGTGCGCCCTGCTCGCGCAGGTAGGCGAGGGCGGGCGCCATCTCGGTGAAGTTGGCGTAGGCGGCGGTGGGGATGGCGTGGCGGGCGAGGAAGTCCTTGGTGAAGGCCTTGGAGCCCTCCAATTGGGCGGCACCGGCGCTCGGGCCAAAGGCGCGCAGGCCCGCGGCCTCGAAGCGGTCGACCACACCGGCCACCAGCGGTGCCTCGGGGCCGACGATGGTCAGGTCGATGGCGTTGTCGCGGGCGAAGGTGACCAGCGCGTCGAGCTCGCCGACGCCGATGGCGACGTTTTCGAGCTTAGGCTCACGTGCGGTGCCCGCATTGCCCGGGGCCACGTAGACCTGCTCCACCTCGCTTGACTGAGCCGCCTTCCAGGCCAGCGCGTGCTCGCGCCCACCGCTACCGATTACCAATACCTTCATTATTTAGTCTCTTTCCTGGGGGATTTGCCACGGGGGCACAGAGGACACGGAGGGGGAGGTCGGATTAGGGCCTGTCTACCTCGGCGTCAGCGAGTTGAGCCGGGCATTTTATCAGCCTTCTTGGGAGTGGGCGATCAGCGGGCTTGTCGACTGATGGGAAGATGCATTATCGGGCCGTAAAAGGCGGCACCGCAGGGGTAAGGTTTCCTGTAGGAGCGCCCCATGGGCGCGATGGCCGCGCCACTGCCCTCGCGGGCATGGCCCGCTCCTACCGTTGCCCGAGTCTCAGTGAGCATTCAGTCTCAGTCGAGGATCGCCTCCAGCGCCGCGACGAGTGCCGCGCACTCGGCCTCGGTGCCGATGGTGATGCGCAGGTGCTGGTCGATGCGTGCGGCCTTGAAGTGGCGCACGATGATCGCCCGCTCGCGCAGGGCGGAAGCCAGCTCGCCCGCGTCGCGCTGGGGATGACGCGCGAAGATGAAGTTGGCCGTGGAGGGGATCACCTCGAAGCCGAGGCGGGTCATCGCGGCGGTGAGGTGTTCGCGGCTGGCGATGATGGCGTGGCGGGTGGTCTCGAAGTGTTCGCGGTCCTCGATGGCCGCCACGGCACCGGCCAGGGCGAGGCGGTCCATGGGATAGGAGTTGAAGCTGTTCTTCACCCGCTCCAGTGCCTCGATGAGCCCGGCGTCACCGATGGCGAAACCAACGCGCAATCCGGCCAGTGAGCGTGACTTGGAGAGGGTCTGGACGACCAACAGGTTGGGGAGGTCGCGCACCAGGCACACCGCGCTCTGTGCGCCGAAGTCTACGTAGGCCTCGTCGATCACCACGGGGACCTCGGGGTGGTTGTGTGCAAGCAGGCGGATGGCGTCGAGGTCCAGGGCGCGCCCGGTGGGGGCATTGGGATTGGGCAGGATGATGGCGCCACACTCACCCACATACTCCTCGATACGGATGGCGTAGGCGTCGTCCAGCGGGATGGTGCGGTACGGCACGGCGTAGAGGCCGCAGTAGACCGGGTAGAAGCTGTAACTGATGTCGGGGAAGAGCAGTGGCTTGGCGTGCTTGAGCAGTCCCAAAAAAACGTGCGCCAGCACCTCGTCGGAGCCGTTACCGACGAAGACCTGGTTGGTGGCCACGCCGTAGTGGGCGGCGATGGCGCCTTTGAGTACGTCGGCGTTCGGGTCCGGGTAGAGGCGCAGGGTGTCGGCGGTGGCGGCCTGGATGGCAGCGAGCGCCTTGGGTGAGGGGGGGTAGGGGTTCTCGTTGGTGTTGAGCTTGATCAGGTTGGCCACCTTGGGCTGCTCACCGGGCACGTAGGGGGTGAGCTGGTGGACGACATCGCTCCAGAATGGGTTCATGGTCAAATTCTCGCCATCGTTCGAGGGGGGGAAACGCGCTATATTACTCCGTTCTGATGCAACGTGCGGCGCCACCCTGTGGCGAATCGGGGCCCTCAAGCGGCCTCGCTCCTCGCCCCGTCGTACCACCTCGCGCCCAAATTGGAGCTCATACCCATGTTGAAGCGGCTCAGTGACCTCTATTTCCATATCACCCTGGATACGCCGGTCTACGGTTGGATCCTCACTTTTTTGTTGCTCGCCGGGTCGCTCTTCTATGTACCCAACTTCGATCTGGATGCCTCCTCCGACTCGCTGATGTTGGAGAACGACGCCGACCTGCAGTACTACCGCACCCTGCGCGGCAGCTACGGCTCGGACGACTTCGTCTTGGTCACCTTCACCCCCAAGGGCGACCTCTTTAGCGATGCCACGCTGGGCACGTTGAAGAAGATGCACGACGAGCTGGCGGCCATGGAGCACGTCTCCGGGGTCACCTCGATCCTCGACGTGCCGATGCTACAGTCGCCGCCTGTGGGGCTCTCCGACGTGCTCGAAGGGACGCGCACCCTGCTCGACAAGGGCACCGACCGCGAGATGGCGCGCAAAGAGTTCAGCCAGAGCCCGCTCTACCGTAGCCTGCTCACCAGCCCCGATGGTAAGACCACGGGCATGATGGTCAACTTCCGCCCCGACCCGCGCATGGTCGAGCTGCGCAAGGAGCAGGATGCCCTCTACGCCATCGAATTGCAGCGTCCGCTGCAGGCCGATGAGCGCGCGAAACTGACGCAGCTCTCCGCCGAGGTGAAGCAGATCAACGACCTGCTGCGCGACCAGATGCAGAACGACATCGCCGAAGTACGCAGCATCATCGCCCGCTACCGCGACGCCGGTGAGCTGCACCTGGGCGGTGTGCCGATGATCACCTCGGACATGATCGATTTCGTACGTAGCGACATCAATGTCTTCGGCGCTGGCATCAGTCTGTTCATCGTTGCCCTGCTGGCCATCTCCTTCAAACGACTGCGCTGGGTGCTGGTGCCACTGTTCATCTGCGGCGTCTCTGTGGTGGTGATGGTCGGCTTCCTTGGGGTGATGGAGTGGCGTGTCACCGTGGTCAGCTCCAACTTCATCTCCCTACTGTTGATCATCTCCCTCTCCCTCACCATCCACCTGGTGGTGCGCCACCAGGAGCTGCACGCCCAACACCCAGATGGTGAGCAGGGGTGGTTCCTGCGTGAGGCGCTGGCGAGCAAGGCGGCCCCCTCGCTCTTTACAACCCTCACCACCATGGTCGCCTTCGGTTCGCTGCTGGTGAGTGGCATCCGCCCGGTGATCGACTTCGGCTGGATGATGTTTTATGGCGTCGGTTTTACCCTGCTCCTCGCCTTCCTGCTCTTCCCCATCGCCCTGACCCATCTGAAGCCGGGCAAGCCCATTCTGCGTAAGCACGACGCCACGGCGGTCTTCACCCGCAGTCTGGCCAACTTCATCGAGCGCCACAGCAGCAGGACGCTGATCGCCTATGTCCTCATCGCCCTGCTCGGCATCTTCGGCATCAGCCGTTTGACGGTGGAGAACCGCTTCATCGACTACTTCAAACCGACCACCGAGATCTACCAGGGCATGGTACTCATCGACAAACAACTCGGTGGTACCACCCCGCTCGATGTGGTGCTCGACCCGCCCAAGGCGTGGCTCGACATGAAGGCCCAAGAGGCCGCCGCCGCTGCCGCCGCCCCGAAGGAGGACTCCTTCTTCGACTCCCTCTTCTCCGACCAGAGCGAGGGCGACGCCGGTATCACCGCCTCCAGCTATTGGTTCAACGACGAGCGTCTCAAGCAGGTGCGTGCGGTGCACGACTACCTCGATGCACTCCCCTCCACCGGCAAGGTGCTCTCCATGGCCACCACCATGGACGTGCTGACCCTGATCAATGATGGTGAGCAGCCCGACGACTTCACCCTCGCCATCATGTACAAGCGCATCCCCGAGGCGGTGAAGGCGACCCTCTTCACCCCCTACATGACCGAAGACGGCAATCAGGTGCGCTTCTCCATCCGCATCATCGACTCCGATCCGACCCTACGCCGTGACGAGCTGCTGAAGAAGATCGAGTCCGACCTGGTGCAAAATCTCGGCCTCAAACCCGAGCAGGTGCACCTCTCCGGTATGCTGGTGCTCTACAACAACGTGCTGCAGAGCCTCTTTACCTCGCAGATCCTCACCCTCAGCCTGGTCTTCCTCGCCATCCTGGTGATGTTGATCATGCTCTTCCGCTCCCTCTCTCTGGCCGCCGTGGGCGTGGTGCCGACGGTCTTCGCCGCGCTCTTTATCCTCGGCGTGATGGGGCTGGTCGGTATCCCACTCGATATCATGACCATCACCATCGCCGCCATCGTCATCGGCATCGGTGTCGACAACTCGATCCACTACATCCACCGAGTGCGAGAGGAGTTCGAACTCGACGGCAAGTATTGGGCCGCCGTCGAGCGCACCCACGCGAGTGTCGGTCGGGCCATGGCCTACACCTCCTTCACCATCACCCTGGGCTTCTCCATCCTCGCCCTCTCCAACTTCATCCCCACCATCTACTTCGGCCTGCTCACCAGCCTGGCGATGGTGGTGGCCCTGGTCGCCAACCTCACCTTGCTGCCCCTGTTGGTGGTGAAGTTTCGGCCCTTGGGCGCGGAGCGCGAGGTGGGCTGAACGACCTGGATTCAAGCAGTTAGCGCGATACAGCGATGCTCGCACCGCCCCTCGGTCGAGCCTAGTCGGCGTTCGCCATGGCTAAACAAAGCTGTTTATAATCTTCGGCCTAGGCCTGGTACGCTGGGCGAGCACAGAACCATAGTGATAGCGATAACAAGGTGAGCAAGATGCGTAGAGCGATGCGAGGTGTGGTGACTGGAGTCCTGATGGGGCTGGCCCTGGGCGTAAGTGGCCTGGGTTCGGTTCAGGCCGAGGAGGTCGAACAAGATGTGGCCGCAGACAACCTGCACTACCGTAACCTGGTGGTGGATATCCTGCGTACCCATGTCGAGGCGATGCGTTGGATCCTCGACCACGAGAACCTCAAGTACGACGACAACATGGTCCGTCACGCCGAGGCCTTCGTCGCCACCTTCGGTATGGTCGGCCCCATGGGCTGGCACGCCGCCGAGGCCTTCAAGTACCTCAACCAGGCCGGTAATGCCGAGGGTATGACCGAGGCACAGTTCAATTTGCTCGCCGACCAGAGCCATGCCGCCATGAAGGTGATGACCCGTGCCGCCCACCGCTACATGCGTGATCGTGACGCCGCCTCTATGCACCAGGCCATCGACGAGGTGCTCACCTCGTGCAACGCCTGCCACGCCAAGATGCCCGCCGGTACCGTGCCCGACTGGACCGGCCTGATGGAGCACTAGCCGTCTCGCCTGGAGCGCCCCTTGGGGGTAGAGTGCAGGCTCTACTCAGCCAAGGAGCGCGACATGCACGGACCCAGCCCGCAAAACCCCCACCCCATGGCTGGCTTCCCCCAGGTCTGCTACCTCAAGAATGTCATCGACAACCCGCAGATCCTCATCGGCGATTACACCTACTATGACGACCCGGACGGCTACGAGAACTTCGAGCGTAACGTCCTCTACCTCTACCCCTTCATCGGCGATCGCCTGATCATCGGTAAGTTTTGTGCCCTCGCACGTGGCGTCAAATTCATCATGAACGGCGCCAACCACGACATGCGTGGCCTCTCCACTTACCCCTTCGGGATCTTCGGCAACGGTTGGGAGCGGGTAATGCTCAACCTCGGCAACCTCCCTATCAAGGGCGATACCCATATCGGTAACGATGTCTGGATCGGCTACGACGTGCTTATCATGCCCGGTGTCACCATCGGTGACGGTGCCATCATCGCCGCCCGCTCCGTGGTCACCAAAGATGTCGCGCCCTACACCGTGGTTGGGGGCAATCCGGCCCAACCGATCAAGACACGCTTCGATGCACACACCGTGACGGCGTTGCAGGAGATCGCGTGGTGGGATTGGTCAGCCGAACAGATAACCGCGAATTTGGAGCAGATCATAGGCGGTGATGTCGAGGCGTTGAGGGCCGTTATGGAGGGCCAATAAGCCTAGTTCGAGGCATTGAACCCGCGTGGGTGTACATGCGCCGACCGAGCCGCTACCTCACTGTGCGAGAGGCACCGTAGGCTCGGGGGGCCACCGCCGTGGCGATGGCTATGGGGGTAGGTAAGTAACCAGTAGCGCCCGTCGCCCGGGTCTTGATAGAGACACTCCCAACGCCCTGAGTCGACGGCGAGCGCAACCAGATGGTGCTCGACGAGCCATTGAATCCGCAGACAGGTGTCGTCGGCTTGGATGTGGCCATCACCCCAAAGCCACCGCCCCACTAAGATGGACTCGTGAGAGGCGAGTAATGGAAACATCAGCATCCGTTAGCAAGCCTTTCAATGGAACGGGCCAAGTTGGCCCTTGCCTGCTCCTCCCGTTCATGCCGAAATGGGTTCGTTGCGAATATTGAGTGACGGGTGAGAAATCCTCTTAAGATATCCCGTCGCTTCGAGCAAAAGAGCACCTCGGGTACCCACTCGTACTCGGCTCTCACCTGTGCCTCGTAGGTGTCGAACCGATCCGTAGGGGCACCCAGGATCGCAAGATCGATATCCACGAGTAATTGCTGGTCATGCCCGTGGGGTTGCACTGAATGTCGAGTGGCGAGAATTAGCTCTTTCACGCGCTGAATCCTCTCGGGCTTTACACCAGAGACCGTTAACTCCTCCTCTGCCCAGGCGGCACTCTGCTCCTCATTGTCAGTAGCCTTCACGTCATAGACGGCATCGTGAAACCAGAGCGCTATCTCCACCTCCGTGGGTTCTCTGGCCTGACCCATGTGGTGAGTGAACAGATCGAGGCATTCAACCAGGTGCTGGAGCGAATGATATCTACGCTGGGGCTCCTCGTATGCGCTGAGTAGCCTTTGCATCAAGTCGAGGCCATCACCGTACGCCCCGATGCCACACCAGCAACGACGCCATGAAGACTTCAGCATGTTCACACAACTATCCTGACGTAAATAATAGGTCCTATTATAGTGACCAAATGCTCCTGGCCCTTGCCACTGATCCTCGGCCTGGCCGACTAGAGCGCCGGTTCAACACCCATCCAAGAGCTCTTTCACACGTTTGAGATCGAAACGCTTGGCGGAGTTGAGCATCTCGGTCGCCTCTGCGGGGGTCTCCCCTGAGGCGACCAACTGGCCGAGGTACCGCTGTAGGTCGATGATGGCGCCTCGCTTCAGTATCTCGTGGAGTTGCTGGCGTTCTGCATCGTTGAAGGGGCGATGGATGGAGGAGGGGGGTGACTCCTCCACGTGTCGCAGCCAACTGAGGGGGAGTGCGTTCTCCAACACGGTCAATAGTTCGTTAAAGAGGATGGGCTTCACCAGATAGCCGTCATACCCGGCGTTGTGTGCACCCTCGACGTCGGCGGTGAAGGCAGAGGCGATGAAGATGGCTAGTCGCTCGCACTCGGGCTGTGTACGTAGTCTGCGTGCGGCTTCGAAACCATCTATCCCGCTCATGTGTAGGTCGAGGAAGAGCGCATCAGGGCACTGCTCAGCCACACGTTCGAGGCACGCCTCGCCCGATTCTACTGCGTCCACGACAAAGCCGAGCGGTGCCAACAGTTCACGCAGGGTGTCCCGATTGGCCTCGACATCATCGACGATCAGCAGGTGAAAGGGCCCTTCACCCTGATGGCGCCGATAGCCGACCACTCGCTCGGCCTCGGTGACCTTGGGCGCCACCTCGTCGAGTTGTCGGCTGGGTGCCGGTAGGCGTAGGTGAAACGCTGTTCCCTGCCCGGGCTGTGAACGGACCTCAAGTGATCCGCCCATGGCGCTGGCCAGACGGCGGCTGATGGCAAGGCCCAGACCGGTCCCCTCCGTACGCTGGTTTAATGCACCGACCTGCACGAACGGTTCGAAGATGTGTGTCAGCTCTTCGGCCTGCATCCCCACGCCGGTATCGTTCACCTCGATGAGGAAGGCCTCGTCTTGGTAGGCCACATTCAGTGTGATCCCGCCTGTCTCGGTAAATTTCACCGCATTGCCTAGCAGGTTGAGCAGAATCTGGCGCAGACGGATGTCATCTACACATACGGCCACGGGGAGCATGCCGAGCTGCTGTGTGTAGAGGAGCCCTTTGGCCTCGGCCCGTTGCTGGATCATGGCGTGCAACTGGTGAAAGAACGGCGCGGTCGGCCAACTGCGTGGGGTGGTGGTGAAGCGCCCGGCCTCGACCTTGGCCAGGTCCAATACGTCGTTGATGAGCGCTAGGAGATACTCGCCACTCTGGCGCAGCACGGTGACACGGTGCCGCTGCAGTTCGGGTAACTGCGGGTCGCGCTCCATCACTTGGGCAAAGCCGAGGATGGTGTTGAGTGGGGTGCGCAGCTCGTGGCTCATATTGGCGAGAAAGGCCGACTTGGCCTTGTTGGCACCCTCCGCTTGGTCGCGTGCTGCCTCCAACTCATGGGTGCGCTGCCGTACTTTCGCTTCTAGGGTGGTGTTCGCCTCCTGCAGTTCATGCCTGCGCACGACGAGGCGACGGGTCATGGTACCGAGCGCCTGCGCGAGGGCGCGGGTCTCGTGGATCGGGGTATCGATGCGGAAGCTGACCGACTCGTCTCCCTCCGACACGGCGCTGGCCAACTGGGCAAGCTGTTCGATCGGGCGACTGATGACGCTGGCAAGGCGGTAGAGCAGCAGGCTGGCAGTGACCAACATCAACAGACCGAAGAGCATGAGGGCAAACTGCATCTCGCTGAGGGATTCGAGGGCGAGCGCCTTCGGCTGACGCAAGAGGATCTGCCATCCGAGATGGACGTGGGTATCCGATGTCACTACCACTCGGCTGGTGAGGTAGGTGGCATCACTCCACGGGATAAGGCCGTAGTGGCCGCTGGGCGGTAGCCCGTCGGGGAGGGGGGAGTCTCCCATGTATGCGAAGGGGTAGAGCAGGGTGCCGTTGGCATCGACGATAAACACCTCGACCCCCGCCTCTTGCGTCACCCGCGAGAGGGTCGAATGCAGGACTTCGGTTACCCAGTCCCACTTGGCATGCGTCGCCACCACACCCCGTAACTCCCCGTCCGGCCCGTGAATCGGGGCGGCGAAATCGACGAAGCGCAATGGCTCACGCGCGTCGGTGACGTGGTGCAGCAGTTTGGCGAGTAGCACCGCCTCGTGTACATCACCTACATAGGGGCCCTGTCGTCCGGCGCTATACCACGGGCGGGCCGAGACACTGTTGCCCTCCAGTATCCCCCCGGCGCTGGAGCGTACGATCCCCTCGCTGTCGGTGACACCGACCCAGGCGTAGAAGCGGTAGGTCTCCTTGATCTGGTCGAGGCGATGGCGCACCTCGGGGCTATCGAGCGGTTCGTACACCAGTGAAGGGGATTGGCTGAGCAGGATCACCTCGCGTTCACGCTCGCTCAAGGTGTCACCGAGGCGGTTGGCCATGGCGGTGGCGAGGGAGAGGAGGGCGTCGCCACTGGCGCGGGTCAGGCGGGTGGTGGCGAGGTGGTCGACGTACCAGAAGCCAGCGCAACCGACCACGAGCGCAAGGCTACCGAAGGTGAGGGTCAAGCGACTCTTGAAGTTCGAGGTCATGGGCGCATCAACGTCGGATAGTGGTGGTAACTGCCGATAATCTCACTGAAATTTTGGGCCACTGCAACCCATCGTGAGGGCAAGGAGTGGGCGGGCTTCAACTGCTCGAAGGCAAAAAAATACCCCCATCCGCAGGGCGGCTGGGGGTATTTAGGGGCGGGCGCTAGGCCGCGTCTTGCGCGCTAGGCCTCCTTCTTGCCGAAGTAGGTCATGATCAGCACGAAGAAGAGGGGTACGAACAGGAGGCCGAGGATGGTGGCGGCGAGCATGCCACCGAGCACGCCGGTACCGATGGCGTTCTGGCTACCCGAACCCGCACCGTGGCTGAGGGCCAGGGGAAGAACGCCGAAGCCGAAGGCGAGCGAGGTCATGATGATGGGGCGTAGACGCATGCGTGCACCCTCCTTCACCGCCTCGAACATCTCGTGACCCTCTTCGAGCTTGTGTTTGGCGAACTCTACGATGAGGATGGCGTTCTTCGAGGCCAGACCGATGGTGGTGAGCAGCCCGACCTGGAAGTAGATATCGTTGGGTAGCCCACGCAGGGTGGCGGCGAGCAGGGCGCCGAGGACACCGAGCGGGATCACCATCAGCACCGAGAAGGGGATGGCCCAACTCTCGTACAGCGCGGCCAGGGCAAGGAAGACCACCAGGATGGAGAGTACGTAGAGCAGTGGTGCCTGTGAGCCGGCGAGGCGCTCCTCGTAGGAGAGGCCACTCCAGGTCAAGTCGACGCCCGCAGGGAGTTTTGCGACGATCTCCTCTACCGCCTTCATCGCCTCACCGGAACTGACGCCGGGGGCCGCCATACCGGCCATCTGCATGGCGGGCAGGCCGTTGTAGCGCTCCAGGCGCGGTGAGCCCATGCCCCAGTCGATGTTGGCGACCGAGGAGAGGGGGACCATCTCGTTGTTGCTGTTGCGCACGTACCAGGTGTAGATGTCCTCCGGCTGCATGCGGAACGGAGCGTCGGCCTGCAGGTAGACGCGCTTGACACGCCCCTCGTGGATGAAGTCGTCGATGTAGGCGCCGCCCCAGGCGGTGGCGAGCACACCGTTTACCGCTGCCGTCGAGATGCCATAGGCGGCGGCGCGGGCCGGGTCGATGTCGACATCCAACTGCGGGGTGTCGTCGAGGCCATTGGGGCGTACCGCCATCAGGCGCTTATCTTGGCTGGCGAGGCCGAGGAACTGATTGCGCGCGGCCATCAGTTTATCGTGACCGAGGCCGGCGCCGTCCTGCAGGTAGAGGTCGAAGCCGTTGGCGTTGCCCAGCTCCAATACCGCGGGCGGGGCGAAGGCGAAGGCGCGGGCATCACGCACCTGGGTCATCATCATGCCCATTGCGCGACCGGCGACCGCCTTGACCCCCAGATCCGGGCTCTGGCGCTCGTCCCAGTGCTTGAGGCGGACGAAGGCGATGGCCATGTTCTGCCCGCGACCGGAGAAGCTGAATCCGGCCACCGCCACCATCTGCTCCACGGCAGGGTCGTTGAGGAAGTGCTGCTCCACCTGCTCGATCACCTCCATGGTGCGCTCGCGTGTGGCCCCAGCGGGGAGGTTGATGGAGCTGATGAGGATGCCCTGATCCTCGTCGGGTAGGAAGGCGCTCGGCATGTTCACGAACAGGTGGCCCACACCGCCGACGATGAGCAGGTAGACCAACATGAAGATGACGCGGTGCTTGAGGATACCCCCGACACTGGTGCGATAGCCGTGTGAGGTGGCGTTGAAGGCGCGGTTGAACCAGCCGAACGGCCCCTTGACGCTCTGTTCGGCGTCGCGTGCGCGCAGCAGGGTGGCGCAGAGGGCCGGGGTGAGGGTCAGCGCCACCAGCACCGAGAGGACCATGGCCGAGACGATGGTAATGGAGAACTGACGGTAGATGACGCCGGTGGAGCCGCCGAAGAAGGCCATGGGCACGAAGACCGCCGAGAGCACCAAGGCGATGCCGATCAAGGCGCCGGTGATCTGCTGCATGGAGCGGCGTGTCGCCTCTTTGGGCGAGAGTCCCTCCTCGTGCATCACACGCTCGACGTTCTCCACCACCACGATGGCGTCGTCCACCAACAGGCCGATGGCCAGCACCATGGCGAACATGGTCAGGGTGTTGATGGAGTAACCGAAGGTGTAGAGGATGGCCAGGGTGCCGAGGAGCACGACGGGCACGGCGATGGTCGGGATCAGGGTGGCGCGGAAGTGCTGCAGGAAGAGGAAGATGACCAGGAACACCAGCACCACAGCCTCGCCCAGGGTCTTCAACACCTCGGTGATGGCAATGCGCACGAAGGGGGTTGTGTCGTAGGGGAAGGCCGTCTCGACCCCGGCGGGGAAGAGCTTCGAGAGCTCGTCCAGACGTTTGTGGATGCGGTCGGTAGTCTCCAGGGCGTTGGCGCCACTGGCCAATCGGATGGCCATGGCGGCGGCGGGGCGGCCGTTGTAGCGGGCCATCACCTGGTAGGTTTCGTTGCCGAGTTCGATGCGCGCCACGTCACGTAGACGCACCTCGCCCCCGTTCTCGGTGCCACGCAAGAGGATCTCACCGAACTCGTCGGCGCTGCGTAGACGGCTCTGTACGCTGACGGTGACGTTGAGGGTCTGCCCCTCGACGCTCGGCAGGGCACCGAGCTGCCCGGCGGAGACCTGCGCGTTCTGCGCCTGCACAGCGCTCACTACATCGCTCGGGACCAGACCGAACTGGGCCATCTTGAGCGGATTGAGCCAGATACGCATGGCGTATTGGGAGGAGAAGACGGTGACCTCGCCGACGCCGGGGACGCGGGAGATGGGGTCCTGCATGCGGCTGACCATATAGTCACCGAGGTCGGCCACATCGAGGGCACCATCCTTCGACACCAGCGCCACCACCATGAGGAAGTTGCGCACCGACTTGGCCACCTGTAGTCCCTGCTGTTGCACCGCGGTGGGCAGGGAGGGGATGGCCAGCTGCAGCTTGTTTTGCACCTGCATCTGCGCCACGTCGGGATCGATGTCGTTGTTGAAGGTGAGGCTGACGGTCACCAAACCGGTGGACTCACTGGTGGAGGAGATGTAGCGCAGGCCGTCGAGGCCCTGCATCTTCTGCTCGATCACCTGCGCCACCGACTCTTCGACAGCCTGTGCCGAGGCGCCGGGGTAGGTGGCGGTGATACTGATCTGCGGCGGGGCGATTGCCGGGTATTGGCTCACCGGCAGGCTGCGCATGGAGAGCGCACCTGCCAACATGATGAGTACCGCGATGACCCAGGCAAAGATGGGCCGGTCGATAAAGAACGTGGCCATGGTGTGCTGCTCCCGTTACTGCTGCGCGGAGGCGGCGAAGGGCACGGTGTGCACCTCGGCCCCCGGGCGCACCTTCTGCAGCCCCTCGACGATCACCTGGTCGCCGGGGGTCAGGCCGTCACGCACGACCCATTGGTTGTCGACACTGCGGCCCAGCTTGATCGGGCGCGGGGCGACCTTACCCTCGGCGTCGACCACCATCACACTGGCCTGACCCTTGGCGTCGTGGGTCACCGACTGCTGCGGCACCAGTACTGCATCGATCTCCCCCTCGCTCACCTGGGCGGTGACGAACATACCCGGTAACAGCATGCCATCGGGGTTGGGGAAGAGGGCACGCAGGGTCACGGTACCGGTGCTCTCGTCGACACTCGGCTCGCTGAACTGCAGCTCGCCCTGATGGGGATAGGGGGTGCCATCTTCCAGGGTCAGGTTGACCTTGGCGCCCACCAGGTTGCCGTGGCTGTTGCGCAGCATGCGCAGGCGCTCGGCGGTGGATTGGCTCAGGTCGATGTAGATGGGGTCGAGCTGCTGCACTGTGGTCAGGGCGTCGTCTTGATTGGCGGTCACCAGTGCACCGGCGGTCACCTGCGAGCGGCCCACACGTCCGGTAATGGGCGAGGTGACACTGGTGTAATCGAGGCTGATCTTGGCGCTACGCAAGGCCGCCTTGGCCACCTCCACGTCGGCGCGAGCCTCGGCCAGGGCGGCCTTGGCGTCGTCGTAGGTCTCTTGGCTGATCGCCTTGGTCTTCACCAGTGGTGCGTAGCGCTCCGCCTTCATGCGCGCGGTGTCGTAGCTCGCTTCGCTGCGGGCCAGGGCGGCCCTGGCGCTGTCGTAGGCGGCCTGATAGACGGCGGCGTCGATACGATAGAGCACCTCACCGGCCTGGATCAGGCTCCCTTCGGTGAACAGACGCTCTTCGATGATGCCGTTCACTCGGGGGCGCACCTCGGCCACCCGGTAGGCGGTGGTGCGCCCATTGAGCTGGCTATGGGTGGCGAGCGGTGCTTTGGCCACGGTGATCACCGAGACCTCGGTGGGGGGCATGGCGCCGGGGGCTCCCGCTGCGCTGGCCCCAGGGGAGGCCAATACGATGAGGAGTGCGATGAGCGGGGCTCGACAAAAGTGCGGTTGGCCGGGCATGGGAAGTTCCTGAATTTACGGTGCAATATAGGACTAGAATGATTATTCTAGAATAGCTGTTCAATCTAGGATTAGAGTCTGCTAATGTCAACCCGCCAAGGCCCTGAAGGGCAACTTCCTGACACTACGAGAAGCATCTTTTGACCTCGAACCCAGATTCGAACCCCTGCAGTCGTGCCGAGCTACGTCGTCGGCAGATCCTCGACGCCTCGGCGCACTGTTTTCGCCGATATGGCTTTCATGCCGCGAGCATCGCCAAGATCTCCCGCGAGGCCGGTATGAGCCCCGGGCATATCTACCACTTCTTTGAGAACAAAGAGGCGATCATCGCCGCCATCGTCGAGGAGCGGGTCGCGGAGAGTATCGCCACCATCGATGCCCTTGCCGTCATTGGCGAGTTCCAGGAGCGGCTCCTCGCCGGTATCAGCGAGGCGATCATGCGCCGTACCGAGCCGAGCTTCTCCGCCCTCTGGCTGGAGGTGACCAGCGAGGCAGCGCGCAATCCGGCCGTCGCCGCCATCGTGCAGAAGGCCGATATCCGCATGCGTCAGCGGGTAACCGATCTGGTGCTCGAAGTACGCAGGGAGCTGGGCTGTCAATCAGACTACCCGGCGGAGTATACCGCGCAGGCGATCATGAGCCTCTTCGAGGGGGTGGTGAGTCGGGTGGTACAGTACCCCGAGTGTGACCGCGCACAGTTGATTGCCCTGGTGCGGGTGGCGCTGCTCGCGCTCTTTTCAGCTTAGTAGTGTAGATCGCCCAATCAACGCCAGGGGGCTACGAGCAGTGCCCAGGTAACCTCCGGCGCGTGGGTGACGAGGATGCAGATGCCAGAGAGGCAACCACGGATGCGCCAAGGGAGCTGCGCAAGTACAAGGTGTATTTAGCGCAGAGGGGCGAAAAAAAAAGCGCTTATCTCTAAGCGCTTTTTCTATTTGGAGGCTGGACCCGGAATCGAACCGAGGTCAACGGCTTTGCAGGCCGCTGCATAACCACTCTGCCATCCAGCCAGATGACGATCCCTTGGGGAGTTCCCCGAGAGAAAAAGCCCCGGATGACCGAGGCTTTCAGAATTTGGAGCGGGAAACGAGATTCGAACTCGCGACCCCAACCTTGGCAAGGTTGTGCTCTACCAACTGAGCTATTCCCGCTGAACTTGGTGCGGCATTATAGGGAATCTTTCGCACCTGTCAAGCTATTTTCTGCTCTATTTAAAGACCATCTCGTAGTAGGTCTTCTCCAGCTCCTGCTTGTGGCTCAACTCCTCGCGGGCCAGGAAGGTGAAGAGGTCGTGCAGGGAGCCCTTGGGGGTGACCAGAGAGAGCGCCTCGTACTGTTCCATCGCCACCTGCTCACGGCTGAGGGCGTACTGCAGCATTGTCTGGTCATCGGGCTGATCGGGGAGCACAGGCTGCTGGATGTAGTCGGAGAACTTGTGGTCACTGGGGGGGACCTCGACCCGCTCGCGTAGCACATCGATCAACTCAGGGTGGCTGGCCAGCTCGGCGAGCATGCGCCGGTGCTCCTCCTCTTCCTCGGCCAGTGAGACCACCAGCTCGCGCAATGGCTTGCTCACCTGCTCGATCTTGCCTTGATAGAAGTCTCGGGCGGTGGTCTCGAACTGGATCGCGGCGCTGAGGATCTCGCCCAGACTCTTCATCTCACGCAGGTCGTCGAAGGTGAGATGCACCTCGGAGCGGGCTTCGAGATCGCGGCTGTCCTCGCCGGAGGCGATGTCATCGACCTGATGGTTCATGTTGTTAGGCCCCTATTATTCTGTAAGCTTCGGTGGATGCTCGATGCGACCCGATGACCCGCCGCCACGGCGTGGACCACGTCGGGGCCTTCGACCATATCACCCGCAGCCCAGAGCCAGGGGAGGGCGGTCGCCCCATCGTTGTCGACCTTGAGCCGACCCCGCTCCCACTCCAGTTGCTCGACGATAGATTTGGGCAGGAGGGCGATATCGGCCATCTGACCCACTGCCTCGACGATCAATTCGGCGGGGTGGGTACGCGCATCCTCCTCATCATAACGCGGATGAAACCTTCCTGTATCGTCGAATATGGACAAACAGGCGACCGTTTCGAGGCCGGTCAGTTGCCCTTCTTCGACCATGCAACGGCGTGGTCCACGCGAGGGGTTGATGCGGATCCCCTCCTCGCGCGCCTCGTGGATCTCCTCGCGGTCCGCGAGCATCCCCTCTTCGGCCTCCAGGGCGCAGAGATGCACCTGGACCTCACCGAAGCAGCGACGCTGCAGCCGTGCCAGGGTGCGCGCGGCATCCATCGCCACGTTGCCGCCACCGATGACGGTGGCGCTGCGTGGCACCTCGAAGTCGGCGCCGGACCAGACTGTGCGCAGCAGGTCGACGGCGCGCATCACCGCCGGGTGATCGCTCCCCGGTATGCGGGTGGAGCGGCCCTGATGCAGGCCGATGGCGACCACCACGGCGTCGTACTCCGTGGCCAGCCCCTCCAGGGTGACCTGCTCACCGACGCGGATGCCGGTACGGATCTCGACACCCTGGGCACGGATGATGTCGATATCTTGATCCAGCTTGTCACGCGGTAGACGGTACTCGGGGATCCCGTACCGCATCATACCGCCGGGCTCGGTCTGCGCCTCGTAGACCACCACGGTGTGCCCCTCACGCGCCAGGTCGTAGGCGGTGGTGAGCCCTGCAGGGCCTGAACCGATGATGGCGATACGTCTGCCGCTCTTCTCGCGGGTGCGTCCCTCGCTGGCGATCTGCCCCACGCGCTCGGGGGAGAGCTGGTCGAGCGCGTAGCGCTTGAGCCAGCGGATGGCGATAGGGTCGCCCCGGTGGTGCAATGAGCAGGCGCTTTCACAGCGGTGCGTGCAGACACGACCACACACGGAGCCGAAGGGCATGGTGCGGTAGATCTGGCGTACCGCCTCATCGAAGTCCCCCTCCCACACGGCGCGGATGTACTCCGGGGCGTGCATGTGGGTCGGGCAGGCGTCGTGGCAGAGGCCGCACTGGATGCAGCGCGACGCCTCCACCAGTGCCGCTTGGGGGTCGAAGCCGAGGACGATCTCGCGCATGTCGCCGAGGCGCTCCTCGGTACCCACCTCGGCCATCGGCTGGCGCTGGTGGGCGAGCAGGTCGTTGTCGTCGCCCTTGTCCCAGCCGTGCTCGAAGCCGAAGCCATGCATGCCTTGCTCGTCTGGCACGAAGAAGAAGGTATCGAGGTTCTCGCTGATGTGGATGTATTCACGCGAGAGCGAGAGGGAGCCGGTGGGGCAGGCATCGACACAGAGCGCACACCAGCAGCAGCGCCCGTAGTCGATGGCCGGGCGCTCGGCACGGATGCCTTTCACCGGATCGGCCCTCAGCTCCGGGTCGTGCACCATGCGGATGGCAGCGTTGTCGCAGATACGCGAACAGGTGCCGCAACCGATGCACTTGTTGTGGTCGTTGAGGTGGAAGCCACGATAGCGCTCGGCGGCGGGGCGCGGCGCCATCGGCAGGGTGATGGGCGCCTCGAACAGGGTGCCGAGGGCCTTCAGCGGGCGAAACAGCGAGCCGCTCATCGGTCGACCTCCGGGGGACAGGCGTCGAGACTGAACATGATCTGTGCCACATCCTCGATGCGCGCACCGACGCAGAGGGCCTCCAGGGTCTGCACTGCGTGCATCTGCGAGGGGCCACGCACGTGTACGCGCCAGGGTTTGGCGCTGCCGTCGGAGACAATGTAGTAGGCCAACTCGCCTTTGGAGGACTCGGTGCGGGTGTAGGCGTCACCGGCGGGGATACGCCAGGCGAGGGGGTTGGGCAGTGGGCAGCGGATCGGCCCCGGCACGCTGCGCAGCTTGTCGATCACCTGACGCAAGATGCGCAGTGACTCGATCACCTCGCCACGTCGCACCAGGGTGCGGGCATAGGCGTCACCCGCCGTCTCGGTGATGACGTCGAACTCCACCTCGGCGTACTTGAGGTAGGGGTAGTCGCGGCGTAGGTCGTGGGCCAGACCGGTGGCGCGCAGGTTGGGGCCGGTCACGCCGTAGTCGATGGCGAAGGCCTGGTCCATGGTGCCGGTACCGGTGGCACGTCGCACCAGCACGGCGTTGTCGAAGAAGAGGTCGTCAAACTTGGGCAGACGGCCCTCGACATAATCGAGTACCTCGCTCAGGCTGTCGAGGAAGCCGGGCGGGGTATCGCGGCGCACGCCACCGGGGGTGATGTACATGTGGTAGACGCGCGCGCCAGTGAGCTGCTCGAAGCAGTCGAGCAGCCGATCGCGGTCGCTCACGCCCCAGAACATGTTGGTGTAGAGTCCGACGGTAGCGGCGTGGCCGCCGAAGTAGAAGAGGTGCGCGGTGAGGCGCGACATCTCCAGCACCAGCATACGCAGCCACTGGGCGCGCTCGGGTACCTCCAGGCCGCCGAGGGTCTCCACGGCGCGGGCGTAGGTCTCCTCCATCGGCACCGGGTCGGGCACGCAGATGCGCGGCACCAGGGCGATGTTCTGGATCCAGAGACGCTGCTCCATGAGCTTCTCGAAGCCACGGTGCAGGTAGCCGCCATCTGCCTCCAGGGCCACCACGGTGTCGCCGGCGAGGCGCGCCTTGAGCGCGTAGTTGCCCTCGATACCGGGGTGGTTGGGGCCGAAGTAGAGCTCGTACTCGGTGCTCGGCGGTAGTTCGGTGTGACGATAGTGGTCCGGGTGCATGGGGTGCTCTCTGTGCCCTTATTCGACGATGCCGCCGCCGCGCTTCTCCAGCTCGGCGAGCCACTCGGGACCGTAGTCGACCCACTGATAGTGGTCGCGTACATAGCCCTCGGTGTCGAACGACTTGCGCATGGGCGGCGGGCCGCCCCACTCGGTGAGGATGAAGGGGCGCAGATCGAGCGCCCCCTCGAACTGCACGCCGAACATCTCGTGGATGTCGCGCTCGAAGAAACCGGCCGGGCGATAGAGGCCACTCACGGAGACGTAGCGCCCCGGTGCGGCAGGGAGACGGATATGCGCCGAGATCAGCACCTGGGTGGTGTAGGAGTCGAGGTGGTAGACCAGCTCGAATTCGTCGGCGTCGGGCCAGTCGACACAGGAGATGGCCGAGAGGTGTCGATACCCGGCTTCACCCTTCAACAGGGCGAGCAGCGCCGGGAGGTTCTCTGCCTCGCTCAGCTCCACGCGCAGGTGGCGTTCGGCCTGTTGGCGCCAACGCACGCCGGGGACGCGGCGAAACACCCCCTCAAGCGGGGTCGGTAGGCTCTTGCTCATCGCTTCACCTCCAGGGCATCGACCGCGCCCTGTCCGGGGTGGTAGAGGTCGTATTTGGCCAGCTTGGCGGTATGCTCGCCGAGGGTCTCGGGACCGAACAGCGAGTAGTGACGGGCCTCGCCGATCACATCCGTGGGGGTATGGAACTGCTCGCCAAAGAGCGCCTGCTGTTCGCCCAGGTAGTGGTCGTAGCGGCGGTAATACTCCTTCCAGTTCTGTGCGCGACCGCTGTCGATCTTCTCCATCAGCTGCAGGAAGGCCTGTTGGATCGCCTCCGGGCGCGGCATGCAGCCAGCGATGTACATGTCCACCGGCAGGTACTGATCGAGGCGCTTCACCGTGGCGTAGCTGTTCCAGTACATGCCGCCGTTGATGGTGCAGGAGCCGAAGCCCATGACGTATTTGGGCCCCTGCATCTGCTCGTAGGTAAGGATGACGCGCTTGAGCGTCTTCACCGAGAGGTAGCCGGTAATCAGCAGCAGGTCGGCCTGGCGCGGGGTGACCATGGGTTGCATGCCGACCCGCTCCAGGTCGAAGCGTGAGGTCATCGACGGCGGCAGCTCGATGGCACCACACCCGGTACAGTAGTGCAGCACGAAGAGCGAGCGTGCGCGGCAGTGATCGGCGATGCGCTCCAGGGTGCGGCCCCAGAGTGAGCGCTCCTCGGCATCCGGGGTGCGGCACTGCTCGGGTGGGTCACGATAGATGGGATAATCGGGCATGGGTCTCTCCGGTGCCTTAGCGACCGATCTGCAGCATCACCATCCCCAGGCCGAGGAGGGCGATGCCGGTGGGCCACTTCCACTGCCAACGCAATACGTCGTCGGTGCGGTAGCGGGGGTAGACGTTGGTGACAAGCACACTGATAAAGACCACGGCGAAGGCCTTGAGCAGCAGGGTGAACCAGCTGAAGCCGCCGCCGAGGAAGAGGGTGGTGTAGAGCACACTGACCGTGAAGAGCTGGAAGCACTGCATGACGAACAGGGTGCCGAGGTATTTTCCGCTCATCTCCACCATGGGGCCGGTGGCGATCTCCGCCGGGGCGACATAGATCTCGAATGGCTCTTTACCGAGCATGGCGTGTACCGCGAAGAGCGCGGCGACGGCCAGCAGCGGCATCTGCACGATGCCCCAGTGTTCGAGATGACCACCGTGCTGTTGGATCGTGAGGATCTGGTTGAGATCGGTGGTGCCGTAGTGGAGTGCTGCTCCGGCCACGCAGATAAAGAACGGGATCTCGTACCCCGCCATGGCGGTCAGGGCGCGGGCGATACCGATGGAACCGTTGGGGTTGGCGGTCTGCCCCACGCCAAGGGCCATGCCCAGTGAGGGGACCATCATCAGGTAGAGCAGGGTGATGAGGTCGCCCTTGGCCGAGAGCCCGGACATGCCCGGCACCGGGAGGAAGAGGACCACACAGATGATGCCACCGAGGACCATCATGATCGCCACGTCGTGCATCACGCCATGGGAGATCTGCGTATCCTTGGCGAACAACTTGTAGATATCGAACAGCGGCTGATACCAAGGCGGACCGATGCGCCGCTCCACACTCGCACGCACCTTGCGCATCATCAGCACCATGGCCAGCCCCACCAGAAAGGCGGCCAAGGGCATCAGCAGCAGTTGCAGGGCTATGGACATGGGCGGGCTCCTGTGATCATGGGAGACAGTCAGACGACGATGAGTAGCCAGAGCAGGCCGACGACGGTGCCGAACACTAGAAAGCGCAGGCCATTGTGATAGTAGAGCCCGCGGCTGGCCGCGCTGGCGAGGTCGAGAAAGTGCCCACTACCCTGCTCCAGGGCCACCAGCCAGGGGCGCATCCAGGGACCGATAACGCGCAGAAGACCTGCGTAAAAGTGGTGGCTGTACTGATAGCGGGTCTGCGCGGTGAGGAAGTGGCCACCGGCGTAGTTGTCCAGTGGCTGGGTGCGGTAGCTGCGTCCGGCGTTGAGAAACAGCAGGGCGCCGAAGCCGATGGCGCCAATGAGCGCGCTTACCACCACCAACATATCCAGCGCACCGTTGGGGGCGTGGATGGCACTCAGGTCGAAACTCGGCATCGGCAGTCCGAGCGCGGCGGCGGCGGGCTCGACCAGGTAGAGTCCGAGGCCCGGTAACATGCCACTGATGAAGGCGAACCCGGCGATCAGCAGCATCGGCCCGGTCATGCCCCAGGGGGCATCGGTCACCTCACGGTGCTCGGCGCGTAGTTGACCGAGGAAGATGTTGTGGATCAGCTTGTAGACGCTGAGGATAGTCCCGAGCGTACCGATCACCGCGGCCACGAACAAGAGCGGCATCTGGGCATCCAGTAGCCCCTTATAGATAAGCCACTTGGAGACAAAGCCATTCATCGGTGGCAGCCCGGCAAGGCCGATGATACCGAGCAGCAGGGTTACGTAGGCCCACGGCATGCGCGCGATGAGTCCGCCGAGGCGGTCGAGGTCGGCGGTACCGGTACGGTAGACCACAGCGGTCACGGCGAGGAACAGTGGGGCCTGATAGCTGGCGTGGTTGAGCACGTGGAGTAGGCCACCGGCGGTACCCAGGTCGTTGCCGAGCATCAGTCCGAGGAGCATGAAGCCGCCCTGTCCGATCCCGTGCCATGCCAGCAGCAGGCGGGCGTCGTTTTGGGTCAGGGCGATGTAGGTCGGTACGATGAGGGTGATAGCGGCGGCCCAGGCGAGCAGACTCTGCGCGTCGAAGAAGCTGAAGGGGAGGGCGAGGCCGACGAGTCGCTCCAGACCGACCATCTGCACGAGCACCAGACAGAGTCCGAACAGCCCCATGCGGGAACTGATAGCGCCGAGGAAGGCCGCTGCCGGGCCGTCGGCATAGCCGTAGGCGGGCGCCTGCCAGAGGTGGAACGGGGGCATGGCGAGCTTGACGCCAAAGCCGACGAAGACCAGCGCCAGCACGACCCAGCTCAACCCATCCGGCAGAGAGGCGAGTGCCCCCCGCAGTGCATCGAGCTGGATGGTGCCGCTACTCTGCTCGATGAGGACGATGGCGGTGAGCAGCGCCAGGGCACCGGCCAGGGCGTAGATGAGGTAGCGCAAGGCCGCCTGGACCGATTGCCCGCCGGGGGCGGCCATGAGCAGGAACCCCGCCCAACTTACCAACTCCCAGCCGATGAAGAGGGAGATGAGGTCGGCGGCACCGAGTAGCAGGTACATCGCCAGGACGTTGAGCGCCATCAGGCTGTGCAGGCGTGATGCGTGGTCACACTGCCGCTCCCAGCCACCCGTGGCGTAGGCACTGGCAATGAGGGCACTGACCGCCGTGATCAGGGCGAAAAACCAGCCGAACCCGTTCAACTGCCAACCAATGGTGTGACCGAAGGCGGCGAACTCCAGGCAGGCAGCCACACTCCCGCCTTGGCTCACACTGGGTAGCAGACTGAAGAGCAACCACACCTGGAGCAGATAGGCGAGCGTGGTAAGCATCCCACCGCTACGCCCCTTGGGGGCGAGCAGGCTCGGCAGCAGGGTGGCCAGTGCCAGGTAGAGCAGCAGGTCGAAGGCGTTCATGGGTGGCCCCCTTGCCGGGCGGTGCCCTGCAGATGGGTCTGGAAGTGGTTTACAGGGTGGCGCAGTGAGGCGGGGATGAGCCGGTCGCGGTAGCCGCTGCGGTCGAGCAACTGGGCCGCACCCTGTTCGAGGTGGGTGCTGACGTGACCCATACCCAGGGTAAGTGCGATGAGGCCGGCACCCAGGAGCGCGACGGGGGCGTAGTGGCGGCGACTCAGGGGCGGGATCGGCTGCACGGATTTCTCGGCATAGAGCCGTGTGAGCAGGCGCATGAAGTAGATCATCTCCACCAGTGTGGTGAAGAGGATCAGCGCCACGACCCAGCCCATACCCAGGGTCGGTGCGGTCAGCACCCCCTTGAGCAGCAGGTACTTGCCCCAGAAGCCGGGGAGCGGGGGGATGCCCATCAAGCTCAATACCATCAGCACGAAGAGGGCCGAGGCGAGCGGCGTGCTCCACGCCTGTCCGCCGAGCGCCGTGATGGGCGCGCGCCAGTTGTGGGCGTACAGAAACAGCGCGGGCTTGATCAATAGGTGGTTGAGGGCGAGTAGCAGGCCCGCCGCGACCCCCGCCTCGTTACCCATGGAGAAGGCCACCGCCAGTAGCCCCAGTTGGCCGATGGAGGAGAACGCCAACATCTCGCGCAGACGAGTGGCGCGGAAGGCGGCCAGTTCACCGAGCAGCAGGGTGACGAGACCCGTCACCAGCAGGATCACCTCGGCCCCGGTGCCGGTATAAAGCTGCCACAACAGCCGCAGCAGGATGAGCAGTGCCAGTTTTGAGACCAGACCGGCAAGCAGGCCGCTCACGCGTGGTCGGCTCAGGCCGTAGACCTCGGGCACCCAGTGATTGGCGGGAAACAGCTCCGCCTTGACCCCTAGACCGATGAGGATCAGGGTGAAGGCGCTGAGACCCTCGACCGAGCTGAAGAGGGTGGCGTCCTGCGCCGCTACCTGGCCCAGATGCGCCAGACTCAGGCTGCCGCCGAGGTTGTAGATCAATCCGATGCCGAGTAGCGCCAGGGCCGAACCGGCCGCGCTGAAGAGTAGCAGCCGTATCGACGCATAGAGTTGGATGCCGCTGTTGGGGGCCGCCACCAGGCCATAGCTGGCCACGGCGACGACCTCGAAGAAGACATAGAGATTGAACAGATCGGCGGAGAGGGCGATGCCGCTGGCACCGGCGAGGAGCAGTAGATAGAGGCTCGGCTCGGCACTGTCGCTCTCGACCGTCCAAGGCCAGAGTAGAAGGAGCGTCACACCGGCCAGGGCCACGAGGCTCATCCCCACCAGGTCGAGGTGGAACGCGATACCGAGTGGTATGGAGAAGCCGCCGAAGCCGACGGCCTCTGGCCCCAACTGGGCGATGTGTAGCAGCAGGGTGATGGCCAACATCACCTGCGAGACCACTACGGCCGGGCCCGCCACACGGGCGATCACCGGGTTGCAACGGCGCAACGGGGTCAGGGTGAAGGCGGCGATGAGTGGCAGCAGGACGAGAAGGATCGCTTGTTGGGTCATGCGGCGTCCTCCTTGCTACACGCACTCTGGGCGCGTCGGCGTAGTCTCGGTAGCCAGAGGGTCCCCTCGCTCTGGTGCAGACGTAGGGCCAGGGCCAGGGCCAGGCCGAGGACACCGACGCCGATGACGATGGCGGTGAGGATCAGTGCCTGGGGGATCGGGTCGACCATCACCGCGGGCAGTTGCCCATCGATGGCAATGGGCGGTGCGGCGCCCTCCCGGTAGCCGACGCTGACCAGGAAGAGGTTGACCCCCGCCTCCATCAACGTGAGGCCGAGGAGGGCCCGCAGCAGGTAGTGGCTACGCACCAGCATGAAGAGGCCGATGGCCACCAGCGCGGCGGAGGCGATGGAGAAAAGGTGACTGAGCAGGTCAGGCGTCATCGTCGACCTCCATGCCGATGCCGCCGAGGCGAGCCAGCAGACTGGCCAGTTCACTCCCCACCTTGAGGCCCACCGCCAGGTAGAGCAGCGGCAGGGTCCCGGCGGAGAGTAGTGCCCCAGGGGCCCCATTGTGGCTGTAGAGTGGGGCGAGAAACTCACCGCCCCCCCACAGCGCGAGCAGACCTATGGCGATGAAACCGACCCCCGCCAATGACTCGATGAGGCTGCCGGTATCCTCGCTGAAGAGACGCCCGCTGCCGGCCAGCAGGGGGACATAGTAGGCGGCGGCGATCACCGCGCCACCCTGGAATCCACCGCCCGGTGAGAGGTGGCCGTGGATGATGATGTAGGCCCCGAGCAGGATGAGGAAGGGGAAGAGCAGCTCGGCCGCGGTGGCGAGGATAAAGCCACCCCGCACCGGTGGGGTCGAGCCCCCGGGACAGTGCCCCAGGACCATCCCTGCCGCCGTGGCGGCGACGAAGAGGATGGTCAGCTCACCGAGGGTGTCGAGCCCGCGATAGCCGAGCACCACGCTGGTGACCAGATTGGCCGCACCGTGGTCGGCGAATCCGGCCGCGTTGATGTTCTGCCCCACCTCGACGGGGAAGGCCGTGTGGCTGCCCTGCATCAGACTGACGAGCATCAGACCGAGCCCGACGGTGAAGATGAGTGAGGCAAGATTACGCCGCATCGTCATGGCCCGTCTCCTCTTCGTCAGCGGGTTGATAGCCCACACGCCGTAGCACCATGGCGAACATCACCCCCGAGAGGCCACTGCCGACCACCGCCTCGGCCAGCGCCACATCCGGCGCTCCGAGCAGGGCAAACAGCACTGCCAGCGCCAGGGAGACCACCGAGGCGGCGGCCAGGGCGCCGAGCAGGTCGGGGAGCAGTAGGGCGGCCAGGGCGGCGATCAGCATCACCGCCACGGCACCGAGTACCAGGAGCGTCATGCGTCACCCCCCTGCTCACGCTCGCCCTTGCGCCAGGGGCGTTGGCCGCTCAGCAGCGTGGCGCGGGCGATGGTCGAGGAGCTGACCGGGGAGGTGAGCAGCAGGAAGAGGGCGATGAGCAGGGTGCGCGGCCACCAGCTCGGTTCCAATAGGGTAAGTCCGGCGAGCAGGGCCAGGGCACCTAGGGTGGCCGCCTTGGTGCCGGCCTGCAGGCGGGTGAACACATCCGGCATGCGCAACAGCCCCACCGCCGCGAGGAACAGGAAGAGTGTGCCGAGGAGCAGCATCAGGTCGGCCAATAGGGTCATGAGCCGCGTGCCTCCAGGGTGCGTGCCAGCGCCACGATACCGACGAAGCCGAGGGCCGCCAGCGCCAGCGCTATATCCAGGTAGAGGGGGTTACCCTGCGCCACCGCCCACCAACCGAGGGCCGGGATGGCGATGACGTTGAGGGTATCGGCGGCCACCAAGCGGTCTGCCGTGGTGGGGCCGAGAAGGAGTCGCGCCGCGCTCAGCACCGCCGCAGCGGTGAGCAGGAGCAGGGCGATGGCTTCGATGTGGGTGAGTTCGGTCATGGTCGGCTCAGTAGAGGAACTCGGCGAGGAAGAGTTCGAACTCTTCGGCGATGGCGCGGGTTGCGTGTAGGGTGTCGCCACCGGGTGCTGCGTCGATCCAGTGCACCTGGATCAGCTGACCCTCCAGGTCGACACTGAGAGTGCCCGGGGTCAAGGTGATGCAGTTGGCCAGCAGCAGCTTGCCCAGCGGCGAGGTGAGGCGCGTCTCGACCTGGGTCAGTTGCGGGTCGATGGGCAGACTGGGGGAGACCACGCGCCGTGCCATATCCAGATTGGAGCGTAGCAGCGCACCAGCGAAGAGCAGCAGGAAACGCACCAGATGGAGCGGCAGCAGCGGACTCCAGCGTATACCGTCGAGCAGGTGTAGGTGGGGTGCGCTGATCCAGGCGGTGAGCAGGGCAACGGGGAGGCCTAACAGCCACTCCTGTAGGTCCCAACGCCCGACCATGAGGAGCCAAAGCAGGTAACACACGAGTGTGGCGGTGAAGAGGCGGTGACGCGGACGGCTGAGAGAGGGACCGGACATGGGACTCCTTAGGTCGCACCATGAGGGTTGAGCCGAACTGGCTTGCACAGTCTGGGCCTTCACGTGAAAGCCTAACCACGCTTTATTGCACGCGGATGTTAGCACGCAACGCCGACCGAAAGGCCACATCTCTCAGGGGGGCGTGGGACGGTTGGTCAGAGTGTGATTGAGTTGGCGCCTCCCTTTGGGTGGCGGGGCCTTTGGTCGCCTGACCGCGGCAATGTCCGACTGGGCAGCTGGGGATGGGTGCGCTACCATCCGTGCCGCCAACCACGCAGAGACAACAAACAGAAACGATAGACGAGGATTCGCATGAGTGAACTGAAAGCCCTGCTCTTCGATGTAGACGGGACCTTGGCCGACACCGAGCGTGACGGTCATCGCGTCGCCTTCAACCGCGCCTTCGCCGAGGCCGGACTCGATTGGGATTGGAGTGCGGCACTCTACGGACAGTTGCTTGCCGTCACCGGGGGCAAGGAGCGTATCCGCTTCTATCTCGACCACTTCAACACCGCCTTTACCCGCCCCGCTGAACTCGATGCCTTCATCGCCGGGCTTCATAAGGCCAAGACTCGCCACTACGTGGCCCTGCTCGCCGAAGGGGCGATCCCGCTCCGCCCGGGGGTGAAGCGTCTCATCCTGGAGGCACGTGACGCCGGTATGCGCCTGGCCGTGGCCACCACCACCACGCCGGAGAATGTCACCGCCCTACTGGAGAACGCCCTGGCCAAGGGCAGCACCGATTGGTTCGAGGTGATCGCTGCCGGTGACATTGTCCCGGCGAAGAAGCCGGCCCCCGATATCTACACCTGGGCCATGGCACAACTGCAACTGGGTCCAGCTGACTGTGTCGCCTTCGAGGACTCACGTAACGGCATCCTCGCCTCTCTGGGGGCAGGGCTGAGCACTATCGTCTCGGTCAACGGCTACACCACGGAGGATGACTTCACCGGCGCCGCCCTCGTGGTGGACCACTGGGGCGAACCCACGGAGCCCTTTACCCTGCTGGCCGGTGACGCCGCTGGGGCCGACTATCTCGACCTGGCCCTGGTCCGGCGCCTGCACGCCGCTGCCCATGGCTGAGCGGCGCGGCGAGGCGGGGCGGATGGGCGGCATCGCACCCTTCGAGGTGATGGAGTTGCTGGCGCGTGCGCGTCAACTGGAGGCGCAGGGGCGCGATATCGTGCATATGGAGGTGGGTGAGCCCGACTTTACCGCGCCGCCGCGGGTGGTGGAGGCGGGTATGGCTGCCATCCAGGCCGGGCAGACACTCTATACCCCCGCCCTCGGGCTACCCCAACTGCGTGAGGCGATCGCCCGTCACTATGCCGATCGCTACAATGTAACCATCAGCCCCGAGCGGGTAGTGGTGACCCCTGGTGCCTCGGGTGCGCTACTCATCGCCCTCGGCCTGCTGCTCGACCCAGACGATGGCCTGCTGCTGGCCGACCCCGGTTACCCCTGCAATCGCCACTTCGCGCGCTTTCTCAACGCGCGGGCGGAGCCGGTGGCGGTCGGGGCGTCGAGTGCCTATCAACTCACCGCGCAACATGTGCGTGATCACTGGGGGGCAAAGACCCGCGCCGCACTCATCGCCACCCCCTCGAACCCCACCGGCACACGCGTCTCCGAGGCAGAGTTGGTGGCCATGGGCGAGGCGGTGGCGCAGCGCGGCGGGCACCTGTTGGTCGATGAGATCTACCAGGGATTGGTCTACGGCTGCGAGCCGACCACCGCGCTGGCGCTACGTGACGACCTCTTCGTCATCAACAGCTTCTCCAAATATTTCTGCATGACCGGTTGGCGGCTCGGGTGGTTGGTGCTCCCCGAGGCGTATCTACGCGGTGCGGAGAAACTGATGCAGAACCTCTTTCTGGCCGCCTCTACGCCCGCCCAATACGCCGCGTTGGCCGCCTTCGAACCCGAGACCTTGGCCCTGTTGGAGCAGCGTCGTGCACAGTTTCGTGCCCGCCGAGACTTCCTGCTACCCGCCCTGCGCGAGCTGGGCTTTCAGGTGCCGGTCACCCCGGAGGGGGCCTTCTATCTCTATGCGGATGCCTCGGCGCACACCGACGACAGCTTCGCCTTCGCCGGGCGCCTCCTCGAAGAGGCCGGGGTGGCGGTCACCCCGGGGCGAGACTTTGGCAGCCATCGCCCGCAGGCGCACCTGCGCTTCGCCTATACCACCTCGCTCGAACGGATCGAGGAGGGGGTCGGGCGTCTACGGCGCTTTTTGGGGCGCTGAGGTGTATTCAATAGAGCATGAGGGTCAGGAGCGTGGTGGTGAGCAGTATGGCCAACACGCCTGCTTGGTTCGCTAGCCAGTAGCGCCCCTCCAGATAGCCATTGACCGCCAAGCGGTTCATCATCACCAGACTCACCGCGTCGCCAATCAGGCAGCCCAGGGCGATGTAGGGGAGTGGCAGGCCGATGAAGCCGATGCCGATCACCGGCAGGATGAAGACACTGCGCAGGATGTTGACCCACATGTTCTCTTTGGTACGGTGTGTGGCGAGCAGCATACTGACCGAGACGGCGCCGCAGATACGGAACGCCCAAGCCAGACTCAAGCCCGCCAGCACCAGGGCACTCCCTGCCGCGTACTTTTCCCCGTAGACCAATGCCATTACTGGCTCACCGAACAGGGTATAGAAACCCACTATGACGACCGAGGTGGCCAAGCCCGCCGTAAAGGCCAAATTGTATCGCTTGGCCCGTTGTACCCCTTCACTCTGAGCAAGCAGTGGCATCAGAAGCATAGAGGCGATGCGCACAAAGACCGACGCGGGGGTGACCACCAGGGTGTAGATGGCACCGTAGATACCCAGCTCGCTGGCACTGAAGAAGGTGCCGACGGCGAAGCGATCACCCTGCAGGATGAGGATCATAAACAGGGCATTGATGAGCAGTGGCCAGCCGTAGTTGTAGACGGCCTTGGCAATGGTGCGGTCGAAGCCGAAGCGCATGGGGCGCTCAGAGAGCCAGTACGACATCAGTACCCACCCCACCCACTGCATCAGCAGTACGGCGACCATCGCCCAGTAGTCTCCGAAGTAGAGCACAGCGGGATACGTGGTGATGAAACCGAGGGTTTGCCCCCCCAGCTCGGAGAAGGCGTAGGCACGCTGACGGTGATCACGCTGCTGACGGATGATATCCAGGTTGAGCATGCCACGCAGTAGCGGGGCCAAAGAGACGACCAAGAAGGCATCCAGCGCGTACTCCATGTTGAAGAGCAGGGTGATGGGTTTGGCCAGGGCCAACAGCGTCAACATGCCCACCAGACCGCGCACTACGCTCAGCGTCTGCATGGTGCGCATCAGTTTGTCGTCTTCGTCACCGGGCTTGGAGACCATGATGAAGCGGTCGAGAGAGACCTGAGTCAGCATCTCGACCGTGGTGAAACTGAGTAGCAACGCCATGGCCACACCGTACTGCTCGGTGGTCATGAAACGGGCGAGGATGATGAGGCGCAGGAGTGAGAGGCTCAGGCCCCCCACTTGGGTGACCAGCAGCAGCGCCCCGCCGCGCATCACCTTCTGTTTGAGACTCATGCTTCAACCCTGCCCGCGCCGGGCCACCCACATGGCGGTGGCCCCGCACACCGCCGCTGGCATCACCAGGAAGTTGACCAGGGGGATCAGGGTCGCCGCCAAGGTGGCCGCGCCAAATCCGAGGTTGCGCCAACGCTCCTTACGCACCTGTTCGCGTTGGGCACGAAAGTCGATACCGTGATTGCCCATTGGGTAGTCGTTGTATTCGAGGGCGAGCATCCAGGCACCGAGCAGTGGCCAGAGGAAGGGGGTGAGCAGATTCACCCCGGGCACCAGGGTGAGCAGCAGCAGGGGGATGGCGAGCAGGGCAAAGTAGAGCAGCTTGCGTAGCTGGTCGATAAGTGCCGGAAGCACCCCCTTGAGCGCCTCTATCAAGGTCCCACCCTCGGGTGGATTCCTACCGGTGAGCTTACGCTCGGCCGCCGCTGAGAGCGGGCCGTTGAAGGGGGCGGCGATGAAGTTGGCGAGGATCGAGAAGCCGAACAGCACCACGATGGCCAGGGTCAGGGCGAAGAGCACCCAGAGCAGCGACTCGACCCAGCCGAGCCAGTCGGGCAGGTCGGGGACGTAGCGTCTGACCAGGGCGGCGAACTCGCTCTTGGCCCAGAGGGCCATCAGACCGAAGAGCACCACGTTGATTGCCAGTGGGATGGCGACGAAGGCGCGCACCCCCGGCTGCCACATGAGTGAGAAGCCGCGCAGCAGATAGCTGGCCCCCTGGATTGGCTGAGTGATCATCCTTTACTCCATCGGTTGCGGGCGCAGGGGGTCTGCCCCGCGCCGGACTGAACGCCATGTAAATCCGTATCAATGCGCCGAGCGGTGCGTACCATCCGTGGGCGCGTGTCCCATCCAGGCTAGGCGTGCACTGCCGCAGGCCGCCTGCGCGTGCACGGGCTCGACGAGCGGCAACTGTAGGCGACGCTCGCGCAGGCGGCGCCAGACTGGGTTCTGTGCACCGCCACCCACCGTGGCCAGGCGCCGTGGGGCGGGGGCACCGAGGCGGGTGAGCAGGTCGTACCCCTCGGCCTCGATGGCGCACAGCCCCTCCAAGAGCCCCTGCAGGAACTGCGCATCATCCTCCGGTCGGGGGGTGAGCTGCGGCCGCCAGCTCGGGTCGGCACGCGGGAAGCGTTCGCCCGGGGCGAGTAGGGGGTAGTAGTGCAGGCCGCTGGGGCGCTCGGGGTCAATACGCGCACTCAGCGTGGCGAGCTGCTCGCCGTCGAAGTAGTGTGAGAGCACCGCCCCGCCACTGTTGGAGGCCCCCCCTACCAGCCAGTGGCGCCCCAAGGGTTGGCTGTAGACACCGTAGGCGGGCGCCTCGACCGGGTGGTCGCTGACCACCTTGAGCACCAGCGTCGAGCCGAGTGAGGTGAGGGCATCCTCCGGCTCACTCAGGCCGGTGGCGAGGAAGGCCGCGGTGCTGTCGGTGGTGCCTAGGTGGAGAGTGACCGTGGAGGGCAGCCCGAGGGTGGCGGCCACGCGGGCGTCGATCACCCCCACGCGGCTACCGGCAGGGCGCACCTGCGGCAGATGGTGATGGCCCGCGCCGAGGGCGTCGAGCCACGGCGGCCACGCCAAGGTGGCGGCGTCGAGTCCGCACTTGAGCATGTTGTTGGGGTCGCTGAGGCCGACCGGGGCGCCGAGACGACAGAGTAGCCAGTCGGCCTGACTGGCCAGATAGGCGCCGGGCGGTGGTGGGTAATGCGCCAGCAGCCACAGCAGTTTGGCCAGTCCACTGCTCGGCCCCTGGACCGCCCCATTGGCCATGGCGCAGGTGGCGACGCGCCGTGCCTCGGCGTGAGCGCGGGTATCGTGGTAGGGCAGGGTGGGGCCGTAGGGATTGGCGTCTCGATCGCACCAGAGCAGGGTCGAGGAGGTGCCGTCGATGGCCAGGCGGCTCACCTCGCAGAGCGGTGCCTGCGTCCCCAGCTCGCGCATGAGCCGTACCAACCCCTGCCACCACGCCTGCGGCTCGGTGAGCCAACGTTGCGGATCCGTGGCGGGGAGGGCCGCCTGCGCGTGACACCGCCCGTCCGCGTCGAGCAGACAGCCACGCAGGCCGGAGGTGCCCAGGTCGATACCGAGGGCGAGTGTCATGAGGGCGGCGTCTTAGGGCAGGGTGACCGGGGCGGGTGGGGTCCACCCCTCGGCGCGGTGCTCGGCCACAACAGTGGTGTAGATGCCGCCGCGCACATTGAATTTGCCGGTCAGGCGCATGAAACGCGGCTGGGTGACGGCCACCAGGTCGTCGAGGATGGTGTTGGTCACCTTCTCGTGAAAGGCGCCCAGGTCGCGGTAGGACCACATATAGAGCTTGAGTGACTTGAGTTCGACGCACTTCTGGTCGGGCACGTAGTCCAGGTAGATGGTGGCGAAGTCGGGTTGGCCGGTCTTGGGGCAGACGCAGGTGAACTCGGGGATCTCCATATGGATGGTGTAGTCACGCTCCGGCATGGGGTTGTCGAAGGTTTCGAGTTCACGGCTCGGCTGGGTAGGCATAATCAAGTCTCTATGGTAGCTTTGGCGGTCGGAATTGTATCCGATCCGCCGGGGTGAGTGACCCCCCGTGTCGGTCCACCCGCCCAACTCGACCCCCCGCCGTGCCGAGCCAATCCCCCATCCTGCCTCTCGACCCCATGGTCCCCCGTAGACGGAAGCCAGGCCCCATGTGGCTCTGGTTTGTTGCGCATGCGTCTTAGCAAGATCAAGCTCGCCGGCTTCAAGTCCTTCGTCGACCCCACGGTGATCCCGCTCAAGAGCAGTCTCAACGGGGTGGTGGGGCCGAACGGCTGCGGCAAGTCGAACGTCATCGACGCGGTGCGCTGGGTGATGGGCGAGACCAGCGCTAAGAACCTGCGCGGCGACTCCATGGCGGATGTGATCTTCAATGGCTCCACCACACGTAAACCGGTGGGGCAGGCCTCGGTGGAGCTGATCTTCGATAACAGTGACGGCACCATCGGCGGTCAGTACGCCAGCTATGCCGAGATCGCCATCAAGCGCCTGGTGAGCCGCGACGGCACCTCCAACTACTTCCTCAACGGCGTCAAGTGCCGTCGGCGCGACATCACCGACATCTTCCTCGGCACCGGCCTTGGGCCACGCAGCTACGCCATCATCGGCCAGGGCACCATCTCGCGCATCATCGAGGCCAAGCCCGAGGAGCTGCGCATCTTCGTCGAGGAGGCGGCGGGCATCTCCAAATATAAGGAGCGCCGCCGCGAGACCGAGACGCGCATCCGTCACACCCGCGAGAACCTCGACCGCCTGAGCGACCTGCGCGAAGAGTTGGAGAAGCAACTCGCGCGCCTGGAGCGCCAGGCCGCCACCGCCGAGCGCTATAAAGAGCTGAAAGAGGAGGAGCGCACGCGGCGCGGCCAACTCCTCGCCCTGCGCTGGAAGAAGCTCGACGGCGAACTGGCCGAGCAGGAGCGGCAGATCAGCGAGAAGGAGACCGCCCTAGAGGCGCAGGTCGCGCAGCAGCGCAGTGCCGAGTCGGGCATCGAGAAGGCACGTGAGGCGCTGCACGACGCCAACGAACAGTTCAACCGTGTGCAGGCCCAGTATTACGCCGTGGGCGCCGAGATCGCCCGCCTGGAGCAGGCCATCAACCATGCGCACGACAGCCACAACCAGCGCGCGCGCGAGCTTGCCGACGTGCAGCGTGCCTACGGCGAGGCGCAGGCCCACCTCGACATCGACCGCGAGAAGATCGAGCAGCTCTCCGACCGCCTCGACGGCCTGGAGCCGGACCACACGATCGCCGCCGCACGCCAGGAGACCCAGCAGGAGGCGCTGCTCGACGCCGAGGCGGCGATGCAGCACTGGCAGCAGCGCTGGGACCAGTTCAACCAGGAGGCCGCCGAACCCGCGCGCCAGGCCGAGCTGGAGCGCGCGCGCATCAACCACAACGAACAGCAGTTGACGCAGATCGAGCGGCGCAGCGGCCGCCTCGACGAGGAGCGCGGCATGCTCCACACCGACGGCCTAGAAGAGGAGCTGATGCAGCTCGACGAGGAGGGCGAACTGCTCGCCCAGCAGGCCGAGGAGGAGCGCCTCCAGCTCGAAGAGGTGCGCGTGGCCATCGGCGAGGCGCGCGCCCAGTTGGAGCAGGCCAACGCCGAGCTGGACCAGCAGCGCACCGAGCTGCAGGGCGCGCGTGGCCGCCTCGCCTCGCTGGAGGCGCTGCAACAGGCGGCCCTCGGCCAGCAGGGCGGCGCGGTGCAGGGGTGGCTGGAGCAGCAGGGGCTCGCCAGTTCACGCCGTCTGGCCGAGGGGATCCGTGTCGAGAGCGGCTGGGAGCGCGCCGCCGAGTGCGTGCTCGGGGCCCATCTGCAGGCGGTCTGCGTCGAGGGGCTGGAGCCCTTCGCCGGGCTCATGGAGCAGCTCGACGCCAGCCTCGGCCTGTTCGACACCCGCTTCAACCTCCCCGCCGGGCGGGCACCGCTGGGCCGTCGCCTGCTCGATGTGGTCAAGAGCGACTGGTCGCTGGAGGGGCTGCTGGCCGGGGTCTACCTCGCCGAGGGGCTGCCCGAGGCGCTCGCCATGCGTGCCGGGATGGCCGCCCACGAGTCGGTCATCACCCGCGACGGCCTCTGGCTCGGCCCCGGCTGGCTGCGCCTGGTGCGCGACGAGGATGGGCGCAGCGGCGTGCTCGCCCGCGAGCAGGAGATTGAACAGATTGCCGCGCGCATCGCGGCGCTGGAGGAGGGCATCGCCCTCACCCTGGAGGGGCAGGAGCACGCCAAGCAGCGCCAGCACGCCCAGGAGGAGGGGCGCGACGCCCTCCAGCAGCGCCTCAACGAGACCACGCGCCGCCAGGGCGAGGTGAAGGCGCAGGCCTCCTCCCGCCGCACCCGCCTGGAGCAGGTGCGCGGGCGTCTCGCCCAGCTCGACGGCGAGCGCGAGGAGCTGCGCGAACAGCGCGCCCAGCTCGAAGAGGAGAACCTCCTCGCCCAGGAGCGCCTCGGCGCGGCACTGGAGCGGGTCGACTTCATCGCCGGGGAGCGCGAGGCGCTGGCGCTCGACCGCGACCAACTGCGCGAGGCGCTGCACCACGCGCGCAGTGAGGCGCAGGCGGGGCGCGAGGCGCTGCACCGGCTCGATGTGGAGCTGCGTGGCGTGCACGCCGAGCTGGAGGCGACCAAGGCCGCCAGCGCGCGCGCCTCGGCCCAGTTGGAGCAGTTGGCCGAGCGTCGCGAGGAGCTTGCCATGACCCTGGCCGAGGGCGAGGCGCCCATCGAAGGCTACAAAGAGGAGCTGGCAGATCGCCTGGAGCAGCGCTCCGAGGCGGAGCTGGCCCTGGCCGAGGCGCGCGCGCACGTACAAGCGTTGGAGCACTCCATGCGTGAGGGCGACGGCGAACGCATGCGCGTCGAACAGCGCCTACAGGGTGTGCGCGGCGAGCTGGAGCAGCTGCGCATGGTCGCCCAGGCGCTCAGCGTGCGCCGTCAGACCCTTGCCGAGCAGTTGCTCGAAGGGGGCTACGAACTCAAGCCGCTGCTCGAAGGGCTGCCCGAGGGGGCACAACTCGCCGAGTGGGAGTCGCAGCTCGCCGAACTGGAGCGTAGAATAGGGCGCTTGGGGCCGATCAACCTCGCCGCCATCGACGAATACAAGCAGCAGGCCGAGCGTAAAGAGTACCTCGACGCGCAGAACGCCGACCTGATGGAGGCGTTGGAGACGCTGGAGAACGCCATCCGCAAGATCGACCGCGAGACACGTCAGCGCTTCAAGGAGACCTTCGACAAGGTCAATGCGGGATTCCAGACCAAGTTCCCCACCCTGTTCGGCGGGGGTAGCGCCTATCTGGAGCTGACCGGCGACGACCTGCTCGACACCGGCGTCACCGTGATGGCGCGCCCGCCGGGCAAGCGCAACAGCACCATCCACCTGCTCTCGGGCGGGGAGAAGGCGCTCAGCGCGGTGGCCCTGGTCTTCTCGATCTTCGACCTCAACCCCTCGCCCTTCTGTATGCTCGACGAGGTGGACGCCCCCCTCGACGAGGCCAACGTGGGCCGCTTCTGTAACCTGGTACGCGAGATGTCCGCCGCCGTGCAGTTCATCTTCATCACCCACAACAAGACCACCATGGAGCTGGCCACCCACCTGTCGGGTGTGACCATGCAAGAGCCGGGCGTCTCGCGCCTGGTGGCGGTGGACATAGCCGAGGCGGCCTCGCTGGCCGCCGTCTGACGGAGCCTGATCAATCGATGGATTCCTTGCGCATCATCCTCATCATCCTGGGCGTGTTCATCATCGCTGGTATCTACTTCTGGGAGCGCACCCGCCGCGAAGAGGCGGATTGGGACGCACGTAAGGGCGACCAGTTCGACGGCGACCCGCTCTTCGACCAGCTCGAAGAGGCGCGTGCCCGCCCCACCCCCACCTCCCTGCCGGTGGAGGGTGCGGGTGCCAAGGGCAGCGTCAAGGCGCAACCCGACAGCCAACCCAGCGCGTCGCCCAAGGGCACCGCCCAGGCCAAGCGCGCGAGTGAGGCCGAGAACCAGGTCGATGCCGCCCTGGCGGGCCTCAGTGTCTCATCCGAGGCCGACCAGGCCCCCGACGACCTGCTCATCATCCACCTGCGTCCCCCCGAGGGGCAGCTGTTCGGCGGCAGTGCGATCTTCGCGTTCATCGAGTCGCAGGGCTTCAGCCTCGACGACCAGGGTATCTACCGCTTCTACGACAGCGGCGACCTGCTCTTCTCTCTCGCCGACCGCCACGGCAATGGCGCCCTCGACCCGAGCCTCGGCGAGGCGTTCGAGACCGATGGCTTCGTGCTCTACACCCATATGCCGCGTAATCCCGCCCTCGGGCGCGAGCTGCTCTCCAGCCTGCTGCATGTCGCCGCCCACCTGGCCGAACGTACCGGCGGCGAGCTGTTCGACGACGAGCGTAAGCGTCTCGACGAGGAGCGCGTAGGGCGTATCGCTGACCGCTTTGGGCTCGCCGATGACCTCACCGATTGATACCCCTGCCGAGGTGGCGCAGCTGCGCCGCGACATTGAGCAGGCCAACCATCAGTACTACGTCCTTGACGACCCCAAGATCCCGGATGCCGAGTACGACCGCCTATTCCGTCGCCTTCAGGCGCTGGAGGCGGCCCACCCCGAGCTGATCACCGCCGACTCCCCCACCCAACGGGTGGGTGGGGCAGCGGTCGCCGACTTCGGCGAGGTGCGCCACGAGGTGCCGATGCTCTCCCTGGGTAACGTCTTTACCGATGAGGAGTTGGGTGAGTTCGACCGCCGCGTGCGCGAGGGGCTGGAGCGGGTCGAGGGGCAGGTGGCCTATGTGGCCGAACCCAAACTCGACGGCCTGGCCATCTCGCTCCTGTATGAGCACGGCGTGCTGGTGCGCGGTGCCACGCGTGGCGACGGCAGTACCGGCGAGGATGTCACGCACAACGTGCGCACCATCGCCACCATCCCCCTGCGCCTCAGCGGCGCCGGGTGGCCCGCGCGCCTGGAGGTGCGTGGCGAGGTGTTCATGTCGCGCGCCGGTTTCGAGGCGATGAATCAGCGCGCCCGCGACGAAGGCAGCAAGGTCTTCGCCAACCCGCGCAACGCCGCCGCGGGCTCCCTGCGCCAACTCGACCCGCGCATCACCGCCACCCGCCCGCTGGAGATCTACTGCTACTCGGTCGGCATCGTCGAGGGCGGCGCGCTACCCGACACCCACTTCGCCACCCTGCAACGGCTGCGCGAATGGGGCCTACGCATCTGCCCCGAGATCCGCCAGGTGCAGGGCGCCGAGGGGTGCCTCGACTACTTCCGTGCGATCGGTGCACGCCGCGACGCGCTGCCCTACGAGATCGATGGTGTGGTCTACAAGGTCGACAGCCTGCGTGAGCAGCGCGAGCTGGGCTTCGTCTCGCGCGCCCCGCGCTGGGCCACCGCGCACAAGTTTCCCGCCCGCGAGGAGCTGACCGTGCTGCGCGACGTGGAGTGGCAGGTGGGCCGCACCGGCGCCCTGACACCGGTCGCGCGCCTGGAGCCGGTGCCGGTGGCGGGCGTGGTGGTGAGCAACGCTACCCTGCACAACCCCGACGAGATCGAGCGCATGGGGGTGCGCATCAAGGACACGGTGATCGTCTACCGCGCGGGCGATGTGATCCCCAAGGTGGTCGGCGTGGTGCTCGACCGCCGCCCCGAAGATGCGCAGCCGATCCCGACGCCGAGCCACTGCCCGGTGTGCGGTTCCGAGGTCGTGCGCGAAGAGGGCGAGGCGGTGGCGCGTTGCAGTGGCGGCCTCTTCTGCCCGGCGCAGCGCAAAGAGGCACTCAAGCACTTCGCCTCCCGCCGCGCGCTGGACATCGAAGGGCTCGGCGACAAGCTGGTCGAGCAGCTCATCGATCAGGGGCTGGTGCATACCCCGGACGAGATCTTCACCCTCACCCAGAGCACCCTGGCAGGCCTGGAGCGCATGGGCGAGAAGTCCGCCGCCAACCTCGTTGCCGCCAGCGAAAAGGCGCGCCACACCACCCTGGCGCGCTTCCTCTTCGCCCTCGGCATCCGCGAGGTGGGCGAGTCGACCGCCCGCGTGTTGGCCAGTCACTACGTTACCCTCGCTGCGTTGATGGCTGCCGACACCGACTCCCTGCAACAGGTGCCCGATGTCGGCCCCATCGTCGCCGAGCGCGTGCACACCTTCTTCGCCCAGGCGCACAACCGTGAGGTGATCGAGAAACTCATCGCCGTCGGTGTCGAGTGGCCCGAAGAGGCCCCACCGCCACCGAGCGAGGATTACCTCGACGGCCTCACCTTCGTCATCACCGGTACCCTGGAGGGCATGACCCGTGATGAGGTCAAGCAGCAGCTCCTGGCGCGGGGTGGCAAGGTGACCGGCTCGGTGAGCAAGAAGACCCACTTCCTCATCGCCGGTGCCGAGGCGGGCTCCAAACTCGCCAAGGCGGAGGAGCTCGGTGTGCGCGTGCTCGACGAAGCGGGGCTGGGTCAGCTCCTCTCCGGCGCCGACGGATTGGCGGCGCTACAGGGTGAGGGGTAGCGAAGCCACAGCGCACAGCGGTACGCAGGTGCCACGCAGCGCATGGCGTTCTCTAGGGAGAGAGTGGTCTCGCGACCGGGATGTGAGCGGTGCGTGCTACCAAGCCAAGGCCTCATTTTCGCCCTATTGGCAAGCCCATTCTCGCCACGGCCCACACTCGACACACCCTCCGAGGTGTGTTGTCGCCTCGTGCCACGAGGGTGCGCCCCCTGCTGTTGCGTGTGTGTTCTCGGCGCCGCCGGTGACCTCGCATACGGGGCGACCCGCCCCTCGTGGCTCGATCATGGGCGTGGTCTTGGTCGAGGCTATAACACCTTGCGTGCAACGAAGAGCAGCAGCACCGCCCCGGCGGTGGCGGTGATCACCTCGCCTACCAGTCCATGGGCAGAGAGGCCGAGCAGGCCGAAGAGGAACCCCCCGATCACCGCCCCCAGCACGCCGATCACCATATTCACCAACACCCCCTTGCGCCTACCCTTGACCAACAGACCGGCAAGCCAGCCAGCGACGGCACCAATGCAAAGGAATATAACGAGGCCGGTGAGCGACATGGCAGGCTCCTTGACTAAGGGGGTGGGGGATGAGGCGCCACTATAGCAACTCCCGCCGTCGCGTATGTGTGGCTCGCTCACACGCCTAAGAGATGAAGTAGGCCGTACGTGCGCTCAACGCCACCTCATACATGGCCGCCACCCCGCACACCTCCACTGGCACCACCCACTCGTCGGCATCAAACCCCATCAACCCGAGTGACGGCGCGCACACCTGGAACTTGATCTCGGACTCCACCGCCAGCGCGATCAGCTCCTCCAGTGAGGACATCTGCCCGTGCATCATGTGGTTGAAGAAAGGACGTCCCAGCCCGGCGAAGCTGAATTTGGAGGGCTGCAGGTCACGGGCACTGCCCGGCAGCATCAGATTGACCAGCTTGTGCAAAGGCTTCTTGCCGCGTAGCTTGCGCCCCTTCTTGATCACCGAGCAGCCCCAGAAGGTGAAGAACATCGACACCTCCATACCCATGGCGGCGGCACCGGTGGCCATCATGAAGGCGGCCATCGCCTTATCGAAATCGCCGGAGAGCAGGATGATCGAGACCTGATTCTTCGGCACGCGTGGGCTCAACTCCGCCAACTGGCGCTCCAACTGCGCGACGCGCAGGCTCAGGTCATCACTCACCGGGGCAGGGATCTGGATCGGGCTGTTCATGGCATGGCACTCCTGGATTCAATGGGATCGAAAACCTCGTCAACGAGGTGTCGCGTCACGCTGTGTCGCCATTTCATTAAATGAGTGAATGCTGAATCGGGCCAATCGAATGTTTTAGTTAGTTCGCCTAACTAACCTGGGCAACGATGGCGAGGGGCACTTACCGGCAGGGTCTGACCGCGCGGCACTCACGTGCACCATGGTGCTGACGACCTCTACGTGAGACCCCACGACGGGCGGATGGCTGGGCCAGTGTCACGGTGGGCGCGGGGAATCACGGATCGAGACGGGGTGGTCTGCGGTGTCCTGGGTCGAGCGCCGCGGGTGCGGGGGAACTCGCAGGACCTGCTACCTGATCGGCTCCTAGCCCTACTTCCGCAGGTTTGAGGAACGCAGTGATGATGTACTCGGTGGCGACGGTGATGTTGACTCATTCCAGCGGGTACGGCGCATGCCCCTTTGCGTGCTCACCGTGAACGATGGAATCGGGCTCATCCCCGTGTGCGCGGGGATCACGAGATAGTCCCAGGCATACCTGGTTCATCCCTGCGGATGCGGGGAACACTCGTTCTGGCGCTGGGAGTGCTCTCCACTGCTCGGTTCATCCCCGCGGATGCGGGGAATACATTGCCCCATAGCTCTTGCGCATAGCGCAACTCGGTTCATCCCCGCGGACGCGGGGAGCACCATCGACAACATCGGTGGTCAAGGCCAGCTCCCGGTTCATCCCTGCGGACGCGGGGAACACTGGTGCTTAGGCTTCAGGTAAGCGGGTTTGCACGGTTCATCCCCGCGGACGCGGGGAACACTTGCGTGCGATTCACGGCGCGCGGATATGGGACGGTTCATCCCAGCGGACGCGGGGAACACCACAATCCCGACGGCAC
>QKED01000080.1 GCA_003252455.1 Gammaproteobacteria bacterium
ACTCCAAGGTGCGGCACTTAGAACCACTCGTTCCCACGCTCCGCGTCGAATGCAGACAGGCCACGAAATCGGCACTGCCTACGGAGAGTTCGGTACACACTCCCACGCGGAGCGTGGGAGCGAGAAAGTGGTGCCGAACCTCGTGGCTGACAGAAGTTTGGAGTACAGGCCTTGGCCTGTGCGGGTAGAGGTACAGGCCGAGGCCTGTACTCCGAGGTGCGGCACTTAGAACCACTCGTTCCCACGCTCCGCGTGGGAATGCAGATCGCCCTCGACAAAGGCACTGCTTACAGAAGGTTCGGTAGGCACTCCCACGCGAAACGTGGGAGCGAGTTGCCCTCCGTGTACTCCGAGCCTCCGTGGCCAACGAATTAAGCGCCAGCGTTGAAACAAAAGAGATAAAGACATGCATCTTCTCTCGACACTGAAACAAGACCGTGGCGGCCAGATCTTTCTCGGCCTGCTGCTCGTCACCCTGGTGGTGGTACCGGTGTGCAACCTGCTGTTCCCCGAGGGACACGTGCTGCACCTCTCCACCTACACCGTGACCCTGCTCGGCAAGTACCTCACCTATGCCCTGCTGGCGGTGGCGGTCGATCTGGCCTGGGGTTACCTGGGGATCTTGAGCCTCGGCCACGGCGCCTTCTTCGCCCTCGGCGGCTACGCCATGGGCATGTACCTGATGCGCCAGATCGGTGACCGTGGCGTCTACGGCAACGCAGAGCTGCCGGACTTCATGGTCTTCCTCAACTGGGACGCACTGCCCTGGTTCTGGTATGGCTTCGACCAGTTTTGGTTCGCCATGCTCATGGTGCTGCTGGTGCCGGGTCTGCTCGCCTTCGTCTTCGGCTGGCTCGCCTTCCGCTCGCGCGTGACCGGCGTCTACCTCTCCATCATCACCCAGGCGCTCACCTACGCGCTGATGCTGGCCTTCTTCCGTAACGAGATGGGCTTCGGCGGCAACAACGGCCTCACCGACTTCAAGGACATCCTCGGCTTCAGCCTGCAGTCGGACGGCACCCGCGTGACCCTGTTCGTGCTGAGCGGTCTGGCACTGGCCGTGGGCTACCTCATCTGCCGCATCATCGTCGGTTCGCGTCTCGGACGCGTGGCAGTAGCGGTGCGCGACGCTGAGGCGCGGGTGCGCTTTGTCGGCTATCGCGTCGAGCACATCAAGCTGGCCATATTCACCGTCTCCGCCGTGCTCGCCGGTATCGCCGGGGCCCTCTACGTGCCGCAGGTGGGGATCATCAACCCCGGTGAGTTCGCGCCGATCAACTCCATCGAGATGGTCATCTGGGTCGCCGTGGGCGGGCGCGCCACCCTCTACGGCGCCGCCGCCGGGGCGCTGATGGTCAACTACGGCAAGAGCTGGTTCACCGCCGCCATGCCCGAGGCGTGGCTCTTCGCCCTCGGCGCGCTCTTCGTGCTGGTGACCATCTTCCTGCCCAAGGGCGTCATCGGCCTGCTCAACCGGAGGAAGTCGGCATGATTGCGCAACTCGACCAACTGCGCCAGGTGATGCGCCGGGACCAGGTCTTCGACTTCATGATCCCGCGTGACGAGGTGCGGGTGGACGTGAGCCACGGTGTCATCCTCTACCTCGAAGATGTCTCCGTCAGCTTCGACGGCTTCAAGGCGATCAACAACCTCAACCTCTACATCAACGCCGGGGAGCTGCGCTGCATCATCGGCCCCAACGGCGCGGGCAAGACCACCATGATGGACATCATCACCGGCAAGACGCGCCCCGATAGCGGCAGCGTCTACTTCGGTCAGTCCATGGACCTGCTGCGTCACTCCGAGCCGGAAATCGCCCAGGCGGGCATAGGGCGCAAATTCCAGAAGCCGACGGTGTTCGAGTCGCACACGGTGATGGAGAACCTGGAACTCTCCATGGCCGGGGCCAAGACCGTCTGGTCGACCTTCATCGCCACCATCGGGCCGCAGGAGCAGGAGCGCATCGACGAGGTTCTGGAGACCATCGGCCTGGTGGAGAACCGCCACCAGTTGGCGGGCTCGCTCTCCCACGGTCAGAAACAGTGGCTGGAGATCGGCATGCTGCTGATGCAGAAGCCCAAGCTCTTGCTGGTCGACGAACCCGTGGCGGGCATGACCCATCAGGAGATGGACCGTACCGCTGAGTTGCTCACCTCCCTCGCCGGACAGCACTCGGTGGTGGTGGTGGAGCACGACATGGACTTTGTGCGCTCCATCGCCCGCACCGTCACCGTACTACATCAGGGCAGCGTGCTGGCCGAGGGGACGATGGACCAGGTGCAGAACGACCCGCGTGTGGTCGAGGTGTATCTGGGCGAGTAAGGCCCGTGTCTCAGTGGTGGCTAGGGAGAGAGTTCACCACAGAGGACACAGAGAGCACAGAGAAGATGAGATTTTAGGGATGGGTGTGGTGCCTATTGGTAGGCAACGCCAACACTCATCTCGGTGAGTCACTCAAATCAGGCTGTGGCCGAGGCCGCACCATCAGAGTCATCAATGAGCGTGAGTCGAGACAGTGGGTTTAAGTCTAAACATGCAGAGGCCTCGGCCTCTCTTCGTAAACCTCTGTGTTCTCTGTGCTCTCTGTGGTGAACGAATTAATCCCAGGACAAGACCATGCTGACCATCTCCGGCCTGAACCAATACTACGGTGAATCCCATACCCTCTGGGACCTCGACCTGGAGGTGAGCGAGGGGCAGTGCACTGTGCTCATGGGGCGCAACGGTGTGGGCAAGACCACGCTGTTGCAGTGCGTCATGGGTCTGCTGCCGATCAAGAGCGGCAAGATGGATTTCACGGGCACGGACCTCTCCGGTGTCATCGCCGAGAAGCGCGCCCCGCTCGGCATCGGCTACGTGCCCCAGGGCCGCCAGATCTTCCCCATGCTCACGGTGGAGGAGAACCTGCGTATCGGCCTGCCTGCGCGGCGCGAAAAGAGCCGCGAGGTGCCCCCGTTCATATACGAGCTGTTCCCCGTGCTCAAGGAGATGCTCGGGCGTCGCGGCGGTGACCTCTCCGGTGGTCAGCAGCAGCAGTTGGCGATTGGGCGCGCCCTGGTCCTCGACCCCAAGCTGCTCATCCTCGATGAGCCGACCGAGGGCATCCAGCCCAATATCGTCGCCGAGATCGGCGACATCATCCGCCGTCTCAACGAGCAGCACGGCCTTACCGTGCTGCTGGTCGAGCAGAAGCTCCCCTTCGCACGCAAGGTGGGTGACCGCTTCTGCATCCTCGACCGGGGCCGCCACGTCGCCGCCGGGGCCATGGGCGAGCTTAACGACGAGCTGATCAAACGCTACCTCACCGTCTGATATCCGTTACTATCGCCAAGACCCAAGGAGCACAGCATGAAGTCTCTACTCACCGTCGCCCTCACACTGCTCGCCTCTCCCGCCCTGGCCCACAGCGGCCCCGAGGCACTCGACCAGCACTTCGTCGAGCACCTCTTCATCGCCCTGATGGTTGGTGTGCCTGCCGCTTACCTGCTGCTGCGCCAGCTCAAACGCAAGGCGGACTGAGCGGACGATGACGCAGGCGGCGGAGCACGGCAGCGAGGGCTGGCAGGCCCACCTCGCCCTCGGCTTCAGGCCGGGGCCGGGCAAGACCGTGCTCGCCGAGCGCAGGCGCTTCGGCCCCCTGAGCGTGCAGCGCGCCTTCTATCCCGAGGGCGACTGCTGCCACGTCTATTTGCTGCACCCGCCGGGTGGCGTGGCCGGTGGCGACCAGCTGGATATTCAGGCACACGTCGCTGCTGGCGCTACGGCACTGGTGACCACCCCAGGCGCCACCAAGTTCTATCGCAGCAACGGCATGCGCTCCACCCAGCTGCAAACCCTGCGTGTGGAGGGTGGTGCGCTGGAGTGGCTGCCACAGGAGAACATCCTCTTCGTCGACACCGACACCCGACTGGAGACGCGGGTGGAGCTGAGCGGCGAGGCGCGCTTCGTCGGCTGGGAGATCAACTGCCTGGGGCGCCCGACAAACGACGAGGCGTTCGACATTGGACGCGCCGAGTTTCGCTTCAGCCTCTATCACGACGGCGCGCCGCTTCTGATCGAGCGGCAGGTCGTGGAAGGCGAGGGTGGGCGTACCGGGGCGGCGGGGCTGCGCGCAAACCCTGTGTTCGCCAGCCTCTACGCCTTTCCGGCGGATGCCGGGCTGGTCACGAGCCTGCGCGAGACGCTGGATGAGCAGGCCCCTATCGGCATCACCCTGCTGGATGGTGTGCTGGTGTCGCGCTACCTAGGTGGCTCCACCGAGCAGTGTCGCAAGCTGTTTGCCCGCCTCTGGGCGTTGCTCCGCCCGGGCGTGATCGGGCGCGAGGCGAGTGCGCCGCGTATTTGGAGTACATGAGGGTCAGAGATCGCGCCCATGGGGACGCTCCTACAGGGGGTATGTCGGTGGTAGGAGCGGGCCATGCCCGCGATGGGGGTAGCACTATTGCTAGACCATCGCGCCCATGGGGACGCTCCTACAGGGGGTATGTCGGTGGTAGGAGCGGGCC